>NZ_BAAHBG010000042.1:0-11600 GCF_054776855.1 Spirosoma migulaei | reverse complement strand
TATCGGCTCACTCAGTTATATGCTTAATCCAAGTTACTCCACAACTTTTAGACTTGATCCAGTTGTTTCTTCGGGTATTACCACCCCAACTTTCCGTAACCACATGAGATGCCACTTCAATCTTTTCTTGTTAATACTTTTTTTTAGTTGCTCCTCTGAAGAAAAAAGTGAGGAAGCAGTTCAGAATTCTTCAATCAGCCAAGAGGATTCTAGTTTAATGGCAGAGGTTAACAAAATGCCTGACACTCCTCCTGTCCAGCTAAAGCACTTTACCAAAGCAGCCGTAGCCAAGTTTACAATGGCTACAGTTATGTTGCAGCCTGCCAGTATCATTTCTGTAGAAAAATCAGAAGACCTCTACATTGTCTCTTATGTTCGTCCAAGCGATAGTCAGCGATTCACCTACAAAGTAAAAATCGATGGCAATAGAGCTATCTGGGCAAATATTGATGGCCGATGGCGAGATACGCCAGATGATGAATACATAACCTTTAATGAAGTTGGCAAGAAACTTCAAATCACTGAAGTGTATTCTGATAAGTCAACAAACGTAGAGCTGTATAGTAAGTAGTTTTACACCTAAAACTTCCACCATGAAACAACTTTTTATCTTCCTCTTTGCCCTTATTATATCGCTACATGTAGTAGCTCAGCCCAACTACGTAGCTACTACACCCTTATCAATTACGCCTGGCGCAGGGAATACATTAGTTGGTCCTGAAGCAGGTAATGCCTCAATGAGCGGCAGTCTCAATGCGTTCCTGGGCTATCAGACGGGTACTGCCAATACCTTTGGTGAGCAAAATACGTTTTTAGGCGCTACGGCTGGTACTTCTAATGCAACAGGCAACTCTAACACCTTCGTCGGCTTTTCAGCAGGCAATCAAAATACAGGTGGATCCTCAAATACATTCTTGGGTACGGCTGCGGGCTATACCAACAATTCTGGCTCACTAAATACCTTCTTGGGTTCTAATGCTGGTGTTAATAATACAGGAGGATTTGTAAATACCTATGTAGGGGCTTCGGCGGGCTATAAGAATACGACAGGTTATTCGAATACTTTCATCGGTTTTGAAACAGGTTACTCCAATACAGAGGGTGGCTACAATACATTTATGGGCAATAAGGCCGGGTATAACAATACGAGGGGGAGTTCGAACACATTTATAGGCTTTCAAACGGGTAATTTCAACAGCACTGGTGAATACAATACGTTCCTGGGTATGGCTGCGGGTACATTCAACACCACAGGCTTTTATAACGCCTTTCTTGGAGGAGCTGCTGGTTTCAATAACACCAACGGTTATTATAACACCTTCCTTGGTTATCAGGCAGGATTTGCCAATACAGAGGGCTATTATAATACGTTCTTAGGTGCTCAGGCTGGACAAGCCAACAAGACTGGGGTATCAAACACCTTTCTGGGTCTTAGGGCGGGTTCTAATAATACCACTGCTGGGTTTAATACATTCGTAGGTTATCAGGCAGGCAATAATAATACTACTGGCGCTACCAATACCTTCCTTGGTTACCAGGCAGGCTATTCTAATACCACTGGCAGTAATAACATCATCATCGGCCCCAATTCCGGTACGGCCATCACCACCAGCGACGACAATGTACTGATGGGCTACAATAGCCAAGCTGAAGATGGTTTACAAAACGCCATAGCCATTGGAGCCAACAGTCGGGTAACCGCCAGCAATGCACTCATCTTAGGGGACCAGGTTAACGTTGGTATTGGTACATCAGCCCCAACAAACCGCTTACAAATCGTCAGCGAATCACCAAATACCAGCGGTTTAACATTATCGAACCTAACCGATAATAGTACCACCAATCGAACCACTGACCAATTCCTGACGGTCAGCGAAACAGGGGAAGTTGTCAAGGCTAGGTATCAGTTACGAATTAACAGCGCTTCGGAGTGGAGTGATAAGGTGTTCACTCCAACCTATTCGCTTCGATCGCTTCCGGCCGTCGAAACCTACATCCAACAAAATGGGCATCTGCCGAATGTACCCGCTGCCGAGGAGGTAGCCAGTAAGGGCGTGGATTTAGTCAAAATGAATGCCACGTTGCTGGAGAAAGTAGAAGAGTTGACTCTGTATAGCATTCAGCAGGAGAAAGCCACACAGGAACAGAAGCAAATTAATAAAGAGTTGAGGGCTCAGATCAAGGAGCTGAGAACCCTTATGAGGGATATGGCCAAATCTATTGCGAAATAGCACTTTACTCAACCGCTTCCTTCCAGTACTCAGATATAAATGGAGATTCGGATTATTCCGGCGAGCTAGCTTGATGTTAGCTGTCTAACAATTACTTTGAGGAGTCGATGGATGTAAGCTCGAATCCTGCTTCAATTTTCTTCTTTACAGACACTTATTTTCAAAATGATTGGTTAGCTCATTCAAAGACTCCGTAGCTCAGCTGGTAGAGCAATTGACTCTTAATCAATGGGTCGACAGTTCGAACCTGTCCGGGGTCACATAATAATCAGCCACTTATGAGATAAAACTTGTGAGTGGCTTTTTATTTGCATACACCATCTTTTATATAGATTTCCGGTGACACTAATGAAACAGATAGAGAAACTTGATTTGATTCTTAAATCCCTTTATGAAAAACCGGGCCAAGGCGGTGAAGTAGTCCAATTATTAAAAGAAAAGGGAGTAGATGTAACGCTTGATGACGCGCACATATTAGGGCGAAGACTTGCGGATGCTGGCTTCGTCAAATTCTATCCCACCCGAGATAGCGCTTTAGTCGATATAAAAAGCGAAGGAATTGAGTTTGTCGAAGGAGACTCTTTTACACATAAGGGCCATTCGGTAATCAGCAACACTTACAACAACACTATCGTCAATAGCCCTAATGCTAATCTGATCAATCAGTCCTCAAATACCAATATCACTCAAAATACGGGAAGCCTTCAGCAGACCTTTGAGCGGATCAGGGAAGAACTTTCCAACGACAGCTCTATAAGCTCCCAAGAGAAGCATGAATTAGCTGAATGTCTTCAGGAAGTTGAAGATGGGGTAGCGGACGGGAAAGCACCGAAATATGCCTTTAAAGCTTTAACAGAGTTAGCTGCTGATTTTGCCTCTGTTAGCGCCTTGGTCATTCAACTAGGGCAGCTACTGGGTTTGATTACACCTTTGAAGTGATATGGTAAAATTTTTACGATTTGGCTTTGCCCTCCTACTTGTTCTGTCGCTTGATCAGTGTAAGCAGCCATCCGTACCAGTCCCGGTTAACACGCCTACCCGTGACGGCAATATGGCGATGGGCAATCCTGATGGAGCCAAAGCTTTATTGATTACCAAACTTTATTGAACTCCCAGATCCTATTATTAACTGCCGGTCAGTATCATAGCTAATCTGAAGCACCTGGGCTTGATAATTATCAGGCAAGGTTACAATATGTTTGACCTGAACGGGATCGGAGAGGAGTGGAAGTCGGCCGCAGGACCAAGTTGTAGGATCATTCCATAAGCCAGCATTGACGGTATACATGTTTAGGGGTATCCCCTGAAACTCAAAAGCACCTACATCAATTTTTCCACCTACCACGCGACTATTGCCTAATCCGTCTAATTCGAGGCTCGGAACCCTATTATTGCCTGCATCAATAGCAGGAGAGCAGGCGTTGAGCTGAAAGTCGATATCACTACGAAAAGGTGAATCTATAGTAGTTCGATTGTGTCCTCCATCTAAATAATAAATACTCGTAGCCACTGAAGGCTCAATTAAACAATAGCTAAGAGTAAATTGTCCAAATAGTGTCTTATCAGTCCCATTATGCCAGAAAATACAGTTAGTGACTGAAGCTCCACCAGCGATAGATCCCAATGCTCCTCCTCCTTGTCGAGAAAAAGAGTTGTTCGAGAAACTACAGTTGATAACAGATAAATTGCCATTAAATGTGAATACAGCACCCCCTTGTAGCTCCGTACTGTTATTCAGATAGATGCAGTTAAGTATTGTTGCCGTTCCGTGTTCTACATATACCGCCCCTCCATAGGCAAACGCCGAATTATGAGAAAAACTACAGTTAAGCAGAGTTATTGAATCACCATAGGCGGCTATTCCGCCACCAATAATACTGGCGACGTTGGATACGAAGTTACAATTAGCGATTGTTGGCATCCCGCCTGTATACAATCCTGCGCCAACATTAGCTGGAGTTCCAGAGCCAAGCGTTCCCCTATTGGCAAGGCCAGCTGTAATAACGAAGCCATCTAATCGAGTTTGCTCTGTGGCTCTATAATCTATTGTTACTACGTGTACGCTATTATCATCTTTGATTCCTTCAAGCCCAACGTCACCGCTGAGCGTTGTGCTACTAGGTTGCGTAAGCGGCCTGTCTGCTAGAGTTACTTCTGTTCCTATAAATCCACCATAAACCTTTATGCCAGCAGCAATCGAAAAACTTATAGTCCGGTCTAGATTTGAGTGCCCACCCGGCTTATAAAGCCCGCCTGCTACCCAGACTTGCTCAACCCCAGTCGTTGAAAGGATAGCTTGTAAATCTGCCGATGCATTCTCCCAGCTTGTCCCGTCTCCGGCACCAACTGCGATGGGCTTCACATAACGAATATTTTGAGCATACAAACAGTGTGAATTAATCCCAAACAATAGAGCGATAATAACCCCAATAACTTGTGTCCAAATTTTGTGTGAAGGTACTCTAATTAGCGGTAATTTTGATTTCATACTGGATAGAATTAGCCTATGCAATATGTAGTGAGGGATTAAAATAAGTATAGTATAGTGCCTAAATAATTTGATTGTTCTAACGGTGGAAGACAATGGCCAGATTCGACCTACTGTCAGTAATGAGCTAAGCGTTTCTGCGGCCCCTTTGGAAGGTGATTGTGGTGCTACCTGTGGGGTTCGATGATACAAACAGGATAAACGCTCAGACACGAGTTATTGCCGTGTGGGGATGCCGAATACAAATGCTAGAGGTGAAGGGGCATGGGGAAGCTACCGGGTAAGTTAGGATAAAGTTGAAAAGCAGACCGGATATGATTTTCTGTAGAACGTACAGGGGAATGCGCAACGGACGACTGAAGTAATGACAGATAAGGTCACTTTGTAATAGTAGCTTCAGCCCTGTAATAACTTTTACAAAAAACTCCTATTTTAGGTAGACAGCAACCTTTCTGAATAACTTATATAGCAAAAAGGGTCGGGCATTCTCGCTTCAAATTATTTCAATTTCAAACAGCTTCTAATAATAAGTACAAGCTCTACAGAATGCATTATTCAGTATTGACGATTCTTTTAATTGCTACGCTTATTACCAACGTATATTAACACCCAGCGGGCATTATTTTTATTTTATGCAAAAGAATATACATTCCACACTATACTACTTATTTTTTGGGGTTTTCCTCTGCCTAACTTCACAGGCTCAGACACCTTCCTCACCAGTTCTCCCTTTTTGTGGCACAGAAGACCTCACTTTGGAGAACGCTCGATTGCTGGTGAACCAAGCTGAATCGGCCCGACAACAAAAATTAGCGTCGGGGGCCGCCTTTCAAGCGATTACCTATGTTCCCATCCGGCCACATATTATAAGAAGAAGCGATGGCAATGGTGGTTTCAATATTAGTAGTCTGAATCGAGTGATTGCCATGACCAACAGCTACTATCTACTCAATGGCTTTGGCATCCAATTTTACTTTGCCGGTACATCGCCCGACTACATCAATAACGACGATATGTATAATGCATATAGCTCTCAATCGGTTGATGCCTACGACGCTCACAATGCCCTCAATCAGTATTATGTCACTCAGTTTTCCACTACGGGGCTGGGGGGATTTGCCTATTATCCAGATAATGCGGTTTATTCTACTCGATCCTTTATTTTGACGGGTGGTACTAGTTCAGAAAGTGACCTGGGTAATCGATTGATTCCTCATGAGTTAGGCCACAACTTCAGCCTGATTCATACGTTTGGTCAGAATGCCGGTAATGGCCCTCTAGGCTCGGGTGTAACCACCGAGTTAGTTACGCGGGGAATTGGTGCTAACTGTGCTACCGATGGGGACCTGATCTGCGACACCCCCGCCGATCCTTATAATATGCTTGGCGCTTCCATTAGTTATCCATCGCCCAGTGGTTGCCCACAGTATGACCCCAACAGCACCGCCCGCGATGCCAACGGTACCCCATTCGCTCCATCGATTACCAACATTATGTCGTATTATTATCCCTGTACGCACGATTTCACCCCCGGCCAATACGACCGGATACAGGCCGGGCTGGCCCTTCGGCAAAGTCATACCGCCTATACACTCGATGCGCCAGCAACCGATGTAAACGCTCCCAGCAACCTGGTTGCTACGCAGGATGGATCAACCGCCATAATTACCTGGCAGGACAATGCCAACAACGAAATGGGGTATTTTATCGAACGCTCCACCTCGCCAAATGCGGGTTTTGTACCCATTGATGGGGTATCTCCCAACGTAACGACTTTCACAGACTATACCACTGTTCTTAACACAAAGTACTACTACCGAATTCGTCCATCTAATACCACAACGGGTAGCCTTAGCCCAACAGTGGTCATCCAGATTTCGCCACCTCTGCTTGGTCTAACTACCACGAATATTACCGGAACGAGTGCCCGGCTAAACTGGAACATTGGAGATAATATTACCAGCTATACCCTACAATACCGAATTGCTGGTACGCCCACCTGGACTGCGCTTCAGAATGTACAGGGTAGTACCACCACTCTTACGTATTTAAATGCAAATACCACCTATGAATGGCAGATTAAGGCAACCGATGCCGATACGTACGTTGGCCCGGTGAGTTTTACTACACTTTGCCCCGTTCCGTCACTCTTTACAACTCATCCGTTCCGAACTACGACTTCGCTGAGCTGGTCAGCCGGCAATCCAGAAACGTACACCTTACAATGGCGTGTTCAGAACACGCAGACATGGACCACGATAGATGTATCTACCAGTACCTACTATTCGCTAACGGGTCTGACTTCGTCTACGGCCTATGAGTGGCGCGTACAGGGTACTTGTCCTGGCTCAACTACCCTGGTTACTGATTACAGCAGCCCACAATCCTTTACAACACAATCCTGCCCCGTACCTACGTTAAGGCTTAATACCCTTAGCTCAACGGTGGCTATGATCTACTGGTACACAGCTTATTCTGAAACAGGCCGAACCTTTACAATCCGCTATAGGGTGATCGGTACACCCGACTGGACAACCATTGGCGGGCTAACTACACAGGAGTACACGACGTATTCACTGACCGGATTAACACCCAATTCAACTTACGAAGTGCAGATCGAAACGGTTTGCTCCCAAAGCGAACATTCTGGTTTTTCGACCTCCCTTACCATAACTCCGAGTTGTCAGCCGACTACGTATATGTTCAGTTCGGCCAAAAATTCGACAGCTAGTCTGGCATGGAGTACTTCCTCAGCAGTCGAACCCGGCACTACCTTCGAGCTGCAATATAAACCGTTGAGCAGTGCAGACTGGATTACAATCAGCAATATCATTCCCGCTTCAGGCACGTCAAATACGCTATATTCACTCACGGGGCTAACTAGCAATACCACTTATCAATGGCGGGTCAGAGCAGTTTGCCCCGCTACGAACCAATCTACTTATACCGCAGGCACTAACTTTTCAACGGGTTGTTTTGCCCCAACCTCCCTTTTCTATTCGTTTCTCTCAACTACATCGCTTAACTTTAACTGGAACGCCTATGTAGAGCCCAGCGCGCGTTTTGATATACGTTATCGAACAGTGGGCGCAGCAGACTGGATAACGCTCAGTAATCTGCCCTTAGTGGATGCAAGTTCTAGTTTTACCTATAGTTTGACGGGTTTAACTAACAATACGTCCTATGAGTGGCAAGTTAGAACCGTCTGCTCGGCCACAGATAATTCGGCTTTTGTAGCAGGCCCAAACTTTACAACTTCCTGCCGGATTCCTAACGGACTATATAATATTGATCTGAAACCTACCTCCGTCTCCCTTAGCTGGGTTCGAATGGGGCTCGATGTTAACTACGACTTACGCTACCGACGGATAGGCACAAGCGACTGGACAACGTTGGAAAATTTGACAACTGCCGTCATGACATTAACGGGCTTATTAACCAACACGGGCTATGAATGGCA
Source organism: Spirosoma migulaei (assembly GCF_054776855.1). Classification (NCBI taxonomy): domain Bacteria; kingdom Pseudomonadati; phylum Bacteroidota; class Cytophagia; order Cytophagales; family Cytophagaceae; genus Spirosoma; species Spirosoma migulaei. Next base: position 3,421 of record NZ_BAAHBG010000042.1, on the reverse strand, counting down.
GGTGAGAAGCCGATGTAGTAATGGCTTTTTTTCTGACTTTTCGGCGTCAAGTTCGTTTGCTACATACCCATGTTATTCGCTCAGTAGTGTATATTTCAGCAATCAAACACCTACCTCCGTAAAACTGAACTGGTCTAACTACTACGCTGAAGCCAATACCTTATATGACGTCCGATACCGAATTGTAGGAACACCCGATTGGACTGTTGTTAGCAACCTCACTTCTACAAGTGTGGCGATTGCAAATTTAACGATCAATGAACAATATGAATTTCAAACTAGAGTGCAGTGTTCATCTGCCGAGAGTTCAGCGTTTTCGAACTCAATTCTATTCCAGGCCTGTAGTATTCTATACACGCTCCGGGCTGGAAACTGGAGCGACCAGAGTATTTGGTCATGTAATCGAGTGCCGACCTCTGCCGATGTCGTTCAGATCAAACATAAGGTGACTGTCCCTTCCAACTTTACTGCCAATGCACTCCGAATAAGTTTCGATCCGGCGCAGCAACTAAATTTCAGCTTAAATGCCAAGCTGCAACTAGGACAGTAGTTTGTACGTAAAATGAGTTACTGAGTACGCAGAAAAATCAGCAAAATAAGTTTGGAAATTTCCAATTCTTGATAGTGCCCGTCTTCTAATAACGTCAGGCTTGCTCCTTGGTAGATACCCGCTGGGCCGTTATACATGAAAAAGGACTTTAGGGAAGCGGCTATAAAAAAACACTGACCTCAAGGAAAGTCAGCGTTAAAATCTACCGTAAGTAATTACAACCACGTTCATGCAACTATACAACTTAGACGAAAACCCCGACCGGACAGTAACAAGAAAAACCAGTCCCAACGAGACTGGCTTTTGAGACCTCCGTAACTTAATGCTATTGCGGCTTAGACGAAGTTCTGACAGGGCGTCACTAAAATGCCGACTCGAATTGAACGGCATTTTATCCATACACCATGCCCAAAAAAGGAACATGATTGAAGCTTAGGAAGGAAATTAAATAACGATTATACTGAAGGCTACCAGTGAGCATAGCCTAGGCTTTCCATTACTTTTACCGGTAGAACAGTACCTCAACGCCATGAGCCTTCCTAGGTAGCCAGTTAATTCGTCCATGGCGAAACTGATGCTGGTAGAAGATAAGTTACTCCGCCTGACGCCTGAGTCAGCTACTGAAGCGGTCATTCAACTCTATGCCGAGTTCCGGGAACTACTCTGGAATGTAATTGAAACATCTCCCGACCCGGCCCCCTTTACACACGCCTGGAATCTGATCAACCTGTATGCAAAGGTGGACCTATTGGATTTTCAGCAGGGCAATATCGGGGCATTGGCTAGAATGCAGGTGAAGGTAAAAGAAGCCATTCAGTTGTTACTGGACTTGCAACAAAACACTGGACAAATCTTTAAGCAACATTTAAAAATTGCCCACTATAGTAGTCAAAAGGGGAAAGATAACCCAGCGCCGAATGCCTTCGCTGGCGATTATACCAGACCTCTATATATTCAAAGACAGCCTGTCTAGCCGTAGCCCGAGTTTGGAAATCCTGTTGATATACCAACTCCGACTTTAGGCTTTTGAAAAAGCTTTCTGCCACAGCATTGTCCCAGCAATTGCCTTTCCCACCATGCTTTGTAAAACCAACGACTGTTTTTTCAACAGATTGGTAAACGCATGACAGGCATATTGTACTCCTCGGTCCGACCGGGTCGCCGGTGCGATGGAAAATTAAATTCCGTTCGATAGGCCGGTTTTTAAGGGCCATTTGCCAAGCTGGAATGACCGTCTCAGAGGCCTTCATCGACGTACTCAAAGCCCAACCGATCACTTTCCGATCATACAAATCCATGATGATGGTCAGATAGAGCCAGCCTTCACCGGTACGAATATAACGGGGCCGCCCGTGCGGTCAGATCGGAAACCCATGCCTGACTCGGTTTTACAGGATTGAACTGACGGTTTAAATGGTTTTCTGCGACTGGGTAAGTGTGCTTGGAATCAGTCGTGGTAACCACATATTTCTTCTGAATGACACTTTTCAGATTAGCCTTCCTCATCAACCTAGCGACTCGGGGTCGAGATACTTTTATGCCTTTAGCCCTCAGTTCCTGGGTAATCTTTGGACTGCCATAACGCTTCTTACTGGCTGTAAATGAATCACTTATTAGTACTATAAGCGTTTCATTCTCTTGGGTTCTTTTAGTCGGCCGTTGGGCTAACCAATAGTAATAGCCACTGCGGCTCAAGTTTAGTACTCGACACATCCGCACCGGCGGACCGGTCTCAACAGGAAACTCAAGTTGATGAGCTTTTATAAATCTGAATATTTCCCGTCGCCCTTGGAGAAGATGCCGACTGCCTTTTTTAGTATATCGCGTTCTAATTCAGCTTGTTTAAGCTGCTTTTTCAGAAGTAAAATTTCTTGCTGCTCTCGGTTCGCTTGGGTTCCGCTACCAGCTTTAAGGGCTTGAGAAGGCGCTCGTTCTCTACGCCATCGGGTGAGAATTTGTGGGGTAATGCCCAACTCTTCAGCGGTCGTCTGTATAGAGCCTTTGGCATCCGACAACTCCACGGCCATTTTTTTAAACTCCTCCGGGGCCGCCCGTGCGGTCGTATTGTCTCCTGGTTTTCATGGTTCACTAAGTTAGATCATCCTTAACTTAATGTCCAGTCAAATGTAGCAGGACCACAATCAATAGCAGGATGTTCTAAAAGATTACGTATTAGGTCTAACCGCTTAGTAACCGTAAGGCTGCTTGTCATAACTTTAAGGTGTGTGGAGTTAATAAATCTTTAATGGCCCCAAAGGTATAATTTCGTTAGAAAACTAAAATACCTAATGAGCTAGGTATTTTTTGTTTATGCAGAAAATAACGGCCACAGGGCAATCAATCTTTCCCATATTTAGATATAGCACTACCCAGAAAAGCCCCCTATATCCCCTTTTTGCAACTTGTCCACACTATCCCCTATCCCCTGTGGATAAAATTTACAAAAAGGTAAAATTTGGTGCTTCTGGACTGACTTCATCATGGTCCGAAATACCGGTGTTTTTCCCCTTTCCCCACTTAGTATCACACTATAAAGGCCGTTTTTGCTTAGGTGTATTGTCTCTTCTGTCCGTCCGCTATTTATAAAAAGGCAGGGCCCCAAGCTTATATAATAAAAAAAGCCCGATCAGTGAAGACCAGGCTTATACTTAGGAGTTAACCTGCAAACACCCTATTGTGACAAGAAAGAAAAAAAGATTGTTTTTGAGCCTACACTTCCTACACGGATTTTCAAACTATTCGTCTTCTGCTCAGGCGTACAATTAGGTATAATATATAGTTATTTACCTTTTAAGCAGATAGTTAAGCCTTCAGGTTAAACGCATTAAAATAGTGGCATTTTGTCCTAGTTCAGATCTTTGTGACATGAAC
>NZ_BAAHBG010000041.1:0-1120 GCF_054776855.1 Spirosoma migulaei | reverse complement strand
TATCGGTGACGATGATCTGCATGTCGCGGGTGATCTCCCCGATGAGCACCCCGTTGCGCCATTCCTCAATGATGAAGGCAAAGTTAAATTGGCCTATTTCGCCCGGAGCATCCCAGCAGAGTTCGCCGGTGATGGGGTTGATGGTAAAGGTGGGTGTGCCTCCCGCTTCACTGGCGGTACTAAATCGGGTTGGGTCTTGATACACCGGAATGTCTCTACCAATACAGCCGTTATCTGTCAATGAGGTTTTGGGAACACTGAGTCGGTAGGCGAGGCTATCGCCATCGGCATCGAAGGCGGTTGGGTTGTGGCAGAACTTCTGGCCCACGCGTCCTGAGTCCAGGGGTGGGTTGAGCATGACGGGGGTGGAGTTGGTCAGCAGGGCTGCATTGATCAAAATCGTTGTCGATACGAAAAAACGAATTTGATCAGATGTAGCAGGAGGGGGTAAATTTTTTGTATCCGCGTTTCGGTTGGGCACGGTTATGCCAATGGTATACACGCCCGGCCCCGGATAGGTATGAATAGCCGTGTAGGAGTTGACTGACGATGTGCGACCGTTGATATATTGACGACGACTCCGTTTAACTTCCAAGGTAGAGCCATCTCCAAAACAAAAGGTATAAGGTTCAGCCTGATCAGCCGCCTGTCGGCCTTTTACTTCATCGTAATAGGCTGTAAACGTAACCAGATAGGTGAGTGAGGTTTGAGAAATCCGTTTGGTGGTAATCTCCCCAGCCCGCACGTGTGTGGCCTGAGTTATAGAGGGAAATAGTACAATGCCTAAAAAAAGCCCCCAAAGCCCAATAGTGTAAACGAACCGCATAAAATTATCCCGTTTTCAATTACAACGATTTCAGTACCAAAAAGTGTATCCCTTTTTGATAGGTGTTAATGGCAAATTAGTAACTAAGTGGAGTGGGTGGAATGCATGCAGTCGGTTTCTCTGTCCCTATTGCACCCACTCCACCCACTCCACTTAGTTGGCTCTATCTGGCCGATACGCCTTCCCGCAGGATCTGAACCCAGCCCTTGATGATCTGGGGGGGAGCGTTCTTATCCAGCAGGGCAAAACGCACACTGGCCTGATAATAATACAAGCCCGTGGGTAGGTCCACCC
>NZ_BAAHBG010000040.1:0-124986 GCF_054776855.1 Spirosoma migulaei | reverse complement strand
TACCGGCTGACTCAGTTATATGCTTAATCCAAGTTACTCCACAACTTTTAGACTTGATCCAAAAGTTGTGGAGCGCCTTGTATTTTTTCGGATAGAATTCAAACATTGTGGAATAAACTTTTCTGCATTGACTAAGATGACCTATTGAATTAGGTCCTTTGACCCAACTAGCCCAATAAGTTGCTTCATCAGGAGCTTCTTCCGTTTCAACCCAATGGCACCGAGTGGATTGGTAACCGGGTTATAGGTTTGTGTAGTCAAACCAACTTAGTGAATGCACAACCTACTCTATTCCTTGCTGCTCCTGGGCGTCCTGGCCTGCACTGGCCCGGCCCACAACCCTATTTTGCCCAATGGCCCAACCGATGAGACCCAGCCGGAATCATCGGCACCGGGCTTTGGCACCTCAAAAAGCCGCCCAGAAGGAATACCGTTCGTGTTTCCGGCGGGTATCTCACTCGTTCAGAAACCCCGCGTCGATGGTGACTGCTGGAGTGAGGCCCGTAAGCAGAAAAAAGTAAAGGGCTCAGGTGGGGCTGTCGGGTTTTGTCTCACATTCAGCAACGCCAATGACTATCCGGTACAGGTAGAGATTCCGCCCGGCCTCATCTGGGTCGCGGAAACGAATGAATCCTTTCAGGATATTTCACAGAATGGGATCATCATAAAAACGGTTACGGTGCTGGTGCCGGCCCATGCCATTGAAACTGCCTGGCTCATTGCGTATTGCATTAACGTTGACCGGAGTGGAAGTCGACTTGGCGATAGCTACGAGATTCAGCCGATCCTGAGTAATCATCCGGGTATCCAGTCGCTGGCTAATCAACTGGCCAACAAGAAGATCAACGAGGAGGAATATACGACCGAACCAACCACCGCCGAACGGCAGCAACTAGCCTTTGTACAGCTAGCGGTCAATGATGTGGAAACGTACGGAAGCGTACAGCCAAGTACGCAGGTGTACCTTAATCAACTGCCTAATGTGAAGTAAAGCAACAGAAGTAAATTGCTCCCTGATCTCATGACAGTTTATTACTATATGGTTTTACGGTTTCGCCAGGCCTGCCAGGCTCCGGTAGACCATAGCGCCCAGATTACCAAAATCGGCTGAAACACCAACCGAATGGCGCGGGCCCGATCGGTCGATAAACCGAATGCGTCGGTATGATTGACGAACTGAGCGATGTTTCCCGGAAAGATCAATACAAAAAAGGCAGCTACTGCCCAGCCAACCTGTACCCGTTGCCGAGCCCAAAAAATAAGCGCCAGGCCCAGCGTAATCTCAACAATGCCGGACAGAATAACCACTAAATCGCCATTGAGCGGCACCCATTGGGGCACTTGGGCTAAAAATTCAGTTCGAGCCCAGGTCAGGTGAGCTGTCCCGGCAAAACTTAGCGCCAGGCCCAGTAAAATCCGGCCAATAGTCTGAGCGATATTGGTCTTTTGTACCCCATTCGTTGGAACCATCATAGACAATTTTAGTCGATTACGTTTACCTTGCAATCTACAGTATCTAGTACTCATTCACCACCTACATGACTATCTGGTATTTGACTGATCTGATTGGAGTCGCCGTATTTGCTATTTCGGGCGCGTTGTCGGCGTTGAGTAAAAAAATGTACCCCGATTTGATCAGCCTTTTTTTCGTCGGTTTTCTGACCGCAATTGGTGGCGGTACCCTACGGGATATTATCATGGGTGCCTATCCAATTGCCTGGATACGGGACCCTAACTACCTGATTGTCATTAGCGCTAGCGTAGTTACAGCGATTTTATGCCGCAAATGGTGGTTAGGAAAACTTCAACGGCCGTTGCTCCTGTTCGATACGCTTGGCGTTGGTATTTATACAATTTTAGGTATGCAGAAAGCCCTCTCTGCCAATGTCAATGAATGGGCAGCCATGCTACTGGGGGTCATTTCAGCCCTGTTTGGTGGAGTTATACGGGATGTTTTAGTCAATGACCTCCCGGTTATTTTTAGCCGACAGCTTCATGTTACGCCTTGTCTGGCCGGAGCCGGTCTGTATTTACTGGGCCGATCCGTTCATATGGAACCCAACCTGAATTTTCTGATATCGGCAGGGCTTATCACCGTGTTTCGGTTGATGGCTATCCGTAAAGGATGGGCCTTACCCCGTATCGATAGCTGACGGGTCTCTATATCTTAGCCAATTATTAGATTTCATTCTATTTTGCGCGATTGCTTATACTTTACTAAAACGGCTTCGGTTATTGAATGAAATAGCCCAGGTTATGCTTGATTTCCTTTAAAACGAAGGTGCTGTTCAGTACGCCAATGTTCTCAATTTGAGACAGTTTATACTTAACAAAGTCGTGGTATTCGTTCAGGCTGCCTACATGAATCTTCAGCAGAAAATCGACCTGACCCGCCATGTGATAGCACTCCTGCACTTCTTCCAGTTTCTGCACCTCTTCTTCAAACTTGTCGATAAACGCTTTGTCATGGTAGCGCATTGATACCTGGCAAAACGCAGTAATTGGCTGGCCTAACAGGTTTTTATCCAGCACAGCTACGTATTGCTTAATAAATCCCAGGGTTTCTAATCGCCTGATCCGCTCGTACACCGGCGATAACGTCAGCCCGAGTTGAGCGGCCAATTCTTTCGTTGTTAGTTTAGCATCCTGCTGTAAGAATCGCAGGAGTTGTTTATCTACATCATCTATCCCTTCCATACCGAAAATTTTTCTACAGAGTGGTTTATTCTCGATTCACCTCAAGTGAATTTATCGGCAAATAAGTCATATCCCCATAAAATTCACGGATTTTACATCACTATATTCATTTATTATCTAGTAAATTAACTTTGTACCATAATTATATAGCTGTTTTTCAATAACGATTTACTAACTCGTTTTCGTCCTTACTCAACTTTCTTACACCTTCGTTATGCAGCGAGAAACCGTTTTAATTATTGGAGCCAATGGGCAAATCGGCACGGCCCTGCTTCCTCAATTACAGGCGCAGTTCGGTAGCACAAACGTCATCGCGGCCGATCTTCGAAAGCCATTAACCGAACCAGGCATCTTTGAAGTACTGGACGCCACCAAACCGGAAGCCCTGACCGACGTAGTACGCAAATACCGGGTTACACAGATATACCACCTGGCGGCTATTCTGTCGGCAAAAGGAGAGAGCGATCCGTTGTGGGCCTGGAATCTGAACATGCAGACCTTGCTCAATGTACTGGAAGTATCCCGGCTGCACAACATTAAAAAGGTGTTTGTTCCCAGTTCAATTGCCGCGTTTGGGGAGCATGCGCCTAAGTACGACACCCCGCAAACCTCTCTGCTCGACCCCGCTACGGTATATGGTATTAGTAAGGTTGCCGCCGAAAACTGGTCGCTGTATTATCACAAACGCTACGGGCTGGATATACGCTCCTTACGGTATCCGGGTGTTATCAGCTACCAGTCGATGCCCGGTGGGGGAACCACTGATTATGCCGTAGCCATCTTCCACGCGGCCCTCCAGGGGAAACCATTTGACTGTTTCCTGTCGGCAGACACGCTCCTGCCTATGATTTATATGGACGATGCCCTGCGGGCAACACTCGAACTGATGGAAGCGCCCGAATCTCAGATCAGCGTCCGAACCTCCTATAATCTGGCGGGTATGAGCTTTACCCCGGCCGACTTGACAGCTGCCATCCAGGCCTATTTCCCTGCTTTCGACACGCAGTATAAACCGGATTTTCGACAGGCTATTGCCGACTCATGGCCCAAATCCATTGACGATTCAGTTGCCCGGCAGGATTGGGGCTGGAAACCAGCCTTCGATTTACCCAAAATGACTACCGAAATGATTACTAACCTGACTGCGGTGTATCAGCCACTGGTCTCAGCCCTCTAAACGTCATGTACGGAACTATCAAAGAACAACTTCAACAGGAACTGAACAGCATTAAAGAAGCTGGCCTCTATAAGTCCGAACGGATCATCGTTTCGCCCCAGTCTTCCGTCATTGCCATTCATGGTGGACGTGAAGTACTTAATTTTTGTGCCAATAATTACCTGGGCTTATCCTCTCATCCAGACGTGGTTGCGGCTGCGCACGACACGCTGGATAGTCACGGGTTTGGCCTATCGTCAGTACGATTTATCTGTGGTACTCAGGATATTCATAAAGAACTGGAACGTCGGACCGCTGAGTTCGTTGGGGCCGAAGACTGCATCCTCTACGCAGCCGCCTTCGACGCCAACGGTGGGGTGTTTGAACCACTGCTGGGCGAAGAAGACGCCATCATTTCGGATGAATTAAATCATGCTTCGATAATTGATGGGATTCGCTTGTGTAAGGCAAAACGCTTCCGCTATAAACACAATGACATGGCGTATCTGGAAACTCAATTACAGGCCGCTTCATCGGCACGTCGTATTTTGGTCGTTACAGATGGTGTTTTCTCGATGGATGGCACCATTGCCCAACTGGACAAAATCTGCGATCTGGCCGATCAATATGGGGCTATGATCATGGTTGACGAATGCCATGCCAGTGGCTTTATGGGAAAAACGGGCCGGGGAACGCCCGAATACCGGAATGTCCTGGGCCGCATTGATATCATAACCGGTACCTACGGAAAAGCCCTTGGCGGTGCGTCGGGTGGCTTTACGGCAGCTCGAAAAGAAATTGTGGAATTACTCCGGCAGCGGTCTCGTCCGTATCTGTTTTCCAACACCTTAGCTCCTTCCATCGTTGGCGCTTCCCTGAAAGTACTGGATATTCTGGAAGGGTCAACCGCGTTGCGCGATAAACTGGAGGCCAATACCCGTTATTTCCGCGAGGCCATGACAGTTGCCGGATTCGACATTTTGCCCGGCGAGCACCCCATTGTTCCGATTATGCTTTATGATGCTCCCTTAGCACAGGAGTTTGCCGCCCGATTGTTACAGGAAGGAATCTATGTAATTGGGTTCTTTTATCCTGTGGTTCCAAACGGAAAAGCCCGTATTCGGGTGCAGATTTCGGCGGGTCATGAACTGGAACATCTGCAACAGGCCGTAGCTGCCTTCACGAAAGTTGGTCAGGAACTTGGCGTGCTAAAGATTCGTGAAACTGTCGGTTAACGATCTGTTTCGAACGTGCAAAAAAACGGCTCTTTCTTAACCTGGAACGAGCCGCTTTTTTGCACCTACATCGTCTGCTTGGCAATTCCGATTAAGATTGGCGAGCAGTGCTAAGCGATGAATTTACCGGTGACAAAACGATTAGCAGTACTCTGTTTCAATTGACTTTCCGACTACAACTTTTGCCGTTTTGGCTACAGTTCAGTTCCGCATACGGGTGAATTTTGCAGCAGAAAAAAATGCGTTAAACAGTCACTGGTTATGGAAAATGGAATTGACGGTAAAGTTGTAGCCATCACAGGGGCTAGTAGCGGAATAGGGGAAGCCATTGCCCTCCTGCTCGCTAACCGAGGGGCCAAAGTCGTTCTGGGCGCGCGTCGGTCAGATCGGCTGGCGGAGCTTGAAGCCCGCATCAGATCGGCGGGTGGCGACGCTGTTCATGTCCTTACAGACGTTAAACAAAGGGGTGATTTAGTACACCTTGTCGACGTAGCCTGTGAACGTTACGGCAAACTTGATGTTATGATCAACAATGCAGGCATGAGTCAGCTCTCCCGTATCGACGAACTGGATGTTGAGGGATGGGAGGAAATGATCGATGTGAATCTTAAAGGTGTATTATACGGGATTGCCGCTGCCATTCCTGCTTTTCAGAAACAAGGTTCAGGCCATATCATCAACATTATTTCGACCTCAGGTATAAAGATTGTACCTATGCAAGGCGTATATGCTGGTACCAAAAATGCGGTTCGCACCATAAGCGAAGCCATGCGTCAAGAGTCGGGCGGACGGTGGCGGGTAACGGGTATATCGCCGGGGTTTGTACAGACTGAATTCGCCAATACGATAAAAGATCTCTCCATGAAGGCCGCTGTCCTTGACAAGATGGGATCGATTGCTATTTCACCCGATGCCATTGCCAGGGCCGTTGCCTTCGCCATTGAGCAACCCGCCGATGTTGAGCTGGGTGATATGGTTATTCGGCCAGCCATACAGGATTGAAAAAAATGAAAGCAGAGAATCAAAAACCGTATGTATTTGCCAGCATTTCTGAGCTGATGAAGCGGTTGGAACAACCTAAACCGGTGCATCCGCTCATTGCGTTAGTCAACTACGATACGACCAGGGTGAGTCTTGCCGATGCAGGTGCATCGTTTAGTATTAATTTCTACAAAATCTCCTTCAAGCATACGTTCAAAGGACAGGTAAAATATGGCCAGGGGTACTATGACTTTGAAGAAGGCGGATTAGCGTTTTTAGCACCCAATCAGGTAGTTACCATGTCTGGTGACGAAAGCAGCTATGACGGGTATTCTCTTTATTTCCATCCCGACTTTATCCGGCATTATCCACTTGGCAAAACAATCAGTAAATATGGTTTTTTTTCGTACGCCGTTTCCGAAGCGCTGTTTTTATCCGACAGGGAAAAACAGATTATAGCGGCTCTCTTTGCCACAATCGCCACTGAGTTAGATACCAACATTGATAGCTTTAGTCAGGATGTGCTGGTCACGCAAATTGAACTCTTGCTAACCTACAGCAACCGCTTTTACAATCGGCAATTTCTCACCCGTAAGGCTGTTTACAACGATATGATCGCTAAACTGGATGGATATCTGGCATCACGGCTCGATACCCAACAATCCCTGTTAGCTGGCTTACCCTCGGTTAAGGAACTAGCAGACTATCTTGCCGTTTCGCCCCGGTTTCTAACCGATATGCTGAAGTCGCTTACTGGCCAAAGTACGCAACAATACATCCATAATTGGCTGATTGAGCAGGCAAAAGATAGGCTAAGCACCAGTCGGCTAACGGTTGCCGAAATTGCCTACGAGCTAGGCTTTGAACATCCGCAGTCGTTCAATAAACTATTTAAGCAAAAGACGAACGTGTCGCCGGTAGAATTTCGGCAATCGTTTCACTAAATTTCATTGTATTTACCACAGAGGTACAGCGAACGCAGCATTGTACTAAATCAACGTAAATAATGTGTTATTTTCACTGATTATCAAGTTTTTAAGTACCACAGGTACGGCAGGGCTGTTAAGTTCTGTCGTCTTTACCCCCCACCCCCTAAAGGGGGAGTACTCCGAAGTGGATTTTCTCCCCCTTTAGGGGGTGGGGGTAAAAATAAGCCAATAAAAGAGGCTGATTAAGTAAAGAAAATTCAGAACTTAACAACCCTGCCACAGGTACGGTATGTTTGTAGCAAAAGGTTGTCGTGGAGTCCACGACAACCTTTTGCTACAAACATCAAACCGCTATGCGGCCATTATTCATGTTAAATAGACCATTCAACTACGTAATTACCCGAAGCCAATAGTTGATTTTAGGCTGTTTTCGGCGACTGGGCACTTAAATACAGATCAAGGTTTTCCAATCCGGCGGTAAAGCCTTCTTTAAAGCCCATGTCAAGAATTTTCTCCAGGTCAGTGAGCGTGTCGTACGTGATGGCAATATTGACCTGTGTAGAATCTCCTTTCTCCGTAAAGGTATTCTCCCACAAAGATCGGGGCCAATCGGGATTAAGGGTTCCGTTTTCATCACAAAATCCGTCGAGCGCCGAAAAGCTTTTTGAAGATTCAATCTGTTTAAAGTCGGCTTTTGACCAATGCTCTTCCCCTTCCGGACCAATCATTGAATAGAGCCATGAGCCACCCGGCCTGAAATCCATTGATTTTGTTCGGGCCTGCCAGGGTTTGGGAGCCCACCATTGGTCGAGGATTTCAGGTTGGGTCCAGGCTGCCCACACCATTGGGAGTGGAGCACTAAATTCGCGGTCTACCTTGATCTGCTTGCTGTCCTTGTCAACCACAAAGTTCATCAGAATTGCCTTGTTCATTTCTGTTCTGTTTTGAGTTTAACTAATACGTCATCTAATTGGGTAAAGCGTTTTTCAACCAGGTCTCTAAACTGCTGAAGCCAGTTGTCTACGTCCTGCATTTTAGTTGGATTTAGGTGGTAGTAAATCTCCCGGCCCTGCTGTTGCTGATTCAGAAGCTCACACTCCAGCAGGACATGAATATGCTTCGAAATGGCTTGTCGGCTACTGGAAAAATGTTCCGCAATCGCATTGGGCGTCATGGCCTGCACCGCAATCAAGACCAGAATGGCTCGCCGGGTTGGGTCAGCAATCGCCTGAAAAACGTCTCGTTTCATAGAGTTGATCGACCAAATGCAACTAACTGGTTGCAAATATACGAGCAACCAATTAGTTGCGCAAATTTATTTTCACCTCATTCTGTCGAAGTGGCTACAGCTACTGATTAAGGGTATTCACCAGAATATCAGGAATAATTTACGATGCGTCCTACACAACTAAAGTTTTGTCCTACATACCGGTTTAGCCTGTAAAATACTTTTGCATTACCCAAAAGGGGTTAGCAAAACGCATTTTTTAAGGTATGAAAACAAAGGCTAAGTTAATTGCAGCACTAAAGATCTGGATAGCCATCTATCCGTCCATCACGCTATTTCTTCATTTGTTTGGCAAGCTATTATCCGGATTACCATTGTATCAACGAACATTCCTGTTAACCGTTTCATTGGTTCCGTGGGTAGTTTTTGTTGGTGTTCCTAGCGTGGATTTTTTACTCCAATCGGGTTCATTCAAAGCCAGTAAGTAATATGAATGACGATAAAATTTTTGACGTATTACTTATTGGAGGTAGCTATTCGGGGCTGGCAGCAGCTATGGCGTTGGGCAGGGCGTTGAAAAGCGTGCTCATAATTGATAGCGGCAACCCATGTAATTGGCAGACACCCTATTCCCATAACTTTCTTACGCAGGATGGGCAACCACCAAACCAAATTGCAGCGCTTGCCAAACAGCAAGTCCAGCACTATGCTACGGTAACATTCTTTACTGGCCTTGCTACCAACGGAATAAAAACTGACTATGGTTTTGCTATTCAGGTAGCATCGGGAGAAACGTTTCGGGCCAGCAAATTAATTTTTGCATCAGGTATCCAGGACCATACACCTCCTATTGACGGGCTGGCAGCATGTTGGGGTATTACCGTGCTACACTGTCCCTATTGCCATGGTTATGAGGTGCGAAATGAGCCAACAGGCCTACTTGGCAACGGAGAAGACGGCCTTGAACTCGCAACACTTATTTCTAACTGGACAACCAGGTTAACCTTGTTTACCAATGGTAAATCCATGCTAACAGCAGACCAGACAACGAAGCTCCAACAGCATGCTATCAATATCATAGAAAAGGAAATTGAACGCCTGGAGCATACAGATGGGCAGCTTCACAGCCTTGTTTTTAAGGATACTACAAAATTGCCCGTCAAGGCTATATACACCCGCAGTCAGTTTGAGCAACAGTGTAAGATACCGGAATTATTGGGATGCGAATTGACCAACGACGGCTATATCAGGATAGATGCAGCTCAGGAAACGACGATTAGCGGTATTTATGCCTGTGGTGATAATGCAACACGCATACGCACTGTAGCAAATGCAGTAGCCATGGGTACCACAGCCGGAATGGCAGTAAGCAAGAAACTGATTTTTGAAAATTTTTGACGTAAACTCTACTATACGAAAAGACATGAAAATTATTATCGTAGGTGCATCAGGCACCATGGGAAAACACCTGATACATGCATTTGAGAACGAGCACGAAGTAGTAAAAGTTGGGTCAAAAAGTGGGGATATTCAGGCGGATATTACCTCCATAGAATCCATTGAAAAGATGTACAAACAAGTAGGCAGTTTTGATGCATTAGTATGTACCGCTGGACCAACCTACGTGGGGCCCTGGAAAAAAATGACCCATACCGAATTTAGAAAAGGGATCGAAGGAAAACTGATGGGCCAAATAAATCTGGTACTCATCGGGCAGCACGCTATTAATCCAAAAGGTTCATTTACATTGATCAGTGGGGCTTTAACCCAGGAACCGCAACTAAATTTTGCGAATGCGTCGGCAGCGAATGGGGCCGTTGATGCGTTTGTCCGGGCAGCAGCCATTGAACTGGAACATGGAGTTCGTATTAATGCAGTTAGCCCTACCGTCATTGAAGACTCTCCTCAATACTTCCCCTTCTTTCCGGGAGATATTCCCGTATCAATGAAACACCTGGAATATGGCTTTCGTAAAAGTGTGTTTGGTTCAGGTACGGGCCAGGTGATAACCGTACGCTGATTACTACCGTTGGTCAAAAAATAGCCTTTTCTGTCGGATATATCCTGTCAACACGTACCTTTAAGTAGCAGTTTTCCTTCATGTTATCGCGAAAAAGCCATGGAAGCCAAAGACTATGATTTCGAAGAAAAGTGGAAGCAGTTTGAAGAAACGGGAAAAGAGGTATCGGGCACAATTGGAGCCGTGGCAGGCACACTAATCGGTATTTCCGTATTAGGACTAAGTGCTCCTGTTATGTACTTTACCAAGCGAGCGGCTGGCAAGGATGCCACAGATGCCCTACGGGAAACCGGCGCTAAGGTTGTAGAAAAGACCAAATGGATGGGCGAGTTTGGCCGGTTTACGGGCAAAAAATTCGGGCCCAAAATTTTAGGAACCGTGCTATTTGGCGTAACCGGCCTGCTTTCCAGCGAAGAATAGTAGCTTAATAAGCTAACCCACCAGTTCGGTTGGTGCATAGCCATACCGCTTTCTGAATACATAGCCAAAGTGGGAAAGATTCTCAAAACCAACTTCCAGGTATACATCGGACGGCTTTCGCTTTTTTTCCCGGATCTGATAATGAGCCAGTTCCAGTCGCTTCTCCATTAACCATTTTTGGGGTGTGGTCTGGAAAATCTTTTTAAAATCACGTTTAAACGTGGTCAGGCTACGTCCTGTTAAATAGCCGAATTTATCCATCGACATATTGAACATGTAATTCTGCTCCATAAAGTCGACAAGACTTAGCTTACCCGGTTCGTCGAAATTTGCCAGCACATGGTCAATTGAGGGATCAATCGTTCGAAGGTTCGTAATGGCCTCTTCTATTTTTAAGGAAGCAATGGCATCCGGTAACGGTTCGTTCAGTTCAAAATAAGGAATCAGAGAGGCAAGGCAACTTTTTAACAGCGGATGCTGGCCAAATGCGCGAAATTTAGGTGTCTGCATCTGCTTAAGATCCACCTTATTTTTGGTATAGAAATCAGTTAACCGCTTTTTAGTCAGGTGCATAACCGCCGATTGATGCGGCAAGCCGTCTTTGGGGTAATTAATAACCGTAACTAACTGATTACGAGGAAACAATAGACTATCACCCGCCCCAAACCAATATGTCTCATCGCCGTGCACGATCTTGGTTTCTCCCGAAATAAACCAGACCAGCAAATGCTGTTCAAAGAGCACATCTGCCTTATAAAACTTATCGTCGAAACGGGAGAGCTTCAAGTCGGGATGGATATAGTATGCCTGATGACTCATGATTTTGAAATCTGATAATGCTCTTAGTTTGCGTCAAACTCCACTCCTGTCAATTCTTCACTCAACGTCCATAACCGTTTCGCCTGTTCCGCATCAACTGAATACGGTTTTACTCCCCGCAGGGTTGATGGGTCATCGTACTGGTGGTCAATGTTTCCAGTATCCAGTTCGGCTATATCGGCGTCTTCACAATACACACCGCCCAAATTAGCCAATTGTGGGCTGGTTGCACACCAAACGGTTGTCGCGGCTCCCTGAGGTATCGTCTTTAGTTTCCTGGCCACGTCGGGAAATAAATTACCATTGGCATCATGCGTACCCATTTGTTGAAATAAATCCATGGGCGCCACCCGTCCTAAATCAGTCCCATTGACGGATCCCGGATGGAGTGAAAAGGCACGTACGCCAACCTTTTTGCCCCGATGATCTAATTCTACGGCGAATAGGTTGTTGGCCGTTTTAGATTGACCATAGCCTGCCAGCGTATCATAGTCCCGACAGGTAAAGTTAGGATCGTCAAAATTGAACGGGGCGATCTGATGGCCAAACGACGACACACTGATTACCCTGGCGTCAACCGCTTTTTTCAGCGCAGGCCAAAGCCGTGCCGTGAGCTGAAAATGCCCCAAATGATTCGTGGCTAACTGGGATTCATAGCCTCGTGCATCCCGTTGAAGCGGTACCCACATAATCCCCGCATTGTTGACCAGACTATATAGCGGCTTATCGGTACGAAGGAATTTCTCCGCGAACGCATCAATAGTAGCCGGGTCCATCAAATCCATCGGTTCAATCGTTACGTGTGAGATTCCATTGAGGTTTTTAGCTGCCTTGTTCACATCACGTGCAGGTACGATAACGTCAGCTCCCAGGGATGCAAACGTTTTTACGGTTTCCAGGCCTATGCCCGCGTAACCACCGGTTACGATAACTATTCTGCCAGTTAGGTCAATCCCTTTACTAACGTCTGTGGTGGTAGAAGTGGCTGTAAAACCAGAACCAATAGGCTTTTGCAGAGCCCCATTGTAATTGTCTACTTGTGTTCGTTGTTCCATGATTATCTGCGAATTAGCTGGAACAAAGGTAGACGGGGTGGTTTTTGCCGATTTTGTTTTAAGGGCCTATTTTATGTGTTTTAAAGACCACCTTCAAAAAGAGTGATATGCAGTCTCAGCCATGAGCTAAACAGCACATCCAGGACTTTATCCTTACCTTGTCTTGACACTAATCAACTCTATGTCTACGATAGATGACCCTTCCTGCTATGTTCGATACCTCAAATCTCCGTTTTAACCTCGCTGTCCGTCACTTCTGTGCGCTACCGGATACTGCCAGCGCACTCGCTATTACCAGAGCCTTCATGGACGTTCGAGTAGAAATGCACGCCTTGCTCGATTCAGTGGAGGACGAGGCTGTAATACCCCACCAACCAGCAGGCAGGCTTATAGAGCAACTCTATAAGACAGAACTCGTTGCTTACTTACAAGGCGACATTTCGGCCCTTTTTCGACTTCGGGGAAAGGTACGAGAAGCTGCACGGCTCTTGCCGTAAATCAAGACCTACGCTTTCACTTGTCGGTATGTATTGGTGTTGTCGGCGAATCCAGGAGGAGCTTGAATAAACGAAACATGAGATACTATTCTTACAGCATTGTTTTTAAGTATCAATCAGATCCTGAGTGATCCCCGGAACGCCCTGGCGGCATAATAGGAATCGGCACCGTTGTGATACACGAAAACCATGTTGTAGCGAAAATCACAAAAAAGGGCACCACCGAGTTTTCTGATCTCATCTGGTGTAACTATCCAGCTCGATGTTTTCATATCGAAATTTCCAAGTTGTTGCAGCTTCCGATAGTCCTCTTCCGTTAGCAGGTCAATGCCCATCTCGGCAGCCATATCAAGAGCGCTCGTTGCAGGTTTGTTTTCTTTCCTCGCTTCCAGTGCTTTACGGTCGTAACAAACACTTCTGCGGCCCTTGGGGCTTTCGGCAGAGCAGTCATAGAAAATGTATTCACCCGTCTTCGTATCCTGACCAATCACATCCGGTTCGCCCCCCGTTCGTTCCATTTCGTGGAGCGACCAGAGTTTTTCAGCACTAGCCTGCCCAGCGGACAGGCTAGCCTCCAGCTTTGCTTGTACGTCAGCCCAATCAAGGTCTTCGTGACGGTTCCTATATTTCTCAAAACGGGCTTTCAATGTGTTCAATAGTGATTCCCATTGTTCGGCTGACAACTCTTTTTTAGTGCTGCTCATGGTGTTCATTCATTTAAAGTATTTGTGTTAACTATGCTATTTTAAGCTACCTGCAATAGCTTGTAATCGGTTGTGGGCCATATTTAAACCCCTGGGCATACCTAGCTGCATCATTTGGTCTCTGTGTGCAACTGACCTATACACTATGTGCATGTTGAGTTTGCTGGTATGGTCCGTGAGTTGTTCAAATTCCAGGAACTCAAGCTGGGGGCCAAACCGGACTGCCGAAGTGGGCGTATTCTCCATTTCAAATGTCCGCGTGATTTTCTGGTTTGGGCTAAACTCATGAACGACCCCACTAAACCCGTATTTGTTACCACGAGGATCAGTTGTTTCAAATTGGTAACTGCCGTGCTTTTTATTGTCAAGTTTCAGCACTTTCGTTCCCATCCATTGCTCAACAATCTCAGGATCTGTATAGGCTTTAAAAAGTAACGCTACTGGCAAATCAAATTCTCTTGTAATTAGTAATTCCTGCTTACCCTCTTCGGCATTGAGTTTTGTTTTTTGTTCCATAGTAGTCTATTGCCCCGATTTATACGTCTTCATGATCGATTCTAATTTGTTGAATCGATCATCCCACAGTTGTCGGAATGACTCAATAAATTCAGCGACTTCCTTCATTTTTTTTGCATTGATGTGATAGTAAATTTCTCTGCCGTTTTGTTTTTGTTCGAGCAATTCGCACTCGGTTAGTATTTGAATGTGCTTTGAAATTGTTTGCCGTGATGAGTCGAAATTATCGGCAATGGCTCCTGGCGTTAATGCCTGCACCGCAAGCAGGGTTAGAATGGCCCTTCTGGTAGGGTCAGCAATTGCCTGGAATACATCTCTACGTGATTTCATTGTGCAGCTATTTGACTGCAAATATACGCGCAGTCAGTTAACTGCACAAATTTTTGGGTACTTAGTTTGATAAGAGCGCTGCCGATGGCCCGGCATGGTAGTCAGATAAAACGGATGAGTTAGGTTCCCGGTAGTTAAAAATTCGGGTTACCCTACTTCTAGCAGTAATCCAATTGACACCTAGTACGTTATGACCTACCTTCCGCGTATTGGCACACGCTTACTGCCACTTAGCCTGGTTCTACTGTCCAATCTCTTAACCCAGATAGCGGTTGCTCAATCAGCTCAGTTGCGCACGCACATCATTCACCCGTTGAAACTGGAGCAGGTACGCGTCAACGACTTGTTCTGGAGCCCCAAACTAAAGGTCTGGGATTCGAAAACGGTGTACGATGTGTTAGACAAACTGGAGGGCCGTTACGAACCCGACCTCCCGGATTTGATCAAGGAGAAAGCGAAGTTGGGTCGTACGCGAAACGCCTTTCTGAACTTCGATCTGGTAGCGCAGGGAAAGAAAAATACGGGTAGTCACGATGGGCCACCCTGGTACGATGGGCTGGTATACGAAACCATTCGCGGAGCCGCAGATTTACTGGTTGAATACCCCGATCCGAAACTGGAGCAGAAACTTGACGGCTACATCGACCGTATTGCCGCAGCTCAGGCCGCTGATCCGGATGGCTACCTGAACACCTACACAACCCTGGAAAAACCTACGCAGCGATGGGGCACTAACGGTGGGGATGATAAATGGCAGCACGATGTCTATAACGCCGGTATGCTCATTGAAGCCGCCGTGCATTATTACAAAGCGACGCATAAGACCAAACTGCTTGATGTAGCAACCAAATTCAGCAACTACATGTACCGGGAAATGGGCCCTTTCCCAAAAAAGAATGTCATTCCCGGACATGGCGGGCCGGAAGAAGCCATTCTGAAACTCTACTGGCTGTTTAAAGATGAACCGGCCCTGAAAGCGAAGATGAGTGTACCCGTAAACGAGAATCAGTACTACCAACTGGCAACGTTCTGGATTGAAAACCGGGGCAATCATGGTGATAAAGACGGTCGGTATGCCCGCAAGAGTGACGAGTCGTACAATCAGGATCACATGTCTGTCTTTCAGCAGCGGACTATAGAGGGTCATGCCGTGCGGGCGACCTTACTGGCCACCGGCATAGCGGCTACGGCGCTGGAAAATAACGACCCTCGCTACGTGGAAACAGCCAATGCTTATTGGGATAATATGATTGGTAAACGGATGTTCATTACGGGGGGCGAAGGGGCCATTGCCGATGGCGAACGATTCGGGGCTAACTTTTTTATGCCCGAATCGGCTTATCTGGAATCCTGTGCCGCTATTGGCTCGGCATTTTTCAGCCAGCGTATGAATGAACTGGAAGCCGACGGCAAGTACATCGACGAACTGGAACGGGTCTTATACAACAACCTGCTATCCAGCATTTCGCTCCAGGGCGATCATTACTTCTACGAGAATCCGCTGGTGGCAACCGACCACAAACGCTGGGCCTGGCATGGTTGTCCGTGTTGCCCGCCTATGCTGCTGAAAATGGTATCGGCCCTACCAGGTTTTATTTACGCCTACGACAAGGATGCCGCCTATGTGAACCTGTTTATTGGGAGTCAGGCCGATCTTACCGTTGCGGGAACTAACGTCAACCTAAAGCAGGTGACTCATTACCCCTGGAAAGGTGAGTCCGTGATTGTGGTAAATCCGGCAGCTACGAAAGCCTTTAGAGTAAAGGTGCGCATACCCGGCTGGGCACACAGTCAGGAGAACCCATTTAATTTATATACATCCGCCGTTCGGGAAGCGGTGGTGCTGAAGGTGAACGGGAAATCGGTGGCCACGCAGCCTCAGGACGGGTACGTGTCCATTCATCGAACCTGGAAAAAAGGCGACCGTATTGAACTGAACCTGCCGATGCAGCCCCGGATTGTATCCCCCAGCGATTCGATTCAGACCATCAAAGGCAAGGTAGCACTGGCCTCCGGCCCAATGGTATATGGCCTGGAAGGCATCGATAACCCCAGCCTGAATGAGCTCACACTACCCGTCAACACCCCCCTGACGCTAACCTACCAAACGGCCCTGCTAAACGGTGTCAACGTGATTACGGGGCAGGGGCAGGATAAAAACGGAAAGGCGATAAACTTCAGCGCCGTTCCGTTTTACACCTTCGGTAACCGGGGAGTTTACCCATATAAAGTCTGGGTGCCAAAATAAACTATCAGGCTTCTATCACGCTGATAATCAGCAGTAACAGGAGCAATAGAATTCATTTTGGCCAATACCAGCTCAAACGAATCATACCCCCAACCCGCTGAAGGGTAGGGCTGTTTAGTGCTAGCGTCTTTACCCCCCGGCCCCCTAAAGGGGGAGCACTCCAAAGTGGATTTTCTCCCCCTTTAGGGGGCCGGGGGGGGTAAAGGCAAGACAACAAAAGGAGCTGATTAAGTAAAGAAAATTGAGCACTAAACAACCCTGCCCTTTTCGGAAGATTGGGGGTATACACAACGTCGATAGTAAAATAGTCCTAATACGGCTGTCGTAAATTACGTTACAGCGCCGAAATAATACGGGCGTATATATTGTTGGTTATGTTGCTATCATAGCCATTGCTCGCATCATTCGTCACATTAACATTGATGCTGGTTGTGCTGCCGGAGTTCGCATTGGTTCGGGTAATGCTGAAGCCCAGATTTGCCATCCCTCCTGCCCCTATTAACTGACCAGCTTTCAATACCAGGGAGATTTGTCGATTATCAATGGTGCTCGTTACTGTCCAGTTGGCATTGCTTACCGTTACCGGATTACTTGTACCACCCGATACGTTGATACTTGTGATAGACGGCGCAAACGCGAGTGTATACCCTAGCGGAGCCGTGACGGTAATGGATACACTGGCTGGCGATGTAGGATGTCCGTTGACTTCAAAGAGGCTCACCACAAAATTGCCCACGCTACCTGATGCCGAAAAGCTGGCCTGGGGTAGCACTAAAGAAGGCGTTAGATCGGGGGTTGTTGGCGTATAAATGATTTTATAGAGCGCACTGGCATCCCGGCTCAGATAATAGAGGTTCCCATCCAGTCCCGTCGAAATAGCAAGGGAATTTCCGGGTAGGCTGGTGGCAAACGATGATCTGGTAGCGGGGTTTACCGACAGGTTTATGTTGTTTATCCAGGAGCCACAAAGATCCTGAAAGAAATATTTACCAATAAAACTGGAAGGATAGTTCGTTGTCGTGGGATTAAAGAATGTTCCACCTGTAATTGCGCATCCATTTCCATCGCCCGTAGGCGTATGCGGATAGCTATACACTGGATTGGTAAAAGCGACATTATTGCTTGTTCCTTCGGCAGTTGGCCAGCCAAAATTCAACCCACCCGTTGTGGCATCATTGATTTCTTCCCACGTACTCTGCCCAACATCATTGACAAAAATCCGGCCGGTTCCGGGCTGAATGGCAATTGTATAAGGGTTGCGTAATCCATAGGCCCATACGCGTTTACGCTGTTCCGTCCCACTCGGAAAGGGGTTATCGGCGGGCGCGCTTCCATCGGCGTTAATACGAAGTATCTTCCCTAAATGGGTATCCAGGTTCTGTGCATTAGGTCCGTTGGCGTTTTCACCAACACCCACGTAAAGCTTGCCATCAGGCCCGAAAACCATAGCGCCACCATTGTGATTGGTTGCACTACTCAACGGGTCTAAATCCAGAATCTCAACTTCGCTATTGGCTAACACAACATCGCCATTTGCCGTATACCGACTAATTCGGTTGTGGGCTGGCGTACCTGGCACCGTGTGGTACAGATAAATATAGTGGTTTGTTGAGAAGGCCGGATCTAATACGACACCGATAAGGCCCCGTTCACCGTTGTCATCTACCGTCAGGTGTACAAACGGAGTAGGCAGTAAGGCCCCGTTTTTAATAACCCGTAAATCGCCACTTTGTAAGGTTACAAAGATGCGCCCGTCTGGAGCAAACACCATGGCTGTAGGACCGCTGAGACCATTAGTTACCTGCACCTGCGTAAAACTGGCCGGATACGTTTGCGCTTGTGAAGCTCCAGCCGAAATGAGTAAACTACCCAAAGCGAGGAGCAACAAATTGCCCGTGCCGACAGCAGATTTGGGCATAAAGTACTTTACCGTATGTCCAATCAATTTGTAAAAAGTTGTCATAAAACGTCGGTATCAAGTAAATGAATCTTTAAAGTATATCGGTAAACTATACCTTTTCTCTAATGTTTGTAGATATGTAATTTCGTAGATAAAATATATTTATAAAAATAAATATGATACTTAATTAGAGTCTCGTAGTAAGTGTCGCTAAAGCCACCAAAATTTGATTGATCAATAGAAAAACCCTATAAAAAAAGTAGCCCAACCTAAGGCTGGGCTACTCGTAGAAATACGTATGGGAATTGAAAATTCTACACTGGTTCTGTTCTCGTAAGGCTACTTATCTTCTTTCAGGGTCGATAGGAAGCTAACGACATCCCGAATTTCCCGCTTTGTGAGTAGGTACTTCATTTCGGGCATACTCGACGGGGAGTTCGTGCGTTTGGCAATCTGGTCTTTTCGAACAGCAATATCAGGTTGATCACCCACTTTTACCGACACCTCTGTAGGCGTTTCACCCTGTAAAATACCGCTAACGGTTTTTCCATTTTTGAGCTTCAGGTTAACGGTTCCAAATCCGGGTGCCAAGCGGGCACTTGGATTAATCAGGGCTTCCAGGAGCTGTTCGCGCGTGAGTCGGCTGGCTACACCGTTCAGACGCGGGCCCGCATTGCCGCCCAGGTCATCATACGAGTGGCACCGAATACACTGAGCCGTTTGGTGGCGGAAGAAAATACGCCGACCCAGATCTGGCTCCCCACCCAGCAAGCTCCCTTTATACGAAGCCGCCAGCGCATCGGGCGATAGTTTGGCTGTAATGGCTTTATACCGAGCTGTCAATTGAGGAGAATGACTACTCTCAACGGCTTCTTCTAATTCCAGTTGCAATTCGGGCGACAGTGTACCTGCCGACAATTTTGTCAACAGTTGGTCGAATGCCTTCTGCGAACTGGCTGCAGGAAGTTTGCCCAGTGTGAGTAGGGCGGCCTGTTTTTCTTCGGTTGTGCGGGTGTTGATCACCTCCGTCAGCAGCGTCACCATCCTATCCTTCGGCATACTCGACTTAGCCAGCAAATCCAATCCGGCCACCCGTACACTTTTATCACTGTCGGCCATAGCTGTTTCAATGGCTTTGCTAACCTGTTTATCGTTCATTGAAGCCAGTGCCCGCAAGGCAGCTACCCGAACAACGGCTTCTTTATCAGTCGTTAACCGGCTAAATAAGGCCTCTGACGCTTCCGTCAAGTCCAATTTGGCAATGGCTTTGATAGCACTTAGCCGTAAGGCAAGTTCCTGATGGGTTAATAGCTTAGTGTACAAATCAGCCGTTTTAGCTTTAACCACGGCAGGGTCCCGCTCGATCACACCCCGGTAACGTCCGTCTACCCGATCCAATACCGATGGTTTCGCCCAGGTACTCAGCGCTTCCAGTGCTTCGGCCCGCATCGCCAGCGGACTACCT
Organism: Spirosoma migulaei; assembly: GCF_054776855.1. Taxonomy (NCBI): domain Bacteria; kingdom Pseudomonadati; phylum Bacteroidota; class Cytophagia; order Cytophagales; family Cytophagaceae; genus Spirosoma; species Spirosoma migulaei. The sequence continues at coordinate 104,786 of NZ_BAAHBG010000040.1, read as the reverse complement.
TCTTTCTTAGCATAATCAATCAGCGTTTGCATGGCTTCAGGCGTACCCACCCGCAAATTTGCGTTGATAGACCGTCGAAGTAAGGCTTCGTTGGTGAAGGCCGTCGTTTGCAGCACCTTACCCAACGCTGGTAATGCGTCTGGAATAGACAGGTCATCATTGATACCCCGAGCGGCTTCTGTCACGATAAACTCATCTTTATCAGCCAGAAAAGCGGCAATACCCGGATCGCTCATGCGACGGAGAGCCACCACAGCCGCAATCCGTACCGCCCGCGACGAGCTGCTGGCCAACGCCACAACGGGTGCTGCTTTACCGATACGAGCCAGCGCCAGACTACCTGCATGACGAATGTAAACGTCCTCATCATTGTTGGCTTCCAGCAGTTGAATAATAGGCTGAATGGCAGGCTCATACGCAATACGACCCAGGGCTTCGGCAGCAAAGAAGCGTGCCCGTGCGTTCGCATCTTTCAGTAACGGAATCAGAGCTGCCCCTGCTTCTTTATACCGAATATCACCCAACCATTTAGCGGCCTGCGCGCGGATTTCAGGGTCGGCATCCTGAAGCAACGGCATTAGTAACTGGCCGTATTGTTTATCCTTACGAGCCAGTTGGCTGATCCCCCAAATGCCATGCACACGGGCCAGCTGATTATCAGTTTGCTTAGTAGCTGCGGTAAAAATAGCTACGCCTTTGTCGCCCCGCTTCGCTAACTCAAACTGTGCTTTCTGCCGAACACGCATATCCGGATTTTTCAGTAACTCCCCTAAATCGGTTTCGGAACGAGGGCCAAATTTCTCGGCCAGCAAGGCTTTGGTACGTTGCCGATCAGCCGAATTAGCGCCCGCTTTATCGTCCAGTTTCCAGATACGACCATAGTCTTTGGCATCCCAGCCATTGATCCAGTCGGCTACATACAAAGCACCATCGGGACCAAAGTCGATACCGGTAGCCAGCACGTTTCCGAGCACCTTTTTCTGCTCACCCAGTTCAAATGAAGCTCCTTTTGGCTTTAACTTAAACGCGTGAATACCCGATTTGGCAGGATTCCCCACGAATTCGGCAATGAAAAACGTGTTCTTGTACGCCGGGCTCAGAGCCGTTCCCGGATTGTAGCGCATACCCGCCGGGCCACTCACGAAATTGGCTAAGGTCGGCGTGATATAAGCTGCCTGACCGGCAAAGCGAGGTTTGTACATCTGCTCGTCCATCCACACTTTGTAGGTGTTGTTGTTCGGGTCGCGGTATTTGCCGTACTGCCAGTTGCTGCGCCAGCCCGTATCGGATCCATTGACGATGTAAACCAGCCGTTCTTTCTCGCCCGGATGGTCGCCGTCATTGTCCTCACTGATCAGGTTTCCGTATTCGTCAAAAACGAACTCGTGGGTATTTCGGACGCCATAGGCAAAAACCTCAAAATCACTACCGTCCGGGTTTGATCGCACAACAACACCGCTGTTGGGGTGTTCCCACTTCTTACCATCTGGTCCTTTGCCATTAAAGCCAATATCACCGATTTGCCAGTAGATTTTGCCATCGGGGCCCATTTCGATCCCCGACATACCGTGACCACCAAAGCCAATATGAACACCGTAGCCATGCGAAATAGACGTTTTTGTTTCGGCGATACCGTCACCATCTTTATCCTGCATGCGCCAGAGGTCAGGTGCAACGGCTACGTATAAATCATCGCCATTCGTCATAACGCCACCCGCTACGTCGGTCACTTCGTCGTGAAAATCATCGACCACCAACTGCGATAAATCAGCAACGCCATCGCCAGACGTATCTTCAATCCGGTAGACATTCTCCTTTTCGACCGTCATGTCACGCCAATCGTGAGAGCCATCACCGTTCAGGTCTTTCAGCCATTCATTTTTCTTGCTGTTTTCGGGCGATAGTACCCGGTGCAGGAATGCTCGTTTATCTTCAATGCTTTGTAATCGGTTCGATTCGATTTCCCAATCCTGGTGGCCCCGGATGTCGAACTCCGAGTTCTTCTGCCGATTTGTCCGGGTGTAATACAGCCTGCCGTTATCATCAATATCAATGGCAATTGGGTCGGCCACCAGCGAATCCACGCCCCACAGGCTCAGGGTAAGTCCTTCGGCAAGTTCAGGCGTTACGGTGGCCTCAATGGCTTTCGCTAACTGCGCAGCTTTTTCGGGAACCATCCGCTTGATCCGGCGGTCTATCGGATCTTTCTCGTTCTGATAGCCTACTAAGCAAAGCATGGGAGCCAGCGCGCAGAGCCAGACAATCTTATTTCTTTTCAATACACTCACCTTACCTTTTTTCATTCTATAGCTAGTTAACCCGTAGTATCGCAAGCAATCAACGGGTCGGATTGGGATTAGTACACACTACAAAGATTCTCACTAATTGGCGGTAGTAAAAGGTTTTTTTTGGCTGGCGCTACTTAATGCAACGAATATGTTTTCTCCCCTACCCTATTTAACGAACCCAGCCCCCTCCAGTAACCATTCCACTTATTGACGGAAGGCCAGCGGCTATCCTGGTAATGGGTGATAAATGTCACAGACTGTCAATACCATGGAGAATAGCTTTACATCAGCATACGAAAAACGAAGCCAATGATACATCTATTGAAATCCATATTCGGCAGTGCCGATACCAGCAACATTGAGGAAGTACTCGCAAAGGGAGCTATTATTATTGACGTCCGCTCGGCAGGTGAGTTTGCCTCGGGTCACGCCAAAGGGGCTGTTAACATTCCCCTCGATCAGTTAGAGTCAAAGCTTTACAAGATCAAAAGCTACCAAAAACCACTCGTACTTTGCTGTGCTTCGGGCATGCGAAGTGCCCGAGCCAAATCGTTTCTGGCAGATCAGGGAATAGCCGATCTGTACGATGCCGGTAGCTGGCGAAATTTGAAGTAAACAATTTCAGGTACTTATCATCAACAAAAAATGCGGACTGGATTAGCCCGCATTTTTTGTTGATCGTTTCTGTGATGAAACATCCTCTAGTCATACTCTTTAAGGACTACCCGAATCGTAGGTTGTACGCTTACCTGCGACCGGACTGAATGACTGATCAGGCAGGCCTTTTCTGCTTTTAGTAGTACGCGATCCGCTTTTTCCACGTCGCCTTCATCAATTAATAGCAATTTCGGGAACAGCTTAATTTCCGATATCATCAGCGTATTGTCTACAGTTTCCAGTTTACCAACGGCCCGGCAATCGAAATCATCGAAGTCAAGCTTAGCGTTTTCGGCAATAGCCAGAAAGGTTGTCATGAAACAACTCGAAACTGAAGCTACCAGCAAGTGCTCCGGCGACCAGACACCGGGCATTCCCTTCGGAAATTCAGGGGGTGTAGCCACATCAATATTTTCGTTTAAAACGGGAGAGCTTAACTGCCCCAAACGGGCATATTGCCAGCCCAGATTGACTTCATGATAGTGGGTTTCCATACTATCCAGTCGTGAAGATGACTATTGATAACTAGTTACTACAGGAGGGTTGTTGGACAAACGTAATCCGTAAGCGGGAGTTTACCCGTTTGCTTGATGGCGGCAAAACCACCCGCTACATTGATCAGATTGGCGAATCCACGCGCTTTTAGGATAGATAGAGCAACCATAGAGCGATACCCACCCGCGCAATGCACATAGTATGTTTTGGTGCGGTCGATATGCGCCATGTTTTCGTTGATGAAGTCGAGCGGCAAATTCTCTACGCCTACGATATGCTCCGAATCGTACTCACTCTTCCGCCGGACATCCAATACTGGCAAGTTGGGATTCCGATTGAAAAGGGTAGCAAAGGTTTCGGCCGTTATCGACGGAATTGTATCGACCTCCCGGCCATCGACCTCCCGGCCATCGGCCTGCCAGGCCGTAAACCCACCGGTCAAATAGCCAATGCAATTATCATAACCAACGCGTGCTAACCGCAACACGGCCTCTTCCTCTTTACCTTCGGGAGCTACAAGCAGTATAGGCTGGTTTAAATCAGGAATCAACGTGCCGACCCAACCCGCGAACTGCCCTTCCAGACCAATATTTATCGCACTGGGAATGAAGCCTTTGGCAAAGTTCTGTGCGTCCCGAACGTCCAGAATCAGGGCATCCACTTCATTGGCTGCGGCTTCAAAAGCAGCGGGCGATAATGCCTGCGTTCCCTGTTGGATTACCTCATCAATAGCGCTATACCCCAGTTTGTTCTTCACCGCATTTTTAGGGAAATACTGCGGAGGAGGCACAAGCCCGGTGGTTACTTCGTTAATAAAGGCCTCTTTGCTTTGCGCGCGTAAGGCATAATTAAACCGCTTTTGATTACCCAGCGTGTCGGACGTTTCCTTACTCATATTCTTGCCGCAGGCCGATCCAGCCCCATGACCGGGGTAAACAATCACATCGTCGGGCAGGGTCATGATTTTGGTATGCAGACTATCGTAAAGATACCCGGCCAGGTCTTCGCGCGAAAGGTCAGTTTTAATGGCCAGGTCAGGTCGGCCAACATCGCCAATGAACAGGGTATCGCCCGTGAAGATGGCCGTTTCTTTACCCGCTTCATCGAGTAGTAAAAATGACGACGACTCCATGGTGTGACCGGGCGTGTGTAGCACCCTGATTTTAACTTTTCCTACCGAAAACTCCTCACCGTCTTTGGCAACATACGCTTCATAACCCGGTTGAGCTGTAGGGCCAAAAACGATTGTTGCTCCGGTTTTTGCCGCCAGGTCCAGGTGGCCTGATACAAAATCGGCGTGGAAGTGGGTTTCAAAAACGTATTTGATGGTTGCTCCATCTTCCTTCGCCCGATCCGTGTAGGGTTTGGTTTCACGAAGCGGATCAATAATGGCAGCCTCCCCTTCCGATTCAATGTAATAGGCTGCCTCAGCCAGACATCCGGTATAAATCTGCTCGATTTTCATGACTTTCCCCTTGTTAAATTGGTAAGTCAAAATTGGAAATCTGGCCGGGGTTCTTCAGTGATATTTGTTACAAACCAGACGTGATTATTATCAGGTTAATGCGGTAATTTTTTCCATACATACCCATACACCCAGGTACCGGCAATGGCACTCAGCAGGGTAACGAGTACCACAACGTATCCACTGCCGATCTGGGCAAACAAAGGTCCAGGACAGGCACCCGTGATCGCCCAGCCCAGGCCAAACAGCAATCCACCGTAGATTTGCCCCCGATTGAATGGTTTAGGATGAAACTCAATTGGTTCGCCTGATAAAGTTTTGATTTTAAACCGTTTGATTAACCAGACGGAGATCATGCCAACCACCACGGCCGATCCAATAACACCGTACATGTGGAAACTTTGCAGCCGGAACATCTCCTGAATCCGAAACCACGAAATGATTTCGGCCTTCACAAACACAATGCCGAACAGAATACCGACAATCAGGTATTTACTAGTAGCCAGGCCCGTTTCCGGCTTCTTCATGTCGTTGGGCGCATCGCACGCCACCACATCGGGGAATTCATCTACTTGCATAGCCCACTCGGTTAAACTAATTTCATCAGATAAGGAAGAATCAACTGGGTCATGGCAAAACCGCCAATCATAAAGCAACAGGTTGCCACGAGCGACGGCCACTGCAGGTTCGACAAGCCCATGATGGAATGGCCTGAGGTGCATCCTCCCGCCCAGCGAGTACCGAAACCCACCAGAAACCCACCGACCACAAAGAAAAAGAAGCCTTTCAGGGTAAACAGGTTCTCTACGCTGAATAAATCGGCAGGCATCAGGCCCGAAAAATCATGAATACCCAAAGCCTGTAAATCCGCAACGGTGGCTGGTGCAAGCTGAATTGGATCAGGGTTGTATAAGAACTGAGTGGCCAGAAATCCACCAATGAGTATACCAGCAACGAAAATCAGGTTCCATATCTCGTTTTTCCAGTTGTAATGAAAGAACGGAAGATTAGCGGGCAGGCAGGCGGCACATATATGCCGTAGTGATGAGGAGATACCAAATGACTTATTGCCGATCAATAATAAGGTGGGAACGGTAAGCCCAATCAGTGGTCCAGCCACATACCAGGGCCAGGGTTTTCGGATGAGGTCAATAAACTCCATGCAATTGAATTATACGTGCTAGCTAAGTGATATACGTAGTTGGGCTACGCAAGATTCCATCAAACACAAGCCATTTCATTGCGCTTACTAGCTAGTGAATCCGTTTATTTTTTCGACCTGTTGGTTCGAATCCCAAAAGGCAAATAAAGTGGGCATGTACTTACCAGGCTTGTCAGGATAAATACACCCGCCAGAACCAGACTGACAATACCCCAAACGCCTGTTAGGACACTAGTTGCGTATAAGCCAATGAGGACACTAGCAATAACGATTCGGAGTGTCCGATCAATAGAACCCATGTTCTTTTTCATGATGTTGGTTTTTCTGACGAAGGAACCGCTTTCTTTTGCTGGATTCAGTGATTTTTATCACATAGCACTACGATTCTGAGACAAGTACGAAATGGTTAGAGCAGCGTCTCTTTAAGAATGATATATACACCCATCACTAGCACAAAGTACCCGAAGGCTTTCTTCAGTTTGCGACTGGACACAAAGCGAGCCAGATAAGACCCAACAAAAATTCCAACCACAGAAAGCGCCGTGAATTCGAGTAGAAATGGCCAATCGACAGCCATGTTTGACAGGTCGCCAAGAAAACCGGTTAGTGATTTCACCGCAATAATCAGCAGGGAGGTACCCACCGCTGTTTTCATGGGCAAGCGGGCCAGTAGCACCAGGGCTGGTATGATTAAAAAGCCACCGCCAGCCCCTACTAGTCCGGTGAGGGCACCTACGAACATACCTTCCAGAGCAATCAATGGCAGATTGAATTGAATCGGACCATCAGGCTTGTTGACTTCCGCTTTTTTATCCCGAATCATACTCACCGAGGCTGCCAGCATAATCAGGGCGAAGAACACCATGATGGCCACGTTTTTGCTCAGTGTAAACGTATCTGTCGAAAAAACAGGGTCGGGGATAAGGGTCACCAGATACTTACGGGTCACATAAACGGTGAGCAGCGAAGGAATGGAAAAAACAATAGCCGCTTTGTAATTGATCTGGTGTTGCCGCATGTAATTGACTGACCCAACCAGCGAGGTCATGCCCACAACAAATAGGGAATAAGCCGTAGACAGCATGGGATTAATGCCCAACAAATAGACGAGTACGGGCAGCGTCAGAATACTACCCCCTCCGCCAATCAAACCCAGACTGACCCCGATTATAATGGATGCAGAAAAGCCCGCTACTTGCAGTGAAGTCATACACGCTTACTTTTTTAAGCGAAATACGTTCTTCCCGTTTTGCTCTTCCGTGACAATTGTTACACAGAAAATTAATTCCTAATTAGCCCAACATTGTTATTTTATTCCGCATCAGTTGAATTTGCCCATCCTTTTCCAACTGCTTTAACAAACGGGAAATTACCTCTCGGGAGGTGGCCAGTTCCTGCGCAATCTCTTCGTGGGTAATGTTCAGCACGGTACACTGGCAACTGGCTACTTTTTTTTGAAGGTACGTGAGCAGGCGCTCATCCAGTTTATGGAAAATCACCTCGTCGATCGTCTCCAGTAGGTTATCAAACCGCTTTTGATAAGTTTGAAACACAAACTGTTTCCAGGTCGAGTACTGGCATAACCAGGTATCCACCTTATCTACGGGCACCGCAATCAATTCGGTTTCCTCGTCAACAACAGCCGTAATTTCACTGCGCTTGTTGCCCAGGCAACAGGTCAGCGACATAGCACAGGCATCCAGCCCGCCCAGGTAATAGAGTAATGCCTCACGCCCTTCCTGATCAGGGCGCATAATTTTGACCGATCCCCGAATAATTATGGGTACCGAACGAATGTACTCACCCGGCCGAATCAGATAAGCGCCAACGGGTACAAGCTTGTGCTGCCCAACTTCGGTCAGTTCCTGAAGAAGCGCGTACTCAAATCGACTACCAAGTGCTTGCTGTAAATAATCGACTGTCAGTTTCATGGTTTATACGATGGGTCCGCTACTGGATTATTCCAGCAACATAAAATGGGCCACGCAAAGTTGCGGAGACAGAGGTCAAAACGTCGGGATGAGCATGGGAACCCGTTGCCGGTACTGTATATACTGACTCCCAAATTCCCGAATCAGCTTTTGTTCCTCAAAGTGAATTCCGATCCGCAGATAAGCGAACGCCAGTAAATCAAACAGGAGATGCTTCCAGTTAGGCTGGTAAATAAGCAGGCCAATCAGGATCAGAAGTATTCCCAGATAGAGCGGGTGGCGGACAAGGCGTAGCAGTCCATCTTGCCGAAATGATCCGTCTGCTGCCGAACTGGCCAGCCAATAAATTCGGCAAGATCATACTGTTTAAACGACAACAACCCAATGAGCACACCTGCGCTAATCAGGAGCCCACCCACCCAAAGCGAGCCATCCCAATTAGTAAAAAGCGGATCAATCGGGGCTGCCCGAAGCGTGAATAAAACAGGCAAAAATGTAGTCAGAGAAAAACCAGTATACGCCAGTCGGTAATAGGATTTGGGGAGCCCAATTATCGTTATTACCCAATGTTTGAACCACAAGCTTGCCGTAACACTATGGAGTGTGCCAAACAAAATCCAGCTGATTGCCAGTAAACCGTAACCCATGCTCAGAAAAGCGATGTGGCAATCCGGTTTACCTATGGCAGCCCCTAACCAGTCTGTTATAGCAGTTTAATCCCTGCCTCTTTAAGCTTTATAAACAACTGCTGCAATAACTGGCTCTTTATGCCAGCTTCACTATAAATACTTTGTATCCATATCAGTATTTTCAGCTCGACACTATCACCACCTATGGCATTGACAAGGATCTCTGGCTGCTGATTTTGCAACACGCCTTCCAACTGGATTGCGCTTTCTTTGATTAGGGTATTGATGGCTATAAGGTCTGTTTCAATACCCACTTTAATCGTCAATTCTGTTTTTATGTAGGTATCTCTGGATGTCCAGTTCACCAGTCGGTTCGACAATAAGTCTCCATTCGGAATAATCACTTCCGATCCCTGCGCCGTTATCATCCGGCTCGAACGGATGCCAATGTCGTTAATTCGCCCTTTTTTATCAGCAAGCTCTACGTAATCGCCAATACGGAACGGTTTCTCAAAAATGAGGATGATCCCTGATACAAAGTTGCTCACAATGTTTTGCATGCCTAAGCCAATTCCCACGCTAAGTGCCCCCAATACTACCGTCAGTTTATCGATCGAAATTCCTGAAGCTGCCACGGCCAGCAAGACGCCCGCCACAACTATCAGCAGGCGTACCAAGGCCAATACGGAACTCATTTGATCGACCTGCCGGTCTACGCCCGGCAACCGATTCTCGCCAAATAGCAGTCCTATATTTTTCTGTAGCAGGCTGGCCAGGTAAATAATCACCGAAAACGACAGAACATTGCCCAGTGTGAAGCTGATACTACCAAATGAGCGCGGGCGGGTGAGCAGTTGATACAGTAGACCGAATACGCCATCCGCAATGCCCAGATTTATAAAAAACACCAACAACCAGAGGGCAATGGCCACAAAAGCCAGCCCTTCTTTAAAGGAACGACGGATGTGGTTAACATTTACTCTGGAAAAAATACCTTTCGAGCAGGCGCTTATCTTTATTTGTAGTTCCAGGGCTTCCAGCACGATTTCTATAAAAACGCCCAGACCTGTGATCTGCACCAGACCAATAACAGCGGTAATCCCGAATGTTTTAGCCAGGCTGATTCGCCCAAAAATATTCAATACAATGGCCAGCCCCTGTAGCAGTAAATAAAGCTTACTAATTGGTCTGACAATGCGGGTGCTCAGGCGTTTCTGTTGTAATCGGCGGGAAAAGAGTAGGCCCAGGTACAAAAAACCGGCATTCAGTACAATAAGCCAGAGCCGCATAAATAGCGAATCACTCACCAGCGTGCTCGTTATAATCAGCAAAATGTAAAGAACTATGTTCAGTACCCACATCCATACATCATGCCTGGAAAGCCGATTCCATAAATGAACGGTGAGCACCAGTAACAGGACAAACTGAGTAATTTCGATGTATAATGATGGCGATTCGGGCTCAAACAGCGGGACTAAGTTCAGCAGCAGAATCAATGAAGCCACAATAGGCACGGGTCGTAGGTTTTCTAAATGAAGATCTCCTATCTCCTGACGTAGCTCAGGCTTACGTGCCTTTTTGAGGTTGGTAAATACCCAGAAAAAGAATAGGCCCACCACAAGAAGCAACAGAAGACGACTGTCCCAATTCGACGTAAAGAAGTATTTGAGTATTTTATCCTGCCCCTGATAATTCGAGGTAAAGATGGCCTGCAATCGGCCAATAGTAAGCGGTGCAGGCGCATCCCACAGATAAGGTGCCTCTTTTTGAAAAGCGCCTTCCGTTGACTTTTGCAACCGCTCATTAATGGTTGCCTGTAGATTACTGATGGTTAAATACGTGCCCGACACATCGGCCAGTAACCGACTTACCGTATCCAGTTGGGCACTGGTGCGCGTGCCCGCATCCTGAAGCTGTAACCTAAGGTCACCTAACTGATCGGCATAGAATTTTTTCTCGGTCGTATCCGTACTCACGACCGTTAGCAAGGAGTCTGTACTTAAGGCAAGTACCTGATCCATCCGACTTTGCAGATCGTTGTTGGATCTGGAAAGTAGGGTTCGCCAGTTCGTTAGTTTTTCCAGCGCATCATTCAGAATCAGGCCGTAATTGGCGAGGTTTTTCGAATCAATTGTTTTCCGATTCGTACGCAAATCTGCCGCAACGGGGGCTACGTTGCTTTTTACGGTGGCCAGCCCGCTACGGATGCGGGCAATGCCATACCCTTTTTTGTTAGCCGCTTTGATCTCGGTAATAACCGATTGTGCTTTCTGAATTTTGAATAATAAGGTATCTGGAATGGTCTGACCAGAAGACGTCGTTTTGGTTTTTGTTGTATCCTGTGCGCCTGCTGGCACTGCTACCGTAATCAACCACAGGCTTAGTATAACTAGTCTGAAAAGCATGTATGCGTACACGAGCAGGGTTGAGATGGTACGTCAACCCTGTTAATTATAACCTGAAAGAAAAGCGATGGTTTGGGATGAGAACCCAGGAAACTCCTGCTTACTTTGTTGAGTCGGATAGAAACGTCTACTCATCCAGTCAAACTAACCGGCTATTCTCAGGTTCCTGATGCATGAAGATATTACTCGTTGAAGATGAAGTTAGCCTGGCCTCATTTATTCGAAAAGGGGTGGAAAGCGAAGGCTATGAAATTGACCTGGCCTACGACGGCTTGATGGGGCAGCGGTTAGCCAGCAACAATCCCTACGACGTAATTGTCTTAGACGTTAATTTGCCACATATCAACGGGTTCGACCTGTGTCGGCACATCAAGCAGGAGTCACCCGGTCAGGCCATACTGATGCTGACCGCGCTGGATAGTTTAACCGACAAAGAAAGTGGGTTTGGAGCCGGAGCTGATGATTACCTCGTGAAACCCTTTGAGTTTCGGGAACTCATCTTACGTATCAAAGCCCTTGCCCGACGGACGAGTGACTTTGCTGGCTTGAAAACGATATTGCGGGTGGCCGATCTGGCACTGGACACAAAAGCGCATTCGGTTACCCGAGCCGGACGACGGATTGATCTGACCGCCCGGGAATATGCCTTGCTGGAATACCTGATGATTAACCAGGGACGAACCGTTAGCCGGGTCGATATTGCCGAGAAAGTCTGGGACTTACATTTCGACACCAACACGAACGTCATCGATGTGTACATTAATTACCTGCGCAAAAAAATAGACAAAGAATTTAGCCCCAAACTGTTACACACCATAGTGGGTATGGGCTACGTTTTACGGGACTCATGATGCAGATTAAACACAAGCTCATTCTGTGGTTTTCGTTACTGGTTGCCAGTATTCTGTTTATTTTTTCCGTGTATGTGTACAGCACCTACACCAGCTTTCGGCAACGGTCTATTGAGGATCGATTGGAACGAAAGGCCCGCGTAACCGAGCAGCTCCTGACCCTCCGGGGCTCGGTGGCGGGAAGCGTCATTACATCCATGCCGGAGCAGGTTGAATTTGTTTACTCTCCTATCGATAGTCTGATTTACACCAGTCAGAAAACCAACGACTTTGTGGCTCAAAAGGCCTTCCGGGAACGGGTTCGACGGGAACGCCTGGTGCGCTTTAGTTACGAAAGCCCCGGCCATATCTACCCAAAAGATGGTGTGGCCCTCACCTACACGGGCGTGTCGCCATCACCCGATGGGCGAGAATACGTGGCCGTCGTAACCGCGTATGATCAGGATGGCTACCAACGCCAAAATCAACTTCGCGATCTGTTTATCGTTGGCAATATCGTGGCCATTGGCCTGGTCGTTTTGCTGGGTTATTTCTTCTCCCGACAGGCCCTAAAGCCACTCAATAACCTGATCGACCAGATAAACACCCCAGCTGCCAGTACTCAGGCATTCCGGCTACGAGCCGATAATCCACAGGATGAGGTAGGCGTATTAGCGCAGGCATTTAATAACCTGCTCACGCGTCAGGAGCGGCTGGTCGATAATCAGCGTTCCTTTATTGCCCAGGCGTCGCACGAGTTACGAACCCCTTTAACCACCATTAAAGGCTGGCTGGAAACGTCCATGCTCTACGATACCGATGCCGATACCCTAAAGCGCGGCATGGCGCAGGCCGTTACTGAGCTCGACAAGTTAACCGCCTTATCCAACGGGCTTCTTCAACTAGCCCGTATTGATGGCGTAGATGCTCAACTCGATCGCCAACCCCTTGCGTTGGTCGAAATTGTACTGGATGCGGCCGATACACTTGGGCAGCAACAAGACGGCCAATCCCTATCTGTACAGGTCAGTGATGGTGTTCTTGAACAGACAACGCCGGTGACTGTATTAGGAAACGCCTATCTGCTGAAAACTGCCTTGCTGAATTTGTTAGATAATGCCGTCAAGTACTCCAACGGTCAGCCTGTTACGCTGCACCTGGAAATGGATACCGAAGAACGGGCACGCATCCGGATTGAAGACCGGGGTATTGGCCTGGCCCCCGGCGAGGAAGATCAGATTCTGTTACCTCTTGTGCGTGGCTCGAACGTAGCCTCAATAGCTGGATTCGGTATTGGATTGACCCTGGCTTCCCGCATTATTGCGCTGCATCAGGGACAACTACACTTACGCCCCCACCCTGGAGGAGGTACGCTCACGGAAGTGGTGCTGCCGTTGCAGCCAGCCTGAGACGACTCTAATAACATCTAATATGGCTCTAATTTCGCTCTAATCTCCTGCCCGTAGTTTTGAGGTTATCCATCGGACTACCCTCATGCTCAACGGAGAAAAACGATATTTGGGCCTGGCAGTCATACTAGCCATAGCCAGCTTCTGGGCTGGGCCAGTCGCTGCTCAGTCAGTCAATTCATTACCAGCAGTTGCCAATCAGCTCAGCCTGCCCAAAGCACTGGAACTGGCTCGTACCAATTACCCAAGTCTGCGTGGCAAGCTGGCTACCATTCGGGCGGCTGAAGCAGAGGCCCAAGGTTTGCAGGTTGCACTATTGCCGCAGGCGGGCGTTCAGGCTCAGGCGCTAAATGCTACCTCCAATCAGGTTCGGGGCGCGTATGTTTCCAATGGCGGATTACTCCTGCCTATCTCGGGCGTACGCACTGATGGATTCAATAACCAGGCCACCTGGACGAGTGGAGCCTCACTGGTTGTGGACTGGGAGGCCGTTACCTTCGGGCGACGGCAAGCCCGACGCAGTCAGGCCCGACTAGCCATTGAGCAAGCCCAGGCCGATTACGAAGGCGAGTTGTTTACCCATCAGGTGCGGGTTTGTGACGCTTACTTGCTGGCGCTCAATGCCCAGAAATCGGTGGCACTGCAAACAGCTAACCTCCAGCGGGCACAGGCGTTACAACGGGTTATCCGCGCCAGTACCGAAGCTGGACTCCGGCCGGGTATCGACAGCGCCATTGCCAATACCGAAGTGGCCCGCGCCCGTTTACAGGTGCTGGAAAGTCAGCAACTGGCGCAGCAACAGGTCCTCCGCTTAACCGAACTAATCGGCCAGCCCAATCCAACGGTTCAACTGGATTCGATGGCGTTTTATAATCGGCTCCCCCGTCTACTGAATACCCAATTAGGCAGTGTAGCACTTCACCCCCAGTTGCGGGTATTTCAGAAGTCGATTGAGTTGGGAAAAGCAAACGAAGCGTTGTTAAAAGCAGCGGCTCTGCCTTCGGTATCCGTTCTGGGCTCACTCCAGGGTCGGGGCTCGGGCATCAGTGAACGAGCCCAGCCCGACGGCACCTTCCGAATCGATCCCTCTCTGGGTGCTGGCTTGTCTTTACGATCCTATAATTACATCGTAGGCGTCACAGCTATCTGGCGACCCACCGATTTATTACGATCCAAATACGCTCTATCCGCCCAACGGGAGCGGATCAACGCCTTCCAGCAAACCTACAATCAACAGGCCCTAGGGATTCAGGCAGCCAGTCAGAATGCCAGCTTACAACTGGAACTGGCGCAGGCCAGGGCCGATCAGGCCCCTTTGCAACTGGATGCGGCTCAGCAAGCCTATACCCAATCGCAGGCACGCTACGAATCTGGTCTGGATAACATTCTGGCCCTGACGCAAACCACTGCCCTACTCAACCGGGCCGAAGTGGATCAGGCAATCGTGACCAATAGTGTTTGGCGGGCACTGCTGCTTCAGGCCGCTACCGCTGGTGATCTGGACTCATTCCTGCAACAAATTCCACGCTAACTCAACTGCCATGATTAAAGCTGCCCTAGCTAAACCCATTACCGTAATTGTTGCCCTGGCGGGTATCGTCTTGTTTGCGGTACTGGCCCTGCTCCAGATTCCGGTAGATATTTTCCCCCGACTCAATCTGCCCACCATTTATATTGCTCAGCCTTACGGCGGCATGACACCCGCCCAGATGGAAGGCTTCATTGCCACCCGTTATCAGAACCAGCTTCTGTATGTCTCGGGAATCAAGGCCGTTGAGGTAAAAAATATTCAGGGACTGTGTCTGGTGAAATGTACGTTCTACGAAGACGTAAACATGGCTCAGGTATCCGGGGAAGTGGCCAATCAGGTAAGCCGGGTCATGAATTACCTCCCCCCTGGCACCGTACCGCCTACAGTAGTTCGTTTCGATGCCTCCAGTTTGCCGGTTGGCCAGTTGGTCTTCAGCAGTCGCCGGGCGTCGCTGGGCGAGATGCAGGACCTGGCCTCTACCCGAATCCGACCGTTATTTTCCCAGATTCCGGGCGCGTCGGCCCCACCGCCATTCGGTGGAAACGAACGAACCGTAGTTGTTAATGTAAATCCCGAACGGATGCGCAGCTACGAACTCACACCCGACGAAATCGTACAGTCGGTTGTAAAAAACAACCAGATATCACCAGCGGGTAGCGTTCAGATGGGGGATTATACGGTGATGACGCCTAGCAATACGGTGCTCGATAAAGTCAGTGAGTTTCTGAACATTCCCTTACGAAAGGGCGTGGGCCCAACCGTGTTTTTGCACGATATAGCCACGGTAGAAGATGCCACCGACATCACGGTCGGGTACGCCCTGGTCAATGGCAAACGGTCGGTCTATATCCCGGTCACCAAAAGTGCCGATGCCTCGACTATGAGCGTTGTGAACGCGCTAAAAGCCCGATTGCCCGAAATGAAAGCCCTGTTACCAGATGATGTACAGCTTTCCTACGAATTTGACCAGTCGGTTTATGTGACGCAGGCGGTTCATAGTCTGGCCGTTGAAGGTGGGTTGGGCGCCATCCTGACGGGCTTGATGGTGCTGCTGTTTCTGGGCGACTGGCGTAGTTCGCTGATTGTGATTCTGACCATCCCGGTTTCGATTCTGAGCGCCATTTTGTTATTGAACCTGACGGGCCAGACCATCAATATCATGACCTTGTCGGGTCTGGCACTGGCCATTGGCATTCTGGTCGATCAGGCTACGGTGGTCATTGAAAATATCCACCAGCACCTGGAAATGGGCAAACCCAAAGCCCGCGCCATTCTGGATGCCTGTCAGGAAATGTCGTTTCCATTGTTGCTCATTACGCTCTGTATTCTGGCGGTGTTTGCCCCTGCGTTCCTGATGAATGGAGTTCCGCGCGGCATGTTTCTGCCGCTGTCGTTATCGGTCGGTTTTTCCATTATTGCGTCCTATGTTCTGTCGCAGGTGTTTGTACCAGTTGTGGCGAACTGGTGGCTAAAAAATCATGTGCATGCGAGCCCACACGAACTAAGTATTTTGCCTGATCTGAATCAGAAACCGGAGACTCGCCAGGAACAATTCGAACAAACGCATCCAGAAAAAGTAACTGGATTTGAACGCTTCAAACTGGGCTACCTCCGGTTGTTGGATCGGCTGATGGCCCGGCGAGCGCTGGTCATTGGGGTTTATGGGCTGCTTTGTGCTCTGCTGATTGGCATTGGATTTACCCAAACGGGCCAGGATATGATGCCTCGCCAGAACCACGCCCACCAGTTTCAGGTACGCATTGTGGGGCCGCAGGGCCTGCGAATTGAACGTACCGAAGAACTAACCAAGCAGGTTATTCAACAGATCAAAGATATCGTCGGCGCGAAGAATATCGCGATTTCATCAGCCTTTGTGGGCATGACGCCATCCAGCTATGGCACCAGCGCGCTGTATGTATTCAACTCCGGTCCGCACGAAGCCGTTCTGCAAGTCAACCTTGCGGATGATTACAAGGTCCAGTCGATGGATGCACTAAAGGATCAGATTCGCAGACGGGTCCGAAAAAAAATGCCCAATGTACGGCTGTCGTTTGAACCGATTGACCTGACGGATAAGATCATGAGTCAGGGGGCCCAAACACCCATCGAGATTTTAGTCGGCGGCAAAGACCTGACCGAAGGCCAGCACTACGCCAACCGCCTGTTAACCCGGCTGCACGAAATTCCTTACCTGCGGGATCTACGGATCAATCAGCCCCTAAGTTACCCAACCGTTACGGTTCAGGTTGACCGGGAGCGGGCCGCTCAACTGGGTCTCAGTGTCGATGAGATTGCCAAATCGCTGGTGGCGGCTACATCATCGAGCCGGTTTACGGCCAAAAATCTCTGGCTTGATCAATCCAAAGGCTTTGCTTATCAGGTACAAATCCAGCTGGAGCAACAGCAGATGAAATCGGTAGCTGATATCCAGGCGATTCCACTCGTAAAAGGGCAACTTAGACCTACGCTGGGCGATGTGGCAATCATTAAGCCAACAACCGTACCGGGTCAGTATGACCGCATTGGCCCCCGACGCATCATCACAGTATCGGCCAATATCAACAATAACGATTTGGGAACCGCCACGCGCGATGTTCAGGCCGCCATTGCTGCCGCCGGACAACCGCCTAAAGGATCAATCGTTGAGTTGCGAGGGTTGGCGCAGTTACTTCAGGAAACACTGGGTAGCCTTCAATTTGGGCTAGGGCTGGCTATTGTCGTCATCTTTCTGCTGCTGGCTGCCAACTATCAGTCCTTCAAAGTGGCCAGTGTTGTTCTGGTTAGTGTACCCGCCGTGCTGGCTGGCTCACTCACGCTGTTACTGATAACCGGGCAAACCCTCAACCTGCAATCGTACATGGGTATCATTATGTCGGTGGGGGTATCTGTAGCCAATGCGTTATTGCTGGTGACCAATGCAGAAACCCTGCGCTTACGCTACCGGGATGCCCGATCCGCAGCTCGCGTGGCGGGTGCATCCCGATTACGGCCAATTTTAATGACTGCCCTGGCCATGATTGCCGGGATGATTCCCATGGCCAGCGGTCTGGGCGAATCGGGCGAGCAGACGGCACCACTGGGCCGGGCCGTCATTGGTGGCCTGTTCTTTTCTACCCTAGCAGCCCTGCTGGTCTTACCTGTCGTCTTCTCCACCATTCAGCGTAAAACGACCTTCGACTCACCCTCCCTCGACCCGGATGACCCAACCAGCACGGTCTACGATGGTAGCGCAATTACGCTGATCGAACCTTCCGAACCCAGTCTTACCTACTAACCAGCCTTCAATTCCATGACTATATATGCTGTTCTCCGACGTGGTTTATTCCTGCTGACCATTACCAGTACGGGCTTTTTGATGAGCCAGTGCGGCAATTCGTCGGCCGAAAAGAGTCCAATGGACGAGGCTCCGGCTAACGAAGAAATTCGGTATGACGCCATCCGCGTAACTGCGTCCCGCCCGGCATCGGAGTTGAATCTGCCGGGTGAACTGGAAAGTTATTACGAAACCGATCTCTACCCCCGCGTGAGTAGCTACGTAAAGGCACTGCACGTCGATATTGGCGATCAGGTGCAGAAGGGTCAGGTGCTGGCCGAGTTGGAAGCCCCCGAACTCACAGCTAATCTGACCGAAGCGTTCTCCAAAGTCAAAGCAGCCGAAGCAGTCTATGGCGCCAGTAAAGGCACTTACCTGCGCGTGCTACGAACCAGCCGTACATTGGGTGCTATTTCGCCCGTCGACTTGGATGCTGCCCGCACCAAGGCTGTTTCAGATAGTTTAGGCGTTGTAGCCGCAAACGCCCATTATAGTTCAGTTCAGCAACTGGTGAGTTATTTAAAAATCATTGCCCCCTTTACTGGTGTGATTACTGATCGACGGCTTTCGCCCGGTGCATTTGTGGGGCCGGGCGGGCAGAATGGTGTGCCCATGCTCAAGATCAAACAACTTGATCGACTGCGGTTACGGATTGCCGTTCCAGAAGCCTATCTGGGCGATATTCGGCGGGGGAATCAGGTACAGTTTTCCGTACGTAGTTTTCCCAACCAAACCTTTACTGGCCGAATCAACCGTATCGCCAATAGTGTTCGTCCTGAAACCCGTTCAGAACTGGTCGAGATTGATTTTCAGAATAAAGGCGGACTGTTAAAACCAGGTATGTTTGCCTCGGCAAGATTACCTGTTACCTCTACTCGGGAGGGCAGTTTATATGTTCCCAAATCGGCTGTAGTCAGCACCCTGGATCGCACCTTTGTTTTGAAAGTGGTTGATGGGAAAGCCATTCGGACAACCGTGCAAAAAGGCGATGATACCGTTGGCCAGACGCAGGTTTTCGGTGATTTAAAAGCAGGTGATGTTATCTTAAAAACAGGCAGTGAAGACATTGCAGACGGGGCAGCGATCAAGACGCAGCCTACTAAACAATAAGCAACATATCTCACTCACATACAAGTACTTACCAAACAAAAAAAGGGATCCAGTCAGGTTTCAACCTAACTGGATCCCTTTTTCAATGATAGGCTATTCATGTGCCTGACTACCGTGGCGGATTGCCACTCGTAGAGGTAGACGTTGAATCGCTATTCATGCGATTGCTATTCCGTTTCATTTTCCGGTTCATCCGGCCTTTCCCCTGGTTATCTGACTGATTCGACATAGAGTTACTGTTCTGACCAGCAGTGCCATTAGAGCTGGAATTACTGTTCATCGACCGATTACCTCTGGTACCTGACCGATTAGATCTGCCCGTCGTATCCGTTGCCCCATTTTGAGCAGCCGATCCATTCGTTCCGTTCCCCGTTCCGCTGCCCGAGGTTGTTTGTGCCTGTGCACTGAAGCTCGCTACCGCAAGAAACAGCGCTCCCATCATAATTGCCTTTTTCATAACTGTGCGTTGAGTTTGTTTATTGGTAGTCAAACTCTGCCTTTAATCGCTTTGGCTAAAAGAGAGGCCATAAGTGAGCATACGGTCCTGATTACAAAAAGGTGACACCAGCTTTACAAAAAGCTATAAAGACAAGACAATCCGTACTCGGTTTACCAAATAATTATAACAATTTTTTTACATGTATAAACATTTATACCCCACAAATAGTATCGTTCAGATGAGCCTACATACGTTAGGGTTAGCACTTACCATCATGATAACGGAATCAACGAGATTTTCTATAATGGCGGGTGATTAATTAAACCCTTCTTATACCAGTAGAACTCAATCATACACCTGAAAATCTGCCAATTAGCTATCTAAGCTATTCATTACCATCTGTATGAATGTACGCTTTACCGATGAATCGTCTGAGTTACTCCAGACACTCGTAGAGACTTCACTTACAAATACCTATGTAGCCAGAGCTGTGCGCGATCCAGCTACTGGTCAGATCACCGACTTTCGCATTACGCTTGTAAATACCCAGTTTCAGAAGTGGATTGGTTCTTCGGTCGAAGAATTACAAGCCACTACCTTGCTAACGCTATTTCCTCAATTCGTCCAGTTGGTACTATTTGCCCACTACATAGAGGTGGTCGAAACCGGCCAGACGTACCAGGGTGAAGATTATCACCCCTCTCGAAACGACAACGGTATGGACTGGTTTACCCTGTCGGTGCGTAAACAGGGCGATGGGATTATGGTCAATTTCCTCGGTATTCCAGCGGAGCAGCTGAAACTGCAGCGACAAGCGGAACAGCTCCGTGCTACACTGGATGCATCGCTCAACAGTATTTTTTACATGAAAGCCGTTCGTGACGACCAAACCGGACAGATCATTGATTTCCTGATTGAGTTTTCCAACCAGGCCGTTCTGAGTAGCACAAACTTAAAGCCCGAGGAAGTTATTGGTCAGCGATTGCTGGAAAAATTTCCGGGTAATAAGGAAAATGGTTTTTTCGACTCGTATGTACGCGTAGTGGAAACAGGTCAGCCGGAACAAATGACCCAACCCTACCGAGATGAGTTAGGCTTAGAGGGCTGGTTTCAAATATCGGCCGTTCGCCATGATCGGGATAATGTGGTGGTCACGTTTATGAACATTACAGAAAGTAAGCAAATTGAACAGCAACTTCGGGAGTCGAATACCAGCCTTGAGCAATTTGCCTCCGTAGCCAGCCACGATTTGCAGGAACCCCTCCGAAAAATACAGTTGTTTAGTACTGCCTTAGTCGATCAATATGGTACTGCTCTTGGTAAAGGAGTCGACTTACTCAAGAAAATGCAATCGACAACCGAGCGTATGCAGTCACTCATTCGGGATTTATTAGACTACTCCCGGCTGTCAAAAGGTGATGACACAAGACATCAGCTAGTGGAGTTACCCAAACTTGTTGAGGAGGTTCTCATTGATCTTGAACTGGCGGTGCAGGAAAAAGGAGCATCCATAGAGGTTGGCAACCTACCCACACTGATGGGTAATGCATTGCAACTACGCCAGGTATTTCAGAATTTGATCTCCAATGGGCTAAAATTTAGCAAACCAGGCCAGGCACCGCACATCAGGATCACAAGCGAGAAAAAGGGACGAACCGAACTACCCGCCGATGTTCGGTTGCCGGGCTTACCAGGGCAATACTATTGGCAAATTAAGGTACGTGATCAGGGAATTGGCTTTGATGAAGCGTATCGAGAGAAGATTTTCGGCGCGTTTGAACGGCTACACGGCCGTAGTAGTGCGTACAAAGGATCGGGTATTGGCCTGGCTATTGTTCGCAAAGTGATGACCAATCACCATGGCCTCGTTGTTGCCCATAGCCGCGAGGGAGCAGGAGCAACGTTCACGTTGTACTTCCCGATCACAGAGCCGGATAGTTAAGGAGCCCCGGCAAGTAACAATAGCGGCTGACCAACTTTACCAGATGTACAACCAGGCACCTGAGTCTTGCCTATTTCAGGAGGTTTCAACCTGTACATCCAATGGCTATGTCAGTTATCGACAGAAAAACATTCCTGAAAGAGATTTCCCTGCTGGCTGGCGCTTCTATGCTGGTGGGACCAACTTTTGCCAGTGAATCCACACGGGACAAATCAGGAATCAAATTGGGATTCGTCACCTATTTATGGGGTAAAGACTGGGATTTATCCACGCTGATTAAAAATTGCGCGGATACAAACATTCTCGGTGTAGAACTGCGCGTGGAGCACGCCCATAACGTCATGCCCGAGCTGAATGCAGCACAACGGCTGGAGGTCAAAAAGAAATTTACCGACAGCCCGGTTAAACTCGTTGGGCTTGGCACAAACCAGCAATTTGATTATGTAGATCAAAGCCAGCTGAACGCATCGATTGAACGGGCAAAAGAGTTTATTCGGTTGAGTGCCGATGTGGGCGGATCGGGTGTAAAAGTGAAACCCAACGCCCTTCATAAAGAGGTCCCGACCGAAAAAACGGTCGCACAAATCGGCGCATCGCTAAACGAACTGGCCCGATATGGCGCTGAATTCGGGCAGCAGATTCGGCTGGAAGTGCACGGGGAGGAGACCCAGGAACTGCCAATGACGAAACGGATTATGGATGTGGCCAACCATCCAAATGCCAGCATTTGCTGGAATTGCAACCCGCAAGACCTCAATGGTAAGGGGTTCCAATCCAACTTCAACTTAGTAAAAGATCGGCTGGGCGCTACCTGCCACGTTCGTGAACTGGACCGGACCGACTATCCCTATCAGGACCTGCTGACTAACCTGGTTCAACTGAATTATAAAGGCTGGGTACTTCTGGAATGCCATACCAATCCGGCCGATAAAGTGGCGTCTATGAAAGCACAGCGAGCCGTTTTCGACCGGATGATCACCAAAGCGTAAGGGCAGCCATATAATGAGTTATTTCCTATCTTCTATCGGCGTTTTGCCAGTACTTCCTGAACACGAGTCCAGTGTATATCCGGGTAACGGTCGTTATCGAGCGGGTCGTTCTGGACGCTGAACATGCTGTGCATGTACTGACCCCGTTGCCAGTCCGGATACACGTCCTGTTCTCCTTCGGGATGCGCTGCCCGTTCACGTTTGTTGTAGGCCGCCAGTTCATCCCGGCTACCCATTCGCACCAACGTAAAATCCTCTCCCGTTATTTCCCTGGCAACCGCGGCCAGCTCATTGGCACTAATCTGAAAACTGGCAATGCGCAGAACTCTTGGAGTAGCAGAGTCCATCGCAGCTGCGGCCGTAAAAGCTGCGGTATTATCCATAGTCGTAAAATCCACCCGCCAGTCGGCACGTTCCCAGTAACCAACCTGCTTTTTCTTAAAATTGAGAAATGGAATGTTGTAGGTTAACAACTCCGCGAAAGCCCCGTTCAGAATCGATGTACCTGCTATACCCGGCTTTGTATCCAGATGCGCATTGAATTCCCGACGCAAATCGAAGTTTCGGTTGTCGCCAACGGTCAGTTTTGTAAAGTCACTTGAAAAGTCGGACGGAATGAAGCGAGGCACCCCTGCCGCCAGTGCCGCATCGAGCAGGGCAGACTGGGCATCTACGATTACGTCGCGCAAGCCCTGCAAGGCTGAAATTACACAGGAGGCCCCCACGCACGCCTGGGCAAGTCCGGCCACATCCGATAAGTCAACCCAGACAACCTGCACACCCCGTTCCACAAGTTTTTCCACCTTCGCGGGATCGGTAGTAGAACGAACCAACGCACGCACATCGGCACCTTTATCGAGCAATGCATTAGTAATCCGACCGCCGAGATCCCCGGTTCCACCGGCCACTACAATTGTTGTTGTCATTTAAATGTATGAGAGAAAGTTATTGATTCATGTAGTGATTGCCAACCTATTCACCCGGATTTAGTAACTAATACCCAATAACCAGCCTGTATCAGAACGCAATATAGACTGGCTATTGTTTTGTCGTGGCAATTTGTAGCACAGGCTACTTACAACCTTCGTTTGGCCAGATACGCGAGTAAAATCTGTTCGCGGATAAACTCCGATCTGCCAATTCGTTCACTGGTTAACCGGTTTTGATCCAGATAGCTTTTCAACCGACCAACCGTAATGTGCAATTCCTGAGCTGCTTCTGGAAGAGTATAAAATACCGTTCCTTTGATGGCTTTAGGCATGACTCAACTTGTTTGACTACTTCCTCCTGCCGGTATAGGCAGGTAATTCACTAAGATTTTGTTAAAGAAGATTGTTTCGTGTAACCCCGTCCTTATAGAGACACTGCCTCCCGCCATTCCGGTCCCCATTTAACCCGATTGAGTAGCAGTTTTCCATATTTTGGAAAAAGATGCCACGGCATAAATGAAACCAGCACTAACCACTCCAATATATACTGACAATCAACTACTTAACTGATTGACACCATCATTCGATATTCGAATTCGTATTTCTC
This sequence comes from Spirosoma migulaei, assembly GCF_054776855.1. Lineage (NCBI taxonomy): Bacteria > Pseudomonadati > Bacteroidota > Cytophagia > Cytophagales > Cytophagaceae > Spirosoma > Spirosoma migulaei. Next base: position 80,655 of record NZ_BAAHBG010000040.1, on the reverse strand, counting down.
AAGCAAGCTGTTGTACGGTTTACTCATATGGAATTCATTCATCTTATTCGGGCAAGGCTAATGCGGCCGGAATGAACGGCATCGACAACGTAGTGCATGAACTGGCGACCCAGCAGCAACAGGCAGGCCTTGCCGTTGAAGTCTGGGGGATTTTCGGTCAATCTGGCGCACGATTACCCCAAACGAACCTACACGACCCAACTATTTAAAGCCAGTCGAAATCCGTTTCAGGTGGAGCCGTTATGGACACAGGCGATCCTTGCCCGAAAGGATAAGATTATCGTGCAAATTCATGGTGGAGTTGTACCTCGTTTCTACGCATCAGCCCGCATCCTTCAACAGCATCAGATTCTGTACCTGATTAGCGTTTCAATCAGCTTTATCAGGCTATATGGCATGCTCACAAACAGCCGGATGGGGTCAAGTCATCACCAGACCAGTTTCCAGTTTCCAGAGAGAATTTCCATAAACTGGAACAGCCTGAGCGCGAAATTATCGAATAGAGCCCGCCAGAGGCTATTTGCAGCGCTGGCATAAAACTGGTAACTCCCGACTGCATGAGCACGTATGTTTACCAAGCAGATAGTCAGCGGTTGCAGACAGGTCTAGGCGCTATCGGCCTTCCAGTATCAGCAACACCTACACCCGACTTTACCTGTTCCATTTCCTGTTATCTGTACCGTAACCCAGATGGCAGCATTCGCTGGATCTGGCCAGTAGGTGCGGATCAGCCGGATTTTTTACGATTTTACCAGGTTGGTAGTCAACGGGCTCAGGTATTTATCTGGCTGGTCAGGCTGCTGTTCCGGCTAAAATTAGGGCGTTTGGTTGCGCAGGATCGTCTCATTCTCTACACAACTGTCGCTGGCTATCAGCTTTTTCGCCGTAGCCAGCTAAACCGGTGGGCATTATTTATGGGTACGCCCAGCCCGAATCGTAAGCTTGTGCTCTGGTACAGCACCCGTTCCTCAAAAAGCTACTTTCTGAAAATCGCGCTGACTTCGCCCGCAACCAATACCCTGCGTCAGGAAGCACTGGCGCTCCGGCAGGTGCAACGGGTACCCTTCCTGGAACTGGAAACCCCACGACTAAAATCCTATTCAGGCGCTGTTCTGATTCAGGAAGATATGGGGCTGGCTGATGGTCGGCAAACAACCCAGCTGGCCGATTTCCCCAGTGGTGCCTTACAGGAACTGGTTAGCCGGAACTGGCACACCCAACTGTTACAACAGACCGATTTCTGGCTGCAAGCTCGTGAAACGGTTTCGGAATTATGGATAACCAACGATCCCCGAATTCCCGTCAGCCTGCTTATTAAACTGGAGCAGCTAATGCGCAGTATCAATGAGCAATCAGCGGTTCCGCTGGCGGCTGCCCATGGCGATTTTACGCCCAGAAACGCGTTATTGATGGGAGATCGGTTGTGTGTTGTAGACTGGGCACTCTATCAGGCGGAGTTACCGGGCCTGTATGACCTCTTTCATTTCCTCTATCAATCAACCACGCTGATTGAACACAAAGGGTATGGCGTTATCCGGCAGCAGATCGACGCTACCTTGAACCAGCCCGAATGGCAGTTATTTCGGGAGCGCCACCCAATTGATACGAACCTGTCCGAAATGCTGTATCTGGTTCATACCATCACGCATCATCTCTCGGCCTATAGTCGTCAGGAGGAATGGCATCAGCAGACAGACTGGCAACTGACCACCTGGAACGATGCCCTGACGTACTGGCTGAATCGAACCCAAGCGGTGTCGGCCCAGAAACTACTCCTGCATGACCTTGCCTTCTGGTCAGAGGCCTGATGTTAGGTCGTTGACAACCTTGGTAATCACCTTGTCCAGTTTATCAATCAGTTGTTCCAACTGTTCCGATGCACCATATACGTCGGCTTTTGCTTCGATGGTCCTGATTGTTTCCGTCAAGGATGTAATGCCTAAATTATCCAGCGACGGTTTCATGCGGTGGGCCGTCTTACTTATTTTTTCGAAATCGCCGATGGCATAAGCCTCTTTGATTTCGTTCACCGACTCAGGGCCATATCCAACAAATAAGTTGATCATTTTAGTGATGAATGACTCATCCCCCCTGGCCAGGCGTTTAAGTTTAGACAGATCATATAAGGGAGCCACTTCTAAGACGTTACCTTCATCTTCTGGTTTCGGAGCTGGAATTTCCACTTTGCCAAGCCACTTGGCCACGACCGCAAGCAACTGAGTTTCTTCAAAGGGTTTGGATAAGTAATCACTCATACCGGCACCAATAAATTTCTGGCTATCTCCTTTCACCGCAAAAGCCGTTAAGGCAATAACCGGTAGTTGGTCACTTAAGGTGGCCCGGATTTCATGGGTGGCTTCTACTCCATCCATCACCGGCATTTGGATATCCATCAACACAAGATCAAAATGCTGTTGCCGTATTTTCTCAACCGCTTCCCGTCCGTTCTCCGCTTCCTCAATCAGGGCACCATAGTTTTTTAATATAGTAGATGCCACCAGGCGATTCATGCCATTGTCATCGGCCATCAGAATTCGTTTTCCAGCAAGAATAGCCGTATTTGTCTCTTCAACTTCCCGTACAGGTAAGTTTTCCTGACTTCCTTTCCGAAACGGAATACGAAACGAAACCGACGTCCCTACTCCTTTTTTACTTTCCACCTGCACGGTGCCGCCCATCAGTTCAACTAAATTTTTGCTGATACTGAGACCTAAGCCAGTACCTCCAAACCGCCGGGTAACGGACTCATCTTCCTGCCTGAAGTTCTGAAATAGATTCTGGGAGAAGGACTCATCCATGCCTATTCCGGTATCCTGAACGGTTGCTTCAATAAGCTGTTCGTCTTCATTTTCCTGAATGACCTGGCAGCGGATATCGACACTTCCTTTATGGGTAAACTTGATGGCATTGGAGATCAGATTGAGCAGAACCTGCGTAATCCGATAAGGATCGCCAATTAAAATCGGCGACAAATGACTGTCGCAAAATGAATTCGTGAATAACAATCCCTTTTCCTGGGCCTTATGCATCATCACCTGCATGGCCTTGCCTACCACCAGTTTGGGCTCAAATCCTATTTGTTCAAGGGATAATTTACCGGCTTCAATTTTCGACAGATCAAGTATATCATTGATGATAATCAATAGATTATCGGTGGCGGACTGGATCGTGTTCAGATAAAACAGCTGATCCGACGTCAGCGACGTTTTCGTCAACTGATTCGCCATACCCATAATAGCGTTCATGGGAGTCCGGATTTCATGGCTCATGTTCGCCAGAAATAATTCCTTCGCTTTAGTGGATTCTTCGGCTACTTCTTTTGCGTAGGTGAGTTCTAACTCCAGCTCTTTTTGTCGGGTAATGTCAATATGGGTGCCAATTATTTTAAGCGGCTTACCCTCCTCATCCGTTTTTGTAACAACGCCCCGATCGAGTACCCAGTGAATCGTTTCATCCTTATGAATCATACGGTATTCATTGTGATGATTGGTAATCAATCCGGCTTTGTACTGTCTGTCGTTTGCTTCTAAAATCGATTTATCGTCCGGATGGACACGGCTCCACCACAAGTCTGCCACATTCGTAAACTCTTCCAGTTGAAAACCCAGCAACGTTGTACCGGGATTGGAAAAGTAGGTTTTACCCGTTATGAAGTCGTGTTCCCAGTAATTGTCGCCCACGTTGGTTAGGGCCATGCGTAAGCGCTCTTCGTATTCTTTCAATTTCCGCTGCACTACTTTTTCGGCGGAAATGTCTTCAATCATGGAAAAGTAGTGCGTAATTTCTCCCTGTTTATTTACCACCGGCTGCCCCTGCGTCCGGCCCCAAAACCAGGTCCCATCTTTTTTATAATGGATTCCTTCAATATCAAAGGGAATCCCTTTATCAAACGATTCGATCATCGTTCTCAGGCTGGCACGGTCAGAAAATGGCCCTTTACAAAGCTCAATGGGTGTTTTCCCAATTATTTCGGCATTACTATAGTCGGTAAGATTACTAAATCCTTCATTGGCCCAGAAAATTTTTCGATCAAGCCCAACAAAAACGATTCCGTTCTTATTCGCACTGGCTACCATCGATAGCCGTTCCAGTTTCTCCTCCGTCTTTTTGCGTTCCGAAATATCCCGTATGAAGGAGCAAAAGAACTCATCGTCGCCCTGTTTAACCGGTATGATGTATAATTCGATAGGAAACGTTTTTCCCTCCCGGTTAATGGCGGGCAACTCCATTTGTTTCCCCATCACAGGCCCGTGTCCGGTTTTTTTGTAGCGTTCCATTCCCCGCTCGTGGGCAGTTCGATGTACATCCGGGATAATGATGTCCGACAATCGTTTACCAATCACTTCGGCGGCCTTCCAGCCAAATATATTCTCGGACTGAGGGTTCCAGAACGTAATTAGTCCGGCCCGATCAATGGTCACAATGGCATCCAGAGCCGCATTCATAATTAAGCGATTCTTCAATTCGCTTTGCTCAAGGGCATCCTGGTTCCGTTTCCGCTCGGTAATATCAGTATAGCTCCATAGGTGACCTTTGTATTTCTGATCGATAAAAATGGGGATGTAATCCCGTTGAAGTACACTTCCGTCAACAAGCTCCAGGATCTCACCCGTCACTAACTTTTGTTGTAACAGAATGGTATTGATCCGTTCAACAAAGGCATCTGAGTTTCTGAATAGTCCTTTTGTTTGTTCGGCGGTATGGGTGCAGTCCATGCCCTGCAGTAGCTCGGGAGGAGCCGTAATGCCAAACAAATCGCAAAAAACCTGATTTGTAAACGCTATTTTCCGGTTCTCATCTTCCAGCAATACCCCACTTTGCATGTTGGCAATTAAGGAGGTAAATACCTCCTCGGCATTTTTTCGTTTGCTGACCTGCTGGCTTAGGACTCGGGCAATGCCGAGCAAATCATTGGAATCGTGGGGCGTATCAACACCGGAAATAGTGCTAACGGCTTCTTTTAATTTTTCGACCGATCGTTTCTTCAGGTCAATTTCATGCTTGAGTTTATCATTTATCTCTACGTATTCGCACTCGCTAATGGTAAATGCGCGCTCCACCAACTCCCGATCCCGTTCCAGCGCTCTATACGACTCGCTGATCACATCCAGGAATTTACCCATAGCAGGATTGCTCCGAAGTTCCTCGGGTAAATGGCGCTGGACCTGCTTCGACAATAGTTTATGGAAGTTCATAAAAGGACGTAATTGTCATTGTCTGGTTGTGCAACTGACACGGGCCACCTTCATTAAAAGGAGAAATCTCCCCGTTGGCATAAAAACCCACAAGTGGTACCTGCTTACCCAGTGTTTCGCTAACCAATTCAACTTCCTCATCAATACGTGGACCGTAAATAAGCTTTCGGCCAACACAACTAATTAATAAGGCTAAATCCGGTTTCTGCTCGTTGGGTAAGCTGGTTTGCTGAGCCGCGGTTGCAGCAGCTGCCGTGAGTTTATCAAAATTTGCTTTCATAAAGCGAACTTTAGAACCCACAGGTACATCGCCAGCGAATGTCATGCGTTTTCTGTCTTCATCAATGGAGAGAATCGTGCGAACTACGGGTTTATCGGAATCAGGGATGGTTACAGCAAGCGGAAAGTAGAAAGCCGAGCCGGGTAAATTTTCTGCATCATCCCCCAAATACTTTTTATAAATCCCTAAAGCATTCTCATGATCAATTTCATACAATACGTTGCTTTCTGACTGGGTTATCTCCTTTTCCAGACCAAACATAGCCCATCCCCCTTTTGAGCCATGGGTAACCACCAGCTTTTGGCCATAGAAGCCAATTGCCACAATGGTACCCTCCGTAGGCTGTTGATTTAAGCCAACCAGCGTGGAGTTGAATTTGGCGGCATCCCCAGCCAAACCACCCGTTACTAAAACGTTTCCAGCCCCTGCCTGTAAGCCTTTTACCAGTTCACTACCATTTACCAGACCACCATCCGACAAGACAAGCATGTAGACCAGGTCTTCTCGTTCCAATTGCTCGGTCAGCCGTTGGGCAGCGTCGAAGCTTGTATTAAAATCGCGGATATTGACGGATGCCGTTACAATCCGGGTATCGGCAAACTGAATAGCTACGGCGATCAGCGTATTGTCCTGGACAATATCATGGTAAATTTCTCCCGCGGTACTGCATAATGCGATGGCTGCATTGGGAAATTTAGCGCGGACTGTGTCAAATATGGAATCGGACTGTAAAATTTCTTTAGCTGCGAAGCATAAAACAAGTTGCGCTTGTGCATCCTCCAACGACTGACTAATCGTGTGTTTCGACCAGACATTTTCATTAAACTGAACAATTGAGACGATCATAGAGAAAGTTATTGGCGTGCGTTTTGCGCAAATACTGGTTACACACAAAATAGAGACCAATCAAAATCACCATGATAAGTAATTAACAATAAGCCTTTTAGCTCACAATTCCAGATACACTCATTCCACAATCTGGAAATGAAGTCTATTTTCTGGAAAAACAAAGAACCATTGAACACTGCCCATCCACACTGCCCGTACTACACGAAATGGAAAAACTGTCCAGAATCTGGAAACAGGTAGTTGCAAAACCAACTTAAATAGCTCCATAGAAGCTATTTAACTAGTTGGCACGACTTAGGCTGTAGAACCTGATCAAAATCATCTGCATCGCTGGAACCAGTTTTCCTATTCACAGATTGCGTTACCAAAGGAAGTCTTTACGTCAGTTTGCCAGCGGCCTTTTTGCAAATCTACCGCCCTGGTAAAACCCTGGTAATAAAGTAACTACGGCTCATTCTATCGAATTCATGTAATTTAGTAGTTCAAATTGCCTTTTTATATAAATTGAAATTCCAATTAGTCAAATCAACATTACTATTGGTAACAATAAATATTCCCAACTTGCCAATATCTACACTAATAGTAAGCTAACTTGTACCATGAATGAGCCTAATACCTACCGTATTTTTATAGTTGAGGACGATCCCTGGTATGGTGAAGTACTTAAGTACCATCTATCCCTTAATCCTGATTATGAACTCTACCGATTTGCAACCGGGGAGGGCTGTCTGAAGTACCTCAGAACCTGTACACCCCACCTGATCACGATCGATTATTCCTTACCGGATACAAACGGAGCTGAGTTATTCCGGCGTATTCACGAACAATTACCTGATACACCGGTGATTGTGATTAGTGGTCAGAAAGATGTTGAAACGGCGGTTAGTCTGCTCCAGGCAGGTGTTCACGATTATTTAGTGAAGGATGATCGAACAAAAGATCTGCTCTGGAACGCCATTCTTAAGATTCGGGAAAATCAAAACCTGAAGCAGGAGATTGAACAATTACGCGAAGAACTGGGGCAGAAATATGACTTCAGCTCGATTATAAAAGGAAACAGCCCAGCGATTCGGAAGGTGTTTACGCTCGTTGAAAAAGCCGTTCGAACAAACATCAATATATCCATTACAGGCGAAACCGGAACCGGAAAAGAACTGGTTGCCAAAGCAATTCATTATCATTCTGATCGCCGGAAAAAGCCATTTGTTGCCGTTAATATGGCAGCTATTCCGCCCAGTTTAGCAGAAAGTGAATTATTCGGGCACGAAAAAGGGGCATTTACAGGTGCCATTTCCCGGAAAATCGGGCGGTTTGAAGAAGCCAATAAAGGGACTCTATTTCTGGATGAGATTGCCGAACTGGACTTGACCCTGCAAAGCAAGCTGCTGCGGGTGTTACAGGAACGAGAGCTTGTTCGGGTGGGGGGCAGCGAAAAAATAACGCTGGATATTCGGCTGGTGATTGCGTCTCACAAAAATTTACTGGAAGAGGTCAGGCAAGGTCGATTTCGGGAGGATTTGTACTATCGTCTTCTGGGCCTTCCTATTGCCCTGCCCCCGCTGCGCGATCGCCCAACCGATATCATGGTGTTAGCGCGCTTTTTTCTGGATGACTTTTGCAAAGCCAATAACTTCCCCTTCATGGCTATTTCTTCTCAGGCCACCGACAAATTAATGCACTATCCGTTTCCTGGTAACGTACGGGAACTGAAGTCGGTTATGGAGTTGGCGGCTGTGCTATGCGACGGAACGGAAATCAGGCCGGAAGACATTCTGCTGGCTTCCGACACAGAGGACATCTCCTTAAACTCCGGCGATAAGACCCTGCGGGATTATACGCTACAGGTGATTAAATCCTACCTAAAAAAATACGACAACAATGTGGTGCTGGTTGCCGAGAAGCTGGATATCGGCAAATCCACCATTTACAAAATGCTTCAGACTAATGAACTCACTTTATCCTGAAGCAAACCGCTAGTACTCGACCAATTTGGTCATTTTGATTCTTTGGGTTCTCTGGATGCTGTTGTTCTGAAAAGAAAAAGTTAACTCCATAGAATCCTGAGAATCTAGTTTTAGCGGAATCTTGAATCAATATACGCATGGAAAATGCCCACCCCTCTGCCCTACCCGAGCCATTGGCTTCACTAACATTACGTCAGGAAAACGAACAGCTTCGACGCGAAAAGCAACAACTGGAGGCCACGATTGCCCAACAGCAAACTGAAATGGCGCTAATTGAACAACGCTGGAAGTTTGCGCTGGAAGGCGTTGGCGACGCGATATGGGAGCTAAATCTGCAAACTGGAGCCATCTTCCGCTCGCCCAGATACCGCGAAATTCTGGGCTATAGCGTTGACGAAGTTCCCGATACAGTTCAAGGCTGGAGCGAGTTGCTACATCCGATGGACCGGGATTTGGCCCTCATTCCAGACCTGGATCAGTCCCCGCCTGACCAGTGGGCAAGCCATAGTATCGCGTATCGGCTTCTGGGTAAAGATGGATCGTACCGGTATTTTCTGGATCGGGGGCGGTTGTTTAGCTGTTCGGCAGACGGAAGACCCCTGCTGATGATTGGAACCACCACGGACATTACCGCCCAGAAACGCCGAGAGGAGGCAGTACGCTTACAGGCAAGCCGGTTAGCCAATCTAATCGCCGATTTACAGGAAGGCATTTTGCTCGAAGATGAGCACCGGACAATTGGGCTTGTCAATCAGCATTTCTGCGACCTGTTCTCGTTACCAGTAACGCCCGATCAGCTAAAAGGCATGGACTGCTCTGGAATGGCCGAACAAAGTAAGGATTTCTTCAAAAATCCAGACTGGTTTGTAAACCGGGTAAATCAGCTCCTGGCAGATCAACAGCCGGTTATTGGCGAAGAACTGGAACTGGCGGATGGGCGCATTTTTGAGCGAGACTATATCCCCGTTTTTACAGACGGTGTGTACGCCGGTCACCTCTGGAAATATTCAGACATTACGAAGCGGAAACGCGCCGAAGGTATTGCCGTTCACCTGAACGAAAAATACCAGCGGATTATTGAGAATATGAATCTGGGGTTGATTGAGGTTGACCTGGACGAACGCATCGTGTATACGAACCAGAGTTTCTGTACCATGAGCGGTTATGACCCCAATGAACTGATCGGGCAGATAGCAACGGATATTTTGCTCAAAGGCCAGAATATTCAGGTCATGAAGGAAAAAAATGATAGCCGATTGAAGGGTGTCATGGATGCCTATGAAGTAGCTGTTAAAAACAAACAGGGCGAAGCCATGTGGTGGCTGGTTAGTGGAGCACCCCTTTATTCGGATACAGGAGAAGTAATTGGCTCGACCGGCATTCACCTGGACATCACCAAGCAAAAGCAACTCGAATCCGAACTTCGGATTGCCAAGCAGGAAGCAGAACATTCATCCCACGCAAAAGAGCTTTTTCTGGCCAACATGAGTCACGAGATTCGTACGCCAATGAACGCAATCCTGAGCCTGGGGCAACAACTGGCCAAAACAACCCTAACCGATCATCAGCAGTTTTTTTTGAGCATGATCAATACCGCGGCCAGCAATCTGCTGGTCATTATTAATGACATCTTAGACTTTTCTAAAATAGAAGCAGGCCAGCTTGCCCTGGAGCATATCGGTTTTGATCTGGCCGATTTACTACAGCGTGCGGCACTGGTTATGACCCAGAATGCAACCGAAAAAGGCCTCCAATTACTAACAACCATTGATCCTGACCTGGCACCTGTGCTTATCGGCGATCCCTACCGACTGAATCAGATCTTGCTTAATCTGATTGGGAATGCGATCAAGTTTACGGATCACGGACGTGTACATGTACAGTGTGACTGCCTCACCATTGGGAACCAACAGGCCATTCACCTTATCGTAGCCGATACAGGTATTGGCATGGAGCCTGATTTTCAGCAGAATTTGTTCACAAAATTCACCCAGGAAGACGAGAGTATTGGGCGCCGGTACGGCGGAACAGGCCTGGGAATGAGTATTACCAAGCAGTTAGTTGAATTGATGGGTGGAGAGATTCGGGTGGAGAGCGTAAAACACAAAGGAACTACCGTAAGCGTATATGTATCCCTTCCAATTGGTGATCCGGAAAACCTTTTGGTGGATGAACAGGGGGTTCAGAATGACGAGGCTCTACAGTCGAAACGCGTTTTGTTAGTCGAGGATAATGAGATGAATCGACTAATTGTCAGAACTATTCTTGACCCCTACGAAATTGATCTGGTTGAGGTTACAAACGGATTGACTGCTGTAGATACCCTTAGAACCGACTCGTTTGATCTCGTACTCATGGATGTGCAAATGCCCGTTATGGATGGCCTGGAAGCAACCCGTATTATTCGACGAGAAATAAGCACCACTATTCCAATTATAGCACTAACGGCTAGTGCTATACGCAACGAAAAAGAGGCCTGCTATTCTGCTGGGATGAATGACTTTTTAGCAAAGCCGTTCGAGGAGAAAAGTCTGATTGAGAAACTAACGAAATGGCTGGTGGGAATAGACACGGTAACCGGATTAACTGCTACCAGCCCGGACAAGCCACTCTATAATTTAACGAAGCTGGAAGCCATCAGCCGGGGCGACGAAGAGTTTACACTAAAAATGATTCAACTGTTTTGTACAGAGGTGCCCATTGCTGCCACTGAGATCCGAGAAGCGTATGAATCAAAAGAGTATGCAAAAGCGAAATATGTGGCCCACCGAATAAAACCCTCCGTTGATATTATGGGACTACAGGCTCAGCTCGATGAGCTTCAACGCATTGAGGAATTGGCAGGCAACGAAACCAGTTCGCCGGAACTTGGTGAACTGATTATCAACTTTGAGCAGGAAATCAAGACGGCGGTTGACCACATGAAGGCTATGTATCTAACCGGAAATGAACTCAGCTAGCGCACAACTCGTAGTGTACAAACCCAAATAGCTCCTCGAACATAAAATCATTTAGCCCGTTTGGAAGTTTATAACAGAATCTATCAACACGACCGCCAGAATTAGGCTACTGATTCGTACCAGCGGCACTAAACCCTAGTTTTACAACTATGGAGGGACTATCCGATCAACTACCACCCAATGAGGATCAACCCTCTGCTCAGCAGGGAAATGTTGATGCCGCCAACGATTTTCTGTCCACATGCGACCGGTTGTCAACGGGTTACGATAGTGGATTTTACTGGGAGGACGTGCAACGGGCTTTACGCATTGCCTCAGGTTTAGAGAAATGGCCTGATTGATATCTGCAAAATCTATCCCTGACAGGGCATTGCCACGGGGCTTGTTTATACTAACTCAACATGCAAACTGCTTACGTACGATTACTTAGTGTACTCTTAATAGTACTAACTGCTGTCGGCCAACTTATGGCTCAGCAGACAACCGATGTACGCCAGGTTCGCTGGGGCTTTTCGCCAAAGCAAGTCAAGCAATCCGAATCCGTAAAACCTACCTCCATAAAGCGTGACAAAGTCGTTTATTCGCGCGTACCCTTGGCTACCCGGACAGTTGGCCTTGAGTATGAGTTCAACGGAGATTCGCTACTGTCCGCTACGTATTATTATTACACAACCCCTGCCATTACCGAGGCAGATGTACAAGCCGCGTCGGCTGAATTAGAGGCTTTGTTAACAGAAAAATATGGTCCTGGAAAAGTAGCTCAGGTGGGTGAACTCAGAACCGTAAACTGGCTGACACCAAGAACGCAAATTCGCCTGGCACTTGGCAATATAGACAGGGGCTGGTCTTTAGAAATCGGGTACCTATGTCGGGTTTGTGCGGGAGATCCCAAAACAACTGTACAACAGAAAGTCCCCTGGAAAGCCCTAAAAGACATTAAGGATTTATAACCGATCCTCCAGGCGATAACGCGTAAAAACCGCTTACTAAAAAGAGGCTAACCAACTAGTTTCGGTATCTCCAGACGTCCATTCAACCAGAGGTTTAACATGAGCGGGTAGGTTACTATCCATGCCAATTAATTTATCCACTATCTCCAAAGCCAGGTTAGTTGGAAGTGCTGAATAAAGATTACTAATTTCCATACCCTAAAAAAATCTTAGTAGTTCAGGTAAATTTACAACAGATAGGCACATAGTACATGTACCTTAACTCCTTCAATTCTGTAGAAAATAGTACCCACATGCTAAGCGAAGCATGATAGGCCAGCTGATTTTCAATAAATCGTGAGGCCGTGCACATTAACACAAAAAGTGGTTATACACTGCACAGACGCCCATTAGGCTCCATATAAGCGTAGCAAGTCAACTCGTGTAGCCATCTACGTATTCCTTTGGCAAACAAATTGTCTATACAGATCGATACCACCCCGCTCGATACGGCCAAACCTATACTTCAATGAAGCCTACCACCCTTAAAACGCATATGCGGCAGCCAGTACTTATTCTTAGCATCCTTGTCGGAAGTCTGATCGGTTTGTTTTTATACTGCGCAGCGCTAATTGACTGGGTACAGGATTACAAAACAGGGATTTACGCCCAAAACCAGCTCGAAGCGATACTCGAAACATCGGGTGTTCTGCTGTACTCCTACGCTGGTTTTCGATTTCTTCAATGGAGAGTACGATTATAAGGCTACCCAATCAAGCGAATTAACCCGGCTCAAGGATCAAAGTAATGGACTAATTACCAGGCATTCTGGTTCCCGATTCTATCTGTTCTATGTGATGAAACACGATTTACGCACACTAACCCTTTTTCTAGTTACCTTACTATTGTGCACGTTTACTCGCGCTAGAGGACAGTCTCTTCCAGTTTCTGAAGCCCATACAATCTTCATAACTACGAATTTAGCTGACAATCAGGCTTACATCGCCATTGGGAAGGTGCTGACAGAGCAATCTATCTTATTTTCAGTCACTAGCGATGGCATATTAATTAGTTCGCAGGGGAATACGTTTACTGATAACCAAGACGCCATTTTTGTTGGTCAACTAACGGTTACAGGCGGATTGGTAAAGCTAACCGGTCAAATGCGTACACCTTCAAAAGCCAATAGTAATGACCCAAGTGATAGTAAAGTCGTACCTATTGGGTATCAGAAAAGCAAAACCTCGGTATCAAAAGCAGGATTTATTTACATGAATGAATTGGCAAAAAAGTTAAAACCCGTTCTTCATGGCGTAATTCGTTATAAAGCCCAGAAAGGTACTATGTCTTGAAAAATAAGTTAGTTGCTTACTAAAACAGGCGAATAATCTTGTAGTTATCTGGCTATATTCATAGAATTAGGGGGTTGTATTTTATAAATTAGTTATAAAATACAACCCCCTAATTCTATGAATATAGCCAGAAGTTCATCAATAAAAAAGTCACCGTCGGTATGGTTACCGACGGTGACTTTTTTATTGATGAACTTAATAATTCTTCGAAAGCATCATACGTTATACGCTTCTGCCCTGAATCAGACGCAAAATTATTGCAATAACTGCAATAACTAGCAGGATGTGAATTATGCCACCCATGCCGAAGCTATTAAAGCCTAAAAAACCTAGTAGCCAAATGATGATAAGTACCACCGCAATGGTGTATAATAGATTGCCCATGTGTTTATTACTTTTAATGATAAATTAACTTCAACTTATAGCATAAACTATCCTTATTTGAATATGTTATAAAAATTAGTAATTCTATTGTCTGAACTCAATAAAAAAACAAATATTTTGTACAGAACAGTGCATTTAAGTAGCTGCCAGCACGAATACATAGCATCGTTAATAAACAAATATAAATTCATTAACATTTTCTCATATTACTTTTTACAATTATCTTTTTTAGCAGGTAATTAAACTAAATAAGCTACATCTACTCTACTTCTGTCTTTATAGGCTATAATCATGGCACAAGTCCGTTTTAATTAACTTTTTTTTCTGTTTTTAGCTAACAAACTAACCAGTTTGCTGTTACTACCAATAGTACCTTTTTTATTCATTAAAAAAAATCATTTACTATGAGAATGTTCTCCAAACTTCTGGTAGCAACTCTTATGAGCACAGCTATCTTTTCGTCTTGCAGCCGTCCTGTTGCTTATTTTCAACCTACTGCACGTGAACAATTTAAATCGGCTCAAACCAATGTAGCGGCACCATCAGTTGAAGTAACTCAGCCAGTCTTAGCACAAGAATCAGTAACTACACAACCTGTTGTCTCAGCTCAGGAAGTGGCAGCTCCCCAACAAATTTCACAAGCGAAACAGGCTGTTAGTCAGCTAGAAACGTATGTTCGAAACGACAACACACTGGCATCAAACAAGAAATTAGTTAAGCGAATGAATCGGGTGAATGAATTATTGTCATCATCTAAAGCTCAGACTGCTTTATCATCAAAGACTGCCTCTGCGCAAAAAACGACACTCATGCAGCGCGTGATGTTGAAGCAATTAGATAAGAAGATAAAAAATCATTTGTCTCCTGAGAAAACAATGGCCAAATCTGTTCTGACAATTGGCTTAATTGTTGCGATCATTGGCCTAATACTTTTACTTCTTAACGTTGCTACGCCACTTGGTTTAATTGCTTTAATTGTAGGTTTAGCTCTTGTTCTAGTTGACCTTCTTCGATAATCAACGGAGTTAAATTACTACTATAATTCAATAGGCGTAGAAAGAGATCTTTCTACGCCTATTGAATTATAGGCCAGCTATGGTATAAAGCGTATTTACTTTAAAGACAAATCCAGGAGTTAGCTAAATCTTGCAATAGACAATATCTATACAGTTTACCTTTCTTATTCAGCAATTAGTCAGGTTGATAGACTAGTAAGTCAACGACAAAATAAGCTATAGCCTATACTATATAATACGCATAGTCTGTATACTATTATTTATACAGACTAATTATATATAAGAATAGAAATTGCTAGAGTACCGTCTGCTAGCTTCCACTTTCCTGATCAGTAGCGTTAATCCGGTACTGCCTAAACTAGCATATTTTAGAGGGTATTTATATAGTTCCCTTATATCTATACTTCGTTTTAGCGTAACAAGTTGGTGAAATTGATTTTCTTATAACAGTAATTGACAAAACAAATACCTAAATAGTTGAGCTTCAGGGCTGGCCTTACAGAAGCAAAGTAAATAAGAATGAAAAACGAATTTCTTTGTACTGAACTACCAGAAATCACATTATTGAAATAGTGCTCAACGTGACAAATAAAGCCGAAGAAACTCTCAAGCTGTCCCTGATTTATAGTAAAATTTCTTATGAAACACTTATCTAGTAAACTAACGATAGAAAACAACGCAGCTCTATAGAATTTCAACTAATTGACAAGACTAGTTTACCAGATTGTCCCTTCGCAACTAAACAAGGCAGTTGACCCGCGGCTTTCTACACAACTAACGTCTCTGCGCTATTTCATTCTTTATAGGAGAGCCATATAGTGTAATCTGGCCGCTAGCTAAAATCAGGCCACTTTAACTTTCATGGGCTGCTGTAGCAGTATCCTATAGGAGAGCTTCTGCCTGGCATTTGCTTCCCAACCTAGCCCAATAGCCTTAAAAACGCCTTAATTCATATGATTGAGCCGTCAATTGGTTAGCTAAACCGGTCAGAATCAACTGGACGGTCATTTTTAAGAAAAAAAACAAAATTATTTTCCTTAAAGTGGCGTAGATTTTGCGATGGAGTATATACTATTCATCAGGAGAGACTATGGACATTCACGCCTACCAGCGCCTTAATTTTAGAGAAGAGAGTTCATTTACGTATCGCCGTCGGCTTCAGGCTTTTGCTATTGCCAATCGCTTCCCCAGAGCAAGTAATTATATCTATGTAGCCGATCAAATAGTACATCTTGGCTTAATCAGCGAATTTAAACAGTTTAATCCAGCTTCGGAGATTAAACAATGGGACGAGTAATCAAAACTCGTTCGTTTTCTGATACCTGGTAGATGAGGCATCGATCCAGATAGTAATTAAATAGTTTGAAAAAGGCTTACGGAAATCTCATTCCTAAACGGGATTCATAAATCAGTTGCAATTTGTGGTTAACAACTCAAAGGCATTGCAATAGCCTAGTTCGTAGACTCCCTCCCAATACCGCTTCCAGGGATTAGTTGGTACTCCTCAAGTTTCTACTGATAAGACAGCCCACAAAAGGGTTAGCTTATTTCGGTGGGGTCATTTGGTCATACACTACTACAGACACAATCCGACCAGCAGGATATCTGCCAGGCGATAGGTACATTTGCCAACTTGATGAAAGTCTCCAACTTGTAAAAAGTGGTCATGGATAGTTTGGTTCATAGACACCAAATTAACTACATCAATCATCAGCCCGGTTCATGCAGTTGCCCTGTCTGTTATTTATTGATCGCTCGAATTCTGTTTTTTACGTATGAGACCACTGATCCCATTTTGTATTTTACTATACCTGCTTAGTTCATGTACGGAAAAAAAGCAAAATGAAAAACCTGAATTTACCGATATACCTGCTTCGCAACTCTCTGGAAAAGAGCTGTCGATAGCGCACTGCAGCCGGTGTCATGCGTATGTGAGCCCCGAATTACTAGCAAAATCGAATTGGAGAGATGTGCTTCCTGCTATGGGCCATCGGATGGGCATATACAGTGGCGGAATTAGACCCGACAGTTTGTTTGATGAGGGCGAAAGCGGCTCTATTGTGCGTGATGCCACTATCTTTCCAGAAAGGCCAGTTCTGGCAAAAGAAGATTGGCGTAAACTAGTGGACTATTACATTGAGCATGCACCAGACACCCTCTTACCTCCCCTTCGCAATCATAAGATCAAGTTAGGACTAAAGCATTTCAGCTACAAAGAAACTTCCTTCTCCAATCAGCCAGCATTGACCACACTGGTCAAAATTCTTCCTGATAATCGAGGTATCGTGTTTGGTGATGGCAAAAGTAGACGCAATAACTTAACAGTTCTAACCCCCGATCTTCAGGAGAATTATAGTATCAGGTTGCCCTCAACACCTATTCATTTTTATGAGAAATCAAACGAGTTATACCTGACTACGATTGGGAAGGGCGTTTTTCCAACCGATGCAGCGAATGGAGCCATGCAAAGATGGGTGAAAAGTGGAGCGGAGCCAGGCTATAAACTAGAGAGTATTGCTATTCCAACGTTACGTCGGCCCGTTTTTATGGCATACGGTGATTTGAATAAAGATGGATTTGAGGATGTAGTGGCCTGTGAATTTGGCAATCAAACCGGGCAATTGGCCTGGTACGAAAATAACGGGAAAGGGGGGTATGAAACAAAAATTCTGCGTGCAAAACCCGGCGCGAGCACTGCGATAATTAAGGACGCCAATAACGATGGGCTACTGGATATTTATGTGCTTATGGCGCAGGGCGATGAGGGTATTTTTCTTTATGAAAATCAAGGATCGGGCAAATTCAAGGAAAAACGACTGCTATCTTTCTTACCCCTAAATGGGTCTCAACACATTGAATTGGCCGATTTTAATAAAGATGGGTTTGATGATATCGTATATACGTGTGGAGACAATGCAGACAAAACACCGATATTAAAGAAGTATCACGGTATTTATATTTTTCTGAATGACGGGAAATCCAACTTCAACCAATCGTACTTCTACCCATTGAATGGCGCCTATAAGGCAATGGTGCGAGATTATGATTTGGATGGTGACTTGGATATAGCGGCTATTTCGTTTTTCCCAGACTACCTGCGCTATCCAGAGGAAAGTTTTATCTATTTGGAAAATAAAGGGAAATTAAAATTTGACGATTACTCATTTCCCGAAGCCTCGAAGGGAAGATGGGTCGTAATGGATGCGGGCGATATGGATGCCGATGGAGATATTGACCTTGTGTTGGGGTCGTTTGTCTATTTTATACCACAAGGGGATACCACTGGACTCGGCAAAAAATGGCTATCAACCGGCCCCTCTGTCATTGTTTTGAAAAACACCATTCGGTAGTTCTGACGCAACTCCCACCGTCATCAATGGGTATTAGCTACGGCCGATACGCCGGAAGGCAGTTTTTGAGGTGTAGTAGTAGGGCCCAGGATCGTGATACGTCCGTTTTTCACCTGCATACGATCAATACATACAACCCGTTCGGTGCCGGATTTGGCAGTTCTTGCGTGGTAGACGCAGAACATTTCTTTGCCGTCTGGCGAGTAAGCAATGCTGTTATGCCCCGTGCCTGTTACGGAGCCCCCTTTATCGGTATTTTTTTGCATTACCGGATTATTAGCCGCTTTCTTGTAAGGCCCTAATGGCGAGCTGGACGTAGCGTACCCAATGGCGTAATACTGACCGCCGAAGTGATTAGCCGAGTACATCATGTAATACGTGTTGTCTTTTTTAAACGCAACCGACCCTTCCGTCCAACGGCGGTTCACTTCGCGCGACGTAACGGACCGACTTTCCCATTCGGCCTGTTTATCGCTAAGGCCAACGGGTGGTCTCAATAGTAAAACGGGCTCACCAATGACTCCTGAAAAATCTGGTTTGAGTTCGATGCCGTACACCCAACTCTCTTCAATTTCGTTGAACCATCCTTTTTGCCGGGCTAGATCGGCCACTTCACTTTTTACCGGATGTTTGTAGCAGCAACGCGAAAAATACAAATACGCTTTGCCATTGGTGTCAAAAAAAACATTGGCGTCAATGATAGGATAGCCAGGATCAAAAATTGGTTTGTTAGCCAGATCAATAAACGGGCCGGTAGGCTTGTCGGACACGGCCACGCCAATACGGAAATTTTCCACTTCCTGAGTCGGATTTACCTGCCATTGTGCACTGTAAAACAGGTAATATTTCCCCTTTACTTCATACACCTCGGGTGCCCAATAAGCACCGCCCCACTTCGCTTTTGGGTCGCTCCAGCCATTTCGGTTATTATGAAAATACACCTGCCCCTCTGCCTTCCAGTTCACCATATCTATTGATGAATAAGCAGCAAACCCTTTATCTGCACCACCGCCCGTTCCATACATGTAGTAGGTACCCTTGGTGTATAAAACGTAAGGATCACCAAATTGGACTGCTAGAGGGTTGGTATAAGTGGCTTTGTTCGTGGTAATGCCTTGTACTGTCTGAGCCCTTGATTGGGTTGAAAACAAGGAAATGAATATGCAAAACAGGAGCAATATTTTTTTCATGGTAACGATCTTTTTGAACTTGAGCCACCCGTCAAACGCCTTCTTGATAGGCTCGTCTGACCAGGAAAGGCATTAATGGGTTGTAGGCTACTAATTAAAAGTTGGGCCTAGTTTAAAACGTTCACATCTGCCCTACTTGAGTGCCCTGAATCCGCCGATGCAATCTGGAAAATCGATTTTAATTTCCAATACCGTCCACTGAAATCTGTACCATACGGGCCTTTCCTACGGTTTCGGATGGGAATTGAGCAAGTCCATTACCGCCCATAGTGTCGTCATCAAGCATGCGTCCGGCGAAAAGGCCAGCCATCAACCAAGAATGGTCTGTAATATATTCCGGAGCGGTTCTGGCAAGGGAGTAGGACGACGGGTATTACGATCCACATACACATGGACGAAGTGGCCCTGAGCGGCTGCATAATCCTGGTCATTTTTAAAAATAGCCAGTTCATACCGTACACTGGAATTGCCGATATGAGTAACCGCCAGTCCAACTGTTATAGCTTCTGGGAAGGAAACAGAACTGAAATAAGAACACTGAGTTTCGACTACTAACCCAATAACAGGGCCTGCTTGTATATCAAGAGCCTGATTTACGATTAGAAACTGATTGACAACGGTATCAAACCAGCTATAGTAAACAACATTATTGACGTGTCCATACACATCATTGTCCATCCATCGAGTCATAATGGATTGAAAGTAGTAGAATTCACTACGGGTTTTGGCTAGGGTACGCATCGGTTCAACGCTGGAATTACAAGAGTTGGGCAACCGGTCAACATGCGACCAGCTTTGGTCTAATGTTACAAAAAAGACGTCATCCAACTATAATTTTATCATGCAGACACTGCCCGTCGTTCCGTCCAGTGTAGTCTACCCACTACTAAAGTGAAAAATAATGCCACTTCTGTTACAGCCTGCACAATAAAGAGATCATACCTACGTTTTTAGATTGTTATGTTTCTTAAGCCTCAGCCGTTGAACCGCTGGGGCTTTTTTTGTTCATTAAGCTAGATTCTGCTCATTGAGGGTAACGCTTACACGTAATCATTTTTTGAAATCTGCCGCTACTCCTTATGAACTAGAGAGCGAAAGCAAATGAAGCCGCGATTGTGCCTGATTGTTTAATTGATTTATCAGTAATGTATGATGAGCCAGTTTTCTGTACTGCTCCTTCGTTGTCTGTTTCTGGGCTTTATCTCCCTGACTTACATCCAGAAACAGTTCTTCTAAAGTTGCCTGCATAGCAGAAACCAAATCAACCAACTGATTTATAGGGCATTGACCTAGATAAATAGCACCTACTTCAGTTAATTGGTCAGGATCTGTCGCTTGGTGAATATAGGCAGATAACTCTCGGTAATTAGTATATAAATTGGCAACTGCTTCTGTCCACTCAGTTACTACCTGCTCAGGGTTGAAATCATCGGATGAACTTAAATCATCTCCGGATAGATGATTAGTCATTTTGAACGTTTGTTTAACTCTTAGCTATATATAATGGCCAAAAGTTAAACATAAAATTGACTTAATCAATCCAGAATGCATTCTAATCAGTTTTTTTGTTCCTTTTAAGGCGCACTTTGGTTATCTATGATTAGTTCCTCAACCTAGCTTTGTTACCTACGTTATTTGTAGTGATGGTCACTAACTACCTCTTATACCGGCAAATAGATGCTGAATGTAGCACCCCGACCAGGCTGACTCGTAGCCGTAATAGCGCCACCATGATTAGCAGCCACTTTTTCACAGATAGCCAGCCCAATACCTGTCCCTTCAAACTCTCTTTTGCTGTGTAACCGTTGGAAGACCTGAAAGATGCGGTCGACATACTTTTGGTCAAACCCAATTCCGTTATCGGATACATCAATACGATGATAGGTAGATGTAATCCGGGTTGGCTTAACTAATGCGGGCAAATTTAACGCGCTCACTCGCTCCGTTGATACCCGAATTATAGGCGTGAGGTCTGGCTGGCGAAACTTCAGTGCGTTACTCAATAGGTTCTGGAACAACTGCCCTAGCTGCGAGGAGTCGCCCGAAATAGTGGGCAGAGGATCTACCATGACTACGGCACCCGTTTCCTGTATTCGAAGATCTAAGTCCGTCAGAACCGAGTGGAGAACATCAGACAGAGATACCCGTCCACTGGCGTCACGCTGGGTTGAAATGCGGGAGAAGCTCAGCAAATCCCGAATTAATCTCGACATCCGGCTAGCAGCCGACTGCATGCGCTCCAGATAAACGCCTTCATCGCCCGATAGACCCGTATAACGTGTCTTCAACAAATCACCGAATTGCTGAATCTTACGCAAGGGCTCCTGTAAGTCATGACTGGCGATATAAGCAAACTTCTCCAGGTTTTCATTCGAACGTTTTAGATCCTGAATAGAATCTTGCAATTGCTGGGTCCGCTCCTGAACCTGGGCATCTAATTCAGCGGATAGTATTCGATAGCGTTCCTCGCTTTCTTCTATTTTTTGTCTTGCCAACACCTGCTGGGTAACATCAGTAGCAACCACTAGTACGCCCACAATATCCTTTTTATCAGCCACTCCATTGAACTCTACCAAAGCGTCATGGCTAACATTATCCTGAGGCTGGTAGGTTAGATCTACATATATAGTTTCTAATTGATTCTGTCGGACAATTTCTACGGCAACTTCCTTAGCTACATAAGGGACTCCAGTAGCCATTACCTGGTTGAGCAACTGGTCGAAACCTTGCCCAACCAGTTCCGGTAAGGCTTCCAGCAAGGGTTTGCCAATCAACTCTTTGGGCTTCCGGCCAACTAACTCCCCATAAAAGGGATTAGCCAGGCGAAAGCGAAGGTCATCACCACTAATGATCGCAATAGCCACTGGCGATTGCTCAAAAGAAGCCAGCATCTGTCGCTGGCTTTCCTCAATTTGCTGCTGGGCAAGAACTTGCCGGGTCACATCAACAGCCATATCCATGATGCCATAGACTTCACCAGTCGTATTACGTAATGGTTTATACGTAAAGTCGAAATAATAAGTATCCACCACTCCATCGACCGCCAATTCGGCACGTGCTCCTTTTTCTTCGTAGGTCTTGCCGCTGGTGAATACCTCATCAAGTATCCTTAAAAAAGGTTGGCCTACTAACTCAGGAACAGCTTCTCGTAAAGGGTGGCCTAGTGCAGACTGACTCTTTCCCCAGTAACCGAGCATAATTTCATTTGCCACCTCTATCCGCATATCCCGACCCACAAATAGACAGGTAGCAATGGGAGCTTCTTCAATTAACGCACGGAATCTGACTTCACTTTGTTGCAACGCTTCACGACCAGCCACCAGTTCTTCAATATCAAGACAGAATCCTGCGTAACCCGCATAGCTACCATCATCCTGATAATAAGGGTCACCGGCTGCCTGGCACCAGACAACTCGTCCATCCCCTTTTTTAATTCGGAACAAAACATCGTAATGCGCCCGTGTTCGAATAGCGGCTAAAAATGCATCAATACTTCGCTGTCGGTCTTCATCAATAATTACGTTGGTCCAACCTGCCCCCAAGAGGTCATTGTAGGGCATACCCGTCCAGTCAACCAAAGTTTTATTCAGGTAGGTAACTCCCCCTGCTTCATCCGATAGCCACAGACCAGTTGGTGAACTGTTGGTTACGTTACGAAATAACGTATCGCTCTGGTGTTGCGCCTGCGCAAACCGTTCTTCGGCTTCCAGAAGTGCCTGACGTTGCTTTTCCTGTTCCGTAATGTCGCGTACCGTCCCCGAGTAAGTGATGGGATTTCCCACTTCATCGTACTCCAATCCACCCATTACACTGACATGGTGAACCGACCCATCCTCCCAAATAACCCGGATTTGGTAATAGAAGTCGCCCGTTTGCGCCCCCAATTTATTAGCGACTTCTCTTAACGGTAGATCGTCAGTATGCACATAATTGGTAAAGTCTTGCCGGGTAAATCCTTTTTTCGTGGCATCGCCCGTTATAATAGCGGCATAAGCGGGCGAATACGCTATTTTCCCAGTTGCTAAATCAACGCGAAAAAGGCCAATACCTGCGCTTTTGATAGCAAGTTCGGCCAGTTGTTCAGCAGTTGCGGTTTCTTCCTGTGCTTTTCGTTCGCTGGTTATATCCTGCAAAGTGCCGTTAAATCGGTATGCTATTTTTTGCTCTGTAAACCAGGTTTTTCCTTTTGCCCGAACAATTCGCTCGCTTCCGTTCACAGGATGCACGATGGTATAGTCAATCGCATAGCGCCCCCCTGATCTATAATCTAATGCCTGCTCAATCGCCTTAATCACCCGTGGGCGATCTTTGTCGGCAATAACTTCTGTTGCTTTTGACAGGAGCACTTCATCGTCTGGTAAAAGACCAAACCAATCTTTCAACCGAGCATTTGCGGTAAACTTATTTGTCAATGGATTCAAATCCCAGGTACCTAACTCGGTGGCCTCAATGGCAAACTCTAACAGGTCTTTACTTTCCTGCAAATGCTGAACACTAACTATTTTTTCTGTTGTTTCTGTACAAGTAACCAAAACCCCGGTCGGTTGACCGGACTCATCTTTTACAGGGCTGTAACTAAAGGTCCAATAAACGTCTTCTAACTGGCCATTGCGATAAATAGGTATGAGTTGGTCTTCACTCCAGGTAGCTTCTCCTCCGGTCAGTACCTGATCAATTAAAGGCTTAATGGTAGGCCATATTTCTGGCCAGCATTCGGCTCCGGATTGCCCAAGCGCTTTAGGATGTTTTCCATTGTTTCCCAGACTAGGGCGGTAGGCATCGTTATAAAACTGAATAAGCTCAGGCCCCCACCATAGGAACATGGGAAACTTTGAGGTAAGTAATATACTCACCGTAGTCCGCAGGCTTTGTGGCCAATGGTCAGGAGAACCCAGTACTGTGGTTGACCAATCGTAACGACGCGTAAGTTCGCCCATCTCCCCACCTGCCTGTAAAAAAGGGTAATGATTCGCCGTAGAGGTATTCAATACGAAAAAGTTAATGATTACTGCAAGTTAACCAGATAGCTTCATCAAGGTTCTAAATATGCCCAAAAAGCTCTTATCGGCCAAAGATGTATGAACAGGAGATTCGGTGTATTGCCGTTGGCACGGCTTATGTAAGCCCAGTAACGAATAAGGGGTGGAACAATGTCCACCCCAATCAGCTGTTTTCTGAACTAGTTTAACAGTAAACGGCTCAATTTCATGAGCCTAACATAGGTTTTATTCTACCCTATATTACCTCTCTTCCAGTACCGACAAAATGTTTCCGGCGGGGTCCTTGAACCAGGCAATAGTAGGGCCGTATCCGCGAGAAATCCCTTTTTCATCTGTTTTGATTTCGCCCTCGTAGTGCTCAAACTGAACGCCGAGCGCTGTCAGTTCATCAACTGTTTTGTCAACATCTGCCACGGGGAAATTAAGAATGGTAAAAGTAGCAGGGGTGTGATTGGGCTTTGGATAGATCAGAATAGTAGTCCCCCCACTGATATGTAGCGATAGCAAACCCATCGCTTCCTCGGTTACCTTCAGCCCCAGAGTTTGTTGATAAAACGCTTTTGCCTTTTGCAGATCATCTACCGAAAACCCACTGAACGCTTTGGTGCTCTCAAACATAGTTTTGTTAGTTAAACGTTGATAGATAGCCGATTTCGCTCATTACGCCAGATAGATCAAGCGTCGGCAACTCACGTTTATCGGCTAACAAATCTAGCTGTTTCAATCTAACAACAGCGGGGGTAAACACGTCAATTGCCGGTCTAATTGCGACAAGTTTTCTGTGTTACGAACGCAAATTCAACCCCTTTATCGAACGCTTTTTTAGAGACCACTCTTACCAGATGAGTTCAATTTGGTATAGATCAAATTTGTTAACGAAATGCCCTTAGTCGATTTAATAGACAGTTTATTCAGCTCCTTATCCGAAAAAAAGATATCGGTCATCACCGTAAGGCCACTATCAGCAAATAATTCAACAGAGGCCACATCAGCCAGAAGGGTAAGTGATACTTTACTAGCTGACGACAAACGCGGAGCCGTATGACGCTTCCCAAACCCTTTTTCAAAGTCCGTTTTTCCGGAATGGCTGCGGTCGATATAATAAACATTGGCTCCCTTATCGTAGCCAATAGTCAGTTCATTACCCTGTTCATTAGCCAACACAATGGAAAAATCATTCGTGTTTTGCGTAGACAATTCCAGCTTGAATAAGCCCGTCTCATTTTGGGTTTTAGCCGTCAGGTCATACTGTCCTTTTACGGTCTGATTTTTCAACGCAAAACGTTGGCCACTAAGTGCATCCAGTTCGTTTACAGGTTTGGATGTCAGGAATAGCTCCTTATTGACTTCGTTCAGACCAAGTTCACGGGGCACTGTATTGGCACTGCGCCAGGAGGAAGTAGGCACTACGGTTGCGTACTGCCAGTTACTCATCCAGCCCATAAGAATGGTACGATCACCCGTATTAGCGAACGTGACGCCAGCATAATTATCGGCTCCGAAATCCATCCATTTCGTGTCTTTGGAGTAGGGTTTAAACGTTGAACCGTCGAAGTCGCCGACAAAATATTGCGTAGCTGAGCCACCATTGGGGCCGCCAGGGTTGATGCTAACCAGTAACACCCACGTTTTCTTGCCGTTGTGATCCAGCGGGAACAAGTCCGGGCATTCCCAAACGCCCCCGTGCGCGCCCAGATCATGACCAAACTCGCTTTCCTTCGTCCATGTTTTCAGATTTGGGGAGGAGTAAAACGTGACCCGATCTTTGGTGGCCAGCGTCATAACCCACTTTTTCTGAGGAGCAAACCAGCGCACCTTTGGGTCACGGAAATCGGTAATGCCGGGATTCGGCAACACCGGATTACCAGCGTATTTCGTCCAAGTTTTCCCCTCATCGAGGCTATAAGCCAGACTTTGGTACTGAAACCTATCTGACTTCTGCTTCTCTCCTTTAGGATCGTGGTGCGTAAATATGGCGACTAACGGTATTTGCCCATTCTTGCCAAAGCCGCTGGTGTTGTTCACATCCACAACGGCACTGCCCGAAAAAATATACCCTAAACTATCCGGATAGAGAGCAATGGGTTGCTCCTGCCAGTGAACCATATCTTTACTGGTAGCATGCCCCCAATGCATCGGGCCCCATACGGTGGCGTCAGGATAGTATTGAAAAAACAGGTGATAGGTACCCTTGTAATACACCATCCCGTTCGGATCGTTCATCCAATGCGCTTTAGGCGTAAAATGATACTGGGGACGATGGGGCTCGGCATTCGTGGTGGCACGCGTCTGTTGCCCAACCGAATCAAAACCAAGATGGAGCAACAAAATAACGCCAGCGAGCAGCTTATGCATAAAACAGGAAGTAAAGCATTAAACAGAAAGTGAGGTCTTTTTCAGGAAATCCTGAATGGTAGCTTCCGAAAACAAAGGAGTTGCCCCTCGCTGGGTTGCTACGTAGGCACCCGTGGCACAGGAAAACTCCAGCGTCTTTTGAGGACTTTCGCCCTGTAGCGTTTTGTAAAGGAAAGCAGCCAGAAAGGCATCCCCACTCCCAATGGTGTCCTCAACCTCGACCGGAAAACCGGCCTGCTGAATGAAATCTGCTTTGTCCAGAAGAGCCGCTCCTTTTTCGCCGAGGGTTACGCAAAGCGTTTCCAACTGGTAGCGCTCGCGTAATTGGTACATGGCCTTTTGAAGATCAGACTCTTGTCCATACCAATCCGACAATTCAATCAGTTCATGCTCGTTCAGTTTGGCAATATCGGCCTGATGCAACAATTCTTCTACCGTAGTTCGCTCGTAGTGGGGTGCCCGCAGGTTCACATCGAACACTTTACGCGGTGCCACTTCCAGCAAAGCCAATAATGTTTCGTGCGTTTGTGGACTACGGGCCGCCAGACTCCCGTAAACAAATACATCGCTTTTCCTGACCGCTTCGAGCAGCATGGGCTCCAGAAAAATATAATCCCAGGCTACAGGCTGTACAATTTTATAGGTCACCTCGTTGGTATCCGATAAGTTGGCTTTGGCAATCCCAGTCAGGTGAGTTTGGCCGATCTGGACCAGATCGAGCGGGAGCTGTTTTTCGGCTAAAAAATTCAGGAGTTCCTGCCCTAAATCGTCACTACCAACGCGACTGATAAGTTGTGCATTCAATCCGAAATTGCGGAGGTCGGCAGCCACATTCATAGGAGCACCGCCGGGTTGCCGACTGGTAGGTAGTACATCCCAAAGTATTTCGCCGAAACAGGTTATTGTTGATGTCATAATAAGGCTGGTTTAGTAAAGACAAAAATTAAGTTAGGCAATTGTTTACTCATGGCTGAGTCAACACCAGTCGGCAGGCGATTGATTTCCAGTCAAACTTAAGTCCTATACACGGCCAACAAACTTCGAGAATCGTTCAAATTCTTTTGCTTGTGCACAGACCCACAGTACGCTATCAATCAGGCAATTGCCTAATGGCGGTTTCATCCCACTTTCGATTTTGTTCTATAAAATTTCAATTATGTCTCAGTTGTTCAGTAAAGTTCCGGCGTTCTATTCCTGGTACCCGATAAAGGTCGTTACTTTTGCAAAAGCCCTGTTAGCAGTTACCCAGGTAAGTCTATACCGTGAACATGACCACACTCCGCCATCTTACTTCATACCTCGAATCCGTTGCACCCCTCGCCTACCAGGAATCTTACGATAATTCAGGCTTGATCGTAGGCGATCCATCTACCGAAATTACGGGCGTGCTGGTGACGCTGGATACTACCGAGGCCGTTGTGGACGAAGCCATTGCCAAAGGTTGTAATGTGATTGTAGCCCACCACCCGATCGTATTTAAAGGGCTAAAAAAACTGAACGGCAAAACCTATGTGGAGCGAACCATTATTAAAGCCATCAAGCATGACGTGGCCATTTATGCCGCGCATACCAACCTAGACAATGTAACAGGGGGCGTTAATTTTAAAATTGCAGAGAAACTTAAGTTACAGAACGTTCGTGTGCTGGCCCCTAAAACACAGGTGTTAACTAAACTGGTCACCTTTGTTCCGGTAGCCGATACCCAGCGCGTACTGGATGCACTCTATGCAGCAGGGGCCGGTCAACTGGGCGATTATAAGAACTGTAGTTTTCGGGTCGGGGGAACTGGCACATTTCAACCTGGTGAAGGCGCTCAACCGGCTATTGGTACCGTAGGTGAATACCACGAAGAAGCCGAAAATCGAATCGAAGTTATCCTGCCTACTTATTTACAAGGACAACTTCTGGCAGGGCTGCGACAGGCCCACCCCTACGAAGAAGTAGCCTATTACCTGACTCCCTTAGATAATCAAAACCAGGAAGTTGGCTCAGGAGCGGTGGGGGAACTGGCCGAACCAATGGATAGTTCCTTGTGGCTTTCGTACCTAAAAGAACAAATGCAATTAAACCTGATCCGGTACACACCCCTGCCTGATCACCCGATCAAACGCGTGGCGGTATGCGGGGGTGTTGGCAGCTTTTTGTTACCCGATGCCCTCCGTGCCGGAGCGGATGTATTTGTCACCGCCGACTATAAATACCATGAGTTTTTTGATGCCGACGGGCGCATTAGCATTTGCGATATTGGACACTATGAAAGCGAGGTCTTTACGAAAGAATTGATTTGCGGGCATTTGGCAAAAAAATTCACTACTTTTGCGGTAATTTTATCTGAAACGGACACGAATCCCGTTCGATATTTTTAATGAATAATGTATAGTGAATAATGTAAACCCTGAATTCATTAACTTTCAGATAGTTAGCATAAATCTCATTATACATTAAACATTATTCATTATACATTAAAACACAAATCTCCGAATGGAACTGACGATTGCGCAAAAATTAGACGCTCTCCTGAAACTACAATCTCTTGATTCTCAACTGGATGAACTAATCAAAATTCGCGGTGGATTGCCTGAAGAGGTCCGTGATCTGGAAGATGACATCGCTGGCTTCGAAACCCGGATTGGTAAGTTTCAGAGCGAAATCAAGACATTAGAAGAAGAAATTGAGCGCAATCGCGTTGCTAAAAAAGATGCCGAAAAGCTGATCACCAAGTATAAAGATCAGCAAATGAACGTTCGGAACAACCGCGAGTTCGACGCTATCTCCAAAGAAATTGAGCTTCAATCGCTTGAAATCGAATTGGTTGAAAAGCGGGCAAACGAAGCACAGTTCCGTGTTCGGGGCAAAGAAGAAGAAATCAAAACGACTCAGGCTGCCCTGAACGAACGGAAAGAAGACCTGAAAGCAAAAAAACAGGAACTCGATCAGATCACCTCAGAAAGCCAGGAAGAAGAGAAAGAGATCATTAAGCAACGCGATCATCAGGCGACGACCATTGAGCCACGTCTCCTGAATTCATACAACAAAATTCGCGGTAACGCCCTCAATGGTCTGGCCGTTGTGATGGTAAAACGCGGTGCCTGCGGTGGCTGTTTCAACGTGGTGCCTCCCCAACGTCAGGCAGACATTAAAGACAAGAAGAAAATTATCGTCTGCGAACATTGCGGCCGTATCTTCGCCGATGTTGAAGGCGTCCCTGAGCCTGCTCCAACGGGCCGTGGTCGGTAGATTCACGATGTCATTTCATGAAAAGGTCGTCAATTGGCGACCTTTTTTGCTTTTCTCTAGTTTTTAGGGCTCGAACCACCCGGTACGATGCGTTATTTATTCATTTTTCTGCTGTCAATCAGTACCGCCAGTGCCCAGAACTTTACATGGACACCCGGTATGCAACGTGCCTATGCCGAGCTGCAAAAACTAAAAGTCAAATCGGCCCAACAAACGCTGGCAAATGAGCCAACACAAAATGGTGTCCGTATTTTCCTGGACGATTATATCGATATGCTTATCCTGGCTACCTCCGATGATGACCAGGCTTTTTCTACCCTAAGCGATCGCGAAGACGAGCGTCTGGATGCCCTAAAGGACTTAGACGATACTTCGCCCTGGCAGCGGGTGTTGTTGGCCGAAGTGCGTTTACACTGGGCCTTTGTAAAACTTAAATTTGGTAAAGAACTGAGTGCCAGCTGGGATGTTATTCGGGCGTATAAGCTGCTTAAGGAAAACCAAAAGCGTTTCCCGAATTTCCTGCCAACTTACAAATCGCTGGGTACGCTGCATGTGATGATTGGCTCCGTACCCGATAATTACGTTTGGGTGGCTAACCTACTGGGCTTACACGGTAATGTTAAACAAGGACAGCAGGAATTACTGCGGGCGCAACAGGACCCCACTTTCCGGCTCGAAGCCCGACTCATAGACCTCATGGTACGGGCTTATGTGCTAAAACTTACGGATGCCGATGGGCAGACCTTGAACCGATTAGTGAATGATAACGAGGACAACCTTCTTCTTCACTTTTTCGGGGCTACGATCGAACAGAAAAGCGGACATAGTGAGCAGGCGCTGGCTTATCTGACGAAACGGCCTACAGGACCGGCCTATCAACCTCTGCCCGTTATTGACAATATTCTGGGCGACATCTATATTCAAAAAAGTGATTATGCAACGGCAACGGCTCATTTTAAGCAGTTCCTCGCAGCCTACAAAGGCCAGAACTTCCTCAAGGATACCTATTACAAACTATTCCTCTGCCAATGGTTAGCCAGCGACAAAACCGATGCACAAACCCGCCCGCTTCTCCAAAAAGTCCTGACCGTCGGCCGTACTACGGTCGAGTCTGACAAAGCGGCCCAGAAGTTTGCCGAAGCCTATCTCAAAAAGGGAACATCGCCCAATCAAAAAATTCTGATGCGGGCACGGCTGGCTTCGGATGGTGGCTTTACCGATAGTGCGCTGGCTTACCTTCACCCGTTCAACGACGCCAGATTTCCAATAACGACTGAAAAAGCCGAGTACAATTACCGGATGGGGCGTATCTATCAACGCCGAAACGAACCCGATACAGCTATCCCCTACCTTACTCGTGCCCTGAAGCTCAGCGAACCCGATCAATTATCCTTCGGGGCAACAGCGGCTTTGCAATTGGGTTATATCTATCAACAAAAAAACGACCGAGCGCACGCCCGATCGTTTTTCCAGAAAGCCCTTAGTTTCAAGCACCACGAGTATAAAAACAGCGTGGATAATAAAGCGAGAGCGGGGTTAAGTAGTTTGTAGAAACGCAATACATACGCCATATCTCTGAAGATATGGCGTATGTATTGCGTTTCTACAAACTACTTAACTTTCAATAATCAAATCACTAATCGACCTTGATTCATAGGCATTTTGATGAAAATATTGATAAGCTTCATTCCCGCCAAACCAGTCAAGTACCTGACGTTTCATTAATCGAGTTGGCGTAGGATTCATCATTTTCAGATATGAACTATACGGGTAATCTGTGAAATCTGTACAAATGCCATGAGTTTGTGGATTTTGATGAATATAGGCAATTAACGTAGTCAGGTATTCATCTGAATCAACCTGTTTGCGTTTAAAATTCTTCTGAAATAAGCTACCGGTGCCTTCTTGCTGAACTTTAACCGATTTGGCATAAGACACAAAAAAACGCCGAAATTGCTCACTAATAATGCGCTCTGGCGATGTGATCAGCTCTGTACCATGCTGGAGCGTTTGGTCTGTCTTAGGTAAATCTGTAAAATTTCTAATCCGCACTAACAAGTGAAAATGGTTCGGCAACAGGCAAAACGTATACGTCTCCAAATAAGCACTAAGGTATAAATCGTATTTCTGTAGAAAGTATAGATAATTACGATGTTGAAAAAAGAGATTATCCCCGTTGTTGCCACGGTTATAAATATGATAAAAACAGTCTTCCAGTAAGGGCGGATAATATTCCTGACGATGAGATGACACAGCAGCATATTTTGTCTGCAAACTATAAAAAATAGAGACATAAGACAAAAACATACGCCATATCTTCAGAGATATGGCGTATGTTTTTGTCTTATGTCTCTATTTTTTATAAGCAACTACTCCAATGCCGCTACACCCGGCAGCACTTTGCCTTCCATATATTCCAGTAAGGCACCTCCACCCGTAGACACATAGCTAACACGGTCTCCGTAACCAGCCTGATTAACGGCAGCCGCAGAGTCGCCACCACCAATGAGTGAGAACGCTCCGTTTTCTTCAGTTGCCTTCACGACAGCCTCAGCAATAGCATTGGTGCCTTTCGCAAAGTTCTCAAACTCAAATACGCCCATTGGACCATTCCAGAGAACCGTTTTTGACTTTGACACAACATCCTTGAATAACTCAATCGTTTTAGGACCAATGTCCAGCCCCTGCCAGCCATCCGGAATCTGACCCGTATCTACCACCTGCCGGTTGGCATCGTTCGAGAACGAATCAGCGCAGAGGTTATCAAGTGGCATATAAATTTTCACGCCTTTCTCTTCCGCCTTTTTTAACAACTCAAGTGCTAGTTCCTGCTTATCAGCTTCGAGTAGCGAGTTCCCGATCTGGCCACCCTTGGCTTTTGTGAAGGTGTACGTCATACCACCACCAATAATGAGGTTGTCGACGTTGTCGAGCAACTTCTCGATAATCAGGATCTTATCCGAAATTTTAGCCCCACCCATGATTGCCGTAAATGGACGCTCGGCATTGCCCAGCACTTTTTTGGCGTTCTCCAATTCGGCTTCCATGACGTAACCAGCTACGCGATCAGTAAAAAACTGACCCATTACCGCGGTACTGGCGTGGGCACGGTGCGCTGTGCCGAAGGCATCATTGACCCAAACATCGCCCAGGCTGGCGAGTTTTTTAGCGAACTCTACATCGCCCTTTTCTTCTTCTTTATAAAAACGAAGGTTTTCGAGCAGCAGGATTTCTCCAGGTTGCAGACTGGCCGCCAGCTCAGTAGCCGATTGCCCAATGCAATCGTCGGCAAATTTTACTTCCCGGCCAAACGCTTCTTTCAACGCAGGCAGCAAATGTTTGAGCGAATATTTCTCTTCAGGACCACCTTTTGGCCGACCCAGGTGCGACATCAGAATGGCCGAGCCACCATCGTTCACAATTTTCAGAACAGTTGGAATGGTGGCTTTAATACGAGTGTCGTCGGTGATATTGTACGCCTTATCGAGGGGCACGTTGAAATCTACCCGAACGAGGGCTTTCTTACCAGCAAAATTGTAGGAATCTACGGTTTTCATGCGACTGCGTATGGTCGTTGGTTTTCGATGCCAAACTTAGCGGTTTTTCGGCAGACGCGAGTGGGAAGTTTATGATTACGCCTACGCTTTGGCAATCCGTAATGCAGTAAAGCGTGCGATTTGGTCAAAGTCGATATCGTTATGCAGAACAGGAATATCGTAGAATATGGCGTAATGAGTAATCAAACAATCGTTGGGTTTACGAATCGTTACCCCTTTTTTGCGAAGAGTTCGGTATAACGTTGCCGCTTCAATAGCGGCTTTAACAGGGTCAATCTGTAACATGCGACAGGCTAACAGGTCAATTTTTATTCGTTCAAAATGATTATCAGCATGTACTCCCTGTAATACTTCCTGCAGTATCGTAGGTGTAATACACAGCCTCTCCTTCGCAAGCAGGAGTTCGGCTAATAAATCTGTCTGAGCACTCTGAACATCCCTAAAAAAATCTATCCAAACGGATGTATCAATAATCATTTATCCCAATCAGTTGGTGTGTTATCGGTTCGCATCTGGTCTAAATCACCATCCCATTGAACTTTCCCACGTAAAGACAATAAATCTTTACGGCGCATCATGTTGATATACTCCTGCAAAGCCAATTCTACGATCGCTTTTTTTGTTTTTATGTGACTAATTTCCATAGCTACTTGAAGCAGCTCATCATTGATGTCAATATTTGTTCTCATCTCTTTCTGAGTCTATACACAAATATATCATTTTCTATACACATCAATACTTCCCTTCACTTCCGGCCCCGCCAAAGTCGCCATCACCAAATCGAAGATCGCCTTTGGGCGCAGGGTGTATCGAACCCGTTGCCTGAACGACAGCCACTGTAGCTGCATTCAAAAAGAATTCGTTCGGTGAATCGTCGTCGGGCGCATCTGTAAAACCATGCTTTAGTTGGCGAAGGAATCGGATACTGAGTACGGCAATACCAATTAGGAGTAACCCACCTATCGTCAAAGCTACATTAAGGGGCACCAGAGCCTTGTACTCATGTACGGTCATCACGGCAGCAATCAATCCAAGCATTCCCAATATAATTAACATCCTATTTTTCTTGGCTAGCCCCTGCCACAAGTATACGGCCGGAATGCCAAACGTCAGGAACCAGAACAGCCAGGGTAGTCCGATTTCGGGAGCATCCATATGCCGGGAACTGATAAAGCTGGTTTTAAGCAAGAGTCCGTTCAGTTCACGCACCACAAAATAGTTACTACTAGCCGCTAACACAATCAGGGAAACCCACTGGACGAGGTTCAGTGGATCAGTATAATACACCTGCTTTGGATTTCTTTTGACAAGCTGAGTAACCACTACATACAAAAGAAGTGAAACACCCATCATCACAAACGGCAACGCATCTTTCCCCCAGTCATACTTGATAAGACCATCAAATACAGCGGTGTAGAATGTGGCAAGGGTAAAAAACGCAATAAGCGTGTCGCCATAATACCAGAGAATGAGCAGCAGTAACGGCAAAGTCAGAAAACAGTGTTCAGCAAGCGAAAGGCCATCGGGTAGAAATTGATTGTAGCCAAATGCCAAAAAACCAGCCATTGTTACCACAAAAGCATTATCGACCCCGTTCCGGTACAACAGACGCCGATTAATGAGTAACCACCCAACCACCCCAACTGCAACGCCAAATATGATGTTAAATACGCCATAGGTCGTCGACGACTCTGAGAATATAGAGAACATACTCGCAGGAAGCAGGTAACAGGCCAGAATGGCAACCGTTGTGAAGAGAAATAAGCCGATTTCTAGGAAGCCGTTCGTCTGTCGAAACTCTACCGGATAAGCTTTCCGCACAAGGGTCATCTGCTCATCGGATAGTAACTTTTGCTGATGCCATCGCTCGGCCTGCTCCAGAATGTTACGATTATAAATCCACTGTTCGTTATACGCTTTCATTCGTGCGGATTCGTTTGGTGAACTGGTTCATCAGATAATAGACGACCGCAATGCCTGTCAGGATAAAATACCAGAAATAGGGATCGTCGCTACTGAAATCCATGTAATGAAAAAACAGATAGGTAACTCCGATGTACCCATAGACCACACCCATCAGCAAAAACAAGAAGGAATTATCTCGTTTCGCATATCGGTCGAGGACGAAACAGGCTATCGCCAATCCCAGTCCAAACCACAACCGGCTATCTTCGAAGTTAAATAACCCACCCAACAACGCCACCATCAGCAAGTTTCCGGCCATGGCCAGGTACGTATAGGTAAAATGAGGTTTAATGCGTTTTCGATCAAGCAACATGGCCGCGCCAATCAGAACAAGCGCCAGAATAATGGCCGAAAAGACGGTATCCTGATCAAAAAAATTGGTTTTAAAATACAGTTCAAGCGGCCGTACTGTTACACCCACCCACGAAATCAGGGCTGTTAACGCCATACCCAGTATACCTCGGTGATCGAACCGATAGGCAAGCGGTAAAAACAGCAAAGCAGGCAGTAGGGTTACGAGCCCATACCGGGTGCCAAACACGTTGTACGCATACTGAGCATATCCTTCGAGCGTAAGGAATAACAGACAGGCTAGAATCAGCGCATAATCACCGAACGTGGAACGGCTTTTGGTTTCAGCGGGTGTCCAGTCGGGCCGATAACGCCAGGCGAAGAAAAAACACCCAACGCATGCCAGCGCGATAGCTGCCAGCAAGGCCCCATGTCCAATCTGATCAAAGTTGTCATAAACCAGTAACCCTAGTCCTGAGCTTAACAGAAGTATACCGATGTATAGCATCGATCGAAGTTCCCAATGAAGCGAAAACGGTCTTTTCTGCTCTATAACGGCAATTTCCGTCTGCTGCTTAGGCGGCAAAATACCTTGTTTATTGAGTTCATTCAGAACATCCGTTGGGGACATAACTAATTATTTTTTTGTTACTTATACAGCATGGTTGGACGACAGAAAATTATTCTCACCCCTCGGTACTACCTTGACAATTTCCGCTACGTGCTGGATTTTGTTAAACGGTTGTACAGCAATTTATTGAACGATGCCGAATGGGATTTTTTGAATCGGTTCGACACCTTAAGCCTCGACGCTCAGTGTCTGTATGTCCGGTTCAGCAATCGCAAAGGACTCTTTTTTCGCGTCAACAAACTACAATATGCCGAAATAACTGACTTACCGGCAGCCGTTGGTGAGCTGCTTCAGGCTGGATTTGTAGAGCGTCTTTCGCCCCAGCAGGCTAGTATGGGCGAAGTGGCTTTGAGCGTTTTCACCAAACCCGAACTACTCGATCTGTTGCCATTGGAGCCGGAAGAGATCAGGGCATTGGCCAAAGAGAAGAAAGAACACGTTGTGCGTTATGCCTTAAACGAACTTGATTTCGGCGAGATTGTTACGAGCCTTACTACCCACGAGACCGTCATTAAGATGAATTTTGAGGTCGAGGGCATGATGGTAAAGTACCTGTTTTTTGGCAATCGGGGCAGTAGCATGACCGAATTCGTGATTCGCGATCTGGGTATGGTCAACTTTGAGCGCTACGACGAAAGCAAGCTTACGGCCCGTTTCCGAACCAGAAAAGAGGTGGAAGATAAGCTCTTGATTTCGCTGACGAACGAAGAATTTTATGAACTCAAAGAAGCCGATACCCCCGCTGATGACATTTATAACTGGTTTTTGAACTGGAATGAAACCCGCCCTGAATTAACCGAAATAGCCATTCCAGGGTATCAGAAACTGGTTTGTCGGGTTGGAGCTTATCTGGAACGACAGAAACTACCTGAGCAGGCCTTATCTGTCTATGAACTCTCCGACCGTGTACCCGCCCGCGAACGGCGTGTTCGATTGTTGTTCCGCAATGGCGCAATTGACGAAGCCCTTGCTCTTTGCGACGAAATTGCAGTCAATCCGTTAAACGCCGAAGAGCGGTATTTCGCGAATGACTTCCGCGAGAAAATTCTGGGTCTGGGTGAGAAAAAACGTACCCGAAAAGCCACTACACGCTTTCTGTCGGATGCCGACAGTGTCCATATTCCAGCAGCCTATCGCCACCATGTAGAAGCGGGTGTGATGAATTATTACTTAGAGCAGGATTTCGATGCAGCGTTCACAGAAAACTACCCCTGGCGTGGCCTGTTCGGGCTGGCTTTCTGGGATATTATTTACGATGCCAACGTATCGGCCATCCACCACCCGCTCCAACGCGCCCCATCTGATTTTTACCTGCCCGACTTTTACATAAAGCGTGAAGACTTACTAAAAAAGCGACTTGCTGAACTCGACACAAAAGACGACTGGCGACGGCATATGGGTCGAATGTTCAATGCAAAATACGGCATTACCAACGTACTCGTCGACTGGTCGGATGAGTTGCTCACGCTGGTTCAGCGTATGGTCGAGCTGTTGTCTGTTGATCAGCTCCGGCTGATTTTGCTCGAAATGGCCCGCAACGTCCGAGAGCATACGCGCGGTTTCCCGGATTTGCTTATCTGGAATGAGCAGGGCGATTATGATTTTGTTGAAGTCAAATCCCCCACCGATCACCTCGGGCCGCAGCAACTGCACTGGCTGGAATTTTTTCAGACCATTGGCGTGAGGGGGAAAGTGGTACGAGTGATTTGGGAGGCTTAGTTTGCCAAAAAAGTCGCATTCCACCCGTAACAATGTCGTTTTTGCACAGTATTCAGTACAACGAGTGGGTGTAGATTTGTATCAGTAACTCACGCATCCACTAGCTTAGACAATGGCAACTACGGCAAAAAACAGCCCAGCGGAAAACATCGATGACTACATAGCAGGCTTTCCAGAGAACATTCAACAGATGCTGGAAGCTATACGGGCCACTATCAAAAAGGCTGCGCCAGATGCTGAGGAAACCATAAAATACGCAATACCAACGTTTACCTTAAACGGTAATTTAGTGAGTTTTGCCGCCTGGAGAAACCACATTGGCTTATACCCTGTACCCAGAGAAACGGAAGAATTTAAAGAAGAACTTTCAGCTTATGCCGGTGCGAAAAGTACAATAAATTTCCCACTGAACACCCCACTTCCTCTTGACTTGATTGATAAAATCGTAAAGTTCAGAGTAGATAAAACTCTGGAGAAAGCCAAAATCAAACCCGTCCCATCCGCAAAAAAATAGGGAAGCAAACCTCGCGCTCGCCGTCGCCCCAAAGCGGCTTTAACTCTTCCCCTAGCCATTTAACGGGGTCTTCCTCATTTTCATGGATGTACTGCCGCACCGCCGACCAGGTACGCAGGTAATTTAAAAAGCGCTCCAAAGACCACGTTCGCCGGGCAGTGAATGTTGCCCGTTGCACATCGGCGAATGGGAATGGTAAGGTGGCGTAGGCATCGTCTATGTATTTCCGTTGTGGATCCCAGTAGGGGCCAATTCGGTTTCGGTAAAAATTCAGCATGATTGAGTCCAGATCGGGACCAAGCTGCACCAAACCATAACCCCATTCGGCCAGTACAGCACCCGGTTTGGCTACCCGTCTGACTTCCTCATGAAAGGCATTGACATCAAACCAATGTAGAGCCTGAGCTACCGTAATCAAATCGAAGGTATAATTAGCAAAAGGGGTTTGCTCGGCGGGGCTAAGCTGGTAATTGATATTCGATTTTTTAATAGCGAGAATGAGCTGGGTTTCGCTGATATCCGTGGCTTCAACCTGTTCGAATAGAGCTGCCAATGCCCCCGCCACCTGCCCGTTACCCGTAGCGCAATCCCAGGCAGTTTGCCGGTTTGCAACCAATGGAAGTACAAAGTCATACAGCTCAGATGGATAATCTATTCGATACTGAGCATAGAGATCGGCGTGGCCGGAGAAGCGGTCGAGCGGCTGCATATTTTTTGTTTTGGCAAATATTAAACGTTTTTGTAGAACAACTGTCTAATGTTTAGTTTACTAGGAAAAACCGTAGCTAAAATTGGGTTATCGCATTAAACCGTATATTTTTGCGAAGCTGACCTTTACCCGGTTATCAACTAGTTCGTCCTTTTATCGTTTACCCGATTCTCATGAAAAAAACGTTTGGCATTCTCATCGCTTCGGCTGCGCTTGCCGTAGCCTCCTTCGACGCTAACGCTCAGGCACCAGCCGATATTCCGGCAGATATGAATGCCCTGATGAGCAAATACACCTGTATTGCCTGCCACCGCCCAAACCAGCGCCTAGTTGGTCCGGCCTATGTAGATGTAGCCAAGAAAAATTACTCGAACGAAGAAATCGTAAAGCTGATTTATACGCCTGTTCCTTCGCACTGGCCTGGTTATCCGCCAATGGCTCCAATGACGCAAGTACCAAAGGAAGATGCCATGAAATTAGCCGTCTGGATCAATTCGTTGGATGGTGATACAAAAACTAGCACCAAGAAAAGCACGAAGACCACAACTAAGAAAACGAAGAAGTCAGCGTAAGCTACGTTCAGATGGCAAAAACCCTTTGATTCTCAAAGGGAAGGCATAAATGCTTAAGGAAAAAACACCGGGCTACGTCCGGTGTTTTTTCCTTAAGTCACCTAAAGTTATTTATTTGCTTATATTTGCTGTATGACACCTGATAAGAGACTTAATCAAATTGAGCCGGTATTAGCTGACTTTGTACAGAAAGTTGATCGCCTGATTGAGGGTAACGGCCAAATCATCAATGAGGTATCCAAGATATCTGGTATTGAACAGCAAGTAGCCAAAATACCCGGCATCGAACAGCAGGTATCTAAAATACCAGGCATCGAACAGCAAGTAGCCAAAATTTCCGGCATTGAACAGCAAGTAGCCAAAATACCAGGTATAGAGCAAC
This sequence comes from Spirosoma migulaei, assembly GCF_054776855.1. Lineage (NCBI taxonomy): Bacteria > Pseudomonadati > Bacteroidota > Cytophagia > Cytophagales > Cytophagaceae > Spirosoma > Spirosoma migulaei. Next base: position 40,254 of record NZ_BAAHBG010000040.1, on the reverse strand, counting down.
AGGTGGCTAAAATATCTGGAATTGAGCAACAGGTGGCTAAAATATCTGGAATTGAGCAACAGGTGGCTAAAATACCGGGCATAGAACGTAGTGTTGCAATTACAGCAAAAGGATTAGCAGAATTAACGGTCACTGTTAATCATTTTGTGGTCAACATCAATCAACGGTTCGATCAGTTTCAACAGGAAATAAGTGACGTTAAGTCAGGCCAAGAGCTTATCCTACAAATTCTCCGGGAGAAGCTACCTTAACCTAGGCAGAATCAACTCGATCAGCATTGATCAAGATGCACAATCATAAAAAAGTCCCAGCCTGATAGCTTCAGGCTGGGACTTTTTTATGAGAAGAACAGTTAGCTTTGTTCAGAAGTCAATCAAGAATCTGACCAGGAAATTTCTACTTCACTTACAATGCAGCCAGATCAGCTAGTAAAGCAAATCGCGTTTATCAAAGAGATCGATAAGCTTAAATACATTCAACGAAAGACGAAACTATTTAACAGTGACCGAAACGAAAATGATGCGGAACACAGCTGGCATTTAGCCATGATGACGATCGTTCTCGCGCAACATTCGAATACGCCCATTGATGTGCTGAAAGTGTTGAAGATGGTCTTGATCCACGATATTGTCGAGATTGATGCCGGTGATACATTTATCTACGATACCCAAAAAAGTCATGATAACACCGATGAAGAACGATTAGCTGCGGAACGGATCTTTGGCTTGTTGCCCACTGAACAGGCCACCGAATTTATTGCCATCTGGGAGGAGTTTGAAGAAAGTAAAACGGACGAAGCAAAGTTTGCCCGATCAATGGATCGATTAGAACCCTTGCTTCAAAACGTATCAAACAATGGGGGCACCTGGCAGGAATTCAGTGTAGACTATGCCAAGGTTTATGAAAAGAAGAAAGCTATCCAGAATGGGTCTGCTACCATTTGGCAGTATGCCGAGCAATTGCTAAACGATAGCGTTGACCGTGGAATTCTAAAAAAATAGGGGCTTAAAGCCCCCATATGGAAAATAAATAGATTCAGTTCTAACCAGGCCTTTATTCAACAGGCTCAATTTGCATACTGCGCTGGCGTACAGCTTCATATAGCACCACGCCCGTTGCTACCGATACGTTCAGTGAACCTACCGCTCCTAGTAGTGGAATTTTAACGTGGGTGTCTACCATACGAAGCAGTTCAGGCGAAATACCGTCTTCTTCCGATCCCATAATAATAGCAAGTGGACCAGTCAGATTGGTTGTTCGCTCGTACAAATCACGGCTTGATTTTTCGGTACAGGCCACCACTGTAATGCCTGAATCCTGCAAGTATTTTACGGTTTCGGTGAGTTCAGGCTCCCGGCAAACCGAAATGTGGTTCAAGGCACCCGATGAAGTTTTCATAGCATCGGAGTTGATAGCAGCCGAGCCCCGACCCGGAATAACTATGCACTGAATTCCCGTACATTCGGCGGTGCGGGCAATAGCGCCGAAATTCCGAACATCAGTAATGCGGTCAAGTAAAAGAAAAAACGGCTGTTCGCCCCGTTCAAATACATCCGCAATCACATTGGACAGCTTAACGTATTGAACCTGAGCAATCAGACAAACAACTCCCTGGTGATTTTTCCGGGTAAATCGATCAAGCCGTTCTGCCGGTACCCGCTGAATGGTGACGCGTTTCTGAAAAGCCAGATTTTGAATATCATGATTACTTAACTCCTTGTCCATGTAGAGTTTATCAATCTGCTGATCAGACTTGAGCGTCTCGATAACGGATTGAATACCAAACACCATTTCGTCGGGCTCAGGACGAAACTGGGGACGGGAATTGTTCGTTCGATTATGATTGGGGCGATTTACTCGCGGATTGCGCCGGTTCTCCATGCTTCGACAATCGGATACCAAATTGGCTGATACTCAATGTAGCGCACCAGTTCATAATGGTCTTCGACAAATTGATTCGGTTTCTTCGTGAATGTAAAATTAACCTCCGAGACATTAGCCCGGCGATTATAAACCCACACTTCGCGCTCCCGGTTCCGTTGCACACGGTCGGGAGCTCCCAGCACGATGTAAATCATGCCTTTATCGGTTTTCCAGCCTTCTTTATAGGTTGTAAATAACCGGTTCGCTTCTTCAACCCGATCGAAGTAAGCTTTCAGTGTTTTTCTGGCAACGTCTTCATTACCCGACATCATGCTTAGCCAGTAACGATCAAACGCCTTTTTGGTATCCTGCGCCTGATTCAGTTCCCCAATTTCGCTGCTGGTACTCATATACAACACAGGCTTAATGAGTTTCTCAGGGCGGGTCAGCTTCGGAAATCGTTTGTCCGCAACGACTAACCCGATACCCGATGCATCGGTTGTATCTTCCACAAAATAGTACAGGCCTTCGCGCGGGAGTACGAACGGCTGATTTGTTGTGATACTCAACGAAGAATCCACTGACAGGGATTTAGAAGCCGGCCGGGGCGATGTATTCATTGGCGACGAAGCCGCGTCAAAATCATGCCGATAGCGAACACCATACAGAGTTTTGCTGGTGCCGCTCACATCGCGAAGGATAACCGTATCGCCCACATTCACGTAATTTCGCAGTTGCGGCTGATTGCTGTTCTTATTAAACAACGTAAACCGATCACTCAATTTAGGCGCGTTGAACCGTAACGATAGATCATTACGCGCTTTGGTCCCGCTGTTTGTTTCGGTAATTTCAGTCAGCAAAACAGCACTGGTAGCTCCTTTGGGCCGCTTTATATCAAATGTCAGTGTCAAGTGATCTCCATCCCGTCCTACATTTTGGGTAGTTAAAGGCACCGTTCCGTAGCCCAGCCGTTCCCTATTGTTATAATCGGGATACATGACGTAGGCAATCAGGAAATGTTCGACAAAATCGGCGGGGTTCATAATGGCTTCGCCCGCTGGTGTTTTTGCCGTTAAGTCCATATACACCCGTACGTTGGATGTATCAATCGCCAGAAACTTTCCTTTGATGGACGTAACCACCCATTCGCCCCCTTTTGTCGACATAGCAGGGCCTGTACCAATAGCCGCCCCATCAGCCGCTTTGACGGGTGCCGGTGCCTGAGTTGTAGCCGGACGCGCATCGCTTTGCGTGGCTATGCTTGTTCGCTGGCCATCGTCTGTACGAGTAGCGGGTGGCCGGTTGGCCTGATTGCGCTGAGCTTCAGTACGGGCGTCGTAGGCCGCATTGATTTTAGCCTGCTGCGTCTTTTTGTTGCTTGAGCAGGCCGATAGAATGGTAAGTAAGAGTAAAGCAGACAGAATGCGCATAAAAACGGTGCATTTCAGACCGATGAGTTGGATTACTTTCGCAATTTTGACAACCGCAACAGCGGCTCCGTTCATCAGTCTGGTTTTAACGATAATTCGTTCGTTGAACTAGTTTATTAATAACGAAAAAACAGGCCGGTTCGACTTATGAATCCGCTTCATTTTTCTTTGCTTACACAAAAGAGTAATTTTACAGATTGAATTGCAACAAAGACGTTAACTATATGCAACGGCTAACGTCCCGAACGAACTATGTATAAAACCACAGAAATTACTTCAGCCGAAATTGCATCCGATAATCCGGTTCATCAGCGCCTGCTGTTTCCCTATGTCGAAGCAGCTGCGATGGTGAGCGGTAATGTACTCGAAATTGGCTGCGGCTGGGGCCGGGGGCTGGAATTATTGACTAAAGCCGCCACCCATTATACCGGTATCGATAAGAACGAAGAGTTAATTAAGGCGCTTCAGGCCGAATATCCAACCTCAACGTTTATTTCTGCCAATATACCTCCTTTGCGTACGCTTGCTGACAATACGTTCGATTACATTGTAACGTTTCAGGTGATCGAGCATATCGAAAACGACGATTTATTCATTAAAGAAGCGCATCGGGTTTTAAAACCAGGTGGTAAACTGCTGTTGACAACGGTGAATAAAACCTTTTCGCTCACCCGCAACCCCTGGCACGTTCGGGAATACTATGCTGATGGACTGAAGTCATTGATGGCAAACTACTTCCCCAAAGTTGAAACGAAGGGAATTCACGGCAACGACAAGGTGATGACGTACTACGAGCAGAATAAAGAATCTGTTAAAAAACTAACGCGCTTCGATATTTTCAACCTGCAATACCGACTCCCCCGACGACTCCTGCAAGTACCCTACGATCTGATGAATCGCCTGAACCGCAACCGGCTGCTGCAAGCCGACGGGCTGGCTGCCCAAATCAAGTATACGGATTACCTTGTCAGCAAAGACCCCGCCGGAAGTCTTGATTTCTTTTACGTAGCAACGAAGTAAACGGCCGTTCATCTGTATTTGTAACTCAACAAGTAGTGGATTTGATTCCGTAACAGTAATGACTTTAGAATCGACAATCACCTGCCCACAGTGCGGCCATCAGAGACTGGAAACCATGCCGATGAACGCCTGCCAGTTTTTCTATGAGTGCAGAGGTTGTCAGACATTATTAAGGCCCTTATCGGGCGATTGCTGTGTTTTTTGCTCGTATGGGTCGGCCAAATGTCCACCTGTACAGCAACAACAGCAATGTTGCTCTCAATAAGCCAGATTTAACAAACTACCAGCCCGGAAGAAAGAACAAACTTAGCTCAAGGGGTTAGCTTATACTCATGAAAGTACTCTTCATTGTCTGCCTAAACCTGCTTCTGGCCAGCCAGAGCTACGCTCAGGTGTATGTGGATGGGGTTGCTATTGATACAACGAATACGCCTTTCTGTCAATTAATCTGCACAAATGCCAATGGTTTTTCCAAAGCCCGCATTCTCATTGACCACGGTCAGCATTTTGTGGATAGTGGCCTTTCCCGTCAGAAAATAGCAGATGCCGATAAACGTGTTATTACCTTCAATTCCAGCATCGATGCACTGAACTTTATGGTGCGGCACGGCTGGGAGCTCGTTACGTTCAAACTGAAAGGCGATACATTTATTTACCTGTTGCAGCGAAAGAAGATTTGATAGTTTCACTAGCGTGAACCAAGACGTTCGCGCCATCACCCATTAGTCCTACGTCTTCCGCTTCTTCTTCCGAGCCGAAGGAAACAATACGTTATTCAAAATGAGCCGGTAGCCGGGCGAGTGTGGGTGCAGGTTCAGATCGGTGGGATTGCGGAAGCCGCCACCACCACGCAGGCCCTCTGGATCATGGCCACCATAAAATGTCCACTGGCCCCGGCCCACTTCGCCGTAGAGGTAGCGATCAGAGGATTTACTTTCTCCCATCACCAATGAACTTGGCTTGACGGCCCCTTTGCGGAAAGCCGTCGTTTGCCCGAAAAACTCCTTGATAATCGACTCGTGATTCTGCGTCAGCATGGCCGGAATGACGTCCCATTTGGCCGAAAAGTTGAACAGCTCAAAGAAACCCTGTGGCTGGTCGAAGCCGCGTCCTCCAGCCGAATTGATGTCCGAAAATGTCGAAAAACCCCGGTAGCCGTTATCCGATTCGAGGGTAAAGTTTCCGAAGGCAAACGTTTTGGTAAAATCAAGTTTTTCCTGTGCATCGGGGTCCATGCCATCGCCATCGTAGCTACTGCCTACAATATCGACGCCATCGGCGGCCAGCGCAATATCCAGCGTTTCGGCAGCGGAACACATAGCGAACAGGTAACCTCCACCCGCGCAAAATGCCTTGATCGCTTTCGCCACCGCTAATTTCATCTGCGATACTTTACTATAGCCATACTTACGGGCAATGTCTTCCTGGGCTTTGATATCGGCCAGCGACTGGCGGTGCATATTCCGGCCATATTGGCCCGTAAAATCCTCGTGGTGCAGGTGCAACCAGTCGAACTTGGCCAGATCACCTTTTAGGATTTCTTCGTCATAGACCACCTCATACGGAATCTCAGCGTAGGTAAGTACGAGCAATACCGCATCGGTATTCTCAAATTCGGCCGGGCTCACCTTAATGGGCGAATACACAATGATTTTGGCCGCTTTTTGGAGTGTCACTACATTCATGTTCAGGTCGGGATCGGCCAGTTGCTGACGAATGGAAGCCGCCTGTGCATCGGAAATAGCATCGAAGGATACGCCCCGAACCCGGCATTCGGTTTCAACGGCAGCGGTATGTTTCATCATAAAACTGCCCCCCCGGTAGTTCAGCAGCCAGTCAACATCCTGATCGTCTTTTAGAACTTTGTAGGCAATTCCATACGCTTTCAGGTGATTTGTCTGCCGATCATCCATCGGAATCAGTACATAATTGGCCCAGGCAGAGGTAGCCCGACCCGTAATTGCCAGTAATAGCAGCAGAAAAGATAGGTGCTGTTTCATAGAGTACCTTATTTTTGACCCAACGATTAAGTGTCATTCCATTGTCGCTGGTTGTCATTAATAGCCATTGATTGCTAAATGACGCAAGGGGCTACACTGGTAATGACAACGACTGACTCTCAATGACCATTAATGACTATTAAATGACCTTTCTATGATTCATTACGGTAGTACGCTACTCTTTATTCTGTTAATCGCTATGTCGGGGAACGGTCAGTCTTTACCAACCAATCCTCCAGTTGTTGAAACGGGCGTTTCTCAAACACTGGCCAAAGCACGCAAACAGCAAATTAGTCAGTTGGCCTATGCATTAAAGTTCGACATTCCAGCCCAGAAAAACCAACTAATTCCAGCCAGTGAAACGATAACCTTCAATTGGGCTAAAACGAGTGCTCCTCTTCAGATCGACTTTAAAGAAGAACGCACTCATATCCAGAAAGTTTCAGTGAATGGAGTCGATATTTCTATTGTATTTGAGAGCGAACATGTGCTAATTTCTACTGCTTTTCTGAAGCCAGGCGCGAACCGGATTTTCATCCAATTTACGGCAGGCAATCTGTCGCTAAATCGGAACGATGATTACCTCTACACACTGCTCGTTCCTGACCGTGCCCGAACGGTTTTTCCCTGCTTCGACCAGCCCGATCTGAAAGCTACCTTTCAACTCTCACTTACGGTTCCTGGCCATTGGCAGGCTATGACCAATGCTGCCGTCAAGGACTCTTCCGTTGCGGGTGATCGTAAAACGGTCAACTTCCAGACCTCTAACCTCATTCCTACGTATCTGTTCTCGTTTATTGCGGGCAGATTTACCCCAGTAACCCGTACGTTGACTGGTCGGCCGATGACGCTGCTGCACCGCGAAACCGACTCAACGAAGATTCGTTTGAGCCTGGAGACACTCTTTAAACTCCACGCTGATGCTTTGACCTTTCTGGAAGCGTACACGCAGATTCCCTACCCATTCCAAAAATTCGATTTCGCGGCTATTCCCGACTTTCAGTATGGAGGCATGGAGCACGTAGGCGCCATTGATTATCGGGCTTCGGCTTTATTTCTAGACAATGGGGCCACCCGCGATCAGCGACTGGCCCGCGCCAGCGTAATCTCCCACGAAACAGCCCATATGTGGTTCGGTGATTTAGTGACGATGCGCTGGTTCAATGATGTCTGGCTAAAAGAGGTTTTCGCCAATTTCATGGCCGACAAAATCACGGAAGTCTCCTCCGCCGATGCTAACTACGATCTTCAGTTTGTAGTCGATCACTTCCCGGCCGCTTATGCAGTTGACCGTACGGAAGGCGCTAACCCTATTGGCCAGCCCCTTGCTAATTTGCAGGAAGCCGGATCAATGTATGGGGGCATCATTTACCACAAAGCGCCCATCATGATGCGGCAACTGGAGCGACTTATGGGTAAAACGGCTCTGCGCGATGGGCTTCGGGACTATCTGAAAAAGTACGCATTCAGTAACGCAACCTGGGCCGATCTGATCGCCATTCTGGACGCTCGAACCCCAACCGATCTGGCAGCCTGGAACCACGTTTGGGTTAGCGAGACTGGCCGACCCAAGTTCAGTTATCAGTTGGATGGTCGCGGAGGAACGATCAAACAATTCGTTATTTCGCAGCAGGGCGAAGATGGTTCCCAGCGATTGTGGCCCCAGGGGTTTGAACTAGAGCTGGTCTACAGTGATCACATCGATCAATTGACAGTAACGATGGATCGGCCACAGGTTACCTTGACGCAAGCGATTGGCAAACCTACCCCACAGTATATCATCTTTAATTCCTCTGGGCAGGGCTACGGTGTATTTCCGATCGACTCTGTGTCGGTTCTGCAACTGGAGCGGATCAAAAATCCGGTAGCACGGGCGTCCATTTATATCAATCTGTATGAAAATATGCTGGCAGGTCAAGGCATTACCCCCGCCCAATTGGCCACGGGCTACCGAAGTTTGCTAGGAAAAGAATCGGAAGAACTAAACTTACGGCTGTTGACGAGTCAATTAGCCGATCTGGTCTGGAATTTCACTCGGCCCGAAAACCGTCCGCCACTGGCGGCTTCTGTAGAGAAAGAGGCCTGGCACGCGATGGAACAGGAAACGGCTTCTGGTAAAAAGAAATTGCTTTTTAGACTCTATCAGAACATTGCCGGTAGTGCCGAAGCAAAAGATCGGTTATATGCGATCTGGAACGAGCAAAAAGCGCCCGCAGGCGTAACCCTTACCGAAGACGATTACACATCACTCGCCCTGGCTCTGGCCGTACGCGATTACCCTGTGGATGGCATTCTGGAAAAACAACTGGCCCGCATCAAAAACCCGGATCGCAAAAAGCGCCTGCAATTCATGATGCCTGCCTTATCGAGCAACGTAACCAATCGCGACCAGTTTTTTGCGTCACTAACCAATGAAGCCAATCGGGAACGGGAAGCCTGGGTCGTTGATGCGTTGGGCTATCTACACCACCCATTACGAACAGAAACCTCAGCGAAGTATCTGCGTACGAGTTTAGAACTGTTGGAAGAAATTCAGAAAACGGGCGATATTTTTTTCCCTGAACGATGGGTAGGCTCTACCTTCTCCGCGTATCAAACCCCCGAAGTTGCCAAACTGGTACGCACGTTCTTAACTGACCATCCAGGGTACAATGCCCGCTTACGAGCCAAACTCCTGCAAGCCGCCGACCGGACGTTCCGGGCGAGCCGATTGCTGTATAAATGATTATAATGGGATAAATTAAAAACGCCGGACTCACAGTCCGGCGTTTTTTTTGAGGCTGTGAGACTGGCGCAGGTGTTTACCCGTGCCAGCCCTACTAACTAGCAGCTTCAATAGCGGCAGCTGCTTCCGCTGCGGCCAGTGCTGCACTGTTTTTCTCTGCATACTCATCGCGCTTAGTCTCGAAGTGCGAAAAAATCTCAGTAATGGTGTCGAGGTTCTCGGCAATTTTGCCGTGCATCGTACCCAGGTTTTTCTCCAGATACGAGTCATTTAACCCATTCATATTATCAACTTCAATCTTGCCAATTTTCTCGATCAGGGCTGTCTGACTATTCTGAAGGTCTTCCAGTTCACGAACGATTTTGTTCATCAACTCAAACTTCTGTAGCTTATCCATATTATTTTTTGTTGAGTATTACTTTATAAACGGAACAACAACCAAATGGTTTGACCGGACTCGCTGCAGATTGCCTAAGTAGATGTGAGGCAGCGACTTACTCTGTATATAATTAGCTTACATACCCCTACTACTAACCGCCGTGTACACAAAACCTACGCTATTCTTCTCGCTTGCCTTTGTCGGGATCTCGCTACTCGAAATGATTGGCGATACGTTCTCGATTAGTTGGCTTCATTACGGATGCAAACCACTCATTATGGGTCTGCTACTTGGGTATGCCTGGCATCACTATCGAACAACAGGCTTTCCCCCTATTTACCGCTGGTTGATGGTTGGTATGGTATTCGCCTTATTGGGCGATGTATTTCTGATGATCCGCGAAGTTGACCTGTTTGCTCTGGGGCTGGGCGCTTTTTTAGTCATGCAACTCTGCTATAGTAAAGCCTTCTGGCTGTCTATACGCCGAAATGGGCAAAACCTTACGCTCCCATCAATATGGAAACGAGCGCTCCCCTTTGTCCTGTATCTGGTCATTTTTCTGGCTGTGCTCCGCCCGGCATTCGTTCACAATCCAGCCTTGCAATTGCTATGGTGGCCGGTTGTCGTATATGCCCTTTGTCTGAATACAATTGGGCTTCTGGCTGTTTTACGAGAGGGTGCATCAGCGTATGGCGGGGTCGTAGCGGGTGCCTTGTTATTTATCCTGTCTGACTCACTGATTGCCATCGACAAGTTCCTGACGCCTGTTCCCGGCGCTACCTGGCTTGTCATGAGTACCTATGCAGCCGCCCAATACTTGATTATTGTGGGCATGATTCAATGGGTATCAATGCCTGAAAACCAGCCTACGTCAGTTGAATCTGTACGATCATAGTAAAACACAACGCCGGTCAGTTTTGACCGGCGCTGTTCGTTTTAAAGATGTAGTCACTTAAGCCTGACTGGTTGGCTCGGGAGCGTCTGGCTTTTTGCCTAACACATCGTCAATGGTGGCTTCGGCATTCGGGAAGTTCGTTTTGAGCATTTCAGCGAGTTGTGTTTTCAGCTTCTCGAAATACTCCGGCGCATTATCAATGGCTCCTTCGGCCTCCGTTTTGAGTTGATTTCCTTTTTCTTTCAGATCGGCCATCAATTTCTGACCATCCTCCGTTTGGGCATACTTATTGAGCGCCACCCCGGCAGCAGCACCGAGGATAAACGTGGCTAAATGTTTCGCGTTGACAGGCATAGGTTTTGTTTTTAGTTGGTTAAATTACTTGCCGAACCTACCCAAACGATTTTATAAAGACTAATACAATGTGAGGAGATGCTGAAATGCACAAATCAACGGTCTAATAACTCCGCAAGAATCGGGTTTCCTCTCGGAGGGCTTATGGCGACATTTGTATAGGTCAAACAACGATACGTCATGACAACCAACAGCACCTACACCTATCAGCAAATTGCCCGCGCCATCGAACACCTCACCACGCACTTTCGCGAGCAGCCCTCGCTTGGGGAGTTGGCCGAAAAAGCGAATCTAAGCGAGTTTCATTTCCAGCGATTATTCACCGAATGGGCGGGGGTTAGTCCCAAAAAGTTTGGTCAATACTTAACCCTTGAACACGCCAAAACCCAACTACGCAAAGGGGCTCCTCTAAGTGATGCCGCCCACGAAGCTGGCCTTTCAGGTACGGGTCGGTTACACGATCTATTCGTTACAATTGAAGGCATTACCCCAGGCCAGTTCAAGCAAGCTGGTTCCGGGCTTGTCCTTTCGTATGGTATCTTTAATAGTCCCTTTGGGGAATACGTATTGGGAGCCATCAACGGGAAAATTGCACTGCTCCACTTCCTGAACGACGGAGACACTCCTGAATCCATTCTGACAGCCGCCTGGCCCGAAGTTGCACTTCACTGGAATCAGGATGCAGTACAAACCCTGGCGGATCAGGTTTTTCCGTCAAACGACGTTGTCTCTGAAACACATGCGCTACCAGTTTTACTTCGCGGTTCTGCCTTTCAGCTTAAAGTATGGGAAGCCTTACTCAAAATTCCGGAAGGGCGGCTGGCTAGTTACGACCAGATTGCCGAAGCCATTGGGCAGCCTACAGCCTCACGGGCCGTTGGAACAGCCATTGGAAGTAATCCCGTTGGCTATCTAATTCCATGTCATCGGGTTATCAAAAAAACCGGCCTGTTTGGCGGTTACCGTTGGGGAGTTGAACGTAAACAAGCCATGCTCGGCTGGGAAGCTGCGCGGGTTGATCAATAAAAGTTATTGTCCACAGAGACACAGAGATTTTGTGGCTTTTCTCTGTGTCTCTGTGGTTAAATTTTTTTTAATATAGATGGTAATTATGCTTGACAAACCGCTCACTTCTATCAACTGGCCATCTTACCAGCAAACTCTCTCCGAAACAGGCTTTACTGTTTTACCCTCACTAATCTCACCCGACGAATGCCGTGAACTGGCTAACCTGTTCGATACGCCAGTCCTGTTTCGAAAGTCAATTGTCATGCAGAAACATGGTTATGGCAGTGGCGAGTACAAGTACTTTAATTACCCATTACCGCCCCTTGTCGATGCGCTTCGACACGAATTGTTTACACACATAGCGCCGGTTGCTAACGACTGGAACGAAAAACTCGGCATTCCACAACGGTACCCAACCGACCTCGACGACTGGCTGGCAACCTGCCACAAAGCAGGACAAAAGCGCCCAACGGCACTAATTCTGAAGTACGGCGCGGGTGATTGGAATGCACTCCATCAGGATATTTACGGTGAATTATACTTCCCGTTTCAGGCCGTTCTGTTTCTGAATCAACCCGGCCAGGATTTCTCAGGAGGTGAATTTGTATTAATAGAGCAACGCCCCCGTATGCAATCGAAAGCCATTGTACTGCAACCCGGACAGGGTCAGATTGTGCTGTTTACCACAAAATATCGGCCTGGCAAAGGGTCACGAGGCTATCATAAGGTAGGTATGCGTCATGGAGTGAGTGATGTAAAAACCGGTCAACGGATGACGGTAGGGCTCATTTTTCACGACGCAGCATGATTCGGCACACGGCCCTCGGCCCGACACGTTTTGCCCAGCTTCGTAATCTGGCAACATTGATAAATAGCAAAGCAATTACGATAGGAGGCCATCGTCCCGGAAAGATTTACGGTACCCTTACCTGCCGAACAGGCAAACGCATGAAACCGGAAAAGCGGGTGTTTTTTCAGGAAGAAACAGAAGCTGTTGCGCTTGGTTATCGGCCCTGTGCGGTTTGCCTACCAGACAAATACAAGGTCTGGAAGGAAGCTAGTAAGTAGGTTTGTAATGCCATTTTTTATACTAAACTTGTCCATACACAAACTCAACATAAACATGACGGTCGTTACCTAGAAAAAGCCACCCCGGCGAACCAGTCGTTTGTCTACCCGACCTATTCCGTCCGCCCTCATCTACGAAATGTGGGCGGAAAACCTGTTTATTACTGGGGCTACCAGGAGGTTTTAGCAGGCAAGAAATCTATTGAGGAAATTAGGTCGTGTTCTGATTTACAGGGAGTACTAGTCTCGTTACTGAATGGGTATTTATATAGTGTCATCAATCGAAAAAAATACCTGCTTGCCACCAATGAAATAGGCTTGCATTTGGCATTGAATGATAATCTAGGTAACGATGTGGTTCTTTTTGAGAAAGAAAAGCTTGGCAAACTCAACGGAAAATATTTCGATATACCACCGAAAATCGTCATTGAAGTTGATATTAAAGCCGACTTATCTGATTTTCCGAGCAAAGCCGACGAATACATTATGCGGAAGTCGCAAAAACTGCTTGATTTTGGTGTTGAGAAAGTACTGTGGGTAATTACAGGTACACAGAAAGTCTACGTCATTGACCACAATGATCCAACCTGGTATGTGGTTAACTGGACCGAAAACATTACTGTACTGGATAATTGTATACTGAATATCAAGCAACTTCTCGATGACGAGGAGATAGTTTATTAAGCACCTAGCACTGCCTTCTTCAATACCACCACACTTTGCTCGAGTTCCTCCTCTGTACTGGACGCAAACCCCAGTCTCGTTCCGTTGAGCCGCTGTCCGGGGGGGTTATGCAACACACCACTCGACAACATCAGCCCTTCCCGAGCCGCTCGTTGCGCTATCAACTCCATATCAATGACCGGATCAAATGTAGACCAGACAGCCAGTCCGCCGTCGGGTTTTGTAAACTGAATGACATCGGGCAATTCCCTTGTCAATAGATTGCAAAAATGGTCGCGCCGAGCGTGATAGGTGCGTAGGGCTTTACGAAAATGGCGCTTTAAATCGCCCGTTTTAAGGAGTTGCCCAATGGCAAACTCAAGCATTGGATCGCCCTGTCGGTCAATGATGCGTCGGAGCCTTGCCAGTTCATCAATTACGGCCGATGGGGCCACTACGTAGCCAATTCGAAAAGCCGGTGCAACGGATTTAGTTAACGAACCTACATAAACGACCATGCCTTGCTGGTCGGCGCTGGCCAGGGGAAGAATCGGGCGACTGAGGTAATGGAAATCGTAGTCATAATCGTCTTCCAGGATAGCAAAACAGTACTGTTCAGCTAGTTGGAGCAATCGAACTCGTCTGTCTGCCCGCAACGTTACGGTGGTTGGATAGTGGTGATGGGGAGTTACAAAAACCATTCGGATTGGCCGGGCGATGCTTCGCTGTTTGTGGCAAAGAGCCTCCAGGGCATCAATATCCATACCCTGTTGAGTAACCGGAACGGTCAGCACCGATGCGCCCGTTTTTAGTATGTTCATCGTGGCACCAGCCCAGGTCGTTTCGCCCGTTACAACTACGTCGCCCGGCCGTAACAGTACCTGGCAACTCAGGTGCAACCCCATGATGCTGCCACGCGTAATGAGCACATTGTCGGGCGTTGTTCGTAGTCCCCGCGTTTCGTTCAAATGAATCGAGAGTTGTTCCCGAAGCAACAAATGCCCTTTGGTATCGCCATAGCCGAAGTGCTTCTGCGGGTTACCCCATCGAAAATACGAGCGATACGCCCGGCTCAATTCCTCCATGGGTGCCAGTCGGATGTCGGGGAAACCATCATCCAGCCGTAACCCAGCCTGATCGGTGAGTACAGGCCGAACCAGAAAATTGAGCGATTCAAAACGATAGCCGGGCTGTTTATTCGTCTGACCTTCAGAAACGCCATATCGTTGAGATATGGCGTTTCTACTAGTACCCTCCGACACCAATGCTTGTGGTTTAACCTCTTCAATGTGAGTCGCTACATAGGTCCCACTCCCCGACCGACTTTCGAGCCAGCCTTGTGCTAAGCCTTCGTCATAAGCCGCTACGATGGTTTGGCGATTCAATGTCAGTAATTCGGCTAGTTGACGCGTACCCGGCAGACGCTGACCTGGGGCTAAGTTACCTTTCCGAATAAGTTGACCAAGCTGATCACTCAGCTGCAGGAAAACGGGCGTTGTTGATGACTTATCAATCTGAATCAGGGATCTGAATGGCAACATAACCGGACTAGCAGTTTTATAAAAATCGGACGATTTCAATAGTCCAGCAAAGAACGACATTTGTTTCAGAAATTAACTAGATCCTATGCAAACCGCTCGCACAACGCCCAGCCGATTAGCCAAACGTGCTCATTACGATGAAGCTACCATTCACCCGATTCTTGATGAAGCCTTATTCTGCACGGTCAGTTTTGCCGTCGACGGGCAACCGATGGCCATTCCTACCGCCTTCGCCCGGCAGGGTGACAAGCTCTATATTCATGGATCGGTAGGTAGCCATTTCATCCGGGCTATCGAACACGGGGGTGCGGTTTGTATCACGGTCATACTGGCCGACGGGTTGGTATTAGCGAAATCAGCTTTTCATCACTCGGTCAATTATCGGTCGGTTGTGATCTTCGCTACAGCGGAAAAAGTTACGGATGAAACCGAACGAATGAATGCCCTGGCTTTACTGACTGACCACCTGATTCCTAACCGCTGGGATGACCTGCGCCCCACTACCGATAGTGAAATGCGAAAAACCACTGTCCTACGTTTCTTGTTGGCCGAATCCTCCGCAAAGGTGCGTACCGGTGGACCAAATGATGATCCTGAAGATGAGCACCTTCCCACCTGGTCGGGTGTAATTCCACTGCAAACGGTGCGCCTAACACCAGTGCCAGCGGAGCTTAGTGTCAATACAGTTTTGCCAGCTTATCTGCAATAAGCCAATCGTTACTATGCTACCTATTAACGACTTATTGCTTTTCGCGCTAGCTGCACTGGGTTTGGTACTTAGTCCTGGCCCGAACATGATTTATATCATTTCCAGATCCATCACCCAGGGACGACGCGCTGGGTTACTGTCGCTGGCGGGTGTACTGACCGGCTTTCTGGTACATATTTTTCTGGTCTCATTTGGGCTAACCGCTGTATTTATGGCCATCCCAATGGTGTACGAAATTCTGCGCTGGCTTGGCATTGGGTATTTACTTTTTCTGGCCTGGGAAGCGATCAAACCCGGCGGTAGTTCCCCATTTGAGACACGCAATCTGCCCCACGATTCCAATGCCAAATTATTCCAAATGGGTTTTCTAACCAACGCCTTGAATCCGAAAGTAGCCGTTTTCTATCTGTCCTTTTTCCCACAGTTCACCCGGCCCGAATACGGTTCGTTACTCGCTCAAAACGTTGAATTAGGACTTACACAGTTAGTAGTCAGCGCAACCGTCAACTTCCTGATCGTACTATCAGCAGCGCGGATGGCACGTTGGTTTCAGAATCGTCCGACCTACATTCGGGCGCAAAAATGGGTTATGGCCAGTATCCTGGCCGGGCTTGCGATGCGCATGGCCATTGATAAAGGGAAGTAATTTATAGTCATTAATTTAGCAATCATGAAAACTAACTATGGGTACATTTTGTGTGACCCCGATGGGATCACACAAAATTCGTCCTGGCTTTCGTGATTCTAATACGAACAACGATACCTCTATGTATACCCCCAAACTGTTTCAGGAAACCGACCGCGATAGTTTGTTTCAATTTGTCCGGGATAACCCGTTTGGCTTACTGGTCACCACAGGCAACGATGGTATTCCCGTAGCCACGCATATACCCATCGAACTCCTACCCGATGCCGACGGCCAATTCCAGTTGATTGGTCACCTGGCGAAAGCGAATCCACAATGGAAGTTGCTGGATCAGGCTACGCCCGCACTGGCTGTATTTTCGGGAGCGCATGGCTACATATCCTCGTCCTGGTACGATCATGTGAATGTGCCGACCTGGAATTACCTTGCCGTTCAGATTACAGGACGAACCCGCGTATTGACGGACGACGAAACCCTGGCATTCCTGCGTCAACAGGTAGATAAGCACGAAGCCTATTCTAAGCATCCGGTATCGGTAGACAGCATGACGGAAGGGTATGTACGTAAGGAGATGCGGGGTATCGTCGCCTTTACCATGACTATTGACACATTACAAGGTACGGCTAAACTGAGTCAGAATCGCGACGACAAAAATTATCAGAACATCATTTCTGAACTACAACAAACCAACAACCCGAGCGCTAAGGAGCTAGCCAATGAGATGGCAGCTCGGCGCCCATGATTGTTGGCCCAAACAAAATCAGCTATGGCGAAGCAACATCAATACGCGCTGACAATAAAGTGGACTGGTAATACAGGAGAAGGAACCAGTACCTACCGATCCTACGAGCGAAGTCATATCATCTCCGTCGATAATAAGCCGGACATTCCTGGCTCATCGGACCCAGCGTTCCGGGGCGACAGCACAAAATATAACCCGGAAGAATTACTGGTTGCCTCACTATCAACTTGCCATATGCTGTCGTACCTACATTTATGTGCCGTAGCGGGTGTCAACGTGATCGAATACACCGATAAGGCAACAGGCGTTATGGTCGAAACGCCGGAAGGTGGTGGGCATTTTAGTGAGGTCACGCTTCATCCACATGTTGTAGTTGCAGATTCCTCCATGATCGACAAGGCCAATGAGCTGCACCATCAGGCAAACAAGCTCTGCTTCATAGCTAACTCCTGTAACTTTCCAGTTCACCATGAACCAACTTGTATAGTGTGAAGTCAGATTCTTAAATCTGACTTCTGAGGTTTCTCAAAACCTATAGCTACCATGCCTTAGGTTTTGAGAAACTGACACCACGTACACTACTTTTTCTCGTGATAAACCAGCACCGGTACTTCTGATTTTTCAATCAATTTGGCCACGTGATTGGGGTGGAATAAACTATCCAGAAACCCGGATGCAGGGTATAATTGCATCACAATCAGGTCAGCATGGGCATCCTCCAGTTTATCTTCGGTCAGAATGAGCAGTTGGGCGTCAAATGCCTCTACCAGTGAATCTGTCTGAAAAGACACCTGAGCCTGCGTTGTTTCGGGCTGCATGGCATAGGCAATTGTATGTACCTGAGCCGGACGAATGGCATGTCCTTCGGGCGTGGTGGGTACAATCAGCACCGGGCACTGAGCGCTATCGGCCACATCGGTTACCGCACTACCCGCCAGTCGGTCAAAAAACGTGCTTAGGTCACTTCGTCCCATTATAATCAAGTCAGACGAACGTTCGCGGGCGGCATCCAGGATACTGTCATCAACAAAGCCAATGCGCCAGTCAACCTCAACAGATAGCCCTTCAGCTTGTAGTTCATCGGCCAGTTTGCCCAATCGCTGGCGGCTAATATCTTCAAGTTCCTGAGATGCGATAAAACCCATTCCTGGATCGCCAAGAGTAGGAAACGTAGTATCGGCAACCATGGGTTGAAAAACGTGCAGTAACGTAACGGTAGCACCCGTTTTGTGCGCAAAGAGCCGCACCCAATCCAAAGCGGCAGTTGTATTGGACGAAAAATCGGTAGGGAATAGTAGGGTTGTCATAAAATGTTTACGGTTTTCAGTACATGGTTTATGCCGGGCTATCGCTACGGTAGCAGATGCATACCTATAAACCATGTACTGAAAACCGTAAACGGCTAACTATGTTCAGCGTTTTCCGGGTGTAGATGTCGGTATTATACCGGAATCACCACCTCGCTTCATGTTTTCAACGGCTAATAGCTGGTTCATTGTTTTTTGCATACCCTCGGTGGAACCGTCTAAGAAAATGACATTACCCTTCCCGTTTTCGGCAAAATGCTTGATGGCTTCGGTCCAGATCGAGAACAAAATCAACGAAGCATCCAGGTTCGCTTCATTCATTACTTTGGCTGACTCGGCCATACCCTTAGCGACTTCTTCCCGGAACAAAGCCACACCCTGACCGCGTAATTGCGAAGCCGTTTTTTCTGCTTCGGCAGAAATCTGGATAGCATTCCCTTCGGCCTGAGCCGCTTTGGTCTTGGTAATCAGTAAGGCCTGTCCTTCGTTTTCGGCAGCTGCTTTCAGGTTTGAGGAAGCCACAACCTGCGCCATTGACCGCATAATGACTTCGTCGAAGGCGATATCGTTTAACTGGAGGTCGGTGAGGTGATACCCCCAACTTTCGAGCAGGACATCAAGTTGAGATTTTACGTGTTCGATGATTTCGGAACGCAGTGCCAGAATTTCTGACTGGCGTTTGGTAGCCACAAAACTCCGGATCGAGCCTTCAATGGTCCGAATGAGCGCCTGCATAAATGAGGCTTCGTCAATGAACTTGAAGGCTACGTTTTTAATCGTCTCTTCAGCCTGATTAAGGACCGAATAAACCAGCATGGCCTTGAAATTCACATTGGCCTGATCGGCAGTGATGGCCTGAAACGCCAGCTCCACGGATCGATTCTGAATAGAAATACGTCGGTAAATGAACTCAATAAAGGGAATTTTAAAGTTCAGTCCCGGCGTCATAACTCGGGAGTATTTACCAAAAACGGTGATAACGGCCACGGTGCCCTGCTGCACAATGACCACCGAAAGGTAGATGATAATGATTGCCAGTACGAAAAATATGCCTAGAAAGCTCATGT
The DNA here is from genome assembly GCF_054776855.1 of Spirosoma migulaei. NCBI lineage: Bacteria > Pseudomonadati > Bacteroidota > Cytophagia > Cytophagales > Cytophagaceae > Spirosoma > Spirosoma migulaei. Next base: position 20,837 of record NZ_BAAHBG010000040.1, on the reverse strand, counting down.
ATAGAAAAGGTTAAAAAACAAAAAACGGATTCCGCGTATAAGGTACGGAATCCGCTGGAAGGCTAACGAGAATTTTGTTTAATCGGTATTGTCCTTACAAGTGTGTAGTGCTAGATTCTGTGGATTCTTTCGATTTTACAGAAGACCGAGAATCCTCTAGTACGCTTATACCAGTTTAATGTCCGGTTGATAACTCATAATTGACAACCTCTTTCTGCCGATAATACATCATCATGGCCATGATAAAACCAGTAAATGCCAGCATTGCACCAACTAATTCTGGGGATGAATAGCCTAAGCCAGCCGCAATGGGTAATCCGCCCAGGTAAGCCCCCAGCGCATTACCGATGTTAAAACCAGCCTGACTTACTGATGACGCCAGCATTTCGGAACCATTGGCAGCCCGAATCATCAAAATCTGGATTGGCGCGCCCAGGGAGAAAGCAATAGCGCCCGTAATAAATGTCATGCCCAGCAGTGGTATCTGAAAGGGCGAGACATAATAGACTATGACCAGACTAATAGACATCAACAATAAAAATAGAGCGGTAGCCTTTATCGGCGAGATAAGATCCGCAGTGCGCCCCGAAATCAAATTACCAACGGCCATGCCTAAACCGGCCAGTACCAGAATCCAGGTAAGTTGATTGCTGCTAAAGTGTGCGACTTCCGTGAGTAATGGAGCGATATAACTGAACCAGGCAAATAACCCGCCGGTACCAATGGCCGTAATGCCTAAAATGAGCCAGGGCTCTATGTGCGTAAACAGCTTCAGGTCTTTACGCAGATTAGATTCACCCACTACCGGCATAACCGGTAGCAGTTTCTGAATACAAGCCATCGTGATCAGGCCCACGGCGGCAATGATCACAAACGTGATGCGCCAGCTCATGGTATGCCCAATATAGGTACCTAACGGAACCCCAATGATGTTGGCAACGGTCAGCCCGGCAAACATCATAGAAATAGCCTGCGCTTCTTTTCCCTTACCCGCTAATCGACTGGCTACTACGGCTCCTACCCCAAAAAATGCACCATGCGGCAGGCCCGATAGCAAGCGGGTTAGCAACATGATTTCATAATTCGGAGCAAACGACGAGAGTACATTACAAAAAGTAAACAAGGCCATCAGGCCCAACAGAATTTTCTTGGGAGGATAATTTCCGGCAATGCCCACCAGCAGTGGAGCACCCAGTACAACACCCAGCGCATAGGCCGAAATAAGGTGACCAGCAGCCGGAATCGAGATGGTTAATGAGTTTGCAATATCAGGCAGAATGCCCATCATGACGAACTCCGTCATGCCAATACCAAAGCCCCCAATAGCGAGAGGCAACAATGCTTTTTTCATTTGCAGCTTTTTATTTCCTGACAGCCCGCGAGTGCATCCAACTTGGAAAACTCACAATAAACCTCACGAAACGAGGCCTATTTTAACGGAAAAATAAAAAAAGTGCAAAATTGTTCCCCATTCTGAGAATGTTCTAATTTATTAGTTAGTCGATGCAATTAAGGATAATTTTAACCGCAAAGGTCGCAGTGAGTAGTTGCTTTGTGCCTACCTCTTGCGACCTTTGCGGTAAGTACTATTTAACTCGTTTGCCCGGAATATCGCGTCCATTCTGATGGAGAATTAGTTGCGTTACTTCGCCTTTATCGTTCGTGTCAAACGTTACCTGAGCCTCAACAACTTTGAGGTAAAATTTCGTTTTCGACTCGGCAAAAAGCTCAAATTTAGGTTGCCCGGTGGCTTGTCCGAAGAGTTTATCACCATCTCGTGTGATTACAATCGAGAAGGAAGGAGCCAGCTCATAGTTACCTACATACGACTCTAACGTTTGTGCATCGACAGTAACGGCCGTTTCTTTGGGTGCTTCTACTTTTTCGCCTAATTCCTTCAGTTTGTCGAACCCGTTGGTATTACGCGGGTTGAGTTCGACTGATTTTTTGTAATCCTGAATAGCAGCCGCTTTATCACCCGCTTTCATGTATGCTTCGCCCCGGCTATCATAGACATTGTACGATTTTGGGAACGCGTCAACGTTGAACGTAAATACAGCTATTGACTCAGGTAATTTTCCACTACCCATGAGTTCATACCCCAGATTATTTAAGTCGTTCTCATTGATGCCATAGGTTTTATCGGTCTTCCACGCGCTAAATTTTCCCTGTGTTTTGGCCAAAGGTTCTGACAGGATTGACTGCCGAAGCAAATCTGTAATCGGCTTTTTAGGCGCTTCAACGGGTTGATTGTAAAGAATATTAAGGATATTTTTACGGATGCCACTAAGTGGGGCACCACCTGTGTTATTCAATAACACCACTAGCTGTTTATCCTGAGGCAGTCGACTAATGAGGGTATTGAAGCCATTTATGCCTCCCCCATGTTCAATCAATAACAAGCTGTCTTTCCGTTCGCCAACCTTGGTTTTACCAACTATCCATCCGTAGGCATAGCCAAACCCCTCTTCATAACTTCCCAGGAATGGCGTAAACATTGACGCTTTCAACGATGCCGACAAAAGCTTATCGGTGTACAATACCTGATCCCAGCGATATAAATCCTCTACTGTTGAATACATTGACCCAGCCGCATACGGAATTGACATATCTAGATAGGGCGCATTAACGTACGTCCCTCTTTCTTTTTCGTAGCCTGCAGCCCGTTTGGGTAGTATCGGGCTGAATAAATCGTAACCTGTATCGTTTAGCTGTGCGGGTATAAGAATCGTTTCTTTTAGGAGGTCAGCATAGGATTTCCCAGTCACCTTTTCTACAATAACGCCTAACAGAAAGTAGCCGGAATTGCTATAATTAAACTTCGTTCCTGGTTCAAAATCCAGAGGCAGGTTGGAAAATTCTTTCGTAAATACTGTTGGTGTATAAGGGTTACGAGCCAGTGTCTCGAAAAATCGTGGTACATTGGTATAATTTGGAATACCCGATGTGTGCGTGAGCAGGTGATGAACGGTGATTTTATCGCCGGTTGCTTTGGGGTAATCGGGCAAATAATCTGTGATTTTTCCGTTCAGTTTCAGCTTCCCTTTTTCAACCAGTTGCATTATAAGCATGGCCGTAAACTGCTTGGTAATGGAGCCCAGCCTGAATTTGGTATCAGGTGTATTAGGAATGTTCCACTCCATATTGGCCATGCCGTAGCCTTTCTTAAAAATCACCTTGCCATGCTCAGCCACCAGCACAGTTCCGTTGAACTGCCGATTGGCCACATATTGCTGAACGAGTGCGTCAATTTTAGCGGCTTTGTCCTGAGCGAACGTCGCAGAAACGGCCAGCAGAACGGCTATAATGGCCAGATAGAATCGATTACGTATAGGTGTATTGTTCATGGGAGACGATGGAAATGGAATACTTTGCCAAGATTACCCATTTCTGACTTTCGCCATCGAAAAAAGTTAGTAGTCGGTTGAGGGTGGGGATAGATGGTTGATTACAAATAAAAACGTCTTACCACTTAGGTAAGACGGAAAAGCAAATCACACAAAATCATAATAGATTAGTTACTACTTGCATGACCCGATGGGGTCAAATGTTTATAGAAAGGGCCTATATACTATAAACATTTGACCCCATCGGGTCATACAGAGTTACCTTAATTTTTTCAACTGCTTAAATTCTTAAGTGCGCCAGCAGCCAGTTCTCTCCCGTACCGATACCGGTTCCATCTTAACGCCCATGGGAATGGCGTTTCTAAGCTACAGCAAACCCTGAGTAAGGGCGCATGGCCTCTGGTAGAAAACCGATGACAATATCTGATGTTGGGATACCGCGTTCTATCAGGTCATCCGTTACCAAAATATCAGTATTATTGACCAATAGCCAAACTTTGCCCGTCGGTTTAATTTGAAAATGGAATACGACTCTAAACTTGAAACTACCTTGATACCATTCCGTACGCATAACTTGGAAATGACGATGAACAGGGTCAATTACTAGCTCATAATCAGTATCTGAGCCATTGTTACGGCTCTCAACAAATTCGGTAAGCCAGTCTACAATAATTAGCGTATAGGTTTCGATCTTAGCATCCATGCTTCTATAGTTTTTAGTTCTGAATCAATGACGATGGTATTGATATTGAATTTACTCAGAATTAATTGAGTACCCTCTTCCATAAAAAACTCATTATAAACATTTTTAGCCACTGCAAGATAAAGCACTCGTTCGGGTTCTTTGATCTCCATAAACGTATGGTAATTCAAATACTGCCCCAGAACTGTGTGGAATTCGTAAGCTATAGAAGGGGAAATAAAACTTTTAACCTCAATTGCTATTTTGTCAGTGCCCCGTTCAGCAGCGACTATCTGTTCGGCAGCTAAATCAATCGCATAGTCTCTACCCATAAGTTTAACTGAGTATGGATCATGAGTGATTGTCCAACCGTCTTTTTCAAGGGCCTCGCGCACAATAGGATGAAAAATATCTCTTGCCATATCAGTGCGCCAGCAACCAATTCTCTCCCGTGCCGATGCCAGTTTCCATTTTGACGCCCATGGGAATGGCGTTCCGCATGATCTCGTCGACACGTACACGGAGGAGGTCAATTTCGTCACGGTGGGCGTCGAAGACCAGTTCATCGTGGACAGTCAGGATCATTTTCGACTTCAATTTCTCCTGCTGCATGAACTCGTGAATCCGAATCATGGCAATCTTGAGCATGTCGGCGGCACTGCCCTGGATGGGGGCATTCACGGCGTTACGTTCAGCAAACATCCGGTCGGTCTGGTTCCGCGAATTGATGTCGCGCAGGTACCGGCGACGACCCAGAATGGTTTCAGCATAACCAAAGCCGCGCGCTTTCTCAATGCATTGGTCGATGTAGTCTTTTACCGCTGGAAAACCCGCAAAATACTCCTCGATAATCTGAGCCGCTTCTTTGCGCGGAATCTTTAACCGTTGTGATAACCCAAACGACGAAATACCATAGATAATCCCGAAATTGATGGTTTTGGCCTTCCGGCGCATGTCGCTTGTTACTTCATCCAGACCAACGTGAAAGACTTTGCTGGCGGTTTGGGTGTGAATATCGACCCCATTATTAAAGGCCTCCAGCATCGTTTGATCACCACTAAAGGCCGCCATAATACGCAACTCAATTTGCGAATAGTCGGCCGACATGATCAGAAATTCGGGCCCACGGGGTACAAACGCTTTTCGAATTTCCTGCCCACGCGGGGTTCGAATCGGGATATTTTGCAGGTTAGGATTGACCGACGACAAACGCCCGGTAGCAGCAACCGCCTGGTTAAACGATGTATGAATCCGGCCGGTGCGTTTGCTAATCAGCAAAGGCAGCACATCCACGTAGGTGTTTTTGAGTTTAATTAACTCTCGGTAGTCCAGAATCTTCCGGGCAATCTCGTGCTCGGCTTCCATCTTCGACAGAATCTCCTCGCCTGTAGCGTACTGGCCTGTTTTAGTCTTTTTAGCGTTCTTGTCAAGCTTCAGTTTATCGAATAACACCTCGCCCAGTTGCTTTGGTGATCCAATATTGAAGGGCTCGCCCGCAATGTCAAAAATCTCCTGTTGCACCTGTCGCATATCCACTTCAAGTGTAGCCGACAATTCTGCCAATGCGTTGGTATCGATCTTGATGCCTTCCAGTTCGAGGTCGGTCAATACCTGTACGAGTGGCATTTCTACCTGATCGAACAGTTTGTACAAACTGTCCTTTTCGAGTCTTGGGGCAAAGGTTTCCTTGAGTTGAAGTGTTATATCGGCATCTTCAGCCGCGTAGTCGACAACTTTCTGAATATCCACATCGCGCATGGTCAACTGGCCTTTTCCTTTCTTCCCAATCAATGCTTCAATCTCAACCGGACTGTAGTTTAGGTAGGTCATGGCCATCATGTCCATATTATGGCGCATTTCCGGCTCAATCAGGTAATGGGCAATCATGGTATCGAAGAGCTTACCCTGTACTTCTACCCCATACTTTTTCAGCATGAGCAGGTCGTATTTCAGATTCTGCCCAATCTTGCCGATACTGGCGTTTTCAAAAACGGGTTTAAACTGATCCACAATGGCCTGTGCCTCCTCCCGCTCAGACGGTACTGGAACGTAAAACGCTTCACCTTTTCGATACGCGAATGACAAGCCAACCAGATCGGCTTCTACAGGGTCAATAGCCGTGGTTTCGGAATCAAAGCAAATGCTTTCCTGAAGTCCCAGGTAATGCACCAGACTGGCCCGTAATTCGGGCGTATCGACCAATCGGTAGTCGTGCTTAACCGATAAGATCGTTTTCCGGCGTTCGGGCTGGACTGGGTCTATTTCATAATCAGGGTAAACATCCAGGTAAGCGGGGGCTTCTGCCCCTGTGGAGTCATCTGTCGTGATTGTATCCGTTACCTGTCCGGGAGTCGCTTCAGAAGCCGATGCAATCGGGACACTGACTGGCGTTTTCTTCGATTTTGACGCTGTCTTTGCTGGAGTTGCTGGTGTTTTTTCTGAACCAAAATCAAACGGTAAATCATCGGCTCCCGATGGATTAACCGCTCCCATATTCGGGAAGGGCATGAAGGCTGGCGAGTTGCCCCCGGGAGAATCGAACAGGTTCATTTGGGCCGTAGCCGGTGCTTTAAACGCAGCGGGCAAGGGCTTTTCGTCAAAATCACCGAGTAATCGGGTTTTCATCTGCCGAAATTCCAGCTCATCCAACAGCGCGGCCAATCGGGGTTTGTCGTATTCGGTATGCCGAAGGTGTTCTTCGTCGAAGGGTACGGGCACGTCCAGATGAATGGTTGCCAGTTGTTTCGAGAGCAAGCCTTGTTGCGCAAAATTGACCACATTTTCCTTGAGCTTTCCTTTGAGTTCATCGGCTCGGGCAATCAGGTTTTCGACCGAACCAAAATCCGTGATGAGCTTTTGGGCCGTTTTTTCACCAATGCCCGGAATACCCGGTATGTTATCGACCGAATCGCCCATAAGGCCCAGCATATCCGTTACCTGATCGATCCGTTCAATTTGCCAGCGATCCAGCACTTCATTCACGCCCAGCTTTTCGGCGGGTTTGCCCATAAAGGCGGGCTTATAAATATGAATATGCTCTTCCACCAACTGACCGTAATCTTTATCGGGTGTCATCATATACACCTCAAAATCAGCCAGGGCCGCTTTCTTGGCAATTGTCCCAATAATGTCATCGGCCTCGTAGCCGTCCAGAATCAGCATGGGAATGTGCATGGCTTCTACAATCTGTTTGATGTAGGGCATGGCCACGCTGATATCTTCGGGTTGCGATTGCCGGTTGGCCTTATACATCGGAAATTGCTCGTGCCGGAAGGTCTTCTTAGCCGAGTCGAACGCAACGCCGATGTGGGTAGGTTTTTCCTTCGTCAGTACCTCGATCATGGCATTCATGAAGCCAAAAACGGCCGACGTATTAACCCCTCGCGACGAGATACGGGGTGCTTTGCTAAAGGCAAAATGAGCGCGGTAAATAAGGGCCAGCGCATCTAACAGAAACAGTTTTTTTTGTGGTTTAGCCATTCGAAACGATCACAGATCAAGGCTCAAAGGTCGAAAGTCTTACGGACAATCACGCAGTTTTGGCCCGACAAATTGCGAAGAAGTATAGGAGAAATTACCTATCAATACAACAGGATTATGAGCCGTTTGATTCCTCTGAAATAGGTAAACGCAAAGGCAGCGCAACGGTCGCAGTTAAAGGTAAGATTATTCCTTTGCGACCCTTGCGCTGCCTTTGCGCCCTTTGCGTTTACGATAAGCTTACGGTATCAATAGTCGGTCAATAATATGAACCACGCCATTGGTTGCCGAAATATCGGCCCCAATAATGTTCGAGGCAGTATTGGCATTACCTTTCCCGGTAACGGTTAGGGCCGTGGTGCTGATGCCAGCGGTTAGGGTTCCGCCCTGTAGAGTGGTTAAGCTCGATCCGTTGGTAATCAGCGGTGTATACGTACGGCTATCCAGGACATGATAACTTAAAATATTGGCCAATATGCCCACGGGGGCTTTGGCAATCATAGCAGAGTCATACCCAACAGCCTTAAATGCCGCATCTGTCGGAGCAAAAACTGTTATTGGGCCTGGTCCCGTTAGTATTGCGCCAACACCCGCTTTTGTTACGGCCGCCTGTAGCAGTTTAAACGAGACAGTAGGAAACAGAAGCGAACTATTCTGAAGCGTGGTAACCACATTGCCTAACACAGGCGGTATCAAGATCCGGTCAATGGCATAAATAACGCCATTACTGGCCTGTCCATCAGCCTGCAATACATGGGCCCCATTGATTGACAACTTCGTAGAGGAAGATGTAGTGGAGGTTCCCGATGAAACTTTAGAAGTATAGAGAACAGCCGTAGGAATTAATGTCTGTTGAGCTGTATTGACCGCAACAGGTATAGCTGACGATTCCAGACGGGTTCCGAGCACATGGTATTGTAAAACGGCTTTCAATGTTTCGACAGGGGCCGCATTAACCGTAGCGACATCACCATACCCAAACAGTTTAAAGGCATCGTCTGTGGGCGCAAATACGGTGTACGTACCCGGCTGGCTGAGCGTACCATCTAATCCAGTCCGCACCAGTGCTGCCTTGAGGAGCGTAAACTTACTTCCGGTGTTGATAAGCTCCGTAATTGTTGACAGCTTTGGTGTGGTATCCTCCTGTTCTTTACAGGAAGAAAATGAAATGGTCAGAGCCGTTAATAACGCGAGTAGCAGACTCCAACTACGTCCAGTAGACGCGTAGTGATGGATGGACATAATGATCGGGATTAGTGAAGAAAGTTGTACGATACTTCCTGTTGCACAACAGACATTTAGTTGATTTGTTCACCCGACATAAGCAATAATTGGGCAATTTCTACGGCTAGTGTACCATTTTATGGCTACTTTTCGTATCAGCTAAAGACCGCTGTGCCAAGTCGCTTGAATGAAGTACGAAGGTTCGGTGACTTAATGGGTAATTCCATATAAATCTTCTTCCCCCATTTGTCGGTTTCGGTTTTCGGTGGTTGGTTTGTAGAATATATCTAACAAATGCCTCAACCCAAATACGCCCGCGAGTCCATGACGGTGATGACCGAAATGGTACTACCCAACGATACGAACACACTGAATAATTTGATGGGAGGGCGACTGCTGCACTTCATGGATATAGCGGCTGCCATTGCCGCCCAGAAACACTCGAATCGTATTGTGGTAACGGCCTCAGTCGATAATGTGTCCTTTTCCGAACCCATCCGGCTGGGCAACATCGTAACCATGAAAGCACAGGTGACCCGGGCGTTCAGTTCGTCGATGGAAGTCTTTATTGAAGTGTGGGCGGAAGATATTCCAGCTGGCATTCGGGTCAGCACCAACAGTGCATTTTACACCTTCGTGGCCGTTGACCAGAGTGGGCGGCCCATTGAAGTGCCAGCGGTCATTCCTGAAACCGACGAAGAAAAAGACCGTTACGCCAGCGCCCTCCGCCGGCGGCAGTTGCGCCTGGTACTGGCCGGACGCATGAACCCCCAGGATGCTAAAGAGTTGCGGGAATTTTTGAAAGTATAGAGGACGAGAGGGAGGAAGGCGGAGAGGGACGAGGGGGAGGAAAGGGAAAAGGTAAGGATGGATTGTTTTTTCCCTCTCCTCCCCTTCCTCCCTACTTCGTCAATTTGAGTGACTGCCAGGCCACCATCTGCCATTGACCGGCATTTTTGACATAGACCGATAGATAACGCAAGTGGTTATTCAGTGTTTCACCATTGCTAATCGCTTTCAACATACACATGCCATTGATGGTAGCGGTAGTTCCATATATCCGCACTTTCTGTTCTTCAGTATCGATGGAAGTGTACTTTGTTTTTCCATCCCGGATAGACTGGATATACGACTGTTTCGTGTCGGTATTACCATTCGAATGTGCATAGATCAAGTCATTGGCGAGCACCTGATCCAGTACGGGAAGATCGGCATTTATCTGCGCCAGAAATCGTTTTTTTTCGGTTTCAATAACTGTTTTTTCATCAGCCGATGTAGCTGCAACTGAAGCCGAAGCCGAAGGGGACACAGGTGCTTGCGCCCTAACAAATTGAAGGGACAAGAATAGACCAAAGGTCAAAAGGAATCTCATCAGATTTAGTAGGAATAGGTGGTTATAGTTGCTACGATTGGTTTATCCTGACCAGGGTATTGCGAATACTCAACTTGTTTGATTAGGCGATCCTGGGGATCATACGTATTCTGATAGGTAGAAATATAAGCGTTTGCCTGATCCTGAGTACCGTATTGGGTCGTTCGCTTCACAACGGCATTCCGGCTTGTTTCACCAAGAAATGTAAAATAAGCCGGGGGTGCATTGTGATCCATATCGTAATCAAAAGACGTACTGTTGTCTAACTTACCTGTCCTGTTACTATACTCATCAATTTTGGTTATGTTTTTCTTATCAATCGTGGTCATCTGCCGATTAGCTCCCCTGATTACTTGTTTCAGAATACCCTCCGGCGAATACTGTCTTAACGTATCGAGCGTAGCCGGTACAGGCGTACCCGTATCAGTATAGCTTCGTTTCGTATAGGCAAGCACCCGGACCTGGGCGCTATCGAGCGTAAATAAATACGTTCTTGTTCCGCCATCAGTGGCTTGTGTCTCGGTCATTCGGCCATTGGCATAGCTATAACTGTATTGATCTTTGCGCGAATGCAACCCATTATCAGAAGCACTGGTCTGAACCAGGACCTGTTTAATTAGTCGATTCTGCGCATCGTACTGAAACGAGTAATCATCGGTCCCAATAAAACTGTAAATCTGCCCATTTACGGTATCCTTGCCCACATAATTCTTACTTTCCAGGGTCGATGTGTATTTCACTATCATTCGGCTTACACGCTCAATTGGTACAGCTTGTCGTACGGAAGCAGCGTCAAAAAAAGGGTCTACATCCGGTGTATTGCAATTGTATAAACCAACGCAGGCAATTAGTATTAGTGTTAAACGGCTCATAATTCACAACGTTTAGCAGGTTACGTCATTTATCCGGGATCGGATCTAATTATATGGATCTAATTATATAAAGCACCGTCAGCCAATTTTGTTTACTAAACGGTAAATACATCAACATACAGTCCAAAGATTATCAGACGCCCGTGCCGATGAGGACATAAAAAAACCGGCCTATTGGCCGGTTAAAACAACTGTTTTCATAAAAACCGGACGTTATCGGAAACCGGCGTTACAAAACTCATTTCTTGGTTCCACTAATGGATTCGTACCGGCTAATGCGCCCTCCCTGTACCGTTTCGGTGGTTGTTGAGATAGCAATCTGGTTATTTTCAAAAACGCCCGTCGCTGTGAAATCACCGGTAAACGTCTTATTCAACACCGACATCTGATCCTGATTACGATCAATTACAGTGAATGTCTTGCCTGATTCGTCCAATTGAGCCGTTACTTTTAACGCTTGTGGCCGGGGCATGGTTGCGTCGATATAAAATTCTCTAGGATTCGACCCTTTGGAAATGACAATAGTTGCCGTTCCTGACTCTGGTGCACTTTCAACGCCACCTACCGTAAATGAGGTTTGAAAACCGCCCGTATAGGTGCCAACGTACTGATCGCGAGGGTCAACAGCATCTGCCCCGCCAGATTTTTTACAAGATGCCGTAAGCAGGCCAATTGCCAATAACGTAAAAAGCGCATTCCGGAAAGACCGAACGGCGTAAGAAGTTGCCATGGTTTGGTGTAAATGGGTTATGTCCATATGTTGTCTATCAAACGTCGTGCCGGGTTTGTGAAGTATAAACCCGGGCGAAAAGTGCAAATTTACGTAGGTTTACGGCTTATCGACGCTGGTATCTCAATCTTACGAACTCAGGTACGGGATAAGTTATTCGATACCGAGATGTGGAAGAACGGGAAATGGCAGAGTCTCGGGCGTATTTCTTGAGCCGGTGAAGTAACTGCCAACTTTTATTTTACCATAAAAAGAATTAATAGAATTTAAACTACAAACTTACTAGTTATAGCAGAACTATATTTGGCTTAACTAAAGAATTGCATATCTTCCTGCTTCGTTATGGCTTGGTTCTGCTCGCTATAACAGATTGGTTCTGAAAAATGAATCGGGTTAATCGATACATGTTCTAAATACAGGAAAAGCTTTTGAATCGACGAGATTTTATGCAGGTAGCGGGCTTAGGTACCGGTACACTGATGCTATCGCAACTCCCCGTTTTCGGACGCCCGGTCTCCGAAGAAGCCTTGCTGATGCCTGGTCTGGACGTGGCTATAAAGAAACGACTGGCCGATGCTGCGCTGAATGCCGCTAAATCCAAAGGAGCTTCCTATGCCGATGTACGTATTGGCCGCTACCTGAATCAGTTCGTTATTACCCGAGAAGACAAGGTGCAGAACATCACCAATACTGAATCGTACGGTGTAGGGATTCGTGTGATTGCCGATGGGTGCTGGGGATTTGCTGCCGTTGGTGATGCCAAAACCGAAGCCGAGTTAGCCAAAGCAGCCGAAAAGGCGGTGGCAATGGCCAAAGCAAACGCCTTGCTATTGTCTGACGAGCCCGTTCAACTGGCGCCACAAAAAGGCTTTGGCGAGATAAGCTGGAAAACGCCTATTCAGAAAAACGCTTTCGAAATACCCATTAAAGAAAAAGTGGACTTGCTGATGGCCGTCAATGGAGCCGCCACGAAAAATGGAGCCAACTTCGTGAACTCCCAGTTGTTTCTGGTCAACGAACAGAAATACTTCGCATCCACCGATGGCTCCTACATCGATCAGGATATTCACCGTTTATGGCCCAGCTTCACCGTTACAGCCATTGACCCAAAAACGGGTAAATTTGAGACCCGGGATGCCCTGAGTGCGCCCATGGGCATGGGTTACGAATACCTACAGGTTAACCCAGCGGATAAAATTACGGGCATCACTACCCGCTATAACAAGGGCTACGATATGCTCGAAGATGTGGTAGCGGCTGCCAAACAGGCAAAGCAAAAACTCGCGGCCAAATCAGTCGAAGCGGGCAAATACGATCTGGTACTCGACCCATCGCACACCTGGCTGACCATCCACGAATCGGTTGGACACCCGCTGGAACTGGATCGGGTGCTGGGCTACGAAGCCAACTTTGCCGGAACCTCCTTTGCGACTATCGATAAGTGGAAAACCAAAGGATTCAATTATGGCAGCAACCAGATCACCCTTTTTGCCGACAAAACCCAAACAGGTTCGTTAGGTGCTGTTGGGTACGATGATGAGGGCGTTCAAACCAAGCGCTGGGATTTGGTCAAAGATGGCATTCTGGTCAATTACCAGGCCATTCGCGATCAGGTGCATATGCTGGGTGAGACAGAATCGCAGGGGTGTTGCTACGCCGATAGTTGGGGCTCGGTTCAATTCCAGCGCATGGCCAATGTATCGCTGGCAGCGGGTAAAGAACCGCTCTCGGTCGATGAGCTGATCAAGGATGTCAAGAAAGGCATTTACATTATTGGCGATAGCTCCTACTCCATTGATCAGCAGCGGTATAACTTCCAGTTCAGCGGACAGTTGGCCTACGAAATTAAGGACGGTCAAATCGTGGGTATGCTGAAAGACGTAGCCTACCAATCCAATACACAGGAATTCTGGAACTCCTGCGTAAAAGTCTGCGACGAGCGCGACTACCGATTAGGCGGCTCCTTTTTCGACGGGAAAGGGCAACCGATTCAAATCAACTCCGTCTCGCACGGCAGCGCAACGGCTCGTTTCAACGGCGTCAATGTGATCAATACAGGTCGGAAAATATAGTGAAGTAGGTGTAGTGGTTGAGTGAGTGGAATCAGCCCTCACTTCAATCACTCAACCACTACACCTACTTCATCAATCAACCAAACACATGGCAATTATTCTAACCGAAGCAGACGCCAAAACACTATTACAGAAGGTGCTGAAGTTTTCCAAAGCCGACGAATGCGAAGTGAATTTGCAGGGGGAAGAGTGGAGTAACATCCGGTATGCCCTCAACAAAGTCACTACCTGCGGATCGAAATCGTATAAAACACTTTCGATTCAATCGGCTTTTGGCAAAAAAGTGGGCGTTGCTACAATCGACGAATTCGACGATGCGTCACTGGAAAAAGCAGTCCGGCGGTCGGAAGAAGTGGCCCAACTAGCCCCGGAAAACCCAGAATATATGGGTCTGGTTGGTCCGCAACAGTACCTCCCCGCCACGGGCTTTTTCGACTCAACCGCTACTATATCGGCAGTTGATCGGGCTAAAGCGGTGGCTCAGAGTATTCAGGTTGCCAAATCACAAAAACAAACCGTAGCCGGTTACCTGGAAGACCGCATTGGTTATTCGGCTATGATGAATAGCAAAGGACTCTTTGCGTATTATCCGAGTACGCGGGTCAATTTCAGCGCTACCATCCGTACCGACAATGGAACGGGTTCGGGTTATTCTGCGCAGGGCGTAAGCGATTTCCCCAAGCTAAATACCGCGGCCTCTACCCAGATTGCGCTTCAAAAAGCCTTGGGGACGGTAGGCGCACGAGCCATTGAACCCGGAAAATACACCGTTATTTTAGAACCGCTGGCGGCTGCCGTATTACTTGAGCATCTGTTCCGCAGTCTGGATGCGCGCAGTGCCGATGAAGGACGCTCGTTTTTGAGCAAACCCGGCGGTAAAACGAAACTCGGCGAGCAAATTATGGACGAGCGGGTAACGATCTACTCCGATCCAACTAATCCGGAACTTCCGGCATCCCCCTGGTCGGCCGATGGACGGGCGCAGGAAAAGCTCAACTGGATTGAAAAGGGCGTCGTCAAAAACCTAGCCTATTCCCGTTATTGGGCACAGAAAAAAGGCGTTAAAGCCGTACCAGCCCCAACCAACGTCATGATGGTAGGCGGAACTGCTTCGCTGGATGACCTGATCAAAAGCACGCAACGCGGCATTCTGGTTACCAAATTCTGGTACATCCGCTCCGTCGATCCGCAATCACTGTTGGTGACCGGCTTAACCCGGGATGGAACGTTTTACATCGAAAACGGCAAAATAAAACATCCCGTCAAGAATTTCCGATTCAACGAAAGCCCGGTGATCATGCTCAATAATCTGGAAACCCTGGGTAAAGTAGAGCGGGTGGTCAGCAGTGAGGGCTCGTTTAGTAACTACCTCATTCCAGCCATGAAAATCCGGGAATTTACATTCACGAGTTTGTCGGATGCGGTGTAAGCATAGTTTGGTAACGCATCATTCAACCCCGTTAGGGGTGACCTGTCAATAGTAACAAACATTCCGCTCGTTTCAAGCGCCGTAGGTGCGGCCTAATCCAAATTAAACAGGTCGCACCTACGGCGCTCTTGAAGTGTCCATGTACTCGATTCTCTATTAACAGACCGCACCTTACGGCGCTAAAGAGCTTAGATAAATTACCGAAAATATCGTCCTTATAATTAACACAGCAACATGTCAACCAGCTCTCAAGACGAACGAGAAGCAAACCACATGAACCGACGCCAACTCTTAAAACTCAGCGTTCAGGGTGCGGTAGCCAGTGCATTAGGAGCCACTACAATCCCCGCACAGGCTAGTGTTCCCAACTTCGTCAAAGAGTCCGCTAAAAACGGCAGGATCGTCGTTGTCGGTGCGGGTGCGTTTGGCGGCTGGACGGCTTTGCATCTGTTGCGTAAGGGCTATAAAGTAACCCTTGTTGATCAATTTGGCCCTGGCAACAATCAATCAAGTTCGGGTGGAGAAACACGACTGATTCGGGCCTATTATGCCGATCCTATTTATACGGACATGGCAATTCGCGCGCTAGCTATCTGGAAGGAGAATGAGGCACGGATGGGTCAAAAACTACTTCATCAGAATGGATTACTACTTTTTAACTATCCGTCCAGTAAGGCCGAATCCGAAGCGGCTGTCTCCATCTACAAAAAGGCGGGACTACCCCTCGAGAAAGTAAGTCTGGACGAGGCCGTTAAGCGGTGGCCTCAAATTGGGCTGGACGGACTGGATCATGTCATGTACGATCCAACGGCCGGGTACCTGGATGCGCGCAAAGGCTGTCAGGCCGTTCGCGATTTGTTTGTAAAAGAAGGTGGCACGTTTCTGCAACAGCAGGTGAAACAGGAAGCCATTAAAGGTGGTAAAGCAACCTCTCTTACCCTTGCCAATGGCACTGTACTGGAAGCCGATCAGTTCCTGTTCGCCTGTGGCCCGTGGGTGACACGCCTTTTCCCGGAACTCACAAAGAAGCTCACTGTGACCCGAGCCCTGGTTTTCTTCTTTGCCAGTCCAGCGGGTCAATCCGATTTTATGGAGAATAAACTGCCTACCTGGATGGATCGGGACATGGCGGGCCCGTTCCGCTCGTTCGGCGTACCGGGGAGCGATTATCGAGGGTTCAAACTAGGATTAACGCCACCAGACAACAACGTAACGGACCGATTTGATACGTATAATCGCTTTGTAAAACCAGAAGAATTTGAGTTGGCGTTAGGCGTCATTAAACGTCGGTTCCCTAAAATGGTGGGTCAGCCACTGATCGAACAGCGTGTTTGTCAGGTTACGATAACGCCCGATTCTGATTTTATTCTTGACACCCATCCCGAAGCCGATAACCTTTGGGTCATGGGGGGCGATTCGGGTCATGGATACAAACAGGGAGCCTCCTTTGGCGAGATAGCAGCCAATACAATAGCGGGTGAGCAGGATAAGATCAAACAGTTTGCACTAACCCGGTTATTGGGTTAATTTAATACAGTACCTGTTTAAACTTTCCAAATTCAGTTAAGATTGACTTGTTTTCTGTTATTTCAGCCGAACCTGCTATCCCAGGATAGCTAACGTATTCGCTTTCATCATCAGTCTCTTACCGAAATCTTTTCAAAAATCACGGCCCTTCGTTGCCTATAGCCCGCTGGTTTGTTCTATTTTTACAAAGGAACAAAATCCTGAAAATCAAAAAAATCAGGTAAATCCTGGCTCAGACAATGCAATTCTCACACCTCCACTGCCACACTCAATACTCGCTGCTCGATGGCCAGGCCGATATTAAGAAGCTGATTAAGAAGGCTAAAGCCGATAATATGCCCGCCGTTGCCATTACAGACCACGGCAATATGTTCGGCGTGTTTGAATTCGTGGCCGAAGCTAGCAAGCAAGGCATCAAACCCATTGTTGGTTGCGAGTTCTATGTAGTGGAAGATCATACCAAGAAACAATTCACCAAGGAGCAAAAGGACATTCGGTATCACCAGCTTTTATTAGCCAAGAATGCACAGGGCTATAAAAACCTGGCGAAACTGTGTTCATTGGGGTACATGGAGGGATTATACGGCAAGTATCCCCGTGTTACTAAAGAACTCATTGATAAATATAAAGAGGGCCTGATAGCCTCTACCTGCTGCATTGGCGCATCGGTTCCAAAAACCATTCTCAAAAAAGGCGAAGAAGCGGGTGAAATTGAATTCAAGTGGTGGCTCGATCGCTTCGGCGAAGATTATTATGTTGAGCTACAGCGCCACGAAATTCCCGATCAGATCAAAGCCAATGAGGTTTTAATCAAGTTTGCCCGGAAGTATAACGTCAAGATCATTGCGTCCAACGATTCGCACTATGTCGATCAGGACGACTGGGTAGCGCATGATATCCTGCTGTGCGTGAACACCAACGAAAAGCAAAGTACGCCGTCGATGAAGGACTTCAGCGACGACGATGTGATGCCTAAAAACACCCGCTTTGCCTTCTTCAGCGACCAGTTCTATTTCAAGAACACGCAGGAGATGACGACGCTCTTCCACGACCTGCCCGAAGCCATCGACAATACCAACGAGATTGTGGGCAAGGTCGAGACGCTAAAGCTGAAGCGCGATATCATGCTGCCGAACTTCCCCATTCCGCAGGAATTCCAGCAACATACCGATGACGTTCTGAATCAGTGGGAATACCTGCGTCACCTCACGTATACAGGGGCTAAAGAACGCTACGTAGATATTCTGCCGCACATTCAGGAGCGCCTTGATTTTGAATTGTTTACCATCAAAACGATGGGTTTTGCCGGGTACTTCCTGATCGTAGCCGACTTCATTAAAGCTGGGCGCGATCTGGGTGTGATGATCGGCCCCGGCCGTGGATCGGCAGCGGGTAGTGCAGTGGCCTATTGTACGGGCATCACCAATATTGATCCCATTAAGTACGACCTTCTGTTCGAGCGGTTCCTTAACCCCGACCGGAAGTCGATGCCCGATATCGATACGGACTTCGATGATGAAGGCCGCCAGAAGGTGATCGATTATGTGGTGCAGAAGTACGGAAAATCGCAGGTAGCGCAGATTGTGACCTACGGTACGATGGCCTCCAAATCGTCGATCAAAGATGTAGCGCGGGTGATGGATTTACCCCTTCAGGATGCCAACGCCGTTGTGAAACTCGTGCCCGACAAGCCGACGTACAACATGACGCTCAAGCGTATCTTCGAAGATCCACTCGACGGACCAGGGGGGTTAGCGAGCGTTATCCAGCCCGAAGAACTGGATAATGTGAAGCGAATGCGGGCGCTTGAATCGGGTGATCGGAGTGCCGCGCAGGCCATGCGAATTGTCGATTATGAAAAGGTATCGGCTGTTCTTAAACAAGCGCGTAAACTGGAAGGTACGGTTCGTAATACAGGTTTGCACGCAGCTGGAATTATCATTGCTCCCAGCGATTTGTCGGACATTGTTCCGGTATCGACCTCAAAAGATACGAACCTGATTATCACCCAATATGAAGGGAAAGTCATTGAGGATGCGGGTGTAATAAAAATGGACTTTTTGGGGTTGCGCAACCTGACCATCATCAAGGAATGTTTGCGGCTCATCCGGCAGAACCACGGCGGCTTTTTAATTGATGGCAAGGAAACTGACATTGATGATATTCCACTAGACGACGAGGAAACCTATAAACTCTTCCAGCGGGGCGAAACCAATGCCGTGTTCCAGTTTGAATCGGACGGCATGAAAAAGCACATGAAAGACCTGAAGCCTGACCGCTTTGGTGACCTCATTGCCATGAACGCCCTCTATCGTCCGGGTCCAATTGCCTACATCCCGAATTACATCAACCGGAAACACGGCCGCGAAGAGGTTAAGTACGACATGCCAGAAATGGAAGAGTACTTGGCTGATACCTACGGCATTACGGTGTACCAGGAGCAGTTGATGCTGCTGTCGCAAAAGCTGGGTAACTTCACCAAAGGCGACGCCGACGTATTGCGGAAGGCAATGGGAAAGAAGGACAAAGCCACGCTGGATAAAATGAAGGGCAAATTTATGGATGGTTGTGCCTCTAATAATTTGCCCCTGAAAGTCTGCGAGAAAGTCTGGACCGACTGGGAAGCGTTTGCTTCCTACGCGTTTAACAAATCGCACTCCACCTGCTATGCGTTCGTAGCTTACCAAACAGCTTACCTCAAGGCCCATTATCGCTCTGAGTATATGGCGGCCGTTTTAACCAGCTGCCTCGGTACAATTGATAAGATTACGTTCTTCATGGAAGAATGTAAGAATATAAATATTCCGGTATTAGGCCCGGATGTAAACGAATCGGAACGCTTTTTCGGCGTTAACCAAAAAGGTGAAATCCGCTTTGGTCTGGGTGGTATCAAAGGTGCGGGCGATGCGGCCGTGGAAGCTATCATTGAAGAACGCAAAGCAGGCGGCCCTTTCAAAGATATATTTGATTTTGCCATTCGGGTCAACCTACGAACGGTGAACAAGAAAACCTGGGAATCGCTGGCCTATGCTGGTGCGTTCGACAGCATCGACGAATACCATCGGGCGCAGTATTTTGAGATGGCCGAGGGCGATACATCGCCGTTTCTGGATAAGATTATCCGCTACGCCAACAACTACCACGCCGAGAAAGCAGCTGCCCAACAGTCATTGTTTGGGGGCATGATGAATGGGGAACCCATGATTGCCCGCCCCAAAGCGCCAACCGTGACAGAGTGGAACCAGATCGAAAAACTGAAATTCGAGAAAGATGTGGTTGGTTTTTACATTACCGGCCACCCGCTCGATGAATTCAAACTCGAAATGGACGGATTTTGTAACTGCACACTGGCCAATATCTTCGAGACAAAACAACCCGAAATTAAGGTTGGAGGCATCGTATCTGCCGTTCAAATGCGGGTAACAAAGAGTGGAAATCCGTTCTGCATCTTCAAAATCGAAGATTACAATAGCTCACTGGAAATGGCCCTTTTTGGGGATGACTATGTCCGGCTGGTGCAATATATTGAGGTGGGTCGTTTCCTACATATTACCGGAAAAACCCAGAACAAATGGGGCTCTGAGCAACTGGAGTTCAAACCAGTAAGTATTCGACTACTGAACGATATGCGCGAAAAATTCTGCAAAGAATTACGCGTATCCTTAACCATCGATATAGTAAATGCCCAACTTATTGCCAAACTAAACGAGCTGGCAACTGCACATCCAGGCACCTGTGCGCTTTCGTTCAACGTCGTCGATCCCATCGAGCGTATTGAGATAAGTTTGCAGGCCCGAACGTTAAAAGTATCGCCCGCGAACTC
This sequence comes from Spirosoma migulaei, assembly GCF_054776855.1. Taxonomy (NCBI): domain Bacteria; kingdom Pseudomonadati; phylum Bacteroidota; class Cytophagia; order Cytophagales; family Cytophagaceae; genus Spirosoma; species Spirosoma migulaei. The sequence continues at coordinate 279 of NZ_BAAHBG010000040.1, read as the reverse complement.
ATTTTTGAAAGCGCTGGAAGCGATGGACGGCGTGACGTGTAAGGTGGCGTAACGTCATTTGGGAATTCTAATTCCTTCTGCTAGAGAATTAACTCCATCTGCGGTATAGTATTCGGTATAGCGGATTGACTTCTCCGAAAAAATTACATTTTCCCAAGTGATTACTCGTGGTGGGCCATAGTTAAGTGTATAGTGAATTGACGTTTTATCTGAATTAATCACTGAAGTTACGCAGTGATTGTGCCTTTGTCACAATCTGAGCAGAATATACCATTTTTG
>NZ_BAAHBG010000039.1:123484-159835 GCF_054776855.1 Spirosoma migulaei | reverse complement strand
AGTTCATGTCACAAAGATCTGAACTAGGACAAAATGCCACTATTTTAATGCGTTTAACCTGTGATAAAAGCGGCAGGAACATCAGTTTATCAAAAAACGTTACATTTGGCATATAGACAGGAAACGCCATGAATACTGAAACGCTTACTCCTGATGAACAAGCGCGAGCCCAACATCGGCTCGAATTTGCCCGTGCCTGGATGGCCCGGAAGCGGCAAGAACAGCAGGAAATGATTGAAAATTTTCATACCGATCCAGCAATCATAGCTGCATTTGAAGAATTAAAACGTCGCAATACAGAACGTGGAACAACCATTATCGAGTTATAATTTTACTTTTTTTGGTGGTCCACTATCGATTTACCTTTTTGAAACCCGCTTTGGTGCAGGCTATGAAGTAAAATTCAAGCCTAGTGGGTATTTGGTCGATAATCCAGAATTTGAGGCTCTTGTCTTTGAAATGGTCATTGTTCTGGCCGACAATCCATACGCCCCGAAGTTACCGCCCGTAGACGCACTTATGTCCGCCACGATTCGATCAATCGTGGCGGATTTCTTTAAAGCTCACGAACGGGTCGTCATTTATATTTGCGATGATTCGGACTCTAAAGCCGATTCACGCCGAAAATTATTCGATCGCTGGTTCGGTCGATACAAAACCGAAATCTTTGTCAAACTTAACGTACCCCTTGGTATCGACGAAGACGGTATGGCTTATTCAGTTGAGCTAATTTCCCGGTTTGACAATCCACATTTCATGCCTATCTATGAGTCGTTCAAGCGAACGGTTTCCGGCGAAAAATAATACCCTCTTTGACCATCCCGCTTTTTTTCTAACTTTCCGGCTCCTATCGCGTTCTACAACGAGCGTACTACCCTTTTAACCTATGGCAAAACGAAAAACGACTACGCCCCCGGCTCAGCCCGACCCGTCGACACAGCCCACCACCTCTGAACCAGTAATCGCAGAATCGGCTCCAGCCGAAACGCCAACACATACTGACGGCCCTTATTCCCGCTTCACTGATTTCGATATTCATCTATTTCGGGCCGGGAAACACCAGCGGCTCTATGAAAAATTTGGGTCACACGTTGTTGAACACAATGGTGTTATAGGCACCTACTTCGCCGTATGGGCTCCTTCGGCCCGTTATGTGGCCGTTATTGGCAACTTCAATGGTTGGGATAAAGGCAGTCATTCCTTAAATGTTCGGTGGGATTCGTCGGGTATTTGGGAAGGGTTCATCCCGCACATTGGCAAGGGCGAAACCTATAAATACTTCATCGTTCACGAAAGCGGGCGAGAGCTGGAAAAAGGGGACCCATACGCCCATTGGTGGGAGGTTCCACCTAAAACGGCTTCTGTTGTATGGGATACCTATTACGAGTGGAACGACCAGGAGTGGATGGCTAACCGCCATACTAAAAACGCCCTCAATGCCCCTATCTCGGTTTATGAGATGCACTTATCCTCCTGGCGACGTGACCCCAGCAACCCCGAACGCGAGTTGAGCTACAATGAAATTGCCGACGCGCTGGTGCCGTATGTACAGGACATGGGCTTTACGCACGTTGAGTTCATGCCCATTATGCAGTATCCCTATGCACCCTCCTGGGGGTACCAGATTACGGGTTACTATGCACCTAGCAGCCGCTTTGGTACGCCACAGGATTTTATGCAACTCGTTGAACGATTGCACCAGGCAGGCATTGGTGTATTTCTGGACTGGGTTCCCTCTCACTTCCCCGGCGATGCACATGGCCTATACGAGTTCGATGGCTCACACCTGTACGAACACCCCGACATGCGGAAAGGCTATCACCCCGATTGGAAAAGCTATGTCTTCAATTACGGCCGACCAGAGGTACGCTCGTTCCTGCTCAGTAACGGGCTGTTTTGGCTCGACCGCTGCCATGCCGACGGACTCCGTGTGGATGCGGTTGCATCGATGCTCTATTTAGATTATTCCCGCAATGCGGGTGAATGGGAGCCGAATGTGTTTGGAGGCCGCGAAAACCTGGACGTTATTTCGCTCATTAAAGAATTGAACGAGGCCGTTTATAAAGAATTCCCGGATACCCAAACTATTGCCGAAGAATCAACTGCTTTTCCGGGTGTATCAAGACCGGTTTACACGGGCGGATTAGGCTTCGGGATGAAGTGGATGATGGGCTGGATGAACGATACGCTCCGGTATTTCGAGCGCGACCCGGCTTTCCGCAAATACCACCAGGATGAGCTGACATTCAGCACGATATACGCCTTCACCGAAAACTTCATGTTGCCTCTCTCGCACGATGAAGTGGTATATGGCAAGCAGTCGCTGGTAGGTAAAATGCCCGGTGATGAGTGGCAGCGGTTTGCGAACCTGAGGCTGTTGTTTTCCTACATGTTTACACACTCCGGCACCAAACTATTGTTTATGGGTGGCGAATTTGGGCAAACATCCGAATGGAAGTTCGATACCAGCCTCGACTGGCATCTGCTGGAGCATGGTCCTCACAAAGGCATGGCCGCCTGCGTAAAAGCGTTAAATAAACTCTATAAATCTGAACCCGCGCTATACGAAAGGAGCTTCAGCCCTGATGGCTTTGAATGGATTGATACCACCGACCGCGAAAATACCGTAGTCACCTATTGCCGGAACGGCAACAATCCAGAAGATAGCCTGCTTATTGTGTTGAATATGACCCCCATTCCACGCTCCAATTACCGCATTGGCGTGCCTTCGGCGGGTTCCTACCAGGAGGTGTTTAATAGTGATGCCACTGAATTTTACGGTAGCGGAGTTGCCAATACCTCTCCTATAGCGAGCGAAGAGGCAACATGGCACGGTCGTTCACAGTCAATTCAGGTGAATGTACCTCCTTTGGGAGCTGTCGTCTTGAAAATAGTGAAGTAGTGAAATCGGTGGAGTGGTGGGGTACGTGAAGCGGTTATTAACTGCGCTTACTCCAACACTCCACTATCATTTTCCAGATCTAACAGCCTGATTTGTCTGCATGAAGAAAATACTTGTGGGTCTTTTACTCGTAGTTTCTGTCAACAGCTTTGCCCAATCTCCTGTTGCTACTCGGTTAAGTAGTGGGTATGATGTGGGCATGGCCTATTCAACAGGTCACTACAACCCATCACTCACTTACTTCCAGTTGCTCACCATTGGTGAGCGTAAGTTGTTCTCCCTCGGCTGGACTATGCGATTAGGGGCATTTTACGGCGACAATCTCAATTATTACACGGCTCCAGCTCGCCTGACACGCGGCAAAACAGGCTTTGGTGCACTCGGTGCCCCTTTGCTTGTTAACAACATCGATACCGTTCGATACGATTATGTGTCCATGACGTCGCTCAATGTTGGGATTCGGGCGCAGATTAATTTGGGGCGTGTTGTATTGGGAGCCAGTGCCGATTTAGTGGGACTGACTATCGGCAAATCACGGACGGGTCGCTATAAATCATCAACAGGGCAGTATGCGCTACGATCGGCCTCAGGTCAAGATTCGATCAATGTTTATTTTCAGGGGAATAATGTCTTTCAGCAAACATCCCCCAGCCATTTCAATGTACGCCTACTTGGCGATAATGACATTGGAACCATCGCCACGGAGGTGTATGTGCGTATTCGGCTAAACCAACGGGTTGGCGTGAAGCTAGGTTACCAATGGCTTACTACCGAAACCACCGCAGCCAACCGGAACGTAATTGCAGACAACAAACGTTTCCGCCACCGGGCTGGAATGGCGTATCTGGCGCTCACGTTTCCGATATTTCAATGAGTGAAAGAGCGAAAGAGTTAATGAGTAAATAACACAGACGGCTTATTAACTCTTTCGCTTTTTCACTCATTGATATTTTACACTTCTATCGGCTTCAAATCGAAATAAGTTTCAAAAACGGCGACTGCGGCTTCATTAGTGCGTGTCTGAAAATTATCGAGGTATTGATGCAGACCTGCTTTGAAGATATCGGCGGTTTCCGTGAACTCGATTTCGGTCCGAAGTTTGGAGAGTGCCCGTTCGGCTGAGTTTCCAAAGCCTTGTGTAATGTTGTTCCCCGAAATTTCGTAAAGCGACAACTCAGCCTGGCGAATGCAATGCGCAACAGCCCGAGGGAACATCTTGTCCAGAATCAGAAATTCCACAATACTGGAAGGTGTCAAGGCTCGATACTGCTGGCGGTGCATATTATACGCACTCACCGATTTCAGCACCGCCGACCAAATCATTAAGTCGATGGTAGACCCAACCAATTCAACTTCGGGTAACAGCGTAAAATATTTCACATCCAGAAAACGGGAGGTTTTATCAGCCCGCTCCAGAAACCGGCCTAGTCGGCCAAAATGCCAGGCCTCATTACGGGTAATCGTTGCGTCGATAATCCCATAAAAAAGCTGAATGCTATTTCGAATTTCCGTAAAAAAATGCTGGGTCTGAACCTCTTCCCACTGCTGTTTGGGCGATGTATCGCGCACCATCAGATAAAACTGGTTCAGATGCTCCCACATCTCTTTGGAAATAATTTCACGAATAGTCCGGGCGTTCTCGCGGGCATAACTCAGACAGGCCACAATAGAATTCGGATTACGCTTATCGAAGGTCATGAACTGAATAACATTCTCACGCGTAGGCTGCTTGTAATGTTCCCTAAATAGGTCAATATCAGCGGTTGCAATGAGCAATGGCTCCCACTGTTGATCAACATTGGGGGGCAGGTCGAGGGCAAGATTGAAGTTCACACTCATGAACCGGGCATAGTTTTCGGCCCGCTCAATGTAGCGATGCATCCAGTAAACAGAGTTGGCAACGCGGCTCAGCATAACGTATAAAGTTGGTATAAAACGGTGGATTACCAACAAAAATAGGGATTTTCGCTGGCTCAACAAGACAATATCGTCTACTAAGACTTAATCACAAAACAATCATTGCTTAAAATTCGATTTTGCTTTAGTAACAAACTTAGGGTAGACTATATAAAAATTAGCTTCTAAGATACACTAAGAGGTTAGAAATGCCTTCCTTATCCCTTATACAGACAGGAACATCTTTATTTCTTAGTTACGCAACAACATGACTTATAAACTGTATTCAATACTCACCGTTGGTCTGCTCCTCAGCACGTCCTTACTTGCAATGCCAAAGCCCAATCAGCCCAAATCAGGTTCGGCCAGATCAATCCAAACCGCTCCGAGCACTAAATTCTACGAAGTCCGGATTTACCACCCAACGCCGGGTAAATATGCCGAAATTGTAGATCGCTTCCGGCAGTACACTACCAAGATTTTCGAGAAACATGGGATGGAAAATATCGGCTACTGGACCCCCACCGATACCACCAACAAAGAACTAATCTACATTCTGGCCTACCCCAGTCGCGAAGCACGCGATGCTTCCTGGAAAGCCTTCGGTAGTGATCCCGAGTGGAAAGCAGTGGTAGCTAAAACCGAAGCAAATGGTAAACTAGTCGATCATGTCGATCAGATTTTCATGACCGAAGCCGACATATCGCCAAAGCTTAAATTAAGTCAGAAATCGCCCGAACGAACGTTTGAATTACGCACCTATACATGCACGCCTGGCAAATTGCCTAATCTGCTCTCGCGTTTCCGCGATCATACGATCAAGCTTTTTAGCAAACACGGCATGACGAATGTAGCATACTGGGTTACGCAGGAAAAAGATCCGGCCGTACAACCTAAGCTGGTTTATATTCTGGCCCATCCCAGCGAGGCCGAGGGGAAAGCACATTTCGAAGAATTTCGTAAAGATCCAAAGTGGATTGCGGTTAAAGATGCATCTGAAAAAGAAGCTGGTGGTTCGTTGACAACTAAAGTCGAGTCGATCTACATGAAACCAACCGATTATTCGCCAATTAAATAACTCGGGCAAACAACCCAATTTATCAATCGGTTTCATAACGTAAACAAACAACGTTATGAAACCGATTGATCGTTTAGTTACTACCTTACTCGAAAACCCTGTGCAGTCTACATTATCGCGACAGGATTTTCTTCAACTTACAGGGCGTGGTTTGGCCGTTGGCGCATTAGGCAGCACCCTCGCATCGTGCGAAAAGAAACCCGAAGCCACCAACTCAGCTTCCTCAACAGCCAGTACACCCAGCGGCCCTGTTCCAAAACTCCCCGCGACCTCCCCGCCAGCTACAGTCCCCGCCGACTCCAGCAAACCCATTGAACTGGAGCAGATTAAAGCCAAAACAGAACAGCAGGAAGGCCCTACGCCTACCCCAATGTCCGAAGATAAGCGCGTTGGCTACGCACTCGTTGGACTGGGTCACCTGACGCTAAATCAGATTTTGCCCGCTTTCGGGGCTTGTACAAAATCGAAAGTTGTAGCGCTGGTGAGTGGTAGTCCCGAAAAAATGCAGAAAGTAGCCACGCAGTATGGCATCAAAAAAGAGAGCTGCTACAGCTATGCCGACTACGACAAACTACGCGACAACAAAGAGGTACAGGCCATTTATATCGTGCTTCCCAACGGCATGCATGCCGAATACACGATTCGGGGAGCGGAGGCCGGTAAGCATATTCTGTGCGAAAAACCGATGGCCAACTCAGTAGCCGAATGTCAGGCTATGATCGATGCCTGTAAAAAAGCAGACCGTAAGCTCATGATTGCTTACCGGATTCAGTACGAGCCCCATAATAAGATGGTTCGCGACATGGTTCAGAAAGAACAGTTTGGCAAAGTAAAAAGCATCATCGCCAACAATGGCCAAAACTCCGACAACCCGAAACACTGGCGGTTTAATAAAGCGCTGGCCGGAGGTGGCTCCTTACCCGATGTTGGCCTGTACTGCCTGAACACAATCCGGTTTGTGCTGGCCGAAGAACCCTCGGAAGTTATGGGCTATGTGCACAGCACGCCCAATGACCCCCGTTTCAAGGAAGTGGAAGAGCAGGTAAACTGGCTTATGAAGTTCCCAAGTGGTATACAGGCCAGTTGTGCAACTAGCTACGGTCATCATGACGATAAGAGTTACCGAGTGCTGGCCGACACAGGCTGGATTAAAATGGACCCTGCCTTTCCTTACACAGGCCTAAAACTGGAAACAAGTCAGGCTCAGGGTACCGAAAACCAGATCATTCAGCACAACATTGCCGATAAAGACCATTTCGCTACCGAGATGGATCACTTTTCGGAATGTATTTTGGAGAATAAAAAACCGTTTACGCCCGGCGAAGAAGGACTTCAGGACCAGAAAATCATGGAAGCTATTTACCAATCGGCACGCGATGGAAAGCCGGTAAAATTAGCTGCAGTCGATAAGAAAGACGCGTTTCGGAGCGAGGAGCCTAAAGCTGCCTAATCCTGTCTGAACCGGGATTGAACTGATTTTAGGATTAAAGTTGATTTTGCTTTAAAAGATTCGCTTCAAAGAAGCGTAACGCAAAATCAACTTTAATCCTAAAATCAGTTCAATCCCGGTTCAGATGACCACAAACTCCACTCGTCTATTCTTCTTCCGGTTCTCTTCGTTAGTATTGGGTGCAATAGAATCGATGGGGCCGCGGCCAACGGCTTTCAGTCGACTTTTGGCGATGCCTTTGTTAACCAGGTAGTCGATAACTGCCTGACATCGGTCGCGGGAGAGTTTTACGTTTAGATCGAAATCGCCCTGGTTATCGGTATGCCCACGTAGTTCGATTTGCATGGACGGGTTTGCGTTCAGCACCTCCGCCAGTTGATCCAGCTCGGCGTTGGATTCGGGTCGTAGAACAGGGCTACTTTGGTCGAAATAGATGTTCTTAAGCGGGATGGCTTTCCCCTTTTCAATCGGACCAAACGGCCTATTTGTAACGGCTGGCATCTGTACGTTGCTGGGGAGAACAGGCACCTTTAACGCGGGTTTGGCAGCCGGGGTTTCTACGTAGGTCGTCTTCGCCGATTTAACCACCGCTTCGGGGAGTGCCTGGGCCTGGGCGACATCGGGTGCTTTTTTGGGCGTCAACATCACGCGTGCTTCACTTTGCACACTATCCAGCCTGATGGACTTTGTAAAATCACCATAGCCCGTAGCCGAACTAGTCAACTGGTAGATTCCCCTACCCGGCAGGTCCGTTTTAACCAGACCGGTCGTTGAATCGGGCGTTAACAAAAGCGTTGTCCTGCCAGCTTTGCCTGAGATCGTGAAATGGGCATCATGGATCACTTTGTTGGTCCGACTATCAACTGCCCAAACGGTTAGTTTAATAGGAGCCGGGTCTAACTGGGCATCAAATTCATACCGATTACCCGCCGACGATACAGCAATCGTCATACTTCGAAAAACGGTTGTATACCCCTCGCCACTTACCTCAATAGCCAGCACATCGGGCGTGTTAAACACACGTTCCAGACGCCCGTTTGCCAGCGCAAACTGCTGCGTTTTGCCCGTTGCTCTGGAAGTTATTTGGGCAACAGCTGACGTCATAGGCTTACTAATGTCAACGGCAAAAGCTTTGACCGTCAGAATGCTGGGTTTGGCATTGCGCCCAGAGTCAGCACGAAGAGCTGTTACTGGCCTAACACTGGGCGAGGCTTTGATACGTGAATAATCGACTTCCCTACTTTGGGCCATACCGGATTCAGCAAACAGTAAACAGACTACTGTTGCCAACACTATTTTTCCATTTGGGAGAAACATCCGTTGCCTGTTTAATTACCCACCACTCAACCTCTAGCTCAATGATGCGCGGTGGTCGATACCGGCGGGTTGATCATGATGTGCGCTCTATGCGTACCGGGGTCCATAATCCAAGGCATACCGGGCGCTTCGGGCTTTAGGGGTAGCCCCGTACTTTCGGCAGTCGCGTAGGGAATGTATACCACATAACGCAGGTAACCATCCTTCACCTCGCCGGTGGTGGCATCGAAGTCGCCGTCTTTCGCAGTATAAGAGAACAAAGTCGATGGGTGCGTTGGCATCATTAACTTCTTGTCTTTCACTTCCTGCTCGCGCATCGCCAAAATCTCGGCAGGCTTTTTACCCTCTTTTTTCAGGATTCGCCCCCGCTCCATAAATGGGTCCAGATCGCGGTGATAGCAGGACACACTTAGCCCTTTCTGGGCAGGATCATCGGCTAAGCACACAAGCTCGTTGGTGCCTTTACGCAACACAACAAATTCATTTTTAGGCGAATACCCATAAATCGTGGCTCCGTCCCGCTTGTCGGCCGGAGCGGCCAGAACAGCTGTTTTTATCTGGACATCGGGAGCCGGTATGGTGGGCGTTTGGGCTAACACTAGTGTTCCCTGTACAGCAAGGATCGTAAGAAGGGTAATTTTCATGGTTGAAAGTAATTTAGGATTGATGGCGCGAGGCTAAACAGCAACAGCGCACCCACATTGATCAGTAATGAAATCGGCATTGTATAATATGCAGTCGTTCAGCTTCAGCCCGATAAACGAGTCGATGCTCGTCAGTAATTCGGCGTGACCAGAAGCCTGATAGATTTTCTTTTAATGGCTCTGGCTTTCCTTTACCTTCAAAAGGCGTCCGCAGACATTCCTTAATGAGTTCATTAATACGTCGGAGTACAGTCTTATCTGTCTGTTGCCAATAGATATAGTCTTCCCAGGCATCTTTATCCCACGATAAATTCATCGTTATTCTTCGATCAGGCCATGAGATTCAAACTCGCCCCGATTTGCCCGATCAACCGCATTCATCAGTCGATTTCGGTTCTTTTCTGAACTTAGCAATTGAAGCGTTTCTTTCAGCGAATTATACTCTCTTAGAGAAATCAATACAACATTTTTGTTTTCACTTCGATTGATGATGACCGTATCACCATCATCGCTAACCTGATCGAGCTTAGCCTTCATGGAACGCCTAAACTCCGTATAGTTGACAACTTGCATAAATAACAATCTATTATGTACAATTTTACGTACTTATTTCGACAACTTCAACTAGTCGCTCCTTACTGATACCCCCGCGCCTGCAAACCAAACAACTCGGCATAACGGCCATCTTTTTCGAGTAATTCGTAATGGCTACCAATTTCAAGCAGGGTGCCATTTTCCAAAACCAGAATTCGATCAGCCATGCGTACGGTGCTGAATCGGTGTGAGATAATTACTGATGATTTTCCGTCCGTCAGTTTACCAAAACGCTGGAAAACTTCGTACTCAGCGCGGGCATCGAGAGCCGCCGTGGGTTCGTCGAGGATGATGAGCTGAGCATCCCGCATGTAAGCCCGGCCCAGCGCGACTTTCTGCCACTCGCCCCCCGATAGTTCGACACCTTTGCCAAACGAGCGCCCTAATTGCTGATCATAGCCCCCAGCCAGTTTAGCAATCACCGTATCGGCCAGGCTGCGTTGGGCTGAGGTTTCGATACGGGGTTGGTTGGTCCGTTCGTCAATATCACCCACAGCAATATTCACCCCCGCCGACATTTTAAAGCGGGTATAATCCTGAAATATGACGCCAATGTTGCGCCGAAGCTCCATCAGATCATATTCGCGAAGGTCGTAGCCATCGAGGAGTATCCGCCCCTCGGCAGGATCATAAAGTCTAGCCAGGAGTTTGACAAGTGTGGTTTTACCAGCTCCGTTTTCGCCAACAAGGGCCAGTTTTTCGCCTGCCTGAAGTGTGAACGACAGATTCCGCAACGCCCATCGTTCGGAGTTTGTGTATTTGAATCCAACGTTCTCGAATACAAAACCTTCCCGAATCGGATTTGGAAAGGCGCGTACTGTTTTGGGTGAGTGAATCAGCGGCTTGATGGCGAAGTAATCGAACAAATCCTGCAAATAGATCGCTTCCTGCGTGAGGCTGCTGAATTGAAGCAGAATACCTTCCAGTGAACCCCTTACCTGCCGAAACGAACCGGCCAGAAACGTTAGATCGCCAAGCGTTATCTGACCCTTAACGGCGCGCAACACAATCCAGACGTAAGCCCCGTAATAGCCTGCTGTTCCCAAAGCCGTGAGTAAAGTGCCCCAACCTGCCCGACTGATGGCCAGCGCCCGATTTTTCAGATAATAGCCCCACGACAACTCCTTGAATCGGTCGATCAGGAACCCGGATAAGCCGAAAATTTTCACCTCTTTGGCCGTTTCATCACTGGCACCGATGTACCGAAGGTAATCGAGTTCCCGACGTTCGGGTGTCCAGGAGCGCGATAAGGAATAACTACGTTGATTGAAGTAGTTGTCGCCAATAAACGAAGGCGTAACCGCGACCAGAATCAGTAATAACAACCATGGATTGTAGACCGCCAGTCCAGCCGCCAGGAAACCCACCGAAATCAACTCCTGTACCTGCCCAAACACGCCGGAGAGCAGCACCGTCCGGCCAGTCGTCTGGCGTCGGGCGCGTTCGAGTTTATCGTAGAAGGTAGCATCTTCAAACTGTTCCAGATCGAGCGTAGCCGCGTGTTCCATCAAGCGAATGGAGGTTTGATTAGCGAACAGATCGCCCAGCAAACTGTCCATTAGGGCCACTGCCCGGCCTAGTGCCGTAGAAAGAATAGCCAGCCCAAATTCCGCCCCAACCAACCACCAGATATACTGCGTATCATCGGTAGACGTATGTTTTGAAAGCGCAACAACCTGATCAATGATAAGCTTACCAACGTAGAGTGTAGCCGCCGGAATAGCGGCCCGAATAAGCCGTAGAGCCGCATTACCGAGAAATAAAGCTGGTGATACTCCCCAAACAAGTTTAAAAAATGCGGGCAGGTTACCCAATGCCGCGAAGCGTTCGCGCCAGCTTACTTCGTCCTTAGTATCAGCGGGTTTAGGGCGTGGAATTTCAGATTTTGCCATATCTAAAAAGACAAGCCCAGTGCGGGATTAGTTCATCTGGCTTTGCTTTCTAAATGCGATTGCATTGCTACCAATCAGTTCCCTAGTAGCTTGAAAATAACCTATTCTTCATCACCAATCATTAGCACTGCCTCCTACGTTAAAACTATATCAACTTGCCGATATAGTCACTTTTCAGCCACATCTTCGTCTAAGTCACAACTTGGGTAGATTTTACTACAAAAACCACTACGCCACTGTGTACTTGGTCCTCTTTTTATGAATGCACGATTTCTCTTATTATCCCTTCTAGTACTACTGAGTTTTATAGCTATATCCTGCAAAAAAACAGACGAACCTACTCCTGAAGACGCTAATTTTTCGGTAGAGATACCTGATGCCGCCTTCGAACAAGCACTGATCGACCTGAAAATAGATACTAAACAGGACGGAAAGGTGCTGTTCGCCAGCGCTCAGCGGGTAACCAGTCTGAATCTGTATAACAAAGGGATAAGCAGTTTAGAGGGCCTGAAATCATTTAGCCATATAACCAGCCTGGATTGCTCCCGGAATAACCTGACTAGTGTCGATCTGAGCAATAACACAGCGCTAACGACTCTGGAATGCAATAACAACAATCTGACAACACTGGATATCAGCAAGTTGACCGCTCTAAACCGTTTGGGTTGCAGCGAAAACGAATTAACCGGTCTGGATATCAGTAACAATACAAAACTTACTCATTTAGACTGCTCAGCAAACAACTTAGCCAGCCTGGATGTCACGAAAAATACGTCTCTCACTCTAGTATATGGCAATGCCAATAAGTTGACCAGTTTGGACGTGAGTAAGAATGTCGCGCTGAATTTCTTAGCCTGCGCCAACAATAACTTAACGGGCCTCGCCCTCCAGACGAACACCCAACTCATCTATTTAGACTGCAAAAACGCCAATCTGACAAGTCTGGATCTCAGTAAGAATCTAGTATTAACCGAATTGTACTGCTCTGCAAACAACCTAATCAAGCTGGATCTAAGCGCTAATAAAATCCTCACTCATTTAGCTTGTTCGGCTAGCCAATTGCCCCGTCTGGATATTAGCAGAAATACGGCCCTCACTCATTTATATTGTGATAACAATTACCTCACCGCGCTAGATATCAGCAAGAATACAGCCCTACAGGAGCTGGATTGTAAAAACAACAACGTAGACAGTCTGAGCCTAAGCAAGAATATAGCCCTGACGAAATTGGTTTGTTCGTCCAACAACCTGCTCAATCTGGATCTCAGCAAGAATGTAGCCTTAAGCGTTCTGAATTGCGGTGGCAACAAATTGGCCAATCTGGATCTCAGTAAGAATATTAAATTGACCAATCTGTATTGTTCCATTAATAAGCTCACCAGTCTGGATGTCGGCAAGAATACGGCCTTAACCGAATTGTATTGCTCCAATACGAACCTGACTAGCCTGGACCTGAGAAAAAATCCATTGCTACAATGGCTGTCGTGCAACAACACTACTATTCAATTTATCTGTGTGGCCGACCTTACCAACGTAAGACCCACCTGGCTGAAAGATGATTCGGCTATGTATCAGATTTGCCAATAAGGTATTCTATCCTTCGGAATTGGATGCTGCTTTCCACTAGCAATCCACATTTGTTTTTGTTTATGAACTCTCGAACTCCCCTACTCGTCGTCATTATTTTGTTGAACGTGCTTCTTATCTCCTGCAACAAGAGCAACGATCCTGATCCTAATTTGCCGCCAGCGGCCTTTACCATTTCGGGAAAACTGGCCCCTAACGGCCCCCATCTGGTGCTGACCTGGACCAAAGCCAAAGACCCTAATGGCGATCCGGTTACCTACACCGTATTCTGGAAAGACACGCTAACCAGAACCTTGACCGATACAACATACACCCTCCGGAATGTGCACTACAACACTACGGTTGTTGGGAGTGTGATTGCCAAAGACAGCAAAAAAGCCTCGACTCTTTCGTCATTTAGTATCGCTGTCGGGGCTGAGCCTTACCTAACTATACCCGATGTAAACTTTGAGCAGGCTCTGTTTGACTTAAAAATCGATTCGCTAATGGACGGCAGACTACGGGCTGCCGATGCCTTTAAAGTAATCAGTTTAAATGTTAGCAATAAAAAGATTAGCCGTTTGCAGGGAATCGAGGGCTTTATAAGTTTAAAAACGCTCGATTGCTCCGGCAATAGCCTAACTAGTTTAGATATTAGTCAGGCAACCGCGCTCACTAAATTGTATTGCGGCTCTAATAAGTTGACCAGCCTGAATGTCGCTAAGAATTTAGTCCTCAACGAGTTGGACTGCTCTGAAAACAACCTGACTGGGCTGGATGTGAGCCTGAATACAAGCCTCACCCTGTTGGGCTCCACGAAAAATAGCTTGACTAGTCTGGATCTTAGCAAGAATGCCAAACTGACCAAACTGTACTGCACGAATAACCGATTAACGAGTCTGGATATCAGTAAGAACACAGCCTTAACCGTATTGTGGTGCTTTTCCAACACCCTAACCAATCTAGACTTACGAGCGAATCCACTACTACAAGTGTTGCAATGCTTCGGTAATAAAATCCAGACCATTTGTGTAGCCGACCTCACCAAAGTAGCAACCGATTGGCAGAAAGATACGTCGGCTACGTATCAGGTTTGTAAGTAGGTACCCAATAATCTGTAACTGAAATAGGCCGCGTTGTCCTGAACATAGACTATTGTACTCTTCACTCTCTCAATTCCGCCACCAACTTCTTAAAAACCTCATAAGCCGGTTTCGGAGAATAATCGTCTTTGAGCAAACCGAACTGGTGAAAAAAATAAGGGTTCTCAGAATTCGTATCGCGCAGGTTAAAATAAGAATAGCCACGAACATTGAACGTTTCCCGGTGTTCATAAACAGCTCGAATAATGGCTTCCAGTAGCTGGGCCTGTCGGTCATAGGAGCGCGTTGGACTTGTAGGCCAGCCGTTTTCGCCAATGAATATGGGAACACGAAAGGGTATGGCCGCATGCGCCATATTCACATACCGAAACTGATGGAGTACAGCCCGAACGCCATCGCTCAACGGAACCGTGGGTGGCAACGGCACAAACACATCCGGGAAGAAATCAAGGGCCACATAATCCAACGCATCCACAAACGGCTGACCACCAAGCCGCCCGATTTCTGGCCAGAAATCATCATTTGGATCAAATACGGGGGTTGTGCTAAACCCCACCCGAACGGATAACTTCAGTCGGCGGATTTCTTTTTTTGCGGCTATAATACCCGTTACCAACGCCTGACGCACATCGGGCGAAACCGCATCGCCACCCGCTTCTTTCGAGTTGGCTTCTTCCGTAATCTGTAACGAGGTCAGATTGTCGCCATATTGTTGTATGATCTCCCGAATATACTTGACCCAGTTATCGAGCGGGTCGTTACTGGTGCGGTAGCAGAGAACCAAATCGAGTTTTCGATTCGGCGTTACGTAGTGAAGGGCATTATCGGGAGTTGACCATGCGGACTGACCGTTGCCAATGTACTGCACATAAGCCCTTACCACAAACGGTTTATTGGTGGGCTGTAACTCATTCAGAACCTGTAGAATTAGTTCCGGACGATCTGGCGGACCCGTAATCAGTCCGCCTTCGCTTTCAGGAACCCCAACGGCACTGCCGGGATAAATACCAAACGTGAAAGGATGCATTGGTTTGCAAGTTGATTCGATGGCGAAAGTAGCATGTTCATGCTGTGGCCTATCCACGCGAAACGGATTCTGGAGCCCGTGAAACGGATTTTGTAACGAGTTTTGGTACGACACGTCTTTAACCGTAGCTTCGTTATATGGAAATCATTTCGAGCAACCACGGCTGTTACTTCGATGTGTATCAGCGGAGTTATCCACCCGAATTCCACGGATATGCAGGACACACCGAAACGCATGTCCAGTTAGCCGATGAGGTTTCACGGGGTGTGTTGAGTGAGATCTGTTTTCAGGGCGTACGGATTCATTACGGACAATTTCAGACCCTGGAATCCGATACGATTCGAACAACAGAAGATTTCCCATCGGTTGAAATGGCGTTTCAGTTGCAGGGACGAACATCGGGGCAATCGTCAGCATTGTCTGGTTTAGCACCAAACCAACACAATCTGAGTTACCGTCCATACGCCGATAGTCAGAGCCGATTTGAGGTTGGTGATCATCACTACGTGGGCATACAATTGACCGAAACATTTTTCTCCCGATTTACGGAGGATGACTCACCCACAATGGGTCGCCTGCTGAATGGGTTGGCTCAAAAAGAAGCCGTTGCGCTATCCAGACATAATTTGACAATTACACCTGCGCTACAAACGCAGCTGATCGCATTAACCCAAGTCAGTCGTTCACAACCCCTTAAGCGTCTTTATCTGGAAGCAACTGCGCTAGACCTACTACGCCAGCAGATAGACCAGGTCGATAGAAATCAGTCAAAAACAAAAACGACATTATCCTCTAATGACATTGACAAAATACTGGCAATTAAGGGTTTACTCGAACACAACCCGCTCGATACGTATTCACTGCTACAACTAGCCCGCTTCGGTGGCTTGAATGATTACAAGCTCAAGAAAGGGTTTCGTGAAGTGATAGGCAATACAGTATTCGGTTATCTTAACGACCTTCGAATGCAGTATGCGCATCAGTTACTTCGCGATACAGATAGTACGATTGGCGAAGTCGCTACCAAACTGGGCTACAGTGAAACGCACCATTTTTCAGCTGCTTTCAAACGCAAATTTGGGTATTTACCGAGTCAGATTGCCCGGTAATGGCGTGAGGCCAGGCCACGTTGGCTCTGGCTTCGCGCCATTAACAACTTGACAATTTTTAGCTGTTACTTCCTCAATGAATACATTCGTTTCAAGGCTGACGCTACCTTATGTTTTGATTAAACTAAGTCTGCTTTCTGCCTATGGCATGCCCCCGCTTTCTGATGAGCCAGCAGGAATTACGTTTTTTAAAGGTTCCTGGAAAGAGGTGTTGGCCGAAGCCAAGCGCCAGAACAAACCCGTGTATCTGGACATCTATACAACCTGGTGTCCACCCTGCAAGCGGATGGCTAAAGAAGCGTTTCCGAATCCAAAAGTAGGCACCAAATTCAATGTCCATTTTATCAACTACCAGCTCGATGCTGAGCGGGGTGAGGGTGTGCAGATCGCCAAACAATATGCCGTAGCCAGTTATCCAACAGCGCTCTACATCGCTCCCAATGGCGCGCTGGTTCACCGGGCGGTGGGTTATGCCGGCGTCAACGGCATGATCGATCAGGCCGACCATATGCTGGCGTTACCTCCACTACGCACAACAATTGCCAAAGGCGATAAAGAGTATGTAAATGGAAAGAGAGACCCATCTTTCCTGAAAAAGTATCTGTTAGTACGCCAGGCCCTCAATCGCCCGACTACGGATGTGCTTGATGCCTATCTGGATGCATTGCCGGAATCCGAACGTTTAACAGCCGAAACAATGGCTTTTGTAGCCGGAGCGATCCAATCATCTACAACAAAAGCCTTTGATTATCTGATCAAAAATCGGCCCGATTCACTGGCAGCCGATGCCGCAAAAAGTAGCTTAGCCATAACGGTTTCTGGTGCATTGACCCGTGTGCTTTATACTGATTTCAAGCGAGTTATTGACACCAACGACGAGATTTTGCTAGAAACGATCATTGCCAACAGCGAACGCAATACGGCCTCGGCGAATCCATCAGCCGTTCGGGACGAGGCACAGAAACAGGAAGCAGCCAATACCTACCGGTTAACATTTCTTCAACAAACCCAAAACCTGACGAAACAATAAGGTAGTTCGTTTACACAAGTTCACTTTCTGCGATTATACTGCCATTTTAATCTCACAAAGCGCAATGGATTGGCGATTTAGCGAGAACTTACCTTCTTTAACTCATTTACCCAATGAACTCCAATCGATTTACTAAATTCTTTGAGCACTTTGCTTCCAAAGCAACCCAGGCTACCGGCTCATCAAGCGCTTTTTTATTGGCGCTATTAACGATTATTATCTGGCTCATTACTGGTCCCATTTTTGGCTACTCCGACACCTGGCAGTTAATTATCAATACCGGAACAACCATTATTACGTTCCTGATGGTGTTTCTGATTCAGAAATCACAGAACAAAGATTCGCTAGCCATGCAGATCAAACTCAATGAACTTCTTGCTGTAAATCGTAAAGCCAGTAACCGGCTGCTCAATGTGGAAGATCTGACCGAAGCTGAACTTCATGCACTGCATAAGTTTTTTGGTAAACTGGCCGACAAAGCAAAAGATGAAGCGACTATTTCTGAATCGCACTCGGTTGAAGAAGCGGAGGAAATCCACTACGATAAACTTGAAGCCTTACATGAGCGCCAGTTAGCGCGCCGAACTGACAGGCCAACTGCCAAACAACCAAAGGAATCTGGTAAAAAGAGGAAGCCAAAGGTTCCTCCTGCCGAACAAAAGCCTAAAGCCTAATAAATCGACTTTTACAGGATTGCTTCAGCGTATGTTGATTTCTTTGTGTATAACTTTAGGTCGATAGTAGTTTTAGCAGGACTTCTACCCAAACAGTCCTGTTAAAAAACAGGTTTATTACTTCCAGAACCTGCGGATACATCTGCTTTTTGTTTGTTTCAATCTATGAATCAGCCTCTCGCTGCTCAGTCTACCCTACTCTTACCTGATGAAGAAGCGTTGTTACGGCGCTCCTACGACCAATTACAAACTGCCCTTAGTATAGGTCTCATTGCAACCTGGTTCTGGGATATTGGAAATGATCTGGTTTATGGTGATCGAAATTTATTTCAATTCTTTGGCGTAACCGAAACGCAGGAGCAGGCGGGATTGCCTCTTAATACATTTACGAATAACATTCATCCCGATGATCGGTCGCGAACTATAGAGCTGATTAATGAAGCCCTCCAATCAGGTACTACCTACGAAGCAGAGTATCGCATTGATGGAGAAGGGCTGAAAAGTCGTTGGGTACTCGCCCGAGGTCAGGCAACCTACAATGAACAACAATTACCGCTATCACTTTCGGGCGTACTCATTGACGTAACCGATCGAAAACGGGCAGAAATCCGGTCGCAGGTTACCGAAACCAGCTTGCGATTAGCTGTCGAATCGGCCCGCATTGGCACCTGGGATTTCCATCCACTAACAGGCGAATTAATCTGGTCAGATCGCTGTAAAGAACTATTTGGTCTGCCTTCTACAGCAGAGATTAACTATACCGTGTTTTTGCAGGGTCTCCATCCTGATGATCGGCAACAGACTGATCAGGCAGTTCAGGATGTGTTACAACCCGACAGTAACGGATTTTTTATATGTGAATACCGAACGATTGGGTTCAACGACGGGCAACTTCGCTGGATTCGCTCCAACGGCCAGACGTTTACCAATAAACAAGGCGTAATTGAGCGATTTATTGGCACTGTTGTCGATATAACAGCCGATAAACAGAACGAAGTACTTCTGCAACAACGTGTTTACCAGCAAACGAAAGATCTGGAACGGCAGGCGCATCAACTGCGGACAACACTAAATGCGTCGATCAACAGCATCATCGCCATGACCGCCATTCGGGATGAAACCGGTGCCATAGTCGATTTTATGATGGATACCGCCAATGAAGCCGTGATCCGAAGTAATTTCATGACTCCCGATCAGATAATCGGTCGTCGTTTACTAGCCGTATTTCCGGGAAATAAAGACAACGGCTTTTTCGATCTTTATATCCGTGTTGTTGAAATTGGGGCTTCGGAACAAAGCACCCAGTATTACCGGGATGAGTTTGGACTGGAAGGTTGGTTTGAGGTATCGGCCGTTAAGCAGGACAACGATAGTGTAGTAGTTACCTTTAACAACATTACTGAACGAAAGAAAGCAGAACTGTCTGCTCAGCAACAGTCGGCGGAGCTTAAACAAGCCAATGCTGAACTCAAACGCTCCAACGAGAGTTTGCAACAATTTGCCCATATAGCCTCGCATGATTTGCAGGAGCCCCTCCGCCGAATTCAGGCGTTCAGCGACTTACTGAAAGCGCAGTTTGCCGATAATCTTTCTGATGGTGAAACAGATATGATCCGTCGGATTCAACGGTCGGCGCAACGAATGCAAATGCTGGTTAAAGATTTACTCCTGTATTCCAAGCTCAGCACCCAGCGAGAACCATTTACAACGGTTGCCCTGACTACAGTTGTCGACGACGTTATCAGCGATCTGGAAATGAGCATTACGGAAAAGAACGCAACCATTGATGTAGGTGCTTTGCCAACGGTTTCGGGCAGTTCATCACGGTTGCGGCAGCTTTTTCAGAACCTACTTGTTAACGCATTAAAATTCAGTCCACCCAATGTAGCACCAGTCATCCAAGTCCGCTCCCGTATGGTGCAACACGACGAATTACCGACTCGATTGCAGGAACTTCACCCCTACCCTTTTTGGCTCATTACAGTTACCGATAATGGAATTGGCTTCGATGAACGTTACAAAGACCGGATTTTTACCCCTTTTCAACGGCTACATGATAAAACCACGTATAGTGGAACCGGCATTGGTTTAGCCATTTGCCAGCGAGTTGCCGAAAGTCATGGCGGCATGATGGATGTTACCAGCCAACCGGGCGAAGGCTCAACGTTTAAGGTATTTCTGCCTGTTCTGTAAGATGTAGATACGCCATATTTTGGAAATATGGCGTATCTACATCTTACAGAACAGGCACCTGATTACGCAGGAAAATGGTCTGATAATTTATAAAGGCTTGCGCAGCTGCCGAGATCACCTCATCAGGATGGGCTTCTCCCTCATGCGTTAAGAATGCCCCAAAACGCTTCCACTGGGAACCCGTAGCAGGCCCGTAACCCCGATAAAAACGAGCATGCGAAAGTAAGGGCTGAATGGCCGGATTATTCTGTAGGAGCCGCCAGATAACTGTACCGCCCAGCATTGACCCTTCCCCTACGTAGGCCGCTCCCAGCAACGAAACCGGCGACCAGTCCATAAATAACTCTGGCATGTTCTGCGGCACAGACTCGTTCAGGTGGACTAAATCGTCCAGTAACCAGGGGGTTTTCCGGCGAGTTTCAGGCTCATACTCCCGAAAAAAAACGGGATGACGATCAATAGCGGCTTCAAGTGCCTGATGAAACGTAAAATGGGTTCGGAGCAGGTGCGTGTACTCCTCAACGGAGAGGGTACCATGTTGTAATGCCTCTGTGTAAAACAGTTGTTCGGTTTGCTCGTGTAATAGCCGGGTATCGTGCCGCAATCGCTCTGGTAAAGTCGTCATTTATAATCCGTTCGGGTATTATTCTCTAACCAAAAATCACACAGTTTGCCAATTACACTACCAGTTGCCTGATAACTTCCGGGCTTCACCACATAGGCGTTAACACCCGCTTCGTAAGCTGACAGAATATCACGGGGGCTGTCTGAGGTGCTAAACGCAACGATGGGCACAAACCGGGTTCGGTCAATTGAGCGAGCCTGTTGAACCACCTCAACACCGCTCAGCCCATTCAGGTTTAAATCCAGCAAAACCAACTTAGGCAATGACTGGGGCTGGTGTTTATAACGGCCCTGGCCCGTCAAGTAGTCTACGGCCTCTGAACCACTTTCCAGAACAGTATACGTAAAAGGCCGATTCAGTTTCCGCATCAGGCGACCAAAAATATCCGCATCGTTCGGATTATCTTCAACATACAAAACATCAACCATGAGTTAGGAATGAGTTGGCAATGGAAATGAAACAGAAAATGTTGTACCCCGATCCGGTTCACTATGAAACCAGATTTTGCCCTGATGCCGATTGATAATTCGTTTAACAATTGCCAACCCAACCCCAGAGCCTTCAAACTCACGCGAATTTTCTAATCGCTTAAATAAATCAAACATCTTGCCAGCCTGCTTCATATCAAAACCAATCCCGTTATCGTCAATAGCATAAATAACCTCATCGTCCGTCTGCCGACCATTTATCCGAATAACGGCATTGGCTGCCAAACGAGTGTATTTCGCTGCATTACCGATTAGATTGGTAAAAAGCTGGAGAGCCATTGTCGGGTCAGCCGTTATGGGGGGCGTATCGCCAATATCAATCTGGATTGAACGCCCTTTGGTAGTCACCAGAATTTCTTCCCGAATGCCCTCAAGTAGTTGCTTCATATCGACCACTTGTGTGCTCAAATCGGTACGGCCCATCCGTGAGTAATACAGAATATGCCGAATCAGGCTCCGCATCCGGTCCGTTGAGTCAATAATTTTCTGAAACAGTGCCTGAGCGTCAGGGTTTAAATCCTGCCCATATTCCTCCAGCAGAATTTCAGAATAACACCGGATCGACGATAGGGGCGTTCGCAGATCATGCGATACGGTATAACTGAACGCATCCAATTCTTCATAGGCTACCTGTAACCGCTGGTTCAACAAGCGAATCTCGTTGGCTTGCCGGGTCACAACCTGTAAAATATCCTCCCGCAGTTTTACAACAGCCCCTATTTCAACTTCATGCCAGGGGCTCGATGTGTTCCGCACAATCTGGGTCCAGGCCGCAAAACTTGTTCGGGGATTAATCCGCTGCTGTCCATCGGTAGTAACCGTTACAGGTTTATCGGGATTCCCAGCCCAGGTAACCTCCTGAATCTTTTCAGGTTTAAACCAGAATACGTACTCCGTCAACTCTCGCGACAATTCGATGGCCAATAAGCCTGAGGCTACGTCGCGGAAGGCTTCGGCAGGCGGATATAGATTGGGAAGTTGATTGGTTTCCAGAAATGTTTCCGGATCTGTCATATGTACCCATTCGGCTAACCCGCGAATGGCGGCTTCGTCGGGTGTTTTCCCAAGCCGGTACACTTTGTCATTAAACAGCAGTGCAGCGCCAGTAGCCTCGGTTACATCGAGCACCGTAACGGTCGATTTAACGAGCGCCCGAACAACATCATCACTGAGAATCAACTGTTCGTGCAACTGCTGGCCCTTTTGGGTGTATTGAAGCAGGTTGGTCTTGTCTTCTTCATCCTTCCGAAATTCCAGCGCAGCCGAGAGTAACTGGCTTACAAATTTGGCTGCCTGTCGCGCCGGATAATCCACGAAACGGGGCGTCGTATTATGGCAAGACATTAACCCCCACAACTCACCCCGATACAGCAGCGAGATACTCATGGATGCCTGCACACCCATATTCTTAAGGTATTCGATATGAACCGGCGAAACGGCTCTCAATACAGAATGTGTAAGATCGAGCGGGCGGTTTTCAGGCCAACCCGGCTCCGATAGAATACGCGACGGTGTGCTGGTTGCATCGGCAATCAACCGTACCAGATTGACTTTATATAATTCACGGGCTTGCCTGGGAATATCCGAAGCTGGGTAATGCAGACCCAGATAGGGTTCTAACTCATCATCTTTAGCCTCAGCTACCACCTGCCCATGCCAGTCGGCCCCAAACCGGTACACCATTACCCGGTCAAAACCAATGATGGTTTTGACCCGCTGTGCGGTATTTTGCAGTAAATCGGTGAGGGTGCGGCTAGATTGCACTTCTGTGAGTGATTGCGCAATTAATTGCTGATTAATCAACAGATTTCGATCGTCCCCTATGGGCTCCCACTCCAGAAGAATAAGCCCAAGGTATTGATGTATAATCAGATTCCAGACTTTCCCATTCAGCATTACCCGATTTGGATTCATGGTATCCCAGGAATCGTTCCGGCAGCCTACATTCAGCAATTCAATTAAGTTGCTCACGGGTAAGTCCGTATCCGTTAGCAACGTTTTAACAGACTGCCCAAGCAATTGAGTAGGTGGTATGCCAACCAGTTCAGCTATATTGGCACTGACATGGACAATGGTATACGTGTCGGGCTGAATGGCTACTAAATACCCGTGTGACTGGATATGGCTGAGAATATGGATCGGTTCGCGCTCGCAGTTTGTCAGGTCAACAGCAAATGAATTCATTGAGTACTTTCAGGTGATTAAGTAACGATACAAGTTGATTAATTAACTGGCATCGGTACGTCAAGAGGTAGTAGCAACAAAGTGCAATATAAGCATACGAAAAGTAGGGTTGGATAAATTCTATTAACTGTACTACGCAGCAGGTGTTCAGATAAAATCAACTAAAACAGTATATGCGGGATACCCGATGCATTTAAGGAGGTAAGTAGAATTCGTTAGCAAAATCCTAATTTTCTATGCCAAATCAGATTTTGGTGGTTGGTAGTTCAAATACCGATATGGTCGTTAAGACCCAAAAATTACCAGCACCGGGCGAAACCGTACTAGGAGGCACATTTTTAATGAATCCCGGCGGAAAAGGCGCAAACCAGGCTGTTGCTGCTGCCCGACTTGGCGGACAGGTGACCTTTGTAGCCAAAGTGGGTACTGATATTTTTGGTCAACAGGCCGTTGCCGGTTTCAAGCAGGAAGGTATTAATACTACGCACATACTGACGGATAATGAATATCCGTCGGGGGTAGCCCTAATCAATGTAGATGCTGCCGGCGAGAACTGCATAACTGTGGCACCGGGCTCAAACGCTCATCTGCAAGCCACCGAAACCGACGAAGCCCTGCAAACAACCTCTCCCGATACGCTGGTGCTCCTTCAACTCGAAATCCCACTGCCTACTGTTGAACATGTAGTAAAAAAGGCTGCTGAACGGGGCTTACGGGTTATTCTAAATCCCGCTCCTGCCCAACAGCTTCCCACGGCTTTATTTCAGCATCTGTTTCTAATCACGCCTAACGAAACTGAAGCCGAGCTATTTACGGGTATCCGCGTAACCGATTTGCCTACGGCTAAACAGGCTGCACAAAAACTGCACGAGTTGGGCGTTTCAAATGTGGTGATTACGCTTGGGTCAAAGGGGGCCTACTTATCTACCGGAACGCAGGATGAGCTCATTCCTACAGCAACCGTCAAGGCCATTGATTCCACCGCTGCCGGTGATTGTTTTAATGGCGCGCTAACCGTCGGCCTGGCAGAAGGCCAGCCGCTTCCCGATGCCATCGCCTTTGCCTGCAAAGCCGCTTCAATTTCGGTGACGCGTATGGGTGCCCAGGCGTCGATGCCAACGCGGGATGAGGTTGGGTAGTATCCGCGGACACCACCCAATTACGTTTTTACTTATGCCTAAACTGATTTATTCCTATGAAATTTCTCTCCCTCCTAACACTTGCCCTACTCTTATCAGCAACGACTCCCCCTGTCAGGCCAGTCAAAAAGGGAGCACCACCTACCGTAACACTTTCTAAAAACACGATTCAGGACAAAATTAAAGGTGGCTGGGCAGGTCAGGTCATTGGCTGTACGTTTGGGGGGCCAACGGAGTTTCGATTTACAGGTACGATGATCAATGCCTACCAACCGATTCCGTGGTATGACGGCTATATCAAGAAAACGATGACCGATATTCCGGGCCTGTACGATGACCTCTACATGGACCTGACATTCGTTGACGTTTTTGAGAAAAAAGGCCTCGATGCACCCGTTGCCGAACATGCCAATGCCTACGCCAAGGCAGAGTACATGCTCTGGCATGCCAACCAGGCTGGGCGGTATAATCTCCTAAATGGGATGAAAGCTCCGGAATCAGGCCATTGGCTCAACAACCCCCACGCTGACGACATTGATTTCCAGATCGAAGCTGATTTCTCGGGACTGATGTCGCCCGGAATGCCCAACACAGCTGTACAGATTGGCGATCCCATCGGCCATATTATGAACTACGGCGATGGCTGGTATGGAGGTGCTTATGTGGGTGCCATGTATTCGCTGGCCTTTGTATCCAAAGATGTTAACTACATTGTCAAAGAAGCGTTAAAAACCATTCCAGCCCAAAGCACTTTCTACCAGTGTATTGCCGATGTCATTAAATGGCATGATCAGTTCCCAAATGACTGGAAGCGCACCTGGTTTGAAATTGAACGAAAATGGGCCGACGAAGTAGGCTGCCCCGATGGGGTATTCCACTCCTTTAACATCGACGCCAAAATAAACTCCGCTTACATTGTGCTGGGCCTGCTCTACGGCGAAGGCGACTTCACCAAAACCATGGAAATCAGTACCCGTGCCGGACAGGATTCAGATTGTAACCCAGCTTCGGCGGGGGGTATTTTAGGAACTATGCTGGGCTATGACCAGATTCCAGCGTATTGGAAACAGGGATTGAAAGAAGCCGAAGATATCGACTTCAAATACACAACCATGTCACTGAACGATGTGTACGCTATGAGTATGAAACATGCCTTACAGGTTGTTGAGCGCAATGGCGGAAAAATCAACGGCGATCAGGTAACGATTGCGCTACAAACCCCAAAAGCCGTTCGGCTGGAACAAGCCTTTACGGGCCATTATCCGGTTCTGGTACGCGGCATTCATAAAGAGATCGACGGAGAATACAGTTTCGACTTTGAAGGAACTGGTTTTGTACTCAAAGGCGAAGCCAAACCGAAAACCCGCAGCGCCTGGGACGCCAAAACGGAGTTCGTCTTTACAGCCGAACTCTCTATTGATGATAAGAAGATTGAAACAGCCAAACTCCCTGCCGATTTCACCCATCGTCGGCACGAGTTATTCTGGCGTTATCAACTTCCAAAAGGGAAACATACAGTACGCATTAAGGTCTTAAATCCTGATGCAGAGCATATTGTTCGTATGGGTGAGCTGATTGTGTACTCTGATCAGCCCGTTCAATCAAAGCTCCGCTAAACAGCTGGAACATACGCCATATCTTGGATGTATGGCGTATGTTCCAGCTGTTTAGCGGAGCAACCATATAGCTTATGTCTTTTCGCTGGGTATCCTTTTTTCTTTTACTGGCGCTCTCAGCTTCGGCCCAGAAGCCAATCCCCCCCTCGTTTCATCCTGACCCGACTGGTGCGTTGAAAACCTATCAGGAAAGTTTGGCTAAACTTCGACTTCAACACCCAAATCACCGCGAACTACCTGATCTGAAGTTTTTTCTGTTCGGTATGGGCGATCGCCTAAAGCTCATTTATCGACGTGGGCGGCTCTTGAATGCGCTGACAGGTAATATTGAGGAGCAATGGCGGGTAAAACAGGAAATCATTGTCCCATCGGAGTACCTGGTACAATTGACACTGACCGACGGGCAAACCATTCAGCTACGGGAAGACGAAACAGGGGTGTGGTTACTCCAGACCGGCAGACGTCCCAAACTAATTCCAGGGACTCGTAGTCGCTTAATACTACCTACCTTTGCCAATCATCCATTGGGGCCGGTACTCCGGGTATTGCATCAGGAAATTCTGATCAATATAATTAATGGACGCCCTGTCCCGAATTTTCTGGTCTATTTTAAACCCCGCTTTCGCGATGCCGCAATCATGGCTATGGTGTTGCGGGAGACTAATAATCTACCCCTGATTCACGATTGGATCATGGCAATCCGCGATCCCTTCGACCGTACTAATCACGGAGTTCCCGAAGCCGATAACCTCGGAGAAGTATTGTTCCTGGTATCGCTCGTGTCCGACAAAACCCACCCTGCCGTACAAATGGTTTTGGATTCGGTCAGGCAGTTTCAGAAAGAGACGTATATAATCGGCAAAACGGATGATGCCGAACACCCTGTTTTTCAGACGAAATGGCTTAAGTATGGCCTAAAATCACTGGGGTTACCGGATCCTTACACGATTCCGAAACAGACTGATAGCTATTCGTCGCTCTTCTGGTTGGATTATAAACGGGAGCTCACTGGAGAAAAAAGATTCGAGGAGCGTTTGAGTGTCAACTCTCCCTACCTGGCCTGGGCAGAAGACCATTTTTATGGTGAAAAGCGCGGTATGGTCAGCAGCCTTGACTACCCGCTGAGTTGGGAACAACAAGCCAGTAATGCTCATTATCCTGGCCTGACGGTGCTCGATAAAGAGTTCGTGAAGCAGAAACTAGCCTTCCCCCACGCGTGGCACGCAGCAGAGATGTTCCTGTTACTTCTGGAGAAGTAAGGTTATGTTTTGTAGTACCGACCGGGACGGTCGGTACTACAAATTCAGCGCGAACCGCCGATGGTAAGCCCTGCTTTAACGCTGTAATACGAGTTATCAGCAGTCATTGTCAGTCCCGACGTAGAATTCTTAACACTGGTATCGCCCACCAGATTATAGGAACCTTCTACGTGAAAAATTTTGACTTTAACGCCCACTCTAAACAAGCCACCGAGGTTGGTTGTAACGGGTATTGGGTACGAAATTGACGAATAGATTGGAGTGCTTTTATCGACATAATATACCCCTACGCCCGCACCAATATAGGGCCGAAAAGGGCCACTCAAATTAACAACGTAGTTTGCCGTTAACACCCCCGACATAATGGACTTCGCTTGCGATGGGAACGAAAGAGCGTTATCCAGATATTCTGTGCGCTGAACAAATGCCTGTTCAAAACGAAAGCCCAAATCCAGATTTTTAATAAACTTATCAAGCTCATACTGTGGCTCGATGCTGTACACAAACCCAGCTTTCGAAAAATCGTTTTTCGTTGCCTTATAGGTAGGGGCTGCATACCCGCCAGCAATAGTAACTTTAAAGGGTTTGTTTTGGGCAAACCCGGCAAAGGAAATCTGTAAGAGGAAAAGAACGAATAATTTACGCATAAGATAGATTGGTTTGTTTTAGATGATTGCCAGAAGTCACGCTGAATACTCTGCAATCGTTATCTATAGTCTTTACAGCCAAACTCCTATTTACGTTGCAAAAGGTGGGCTAAAAAGACTGGGACTAAATTTTAGCGCAATATTAGTCTGTTTTCATTTGGTTCTGCCAAGCCGGCAGGATTTCCTGCGTTTCTTTAACTGTCTCTTAATAAGAATCTGATAAGTGGCTTAATATGAAAGTTGCGGATGTAGAGATAATCTTCTATGCGGATGGCGTGCATAGTAGCCCGCATTACCTCACGCCAACCCAATCCCAAAGAGTATGCATCAGGACCAAGCCAGATTCTATGGATATGATTATTCTGGCAAGTAGCCATGTAGCTGCAATAAGGATCCATCAGAATCAAAAAGAATTGGCTTTTAACCAAGTCAGGCTATCTGCATTTCCCACAAATCACTTCTCAATCTCAAAGGCCAGCAGAACGTTACCGGGCATTTCGCCAAACAGTCCATAGCCCGAATTGACAAACAGCATGCCAGCATCCACCACTGGCGCAGAGCCATCAATTGACCCGCCTTTGCCCTCAATACCGTTCACGGTCTGATACGCTTTCGCGGTATCATAGTCCCAGAGTATTTTGCCATCTGTTGTTGAATACGCCCGGATGTGTCCGTCCAATGTTCCGGCAAACACCAGCCCCGGAATAACCGTCGGCGCGGCTGAATTAGCCTCAATGCAACCCTTCTTTCCGTCGCAGGATGGTGCGGCTGTTTTCCAGACAACCTTTCCGGTTGCTACCTCCAGTGCAAACAGACCCGGCTCGGGCTTGATCAGCGAATCGACTTTAGGATTAATGCCGTATTTATTATCGGCGTTGGCGGCATACACATACTTACCATCGGTGGCCATGCCCCAGTGAATACCGCCCAGCGCCCCTCCCCGGCCAATGCGGGTTTGCCAGAGGACCTTCCCATTATCGGGCGATAAGCCGTAGACGATACCGGCCTTCTGGCCAACCACCAGGATATCCTTCCCGGATGCTTGTTTTACCAAAAGGGGGGCCATGCCAAAATCAAAATCGGGGCCTATTTTTTCAGGGCAGTTGGGATTTCCTGGACAGGCCAGATTCCAGGTATCATCTTTTGTGGACTGAAACGACCAGGCCAGTTTTCCGGTTTTCAGGTTCAGTGCCTGAATGGCATCGCTGGTTGTGGTCGATGGGCTGGTATAATTCTCGCCTGTTCCGAAGTACAACAGGCCGCGCTTGGCATCAACCGTAGGGCTACACCAGACAATAGCGCCTGAAGGGCCGTAAAAGGGTTGCCCGTTTTTCTTTTTACCAGCCTCTTTTGCTTCCTCGGTAATTACCCGATGTCGCCAGACCTCTTTCCCTGAACGGGCATCCAATGCCACAATCTCACCCGACGATGAACAGCAAGGGTAGCTAGGATCTAAAACCGACACAACCTCGGTTGATGTCAGCGGTACATAGATCATATTGTCGTAAACAGCCACGGAGCCTGTATTGCCCGATTGAGGGTGTTTCCCGGCTTTGCTCTCCCAGATCAGCTTGCCGGTTTTCACATCAAGCGCATAGGTATTGGTATTGTTATCGGCAAAAAAAGCATGGATTTCATCCTTCGTCTGCACAACCGAAATGGCACCTCGAACAGCCGCTTTTGCCAGAAAACGCCACCCAATTTTTCCCGTCTTTTTATGAATGCTGTAGACCTCCCCCAAATGGGTACCCGTAATAAGCCAGTCGGCAACGATAGCGGGTTTGCACCTAACCTGACTAACGTCTGAAAACGCAAACGCCCATTTAAGCTTAAGATTTCCGACGGTTGCCGGAGAAATACCCGCCTGCCTCTCCGACCGAAAACCGGTTCCTTCCAGATTACCACCCCAGCCCGAATGATTTATCAACGAACCCTTGCCAGCAGGAAGCGCAAAGGAAGTGTAGGCTTCCTGGGGGATCACAACATCCTTCAGCGCCTTACTGGCCAACCACTGGGCAATGGCTTTTCGCTGATCGGGAGTAAGATCCCTGGCTTGGGTACGCATTTTACCGGTTTCCAGAGCGGCAAGAATAGCTCGTGGAGGCATTTGAGCCAGTACAAAATAGCCGGGGGCTCCTACCCCTGCTTCGGCTTTGTGGCAATTGTTGCAGGTAGCCATGTATAATTTCTGGCCTTCAGTTGCCACCGCCATATCTAGTTTTTGGGCAAAACTGTTGACCGACAACAACGAAAAAAAGGCAATGAGTATCCACAAGCCCTTAGCCCGTGCTGGTTCACAAAATTGAAAGGCAGTTTTCATCAGTTGCTAGTGGTTTAGTTGAGGAATTTACATGGAAAGGCTTGTTGTAGCGAAGCAAGCAAAATGCCAGTAACTGCCTTTCCATCAGTCGATCCGCAAAAGTAACGCGTCTGGCAGGGCAGGCATCTACTTTTGTGATGAACAACGGTCCACTAGAGATGAAGATTGAATTTGATAGGATGAATTGCTGCTGTACGTAGACTTTGTCACTGATTTGTTGCTATATTGGAACAACTACCGATCGGCCTTGTCTTCAATGTATTACCTAACCCGTCAGTCACTCACCCTAAGTCTGTTACTTATCTCTTACGGGTTACCCACCTGTGCCCAGACACCCGTACAGCAGCTTCATAAACTTATCGACAGCACCTGGGCTTTTCAACTCAGAGAGCATCCACTAACGGCAGTTTTTACCGGGCAGAAAACCCAGATTGAGCAGTTGGGCGATTATACAGAAACAGCTTTCGCCAAAGAAGCCACATTCTACCGCCAACAGTTGAATCAACTCAATACCATACCCACAGAACCCCTTTCGGAAGTAGACCGTGTCAACGTTGAATTACTGCGCTATACGCTGGAAGAGTCCATTAGTAATTACGAGTTGAAAGCCTACTTAAATCCGCTAACGTCTGATTATGGTCCGCACATAGGTTTATCGTTTATTCCAAACTACCTAACCTTCCGTACGTCTGCTGATTATGAGAGCTATAGTAAACTCTTGCGCACATTTCCTGCGTATATGGGTAGCGTGATTACGATTATGCGGCAGGGGTTAAAGACCGGGATGACCGCTCCAAAAGTTATCCTGAACGGGTATGAAATTACGTATCGAAATCATATCGTTACCGATCCAACCCGGAGCGTTTTCTATGAGCCGTTTTTACACTTGCCCGCATCAATGAGCAAGGAAGAACAGGCTCAGATCCAGCAGGATGGTCAGAAAGCCGTATTGGAAGGGGCGGTGAAAGGGTACCAGCTATTTGGCCATTTTATGGACACGGAGTATATCCCCGGTGCCCGTACTACGCTTGCGGCCTACGACTTACCAAATGGCAAAGCGTATTATCAGCAACGGGTTCGCCATTACACTACTCTCGACCTAAGTCCAGATGCCGTCCATCAGATGGGATTACGCGAAGTTGAGCGCATTCAGAACGAAATGCAGGCAATTATTACCCAAACTGGTTTCAAAGGTTCTTTCGCCGATTTCCTAAAATTCCTGCGTACCGATCCCCAGTTTTATGCAAAAACACCCGTCCAGCTGCTTAAGGAAGCTAGTTACATTGCCAAACAAGCTGATAGTAAACTGCCCGCTTTCTTTGGCAAGCTACCACGTCAACCCTACGGAGTTGCCCCTGTACCCGATGCACTGGCACCCAAGTACACTAGTGGCCGTTACATTGGTGCTCCGCTCAAAAGCAAAACACCAGGCTATTATTGGGTAAACACCTATAACCTGAACAGCCGTCCCTTATATACGTTAGAGTCGCTCACCCTTCATGAAGCCGTTCCGGGTCATCATCTACAATCGGCACTGGCAAAAGAACTGGCCGACCTGCCTCCCTTCCGTAAAAATCTATACGTCGATGCTTTTGGCGAGGGCTGGGGTCTGTACTGTGAGTGGCTGGGAAAGGAGATGGGCTTTTATAAAGACCCTTATAGCGATTTTGGCCGCTTAACCTTCGAGATGTGGCGAGCCAGCCGATTGGTAGTGGATACGGGTATTCATGCCAAAGGCTGGACCCGTCAGCAAGTCATCGACTATTTGAGCACACATACGGCGTTATCGATACACGATTGCACCACCGAAACCGACCGGTATATCTCCTGGCCAGGTCAGGCGCTGGCGTATAAGATTGGCGAACTAAAAATAAAGGAAGTACGACAAAAAGCACAGAAAGCACTGGGCGAGAAGTTTGATATTCGCGCCTTCCATGATCTGATCTTAAGTCAGGGAACACTCACCATGCCCATTCTGGAGAGACTGGTGGATAATTACATTCAATCGGCCAGGTAAATATTTTGTTTAAGATAGATTAGTCTGTACATGTCAGGAGTTGAGTCATTTAAACGCACCGTACAGGTACGGTGCGTTTAAATGACTGCCGTTGCGGAAAGTTTATTCTGAACGTAAACTGTTGACCGGATTTATCAAAGCCGCTTTGATGCTTTGGAAACTCACCGTCAGCAGCGTAATCAGTAAAGCCCCGGTGCCCGACACCGCAAAAATCCACCAGGAGATGTCAGTACGGTACGTATAGTTCCCTAGCCATCCAGTTAGAAAGTACCAGGCCGTTGGAATAGCAACCCCCAGTGCAATGACGACCAGAAACACGAAATCTTTGGCGAGTAATCCCCACAGGTTCAGCACTGAAGCGCCCAGCACTTTGCGAACGCCAATCTCTTTGGTTCGTTGTTCGGCAATGAACGAAGCCAGTCCGAACAGACCCAGACAACTGATAAAAATAGCCAGCGTGGCAAAAAATGAAGCAAGCTTACTGATCCGTTCTTCATTACTGAATTTTTTAGCATACTCTTCATCCACAAATTTGTAATCGAATGCCGCAGAAGGAACTACTTTCTTGAATACAGCTTCGATTTTAGGCAGCGCTTCGTTCGCACTGACGGTTGGCTTGATTTTTATATCAATTTGGCTGGCAGCAGCGTAGTTCGCATCTAAAAAGAAAAATGCACGCTTCTCGGGCTCATAGGGCGAGTTCCTGACCATATCCTTAATCACACCAATAATTTGACGAGATGTTTTGCCGTCATAAAAGGTGATAAATTCTCCAATTGGCGGTCCGCCGTTGCGGTTTTTCAAACCAAGATAGTTAGCCGCCGATTCATTGATAATCATTTTCGTACTATCTGTGGCAAACGATTTGGAAAAATCCCGACCAGCAAGCAACTGCCAGCCTACCACCTTACCAAACCCATACGACACATCGGTTATGGCAAAATCATCGGCTACTTCAGGATCTTTACCTTTCCAACTGAAACCACCCATATTGTTCCAAACGGCCGTTAGAGGGCTTGACGATAGCTCCATACCAGCCACCATACCTGTATTGAGTAACTCGCTTCGCAACACATCCAGTTTGCCACCATAATTGGGATCATTTTTCGGAATGGTAATCAATCCTTCCCGATTATAGCCCACGGGGCGATCCTGGGCAAATTGAATTTGTTTGTAGACGACGATAGTGCCGATAATCAAAACAATCGAAACAACAAATTGAACAACCACCAGAATTTTCCGAGGTAAAGCCGCAAAACGTCCTAAGCGAATGGTGCCTTTCAGGACTTTCACCGGCTGAAACGCAGACAAGTAAAACGCAGGATAAGCGCCCGCTAAAAAGGCAGTAACGGCAATAAATGCCAGGCTGATTAGCCAAAAAGGTAAGCTTTCGACTGGCAACGATAATTCTTTGTCTGCTACTTGATTAAACCAGGACAGAGTAAGTGAAATCAGTACCAATGACACCACAAACGACAACATAACCACCAGGAACGATTCGCTTAAAAACTGCTGAATGAGTTGAGTTTTCAACGAGCCAATGGCTTTCCGAATGCCTATTTCCTTGGCTCGCTTTTCACTCCTGGCGGTACTCAGATTCATAAAATTGATACAAGCCAATAGCAAGACAAAAAGGCCAACAATACCAAAAAGCCAAACAAACGTGATGCGCCCACCAGCAGGCCTTCCATTTTTAAATTCCGAATACAAATGCCAGTCCTTCATCGGGTACAAAAAAACCTCATACTTGTATTTGGCCGCCCGTTGAGCCATTTCTTTTGGCGTACTTTTCTGAAAAAAATCGTTGATGCGGGCATTGGCTGTCTCAAGCGAAACATTGGGCTGCAGCTGCACATAAATACCGAATGAACTGTTGCCCCAATCGTTTTCGTTTTGTTTAATCCAATCATTTGACGCAACCCATAAATCCCAGGGCGAAAAAAACTGCACTTCGCCAAAACGATTATTCCGGGGTATATCTTCATAGACGCCCGTTACGACTACATCGATACGGTTATCAATTTTTAGGCGTTTATTGATCGGGTCTTCCTGACCAAACATAGCTTCCGATGCTGATTTTGACAGCACAATCGAGTGAAGCTCTTTCAACGATGCATAGCTGCCTTTGACCATTTTCAGCGAAAGCATTTCCAAAGCACCCGCTTCAATAAATTCGCCTTTTTTGGGCATTTTTTTATCCTCAGCCGAAAGCGTATATTCTCCAACCCACCAGGCCATCAAAATGTGCTTGAAATAGTGATGGTAATTCCGTTTTAAAGCGGCCCCCATCGGAAATTGTTGCGCATCTGTTCCGTCTGTTTTTTGGATATTTGGATCTGTATACAACCTCCTCACCTGGGCAATGGAATCATAATTTTTATGATACTGGTTAAACGAAAGTTCATCGTACATCCAAAGCCCAATGAGCATCGTCACAGCCATGCCCATCGCAAGCCCCGAAATGTTAATAAACGAGTACCCCTTGTTTTTGGCGAGGTTCCGAAAGGCGATTTTGAAATAATTACGTAGCATGTCAGGTAAGGCGGGTTGAGTATGTTCAGAAAAGAGTTTACGGGTACTGGCATTCCGGCCGGGCCGGAGCGATTGATGAAAAAATGGGGTTAAGCAGTGTAGCACCGCCCAGCCGTACTCGCGCCGGGCGCGGGCCAGACCTACCTGCTCAACGCGCTTATGGAATACTTCCTGCAAATCCCCCTGCACGTACTCCAATAGGTGCGGGGCCACGAACCATTCCAGCAGGCGATCAGCCCACCGAGGGATTCGTGAGTCAGAGTGGGGAGGTTCGTTCGGGTTAGATTGCTTTTTCATAGCCCCAGTAAGTCAAATTTTCCCTCAGGGATGCTCTGCCAGAGCTGGTTGCGCATCTGCTGAATCTCCAGCAGTACCCGCCCACCGGCCGCTGTTAAGGCAAACAACCGCTTACGCCGTCCTCCACGCTCGGTAGTCGCTCCACCTACCGAGGACGATAGAAACCCTTTTTCTTCGAGTCGATACAAGGTTGTATGTACTGCGCTGACGGTGAAGCTTCGGCCTGTCTGGAGTTGAAGTTGTTCCATAACGGGCACGCCATAGACCTCTTCGGTGCTGACGGCCACCACCAGCAACACCAGTTCTTCCAATTCTCCCAGAATAGTCTTTTTCATAAGCGTGGCTGCATGCTTGATTAGATACAATATCTTAAATCAAATCTGGTGCCAGAATTAAAAAAGCGTCTTTAGAGCAAAACCAGCTTGGTACTAGTAAAAACGATGTCCAGAAACGGACGAATCATTGTCCATGATTGGACAAGATTAAGGGGGGAATTTTACTCTCTGACCCTATTGACTATAGGCAGAATGTAGCCATATCCAGTAGCCAGAATGAGCCTATTAAAACTCCTGTTAAAGCCTGCAATCTTGCCGAAATAGGAAGACACAAGTTGTACCCATAATTCGTCAACTTAAACTTGGCGACACCCGAGCCGCAAGTATATGCAGCTCTACTTAGCAGAAATAATCAACACCAAGCCCAGTACATAACAGAATCCCATCAGCACTAGATAGCGACTTGACAAGTCGGAT
>NZ_BAAHBG010000039.1:35792-123408 GCF_054776855.1 Spirosoma migulaei | reverse complement strand
GCGTGGGCGCTCCCCGAAATTCGTGCCAGATAAACACGCCCCACAAAACAGCGATGATGGTTGCTCCCTGCCCCAGCCCATAACTGATAGCATAACCAGCCGCCCCCGATGCCAGTAAGCTCGACGCCATACCCAGACACCACACCATGCCACCCAGCATCCCGATGCGATGGTTGCGTCGGCTCACATCACTATAAAAAATATCGCCGTCGGCAGGTTTGCTGGCAAAGCGACGCAGGATGGGCAGGAATAATGGCGTACTGACGACAACTCCCAGGGCAAATAGAACTAAGGCCGTATAGGGCGTTAGCAGACCCGACGCAGGCCTGGCGAAGTCCGTTGTCATGGATTTAGCGACGAAGTAGAAAAAGAAACTCATTAGAAACCCGCCTACCAGCGAGGCTACCAGCCCTTGTGTACTAACCGATCCATCTTTTGCTCCTTTTGCCCGATAGGCCATTGCACTAAATACAACCGCCAGAAATATGGAAAAGACCCCACCCGACAACAGGCTAACATTGCCTATGGGCGATAGGATATAATTGACTACAACACCCAGAATAAGCGCCAGTCCAATACCCACGGGCATTGCGACCGATAATCCTGCCAATTCAATGCCCACCACGATAAGTATATTGGCGATGTTAAATACGAAGCCACCGACTAGTGCATACAACAGACTTTGTGTATCGCCCTGTTTAATATCACTCAGAAACGATCGTCCCGAATCACCAAAGCTGCCAAATGTAAAGGCCAGGATCAGGCTCAACAGTAAAATTCCGTAGGTATAATCGCGGTAAAAAATAGTGGTTGGTACTGATTGAGTGGCCAGTTTTTGTGTGTTGGCCCATGAGCCCCAGCAGAGCATTGTCAGAAAGCAGACAACAACAGCTACTGGGTAGTACGTGATGATAAACATATAAGGTTGAAGTGTTTAGGCAAGGAGTAGCGCAAGCTACGAAATATACATAGTATGGCAAAATGCTAACTCAATCGAAAATCAGCACAAAGAATAAAGTTCCGACTGGCGGTTGCCTACCTTTGTATCCATGAATTACATCTATCTGTTCTTTGCCTTCATTGTCGGTTTAGCCATTACTGTTCAGGCGGGCGTTAATGCCAATTTGCGTCAGGCAATGGCTAACCCTATTCTGGCCGCTATTATTTCGTTCGGTTCCGGATTTATAGCCCTGGTGCTGATGTTTCTGGCTACAGGCGGGTCAACTCCTTCATTCGAAACGATAAAGCAGATTAGCTGGTGGAAATGGACAGGGGGCGTTATGGGCGCTATTTACATGATCACGGTTATCGTCAGCGTGCAAAAAATAGGAACGGCGAATATGGTTAGCTTAAGCGTAGCGGGGCAACTATTAGCAGCCCTCATTCTGGATCATTATGGCCTACTAGGCTTTTCGATTCACCCGGCCAACACCTGGCGGTTACTCGGTGTCGGACTGATCATTGCTGGGGTACTGCTGGTGGTGAAAAATTAATGGATAATGTAAAATGGATAATGGATAACGATTGATGAGAACAAGACTGTTGACTCATTGTTCATTCTACATTACTCATTGTTCATTACTCATTATGCCAATCAACTACCGCTTCTACCCCTCACTGCTAAACACGTTCTCGCGCTACTTAACAGGGGGAAACCTTTCAGTACATGAGTTGATCGACTCCATCAATCGGGTTCCTACACCAACCACGGCGGCTCAAGAACGGGGCATCTCCTTTGAAGAAGCCATTGTAAAGGGGACCAACGAAGATCGGTTCAACGCTGAGATTGTTGCCAAAGTCCGTAAACTTCTCCCTCGCCCCATTGTCGATACACAGGTGTTTTGCCAGTGGGAAATTGACGATGTGCTGTTCTATGGCTATGTCGATCTGATTGGCAAATTCAAAGCCGTCGATCTGAAAACAACAGCTTCCTACCAGCCAGGACGCTTCGTACATAACCACCAGAATCTATATTTGCACGCGCTGAAACGGAAAGGCATCAAACTGATGGAGTACGTCATTACGGATTTTAACGACGTCTATGTAGAAAGCTACGCCTTAACGCACCCTATCGACAGACAGTTGGAGGAAATTCGACTATTCAAGGCGTTTCTGGATGAACACCGACCCCTCATCACGGATAAAAAGATATTTGTCGCTCCCGGTGAGGATGCCGATGCGGGCCGTAGACGATACTAGTTCGCTCGGTTTCGTTGTACCTTGCGTTCATGCTTCAGCAAACGCTTCATCTCTATCAACGGGCTTATCGGGGACTGTCGCCATCGGTATGGTTACTGGCGGGTGTGATGCTCATTAACCGCTGTGGCACCATGGTATTGCCGTTTATGACGCTTTACCTCACGCAGCATCTCCATTTTTCAGTTACAGATGCGGGCATTGTCATGGCCATTTATGGGGCCGGAGCATTTGTGGGCACATTCCTCGGCGGGCGCTTAACCGACCGGTTCGGCTTCTACTACATTCAGTTAATTAGCCTGATTTTTGGTGGACTGGCCCTGGTACTTCTCCAGTTTGTTGTGAATTTTTATGCTCTTTGTGGGAGTGTATTTATTTTCACCTTATTTGGCGATGCCTTCCGACCTGCCAACCAGGCTGCTATTGCCCACTATTCCGACTCGGAAACACGTACTCGGGCCTTCTCGCTCAATCGGCTGGCAATTAACCTCGGCTGGGCAGTTGGCGGAGGATTGGGTGGCTGGTTAGCCAGCATCAATTACAGCCTTCTCTTCTGGGCTGATGGACTGACCTGTTTAGTAGCGAGCCTGGTGCTGTGGTTGTATTTACCTGATCCAGCAATAGCCAGAAAGGTTAACGAAACAACGATAGTAGCCGTAGATGAAGCCGGTTTGCCAGATAAAAGTCCTTACCGGGATACGCTATTCGTTGGCTTTGTGGTTTGTGCCGCGCTATATTTTGTGGTATTCATGCAGTTGTTTTCGATTGTGCCGCTGTTTTTCAAAGAAGTGCTACATATGACTGAGCGCCTGATTGGCAGCCTGATGGCACTCAACGGCATCATCATTGTGGTGGTCGAAATGGCGTTGGTTTATAGTCTTGAGCAGCAAAAACGGTCGAAAATCAACCTGATTATAATGGGCGTTATGCTGACATCAATATCCTATATCGCGCTGACAATACCGACCAGTAGCGTATTTTCTGGATTACAAATCGCCCTGCTATTCATTGTATTGGGTACGCTAAGCGAAATGCTGGCCATCCCCTTTATCCAGTCATTTTCGGTTGAGCGATCTACTCCGGCAACCCGAGGTCAATACTTAGCTTTATATTCAATGGGTGGCGCACTTGCCCAAACTACAGCCCCGGCATTTGGCTCACTTATAGTAGCAAATTTCGGATTCACGACACACTGGCTGATTTTAGCCGGAATTGGCCTGGTATCAGCAGGTGGTTTTTGGTGGCTGGGGAAGCAGTTGAAAAGCAGCCCGAGCGAAGTTCTCATTGGGCAGTAACTGACTAAGGGACTAATTGGCAACAACAAGATCGTTTACACGTGAACATACTTTTCGTTTGCAGCCGAAATCAATGGCGTAGCCCGACCGCAGAAGCGATTTATAAACGCGATCAGAACCATACGGTTAAGTCAGCGGGAACGTCAGCATCGGCAAGAATTAAGGTAACGGCAAAACTCCTACAATGGGCAGATGTAGTGTTTGCTATGGAGAAACGTCATAAACAACGGTTACTGGAAAGCTTTCCTTCTGAAGCTTCAGACAAGTCAATTATCGTCCTGGATATTCCAGACAATTATCCGTTTATGGATCCCGAACTAATCTGCATTCTCAAAAATGAAATTTCACCGTATTTAGATGATGATAAAGAATAAGCTCGTCAGTA
Source organism: Spirosoma migulaei (assembly GCF_054776855.1). Lineage (NCBI taxonomy): Bacteria > Pseudomonadati > Bacteroidota > Cytophagia > Cytophagales > Cytophagaceae > Spirosoma > Spirosoma migulaei. Next base: position 119,532 of record NZ_BAAHBG010000039.1, on the reverse strand, counting down.
AAGAATGAACTTGTTCTATCTTCGATACGGCCTCAACCGACTTTCTTTACGAACTTTGCAAAAATAAAGAGTGAATAAGCGCAAGAGTAAATGAGTGATGACGCCAGTTTCGCTCTTTCGCTCTTTCACTCATAACCCTTTCGCACTTTCGCTTTGAAACTCTGGCAAAAAGAAGGCGTTACTACCGCCGACCAAATAGAACGCTTCACCGTCGGGCGCGACCGTGAAATGGATCTCTACCTCGCTCCGTTCGATGTGTTGGGCAATCTCGCCCACGCGCAAATGCTCGAAACAATTAATCTGCTGACTAAGGCCGAATTAAGTCAGTTGACAGCTGAATTGAAGAAAATATACCAGCAAATTGACGCCGGGCAGTTTGTGATTGAAGAAGGGGTTGAGGATGTTCACTCCCAGGTTGAATTGATGCTCACACGAGCATTAGGCGATACGGGAAAGAAAATTCATTCAGGCCGGTCACGCAACGATCAGGTGCTTGTCGATATGAAGCTCTTCACCCGCGACCGGCTCTGGCAGGTAGCCGAGAGCGTGCAGCGCGTATTCAACCGACTGGTGAGCCGGTCCGAACAACACAAAGATGATTTAGTGCCGGGCTATACGCACCTACAAATTGCGATGCCGTCATCGTTTGGATTGTGGTTTGGCGCGTATGCTGAAGCCCTGGCCGATGATATGCTGACGCTTCAAACGGCCTACCGGCTTGCCAACCGAAATCCGCTTGGTTCAGGGGCAGGCTACGGCTCTTCATTTCCGCTTAACCGAACCCTTACAACTGAATTGCTGGGCTTCGAAGGCATGCACGTTAATGTCGTATACGCCCAAATGAGTCGGGGTAAAACCGAACAAACGGCACTGACCGCACTCGCTGCCGTAGCCGCCACGATCTCGCGGATGGCCATGGATATTTGCCTGTACAACAGTCAAAATTTCGGTTTCCTGACTCTACCCGATGGCCTGACGACCGGCTCCAGCATTATGCCGCACAAGAAGAACCCGGATGTAGCCGAACTACTGCGGGCTAAAACCAACCGCATGAAAGCGCTGCCGATGGAAGTAACGCTCGTCATGAGTAACCTCCCTTCTGGCTATCACCGCGATATGCAGTTGCTGAAAGAAATTCTAATGCCTGCTTTCGACGAAATCCTGGATTGTCTGAGCATTACCGATTTCATGCTCGAACACATTCAGGTCAAACCCAATCTGCTGGATGATCCTAAATACGATCTGTTATTCAGCGTTGAACGGGTAAATGAGTTGGTATTACAAGGCGTGCCCTTCCGCGAAGCCTATCGAACCATTGGGAAGGAAATTGCCGAACATACCTACCATCCACCCCGCGAATTGCATCACACGCACAAGGGCAGTATCGGTAATCTTGGCAATGATCTGATCAGCGAGGCAATGGAAAAGGCAATGGCTGGTTTCGGGGTAAACAAAGCACAACTGGCTATTGAGCAGTTATTGGCCTGAAAGGTATTCGAGGAGTAAGTGGAATGAGTGCAGTAGGTCATACGAATCAGACCTACTGCACTCATTCCACTTACTCCACAAAACTACTCCACCCGATACGCAACCAGACTATTCTTGTAAAACGTGGGAACAATCAGTAGTTTTTTCCTGGCGATGTAGTCAATATCCGCCGAATTGATTTTTGCTTCACGTGTATCCAGCAACTGTTCTTTTGTACCGTCGGCACTAATGTGAAAAATCTGTCCGTTCCAGTCCGAAACAAAATAGTTGCTTTTGCCTTCAGGCACAATACCATCTGTATTAGCCATGCCGTCGGCTAGTTTCGTTATCGCTTTTGTAGACAGATCTACCGATTGCAAGGCCCCGATTTTAGTGCTCCCAATTAGGAGTTTACCCTTGCCAACGGCCAGCAGTCCGTTGGGCTTATTAAGTTGTTCGCCTTCCATAAAAATCTCCCATTTACCATCCTGCAGGCGGTAGATTTTGTCGTTTCGGTTATCGGAAACGTACACCGTTCCATCTTTTACTACCGTTACGTCATTTAAGAAACTGTCTTTCCCAACAGCATCCCAGGTTTTCTCGGCCTGTCCATTTTCGGTATTGATACAAACCAGACGGTACACATCGGTTACATAAAGCTTATTTTTATGTAGCCCCATTCCTTTAGGAGCATTCAGTCCCGATGTCCAGCGCAGGTTTTCGATTTTACCATCCAGCGACACTCTAGAAATGAAGCCACTTCCATCAAGATCGCCAGGTTTTCCATCGATATTGGCTACATAGATCGTACTTTTTCCATCGTAAAGAACAGATTCAGGTGTACGGAGCGTCGTATCCGTTTCCCATACTTTTACCAGTTTCATAGGTTTCGGCTTAGCAAGTGTAGGTGTCAACGCGAGCAGGCCAATACTGGCAGTTGCCATAACGGCCCAAAATGTAGATTTCTTCATCTTCTATTGATTATCAATTAATTGAAAAAAATTAGTTGTAACATGCCGGGTTAACATGCGCCTTATGGAGAATACCTAAAAGGTACAATATGACTTTTCTAATTGTCTACCAATTTTCTATGCTAAAAGGGAAACAATCTGAAATCGAGGGTGTTTAAAATCCTGCACGCTAAAAAAATCAGGTTATGGAAAACTACCAGTCCCTCGCTTCGCAGGTGCAAACACCAGTCGGGCAACTCAAACTCAAGGACAGCATCCGCGATATGATCCGGCTGCAACGCGATTATCAACTTTCCGATGAATTGTTCTGGGAGGTGTTTAACACGCGTGTGCTGCTCAACGAACAGATTGATGTGAATGCCTTCCTCAGCGATCTGAATGCACCCGCACCCGTTGCTGTAGCTTAACGTACGGTACCGGTTGCCTGCCTGCTCCCAGCTATCCGACAATTGACCGGTAGCTGGGAGCAGGTTTTTGTTTGGTGATTAGCCCTGATCAGCTCAATCGCACTGCGAACAATTCCTTTGATTTGGCATAGACATACCCAACTACAAACAGGGTAACCACGCCACCTAACGCCACCGATGGAACCGTACCAAGCAATCGGGCCAATAAGCCCGATTCAAACGCACCAATCTCATTCGATGAACTAACAAAAATACCATTCACAGCAGCCACACGCCCACGCATATGGTCGGGCGGAAAAATCTGGAGAATCGTCTGGCGGATAATTACGCTGACACTATCAAATGCACCTGTTAATCCTAACATAACAAGTGATAGATAAAAATTCGTAGACAACGCAAACACAATCGTGGCCACTCCAAATCCGGCCACCGACAGCAGCATATTTCGCCAGGCATTGTGCGTTGGCGGATGCTTTGTCATATAGGCCATAGTTAACAGAGCGCCGATTGAGGGAGCGGCTCGTAGAAATCCCAATCCCTCGGCGCCCACTTTTAAAATATCTTCGGCAAAAACGGGCAGAATAGCGACGACACCCCCGAATAAGACCGAGAACAAATCGAGCGAGATAGCATAGAGTACAATCTGGGTTTTGAAAACAAACCGAAATCCTTCTTTCAGACTTTCCCGAAGACCCAGAACCGGTTCGTTGCTAACAGGCACGGGCTTCCGGTCGATTAGGGTAATGAGCACATAACAAACTACCAGCAGCGCAATGACTACAATCAAGGAGTTATCGAACCCAACCCAGCTATATAAAAACCCCGCCAGCCCCGGCCCAACAATAGCGCCTGCCTGCCAAAACGAACTACTCCAGGTTGCGGAGTTCGCATAGAGTTCACGGGGAACCAGAAATGGTTTTAACGACGAACTGGCTGGCGAATAAAATCCCTTTGCTGTGCCAATCAGCATCAGAACGCCGTAAATAGTGGCTAAACGAGCCGTTTGCGACAAACCCGACACAATAGATGGCTGAAAAACTAAATACAGAATTACGGAGCCGAGGAGAATAACCAGCAGGCTCCACTGTAAAATGCTTTTCTTATCGCGCCGATCGGCCAGGTGCCCCCCAAAAAGGGATAAAGCAATAAAAGGTATCGCTTCTGCCAAACCTACCAAACCCAGCATGAGTGGATCATGCGTAATTTTATAGAGTTCGTAGCCCAGTGTAACTTCCTGAATCAGCAACGTAGCTGTAATCAGGAAACTGTTCAGAACGAAGTAACGAAATTCAGGAATTCGGAGGGAGGCAAAGGTGTCGTTAGTCGTTTGTTGACCCATAATCACACGAACCGTAGATTTACGGCTACATCATTTAGTTAAGCAACCGAAAACAATGGAATCTCCGTTCCGAACGAGGGTAAAAATTTGTTGTATTAGCAGCCTTGATGAAGCGCAACTGGCTATTGGGCTTGGTGCCGATGCCCTTGGATTGGTAGGTCGAATGCCCAGCGGTCCCGGTGTGGTCGGCGATGAATTGGCCGCTCAAATCGTCAAGTCGACTCCCCCACCCATAGCCACATTCATGCTAACCAGCGAAACAAATCTGGCTGATATCATCGCCCATCAACAGCGAGTCGGTGCAAATACCATTCAACTCGTAGATGCGGTACCGTCAGAAACCTACGCCCAATTGCATCAGGCTCTGCCTGCGATAAAAGTGGTGCAGGTCATACATGTTATCGACGAACGAAATCTCGATGAAGCGCTGACAGCCATTCAGCATGGAGTCGATGCATTGTTACTGGATTCGGGCAATCCAAATCTGACAGTGAAAGAATTAGGGGGCACGGGACGCGTGCATAACTGGCAGGTAAGCCGCCAGATTGTTGAACAGTCGTCGGTACCCGTGTTTCTGGCAGGTGGCCTAAAGCCCGAGAACGTGCGCGAGGCCATTGACACGGTGCAACCTTTTGGCCTTGACATTTGCAGTGGTGTGCGCACAAACGGCCATCTGGATGCTCACAAACTCGAAGCGTTTATGTTGGCGCTACAGTAAAAGCGCGTGGAGCAGGGGGCTCGGAGCTCGGATGTCAATCGTATTTCGTGCACCTTGCTCCACGCATAAAAAAAGCCCGCACTGAATAGTACGGGCTTTCTGCTCTTGCCAGACTGCCATCATTAGGCAACGGCAATCTCCTTCACCAACTTTTCCTCTTTTATCTCAATTTTGGGTAATTCAACCGTCAAGATACCATCGGTATAAGCGGCTTTGATACCATCAGCATTTACCGTTTTTGGTAAGCGGAAACTGCGTTCAAATGATGTAAAGCCAAATTCCTGAACGGTGAATTTCTCCGTATTTTCTTCGTTCTTCACTTCCGATTGATAGGCAATCGTCAGCTTGTTGTTTTCAACGTTAATTTTTAAGTCCTCTTTTTTCAAACCAGGCGCAGCCAGATCAAGGACAAAAGCGGTCTCGGTTTCTTTTACGTTTACGGCTGGTACGTTCGGGCTCGTGTTCTGATACCGATTGATTACCGGACGACCGTAGAATGGGTTAAAGAAAGTAGGGAAGTTGTTATATCGAACTAAGGTTGCCATTTGCTTATTTGGTTTATTGGGTTGTTTATAATCAAACACATACATCCTTAGTCAAATGCTGTACCAAAGCTATTTTATCAAATCATTACTGCCATTTTGTCTTAAACTATTATAAAACAGCCCGAAAATATGCCAATATGTCTCACTTAAGTACGAACTCCACTAAATCAAGGGGTAGTTGGCAGGTATTTTTTGTCATTCTATATCTTTTACGCTGAGAATCAGGCCTAGTTCACAGTTTAACCATAGTTCCAACTTGGCTTAACGGCAACAAAAACCTAATTTTATCCCCCTCAATACAATACTTGCTCACCAAAACTTCTTGACTCGTTTATGAAGCGACTTATACTGCCGCTGGTAACTTTGTTTTTGTGCACCAGCCTCAGCCCTTCTGCCAGCGCCCAACAAACCGCCGTTGATTTTTTCGAAAGTGGCATAACCAAAAGTAAAGCAAACGATTTTACGGGTGCACTACAGGCATTCAGCATGGCTATCACCATGAATCCCGACAATTCGGCGAGTTATTATAATCGAGGACTAGCCAAAGCCAATCTAAAGGATCATCGGGGCGCTATTCTGGATTACGACCGCGCTATTGAACTCAACGGGAAGGATGCGCTGGCCTACCTGAGCCGGGGAGTTAGTAAGAGCAAACAAGACGACCATAGGGGTGCATTGCTGGATTTTAGCCGGTCTATCGAACTCAACCCCGATGATCCACAGGCGTATTACAATCGGGGCGTTAGCCGAAGCCGCATTGATCAGTACCGGGGGGCTTTGGCCGATTTTACTAAAGCCATCGAACTCGATCCAGGCAACGCGCAAACCTACTACGTGCGGGGTATTACAAAACAAAAGCTGGAAGACTTTGCCGGTAGCCTGCCCGATTTTACGAAAGTAGTTGATCTAACGCCCAAACGTCCGCAAGCGTATGCCGGACGAGGTATGTCGAAGGTTGAGTTGAACGATTTTGCCGGAGCCGTAACCGACCTCAATAAGGCTATTGAACTCAGTCCCGAGGATGGTGAGTCTTTCTTCTACCGGGGGTATGCCAAAGGAAAATTAGAAGATTATAAAAGTGCATTAGCCGATTACGATAGGGCCATTGCCCTTAAAGGTGACAATTATCGGGCTTACTACGGTCGAGGGTTCTGCCGGAGTAAACTTGGTGATCAGAAAGGTGCTGTTCAGGACTTTAATCAGGCCATTGATATGAACAATGTCAATACCGATTCAAAGGTTGTGTATAGCGGCAAGATCAGCCGTGTTACGCTCGATAAGTTACGCGATGTGGTACAGGAACGTAACAAGATCAACGAGTTAGGCAGCGAACGTGCCGAAGCTTATTTCAGTCGGGGTATTAGTAAAAACAAACAGGGCGACCAAAAGTCGGCTATCATTGATCTTAACAAGGCTATTGAACTTAGCCCAACCTACGCCGAAGCGTATTTCAGCCGGGGCCTGATAAAATCCGCACAGGGCGATCAACGAGCCGCCATTATGGATTGTAACAGTGCCGTTAAACTAAACCCGCGTTATGCCGAAGTGTATTACATTCGGGGAATTATCAAACACAGTCTGGGCGATGAAAACGGCGGCTGTTTAGACCTCTCTAAAGCGGGCGAGCTTGGCTATAACCCAGCCTATAAAGTAATTAGTGATTATTGTAATTAAAGAGGAGAAAGGAGTAGGGGGAAGAAAGGGAGAAAGGGGTTTAGATGATACCTCTTTCTCCCTTTCTAATCCTTTAATCAATTGTCATAAAATAAATTTGTCTCTTAGTTCGCTTACTACTCAAACCGCAAATGCTTTACTGAATCACCGGATGATTCAAGTTCGAGCAGGGCGTCGATACCAATATCCAGGTGAACATTGACGAACTGGCCTGTCACTTTCTTATCGCTCTCTTCGGTTTTAACACCTTCTGGCACCAGTGGGTTATCAGACACGAGCAACAAGGCACCGTGTGGAATAGAGTTGACAAAACCCACCGTAAAAATCGTAGCGGTTTCCATATCGATGGCCATTGTCCGAAGTTCGCGCAGGTAATCCTTGAACTGTTCGTCGTGTTCCCAGATGCGTCGATTGGTGGTATAAACCGTGCCTGTCCAGTAATCCAGTTCGTATTTCTTGATCGTTGACGATACTGCCCGCTGCAATCGGAAGGAAGGTAGGGCCGGAATTTCGGGACGCATATAGTCATTACTCGTGCCTTCGCCCCGAATAGCCGCAATTGGCAGCACCAGATCGCCGATCTGCGTTTTTTTCAACCCACCACATTTACCTAAAAACAAAACTGCTTTTGGATTAACTGCCGACAGCAGATCCATAACTGTAGCCGCCATAGCGCTACCCATTCCGAAGTTAATAATGGTAATGTTGTTGGCCGTCGCGGTTTGCATAGCCCGGCCCAGGCCAAAAATTTCTACATCGAACTTCTTGGCAAACAACTCAACATAATTGATAAAATTGGTCAGCAAAATGTATTCGCCAAATTGCTCGATGGGTGTACCGGTGTAGCGTGGTAGCCAGTTCTGAACGATTTCTTCTTTTGTTTTCATTTTTAAAGAGCGAGAGAGTGAATGAGTGAAAGAGCGAACAGTTGACGCGAGTTTTTTCCATTCTTTCGCTCATTCACTCTTTCGCTCTTTTATCTTTGAGGTATGGTCGACTTGAACCTCCCTCCTTTTGACTACAAAACTAAACAAGTCGAAGGAAAACCATATATTTTTGACTTACTACGCCGGAAGTACGTTCGGTTGTCGCCCGAAGAATGGGTCCGACAGCATATCGTGAACCTGTTGCTGACACACTATGCCTACCCTAAAGCGCTCATCCGCTCCGAGGGGGGGCTGAGCCTCAACCAAACACAGAAACGAACGGACGTTGTTGTTTTTGACCGGCAGGGTCAGCCTTTTTTGGTAGTCGAATGTAAAGCTCCTCATATTGCGCTTACGCAAACGGTTTTCGATCAGATTGCCCGCTATAATCATGTTCATCGGGCACCTTATATCGTCATTTCAAACGGCCTGACACACTATTGCTGCTGCGTGAATCATGATACAGCTGATGTACAATTTATGGATGACTTCCCGGCATTTGTTTAATTGAGCCCAAAGACCCAAAAATCAGTTAGTCTCAACCGCTTGCACTCTATAGTTCAGACAGCATTATCGCTCGTATAGGGTTCGTTTGGGGTTACTTTGTACACAAAAAAATCCCCGACACCAGTGGTGTCAGGGATCAATATATAAAAGCGAATAGCTTAATTTTTAACAAGCTCGCCGGTAGCCCGGATCGTAATTTCATCGCTAACAACAGCCGCAGGAATAGTACCTAACGTAAAATCAGCGCGTTTTACTTCACCACTTACTTTAAAACCAGCTAAGGTTTTCTTGTTCATTGGGTTGGTAACTGGACCTGTAATCGTAGCATCAAGCGTTACGGGTTTCGTTACACCGTGCATCGTCAGATCACCTACCAGTTTGTATTTGTTACCTGATACTTTGCTAATCGACTTACTTTTAAAGGTCAACGTTGGATACTTGGTAGCGTCGAAAAAATCGGGGCTTTTCAGGTGAGCATCACGTTTTTCCTGATTCGTATAAATACTATTTACATCGGCGGTCAGGTCGATTTGAGCATCTGAGAAATCATCTTTAGCAGACGTCATTTTCACGTCGAAATTCTGGAATTTCCCGTCAACCTCCGATAACATCATGTGCGTTACAGTGAAGGCCAGATTTGAGTGAGCTTTGTCAAGTGACCAGCTCTGAGCGAAAGCGCCCACTGACGAGAATAACAAGGCAGCAATTAAAGTTGCTTTTTTCATTGGTAAGATATGTAAACAGTTAATTGAATTTAAAACGAGTAAATCCTATTCTCGAAGTCGATCGAGCAACTGGCTCAGGTAAATAGCCTCCTCTTCAGTTAGTTTATTTCGCTGTATTTCAGACCACTCCGTCTGATATACATCTAACTTATTGAGCAATGCCAATCCCTCCTCTGTAATAATTACATCAACGGCCCGACGGTCGCTGGGGCATTCGGTGCGTAGTACGAGTTTCTTGGCAAGAAGTTTATCCACCAATCGCGACGCATTAGACATTTTATCGAGCATACGCTCTGTAATATCACTAACCTTAACCGGCTCAGGATACTGCCCACGTAAAATGCGCAACACATTATATTGTTGCAATGTCAGGCCAAATGGCTTTAACATATGCATCTGACTGGCCGCCATCCAGTTGCTGGTAAAGATCAGGTTCACCATGACCCTGTGGTAGGGCGATTTAAATGGTGTGCTCTGTTTTATATCAGTTTCAATGGACATGGCACAAAGATAAAACAATTACATTTAATGTAGCAACATTTAATGCAATTATTTTTATTGGTACGGAATAATACGGGGAGCTGACAGATCAAAATCGCGGAACCGTAGGGTTGGAACGCCCTCAAAGGCTGTTCTGAATGGGATTGTATTGCCAGGAATATTAGGATAATAAGCCAGTCGAATCTGAAAGCTGGTAAAGGTCAGGTTTTCATTTCGTAGTCGAAACCCGATCCCATATCCCTGATAAAGCGGTCCACTCAGCAAAGGTCGATCAGGAAAACTAACCAGCCCCAGGTTAACAAACGTAACAAAGGCAACCCGGAAACCGATCAGGCTCAAGCGAGAGAAAAGCACATTTTCGTAGTTGACAAACCATCGATTTGTACCTCTTAGTTGATCGCTGTTAATACCGATACCATCTGTATTAACACCACTCCCACTGCTACTTAATGAGATATACTCATTGTCGAATCGGTCAATACCGACCGTATAGCGGGTGTTGAAAAAGTGGCGCATATTCCCCCATTTGGTTTTCATGAGTGGGCTAAAATAATTGGATTCGAACGAGAAAACGGCCTGCTCTACTTTATGGTCCCGCACATAACCTCCCAAATTAACCAACCCATAGAGGTAACCAAGATGCCGGACATACTTCCCCTGCGAAAAATTCACCCCGGCATAAAGTCGGCGACCTAATTCAGCATTGTCGAACCCAACAGTAGCCGCCACAGACTCTCCAATTGGAACGTCCTCTGTCCGACCAAATCCATAGATAAGTACATCGCGGGTATATTTACGTCGGGAGAATCCTACACTAAACAGCGTAGTGCGGCTGTCCTGATAAATCTGATTTGTGTCGGCGGTAACGTCGGGACGTTTGAAATACTCATAGTTTGTATTTCGCAGGGCCACAACGAACCGTGACCTCCCTTTTTCTTCGGTATCCCGTTGTTTATAAAACAGTCGAAACGATCGGCCTATCCACACATCGGAATAGTTATAGCTGACAGGTACCAGTAACACACTGTCATTTCGGGTGATAAGCCTATTGTTGACCTGTGTGTGGTTTAGTTCGATAGAGCCTGCATACTTGGTATCTGGAGTCAGAAAAGGTCGATACAGTTTAACAGCTACCTGTTTCAGGTCGCGTAGGTACAACATATCGGCCTCGGCAGTTAAAAAAGTTTTTCCAATAAAGGGCACTTTGTAACGAGCCTGGTATTCTGTTTTCTGACGCGGATCATTGCCCGAATAGGCAAACTGAGCAAAGAGCTGATGGCCCAGGCCACGAAAATTGACCTGATCAAATCCAACGCTGAAATTAGTAAAACCACCAAAGCCGCCGTTGGGCAACAGCGACCAGACATCCTGCGTAATCACATACACATCTACAAACTGCTGGCTGCCAGGGCGTGGTACCACCAGAATACGGGCATCGTGAAAAATAGACGTACTACGCAACAGCCGTTCATTATCGCGCAATATAGTTGGATTCAATGCATCACCCTGCTGAAAAAGTAGATACGAGTTACGAATCACATGCTCACGTGTATTGGTGTGTAAGTTGCTGCCAACTCGTTCGATCCAGTTGCCGGGTTTTCGAAGCGTATCATAAACCGTCTGGCCAAATACACCAAGTCGGCGAATGTAAATATCGCCAATAATTCGCCCCTCAAATACCTTAAATGGATTCACTTCTATTTGGCTCACTTCGCCCGTTTGGATACGGCTGTTGTAAACGTCCCGGAATACAGCATCGTAGAGTTGGCGGGTTAGCCGGTGCTTGTACATGGAAGCTTTTAGTCGCGTATAAAAAACACTGTCCCGACGCATCAAAACGCTATCCGTTTGGGCGGTTATATGGATAGCCGCCAGCGAATCTGTTGGTCCGGTTTTAATTCCTATATGCCGAAGCGTATCTACCTGAATTTGATTGGTTGATCCTTGCCCACTCTTATTATTATGCGTTGTATCAATCTGGGCAACTGCCGATAGGCCGCATCCAAAAAAAAGTATCAGCCACACCAAAAACTGGCGCAGCGCTGACTTACATTCGTTCGGATATACTTGATACATTGGAAAAATAGAACGGTAATTAGAGTCGTATTTGCCGAAATGGTTTAAGCAAGCAGAAGATGAAGTTGTTTCTGTTTAATAGATAACGATTTCCTACATAACCGTTTAATTATAAACCAATTAAAACAATAAATCATATTACCCAACAGCTTAACTGATTAATTGTTTCTGAAGCCAAAAATCCCGCTGACGTTCGGCACCAAACTGAAAATAATGAAAGCCGAATCGCTCGAAACCCATTCGTTCGTAAAAGGCGATGGCACGTGCGTTACGCTCCCACACACCAAGCCACACGGCGTCATAACCCTGCCCACGCGCCCAATTAAGGCAATACTCCATGAGCATACGCCCCTGTCCCTGGCCAATTTGATTTTGCAACAGATAGATTCGCTGAATCTCGATCGCATTCCGGTGCGTCATTCGCCTTGGGGGAGCATGCTGGCGTAATTTAGCGTACCCAACCGGCTGTCCGTCCGATGATTCGACCAGAAAAAAGAAGGATCGCCGGTCAGTCAGTTCAAGCTCCATAATTGGCACGCTTATGGCCAATTGAATATACTCCTCAACGAGTTCGGCGGGGTTGTGGGGAGGCCCAAAAGCTTCGCGCATCGTGGTGGCTGCCAACTTAGTTAGCGAAGCAGCGTCGGAGATAGTAGCAGATCGAATGGTCATAGTATACAATAAGCAATCAACCAATGTACGTAAAAACCCTGTATTTGGGTTAATTTTGCGCTTCGCCTTTCTACGTACATGCTCACCTTACGCTATCCACTTGTGCTGGCTTCGGGCTCGCCCCGACGCAAACAACTGATGACCGACGTCGGTTTTTCGTTCACCATCGAAACCCGGCCTACCGACGAACTGTTTCCGCAAACCATGCCAGCGAATGAGGTGGCCGAATACCTCGCCCGTCAGAAAGTCGAGCAGTTTCTGCCTGACTTTGGCAATCGAATCATCCTCTGCGCTGATACCGTTGTGATTTTAGAGGACCAAATTCTAAACAAGCCTCAGGATGAAGCTGATGCTCACCGGATGCTCCAGGCCTTGTCGGGTCGCACGCACCGGGTTCGAACGGGGGTTGCTATTCTGTCGCCAGATTCTACTGGTGAACCCCAGCTTTATTCCTTCACCGACGAAACAAGCGTTCAGTTTGCCTCGTTGACAGATGAGGAGATTACCTATTACATCCGGGAATGCAAACCCTTTGATAAAGCGGGCTCTTATGGAGCCCAGGATTTTATTGGGTTGGTGGGTATCGAACGGCTGGAGGGCTCATTTTATACCGTCATGGGCCTCCCCACGCATCGGGTTTATCAGGCCCTGAAACTATTTAGTTGTTAAGAATAAGTACTCGACGAATCTGTACGGAATGACTTCATCAAACCTAGTTCAATACACTACACTTCCACATCCTGCCCAATCCGACTCAATACCTATCGGCTATACGGGCGTTCACTACGAGATCTTCGTTCGCTCCTTTGCCGACTCCAATGGCGATGGTATCGGTGACCTCAATGGCATTACGAACAAACTTGATTACCTGAATGATCTAGGGGTGTCGGCCATCTGGCTCATGCCGATAAGCCCTTCTCCAAGTTCGCATAAGTACGACGTAACGGACTATTATGGAATCGACCCCGAATACGGCACGATGGACGATTTCAAACGGTTGATTGCGGAAGCTCATCAACGTGGTATTGCGGTTATAATCGATTTGGTATTACACCACACCAGCATCCAGCATAACTGGTTTCGGGAAGCGGCCAAAGGGCCGGAAAACCCCTATTGGAATTACTATAAATGGCTGACGCCCGACGAGATCAAACGCCGAAAACTAGCTACCCGCGATATTACTGCCGATTCGGGCGAGAAAAACCCCTGGCACACAGTACGAGGGACCACTTATCCTGAGCAATATTATGGCATGTTCTGGAGCGGCATGCCCGATCTGAATTTCGACCACCAGCCGGTTCGGGATGAGTTTTTCAAGATAGCCCGGTATTGGCTTAACGAGATCGGAGTAGACGGATTTCGGCTTGATGCGGCCCGCCACCTCTACCGGGAGGCCGAAGAGCCCAAGAACCATGAATTCTGGCAGGAGTTCGGAAAAGTCGTTGAAGCCGCAAAACCGGGAGCTTACACCGTGGGCGAAGTCTGGACACGTCCCGAACGCATTGCGCCCTATTTCCGGGGCTTGAAAGCCAACTTCAATTTCGACCTTCAGCTGGCCATTGCCGAAATCGTTGGGCAGGAAAACGATACTGAAGATCTGGTCGAGTTTCTGCAATACGTTCATAATACATTCGGTAATGTCAATCCCAACTTTATTGATGCACTGCTCCTTTCCAACCATGATCAGAACCGGATTGGCAGTTTACTCAAGGGAAATCTCGACCGCTTGAAAGTAGCAGCCAACCTGTTGCTTACACTACCAGGTTTACCCTATCTCTACTACGGGGAGGAAATTGGTATGCTCGGCATGAAACCCGACGAAAACATCCGTGAGCCTTTTTTGTGGGATATTCGGGCGAAGGATACCCAACGCACCCGCTGGCGTCGGGGAAAGTACAGTACCAGTCAAACCGTTCGGCCGCTGGCTCAGCAGCAGAGCGATCCAGATTCGCTGTTCAATCATTACAAACGCCTGATTCACTACCGGAATAGCCACCCAATTCTGAATAATAACCTCAGCAAGCTCTTGCCATCCGGTATTCGGCAGAAAGGTATTGTCGCGTTTATTCGGCAGGATGCCAGCGGTGGGCCGTGTGTATTATTGGTTCACAACCTGACGAACAAACCCATTGAGGTCGTCTTTTCACCGGGCGAAGAATGGTGTCGGTGCATTGTGTTCGAAACAATTTCAGGCGGCTCGTTCACTGGCGATCGGGTCACGGTACCGGGTTATGGGTGTGTGGTTGTTGAGTAATTCTGTGTCGTAGATCAATCAACGAAAACGTCTTTGAAACCCAATTTTGAGTCGTATATTCGTCAAGTAATAGCTTGATTTCAATACCATTAAAAATGGACGCTCAATCCCAAAAATTAGAGTTAATTCAATGGATTGCCGGGCTTAACGATCTACGATTATTAAGTCAAGTCTCAGCCATTAAGCAACACAATATAGGCAAGAGCAAGCTCACAAAACGACATTTTGGGGGTGGGAAGCATATAATTACTCACATAGATGATGACTTTAACGAGCCATTGGATGAGTTCAAAGACTATATGCCATGAATGAGGCTTATCTTATTGATACGCATGTGTTGCTATGGTATATTAAAGGTGAGAAACGGCTTTCCCAACCGACAAAGGAGCTTATTGATTCGATTGATAACACCATTTATATTAGCAAAGCCAGCCTTTGGGAAATGGCGATCAAGTCATCATTAGGCAAATTGACGATAGGCATTTCCCTGGATAAACTAGCCAGCTATCTTGAAGAGGAAGGTTTTGTCGTATTAGATTTTGACTTTTCGGATCTACTCCAGTTACATCAGCTCCCTTTTCATCATGGCGATCCGTTCGACCGCCTTATCATCGCCCAGGCCTTAGTCCACCAACTGACTATAATTTCTGATGACCGTAACTTTGGTCACTATACAGCCAATCTATTATCAGCATAATTAGCTTCTGCTAACGTCTTTCCGCCCCAAAAATCCCCGATTCGCCCACCCAAAATCGGGATTCAGGGCCTTTTAATCCCATCCTAATAACTCTACGAGGCTTTCACCTTGTTATTCAGTATCCGATGAGGATACGAATAGATTATGAAAGCGTTTCGAAAACATCCACAATACACGACGAATTGCCAATGGATCATGGTGCTGTTGGCCGGAATCTGTCTGACAGCCTGTAGCAGCTCCGACAAGAAAAAAGGGGAGCAAACTGACTCCACCGCCTTAAAACAGCCTAAGAAATACTCAGTTCTAACGCTTGCTCCTCGCAAAACGGTTCTCTACGTCGATTTCCCTGCTACCATTCAGGGTGAACAGAACATCGAGATTCGCCCTAAAGTGGATGGATTTGTCGAGGCTATTTACGTGGACGAAGGTGCGACGGTCAAGAAAGGACAACGGCTTTTCCGCATTAATGCGCCCCAATATGCCCAGGACGTGCTCACCGCACAGGCGGGGGTTCGAACAGCGCAGGCCGATGTTAGTTCCGCTCTATTGGCCGTCAATAAAGTTCGGCCTTTGGTTGAGAAAGACATCATCAGCAAGTACGAACTGGAAACAGCCCAGTATACACTAGCCTCCAAGCAAGCTGCGTTGGCGCAGGCGCAGGCCGCTCTGGCAAATGCCCAAACCAATCTGGGGTACACGAATTTAGTCAGCCCGGTTAGTGGAGTGGTTGGTTCGATTCCCTACAAAATCGGCAGCTTGGTAACCAGCGCAACGACCAATCCGCTCACGACCATTTCCGGTATCAGTGAAGTGTATGCCTACTTCGCCCTCAACGAAAAACAGCTCCTCGACTTTACCCGCGATGTAAGTGGCAACACCCTTCAGGAAAAGTTGGCCAAACTGCCCGACGTTATCCTCCTGCTGGCCGACGGATCGACTTATAACTACAAAGGCCGGATCAAAACGGCCATTGGCCAGATCGATACCCAAACGGGTTCCAGTAATTTCCGCGCCACGTTTCCCAACCCGCAGGCACTCTTACGTAGCGGCAATAGCGGTACCGTACGCGTTCCCAGAACCATTGACTCGGCCCTGGTTGTACCACAAAGTGCCACTTCGGAGCTCCAGGACAAGCGCTTCCTGTTTGTAGTCGAAAAAAATAATACTGTCAAAACCACAGCCGTGCTCGTAACACCCACCCCCGACGGGCAGTATTTCGTCGTACAGAAGGGGCTTAAAGCGGGCGACAAAGTTGTGCTCGATGGAGGCACTGGGTTGAAAGATGGCGCATCTATTAAACCGAAGGCCGCTTTGCCAGCCAGCGTTTATAAAACGACAGCGCCCTCCAGCCCCACAGCCACTACCGATACAAACACGGACTTGTAAATTATTCTCAACAGCCTGTCTTATGCTTCGCATATTCATAGAACGACCGGTATTAAGTACCGTTATTTCGGCCCTCATCGTATTGCTGGGGATTCTGGGCATGGTCAAACTACCCATTGCCCAGTATCCCGATATTTCGCCACCAACGGTACAGGTTTCGGCCAGCTACAGTGGTGCCAATGCTGATGTAGTGCTCAAAAGCGTCATTGTGCCGCTTGAAGAACAGATTAACGGCGTGGAAGGTATGACCTACATGACCTCGTCGGCCACCAACGACGGAGCCGGAAGCATCAGCATTTATTTCGCCGTTGGCACTGATCCGAACCAGGCCGCTGTGGATGTCCAGAACCGGGTTTCGGCAGCTACCAGCCTGTTGCCGCAAGAGGTTACGCAGGCAGGCGTAACAGTTCGCAAGCAGCAAAGCAGCAACCTGCTGATTATGTCGATCTATAGCGACAATGCCGCTTACGATCAGACATTTCTGCAAAACTATGCCGCCATCAACGTCATTCCACAACTCCAGCGGGTCAATGGTGTGGGCGCGGCCAACGTGTTTGGCTCGGCTAAAACGTATTCAATGCGAATCTGGCTGAAGCCCGATGTTATGTCCATTTATGGCATTACCCCTGCCGATGTGTCAACCGCATTGACGGACCAAAATGTGGATGCGGCCCCCGGCAAGTTCGGTGAAAATGACAACCAGACATTCCAATACGTGATCCGGTACAGCGGTCGGTTGCAGTCTACACAGCAGTTTGGTGATATTATTATCAAAACAACGGGCAACGGTCAGTTACTACGGCTCCGGGATATTGCCCGAATTGAGCTGGGTTCCCAGACCTACACCAGTTTTACGACAACCAATGGCAAACAGTCGGTAGGTATTTCGGTGAGCCAGACGCCGGGTTCCAAT
Organism: Spirosoma migulaei; assembly: GCF_054776855.1. NCBI lineage: Bacteria > Pseudomonadati > Bacteroidota > Cytophagia > Cytophagales > Cytophagaceae > Spirosoma > Spirosoma migulaei. The sequence continues at coordinate 101,754 of NZ_BAAHBG010000039.1, read as the reverse complement.
GCGCGGGATGTGATCAACAACTCCAAGAAAGTCATTGAGGCAGCGGCCAAGTCGTTTCCGGCGGGGGTTCATTTCGTCTATCTGGTCGATATCAATCAGTTTCTGGATGCGTCGATCAGTAAAGTACTGCATACACTGCTGGAATGCTTCGCGCTGGTGTTTCTGGTGATTTTCATCTTTCTACAGGATTTCCGCTCGACCATTATTCACGGCGTTTCGGTGCCAGTGGCCATTACGGGTACGTTTTTCTTCCTGTATCTATTCAACTTCAGTATCAATTTATTAACCCTGTTCGCGTTGGTGCTGGCCATTGGTATTGTGGTCGATGACGCCATTGTAGTGGTGGAAGCGGTTCACGCCAAACTGGAAAGCGGCTATAAATCATCCCGCAAAGCGGCCATCGACGCGATGAGCGAAATATCGGGCGCCATCATTTCGATTACGCTCGTAATGGCATCGGTGTTTTTGCCCGTTACGTTCATCACGGGCTCGGCGGGGGTGTTTTACCGGCAGTTCGGTATTACGCTGGCGGTTGCCATTATTATTTCGGCGGTCAATGCCCTGACCCTTTGCCCGGCACTGGCGGCTATGTTCCTGAAACCACCGGAGCACACCGACGATGCCAAACCAAAGAATCTACTTAAGCGATTTGGGGTGGGATTCAACGCGGCTTACGATGCACTGACGGATAAATACACCAAGTCGGTCACGTTTTTATCTGCCCGAAAATGGCTGGTTCTCATTGGCATTGGGCTATTTGGTGGGCTGTTTTATACACTCTTCAAAACCACGCCAACCAGCTTCGTACCGAAAGAAGACATGGGAAGCATTTTCGTAAATATCACGCTGCCGCCAGCATCGTCGGTCGAACGCACCACGGCGATGGCCGATAAGGTAGACTCCATTGCGCATACCATCCCCGAGGTACAAAACAGTCTGCGCAACCTGGGACAAAACTTCGTGGCTGGAAATGGGAGCGCCTATGGGCTGATCATCGTAAGGTTAAAGCCCTGGGATGAGCGACCCGGCGTTAGCGACGACGATGTGATTAAGCTGCTTAAGCAGAAAACCGCCAATATTCGGGATGCCGACCTTGTCTTTATCCAACAGCCGACCATCACGGGCTTCGGCACCAGTGGCGGCTTCACGTTTCAGTTGCAGGATAAAGGCGGACACACCACCGACGAGTTCTATAAGGTGACCCAGAACTTTCTGGCCACGCTGAGCAAACGCCCTGAAATACAATACGCTACGACCTCATTCAATCCAAATTTCCCTCAGTATCAGATGGATGTGAATGTGGCTAAATGTAAAGAGGCAGGCATTCTGGTGGGCGATGTACTCAAGGCGATGCAGGTATTTTACGGCAGTTCGTATGTATCAAACTTCAACGAGTTTGGTAAGCAATACCGCGTCATCATGCAGGCCGACACAAATTACCGGGCCAATCCAGACGGTTTAACCAAAATTTCCGTCCGAACATCGGCGGGTACGATGGCCCCCATTACCGAGTTTATCAACCTCAAACGAATTTACGGTCCGGAGAGTGTTTCCCGCTTCAACCTGTTTTCGTCGATGTCCGTCAACGGGTCGCCTAATCCGAACTACAGCACCGGGCAAGCCTTGCTGGCTATTCAGGAAGTGGCTACCCAGACGCTTCCGGCGGGCTATGGTTTCGAGTATTCTGGTATTAGTCGGGAAGAGCAAAACGTGGGTTCCCAAACGCTGTATGTATTCATTCTATGTCTGGCGTTTGTGTATCTGCTGTTGAGCGCGCAATACGAAAGCTACTTGTTGCCGTTTGCGGTCTTATTCTCCTTGCCGGTTGGCTTATCGGGTGTGTATGTGTTTGCCCGGATTTTTGGGCTGGACAATAACATTTACATGCAAATCTCGCTCATCATGCTCATTGGTTTGCTGGCCAAGAACGCCATCCTGATCGTGCAGTTTGCCGTTGAGCGGAGGCAGACCGGCATGGAATTATTAGCGTCAGCCATAGAAGGTGCCAAAGCCCGGTTACGTCCAATTCTGATGACCTCCTTTGCTTTCATTTTCGGACTGATGCCCCTCATGTTTGCCAGCGGTGCCGGTGCCCAAGGCAACCGGTCAATTGGCACGGGAGCTATCGGCGGTATGCTATTCGGCACGTTGCTCGGGGTGTTTTTCGTGCCAACGCTGTTCGTCATTTTCCAGGGATTGCAGGAAAAAATAAGCGGCCCACCCGGTCAGCACAATCCGGATGATGAGGAAGAAGAGCCAGCGAAAGTTGATGGTAAAGAAAAACAGGTGGTAACTCCAATGAACACATAGCCTGTACGTTCTCGCTTGGCTACGCCAAGCGAGAACGTAGAACGTAAGTAATCTGTCTCAGAAGCTAGTACATATCATGAATACGAAACATATAAATCTGGGATTAACACTGCTACTGGGAGCGCTGCTAGCTTCCTGTAGCGTGACAAAACCCTATGAGCAGCCAGGCCTTACGACCAACAAACTCTACAGGGGCCAGCAAACTACGGACTCAAGCACATTAGCCAGTTTACCCTGGCGGCAGATGTTTTCAGATACCATTCTGCAACGGTTAATTGAACGGGGCCTCAGCAATAATCTGGATCTCAAAATCGCCGTGGCCCGAATGCAGGCTGCCGAAGCTAATGTTTTGCAAAGCAAACTGGCGTTCTATCCGACACTTAGTACCAATGCGGGTTTTACGCTCTCTAAATCATCGTCGGCACAGTTGCGAGCTTTGAATATTCGGAACGCCGAATCGGGATCGAGTACCGTGAGTACGACCTCCATTCCGACGATCAAGCAGTATTCGCTGACAGCCAGCACGAGTTGGGAGGCCGATGTGTGGGGCAAATTGCGCAGCACCAAACGCGCTTACGTAGCGGCTTATCTACAGAGTGAAGCCTACCGACGCGCCGTGCAAACGCAGTTGATTGCCAACATTGCGAATGGGTATTACGCGTTGCTAGCCTATGATAAACAACTAAAAATCACACTGGAAACAGTCGACAACCGAAAAACGGATGTGGAGACGATGAAAGACTTAAAAGAGGGAGCTATCGTAACCGGGGCCGACGTTGTGCAGAGCGAAGCCAACCGCTATGCGGCAGAGGTCACCTTACCCGATATCCGCCAGAATATCCGTCAAACTGAAAACACATTGAGCCTCTTGCTGGCCATGCCGCCCGATAGCATCCCGCGTACACAACTGGATATCCAGCAATCCGTAACGTCATTGCAAACGGGTCTTCCAGCACAGCTATTGAGCAATCGTCCTGATGTGCAGGAAGCTGAGTATGGCTTCCGAAATGCGTTCGAGTTAACGAATGTGGCCCGAACCTACTTCTACCCTGCCCTCACGATTACGGGTACCGGCGGTTTCGCTACTGCGAATACATTGACCGGCTTTTTTGCAGGAACATTTTACGGAAGCCTTATTAGCGGGCTGACACAACCCATTTTCAATCAGGGTATTAATCGCCAGCGACTTAACCGGGCACAGGCAGCTCAGGCCGAAGCCTTTTATACCTATCAGGCCACACTGCTAACGGCAGGTCAGGAGGTGTCCAATGCGCTATTTTCTTACCAGATGGCGGTCGATAAGATGGCTACTCGTCAGCAGCAATTAGCCGCTTTGGAGAAGGCGGTTTCTTATACAAAAGAGCTGCTTAAATACACCGCCAACACAAACTACACCGACGTATTGACCGCCGAACAAAACCTGCTGGCCACCCAGCTAAACGGTGTCAATGACCGATTGCAGCAACTTCAGGCAACCGTAACGCTTTACCGGGCATTAGGTGGGGGCTGGCGATAAGAACAAAAGAAAACTGACTGCTTTAGCAACGTTTAGGCTAAATCAGCGGTACATGCAGATAGTCAACAGTGACGAATTGAAATTAAATCAACGGAAATTATGAAAAACGTACTGATTATACTCGGCCTATTGGTTGGTACTGGACTGTACCAAACCAGCCAGGCACAAGTGAACGTAAATGTCAACATTGGGAGCCAACCCATCTGGGGACCAACCGGTTACGACTACGTAAACTACTATTATCTGCCTGATCTGGACATCTATTACTACGTCCCGTTACAACAGTGGATCTATAACAGTGGAGGACGCTGGATAACCACCACTGTTTTGCCTCCGCAGTACAACAACTACGATCTGTATCGGATGCACAAAGTGGTCATCAACGATAAGCAGCCCTATCTGCGCAATGCGGTTTACCGGAAGCAGTATGCGTCCTTCAAGGGGCGTTACGACCAGCAGCCCATCCGCGATAGCCGCGATTCGAAGTATTATGTAATCAACAACCATCCCATGCACAATCAAATGGGTAAACAGGGTAGCAATGGCCGTCCGGGTGGTAGTCCGGGGCAGCAACCTGGTCGACCTAATGGGCAACAACAACGAGCTCAGAACAACAAGCCTCAAGACCGTAATGGCCGGGCTCAGGGCGAACATCGGGGTCCACGTTAAACTTTAAACTAAGTAATCCAATTTATAAGACAGCTTTGTACTGGTACCGGCCTATGAAAACTGGCCGGCACTTCTGTTTTTCATGAAAATCTATTTCGTTTTCTTACTGACTTTACTCACAAACACCACCTTCGGGCAGGAGCCGTCGGCCACACGAATTACGAAGCATATTCATAAACTTGCTTCCGATAAGATGCAGGGCCGGGGAACAGGAAGCCCGGAGAATGCTAAGGCCGCCCGTTATGTCGAGAAATACTTCAAAAAGTATGGTCTGCAGCCATTGGGTACGGACGGCTACTATCAATCATTTACGGCCAAAATTCGGCGAGTTGTTGTACCGGATAGCCTGCGAAAAGCAGCAAACGTCATTGGGTTTCTGGATAATGGCGCTCCTTATACGATTGTGATTGGTGCCCACTACGACCATTTGGGTTTGGGTCGGCAGGGAAGCTCGCTGGATTCGTTACCACAAGGGAAAATTCATAACGGAGCAGATGACAATGCCTCGGGCGTGGCTGGGCTGCTGGAAATCGCTTATTACTTCACAAAAAACGGAGTAAAAGAGCCGTATAATTTCCTGTTTATGGCCTTTGGTGCCGAAGAACTGGGCTTACAGGGTTCACGCTATTTTCTGAACAATCCGACCCTGCCACTCGACAAACTAAATTTTATGGTGTGCATGGATATGATTGGGCGATACAACCCGGATCGGGGCGTGGGCATTGGTGGCTACGGCACCAGCGACACCTGGCCAATCGTATTCAAAGGAGCCGAAAGTTCCATCAAATTCTTTACCGATCGGGCGGGAAATGGCGGCTCCGATAATGCTGCTTTTTACGCTAAACAAATTCCGGTTCTGTTTTTCCACACTGGCGGCCACCCCGACTATCATAAACCTTCCGACGATCCGGATAAGATCGATGTAAAAGCCGAAGAAGCCATCCTCCGGCTGGAAATCAAGCTACTTTTAACTGCCTTGCAGCAGCCTAAAATGACGTTTACACCCGTGAAATAACACTTCCTCTCAACTCTATGCGATACTTATTAGTAGCCTTAACGTTTATTGCTTTACAAACGCTGGCCCAGAAACCCGCTCGCCCCAACATTATCTTTATTCTGGCTGATGACCTTGGCTATGGTGATGTAGGCCTCAACGGACAAAACCTGATTAAGACCCCAAACATTGACCGATTAGCGGCCGAGGGCATGCAGTTCCCCCAGTTTTATGCGGGTACGTCTGTCTGTGCCCCCTCGCGGTCGGCCTTAATGACCGGGCAGCACACGGGGCATACCTACATCCGGGGTAACAAGGAAGTGAAACCCGAAGGGCAGCAACCCATTGCCGATTCTGTTACAACCGTAGCCGAACTCCTGCAACGAGCAGGCTACACGACAGCCGCTTTTGGCAAGTGGGGACTTGGGCCCGTAGGTTCAGAAGGAGACCCCAACAAGCAGGGCTTCGACCGGTTCTATGGGTACAATTGTCAGGCATTGGCGCATCGGTATTACCCGGATCATCTTTGGGATAACAACCAGAAAGTTGCACTGACCGGCAACGAAAACCTTCGTCAGGCAAAAGAATACGCACCCGATCTGATTCAGAAACAAGCGCTGGCCTTTCTCGATTCCCGCAAAACCAGCCAGCCGTTTTTCCTATTTCTCCCCTACATTTTGCCCCATGCTGAACTGCTCGTTCCCGACGATAGCCTCTTCCGGCATTACAAAGGAAAATTTGCGGAAAAACCCTATGCTGGTGCCGACTATGGTCCTGACGCGAAAACAGGCGGCTACGCTTCCCAGGCCTATCCACGGGCAACCTTCGCAGCTATGGTAGCCCGGCTCGATCTATACGTTGGGCAGGTCATCGCGAAGCTGAAAGCAAAAGGGTTGGATAAAAATACGCTCGTGATTTTTACCAGCGATAATGGACCACACATTGAAGGAGGAGCCGATCCGACCTTCTTCAACAGCAGTGGTGGGTTCCGAGGAGTCAAGCGCGATTTGTATGAAGGTGGCATTCGTGAACCATTCGTTGCCCGCTGGCCCGGCGTTATCAAGCCGGGTAGCCGAAACGATTTCATCGGCGCTTTTTGGGATCTGCTCCCCACATTTACCGAACTGGCCGGTGCACAAACGCCAGCCCGCATTGATGGCATTTCGTTTGTGCCATCGCTCCTGGGTAAAGGGAGTCAGAAAAAACATGACTACCTCTATTGGGAATTTCATGAAAACGGTGGCAGACAGGCTATTCGTCAGGGAGATTGGAAAGCCGTTCGGCTGCAGGTGACTCAAAACCCTACTGGTCCCGTTGAGCTATATGATCTGTCGAAAGATCCTGCCGAAAGCCACGACGTAGCGGCTAAGAATCCTGAAAAAGCCGAACAACTTGGTCGGCTCATGAACAAAGCCCACGTCGAATCGCCTTTGTTTCCACTTGTTAGGGATAAACAGTAAAGTACGGGCTAGCTACGGTCAAAATTAATAAAGTCCATAAGAGCCAGTGCTATCTTTCACTGACTAGACCTATCTTTGCCCAATTTATAGTTATACTGTTCTTATGGCCCAATCCCTCAGTGTCCGCCATTTGGTGGGTATAAAAGCCCTGACCGAGTCTGATATTCAACTCATTCTGGAAACGGCCAGTCAGTTTAAGGAAGTCATTAATCGGCCCATCAAGAAAGTCCCCTCGTTACGCGATGTGACGATTGCCAACGTTTTTTTCGAGAATTCGACCCGTACCCGCCTGTCTTTTGAGTTAGCCGAGAAACGATTATCGGCTGATGTTGTCAATTTTTCGGCCTCGGGTAGCTCGGTCAAAAAAGGCGAAACCCTGCTGGATACGGTCAACAACATTCTGGCCATGAAAGTCGATATGGTGGTGATGCGGCACAGTAGCCCCGGCGCTCCTCATTACCTGACGAAACACATCAAGGCCAACGTTGTCAACGCAGGCGATGGCACGCACGAACACCCGACACAGGCCTTACTAGACTCGTTCTCCATCCGCGAAAAACTCGGTGACGTAGCAGGCAAGCGTATTGCCATCATCGGCGACATTACGCACTCGCGGGTCGCGCTGTCCAATATTTTCTGTCTGCAAAAACAGGGCGCTGAGGTCATGGTTTGCGGCCCTAAAACGCTCATTCCTAAATATATTGAAGCGCTTGGTGTGAAAGTCGGGCATGATGTGCGGGCGGCTCTGGCCTGGTGCGATGTAGCCAACGTACTCCGCATTCAGTTGGAGCGGCAGCAAATCAAGTACTTCCCCTCGCTGCGGGAATATTCCCTTTACTTCGGCATCTCGAAACAGATGCTCGATGAACTGGATCGACCCATTGTGCTCATGCACCCTGGCCCCATCAATCGGGGAGTCGAGTTGACGTCTGATGCTGCCGATTCGTCGCACTCCATCATTCTGGACCAAGTCGAAAACGGCGTGGCCGTCCGTATGGCTGTGTTGTATTTGTTGGCGCAGTTGTAAAGGCAAATCAGGTAATCTAATTGAATTCTAATCTTTTTTCGCTTTTTTTAACAACTCCACCTTCGAATCGTACTAAATCAGACTGAATCGTACTAAACTAAACGCCTGATCCATCAGTTGTTATAAATAGGATTTTAATGCCTTTTTAATTTCAACATTCTCGATCATCATGGCGGTTAGTACACACCTGCAGCCACCTCCGTCGCCTTTGCAGCGGCTGATACGGTTACTGGGAACCGAACGAAAAGATATTGTCTATATTCTGTTGTTCGCTATTATTACGGGTATCATTGGCCTTACCCTACCTCTCGGTATTCAGGCTGTTTTTAATCTGGTTTCAAGCGGCATGCTCTTCAGTTCGGTCTATGTAATGATCGGGCTGGTTATTGTTGGGGTTCTGGTTGGCGGTCTGCTCACGATTGTCCAGTTTACACTCGTTGAAATCATTCAGCAACGGCTTTTTGCCAAGGCTGCTTTTGAGTTTACTTACCGGTTGCCCCGCATCCAGCCGGAAGCGATGGCCGATTACTATCCGCCCGAACTGATGAATCGGTTCTTCGATGTAGTAACACTCCAAAAAGGCATGACAAAGGTTCTGATCGATCTTCCAGCTGCCGCTGTACAGATTCTTTTCGGCATCGTTCTCCTCTCCTTTTACCACCCGGTCTTTTTAGGATTTGGCCTTATTGTGCTGCTGGTTATTTATGGTGTTATCCGCCTGTTCGGGCCAGAGGGAACACGCACGAGCATCAAAGAATCGAGCGATAAGTACAAAGTGGTCGACTGGCTCGAAAAGTATTCGATCGACCTGTCAGAAAAGCGCTCGACTGAAGGCACACAAAATCCAATCGGCCAGATTGATCGCCGACTAGCCAACTACATAAACCATCGGAACGACCATTTTACAGTCCTAAAACGCTTCTATTACAGCTCCGTTGCGTTTAGAACACTGGTTACCGGAGGATTGCTTATTCTGGGTACATCGCTAGTTGTCAGCCGCCAAATGTCGCTGGGTCAGTTCGTTGCGTCGGAGCTGGTCATTGTACTTATTACCGGGGCCGTTGACAAACTCGTATCCAGTGTCGACACGATATTTGATATGCTGGCGGGTGTAGAAAAGATTGCGGCTGTAACTGACTTGCCCTTAGAAACCGATACGACAACACATGCTTAATTTATCGAATCAACAGATTGATGAGCAGATGTTCGGCGAATATCCGCTCAAAACGTTACAGGAACTGCCACATCCCCGCAGTAGTCGTCGGCTTGGCCGATGGATGCTCTTTTTTCTGTTCCTGACTATAGTCATCCTGTTCCTTCCCTGGCGTCAGAATATCAGCGGGTTGGGAAGCGTAACCGCTTTGACTCCACAAGACAGACCACAAACGCTCCAGAACGCCATTGCGGGTCGAATTGAGCGCTGGTCGGTTCGGGAAGGCCAGTTTGTCAAAAGGGGCGATACGCTACTGGTCATTTCGGAAATCAAAGACGAATATTTCGACCCCAATCTCCCCGAACGACTCGGCGAACAATTGGCCGCCAAACAGGGCACCAGAGTGGCCACGGATGCCAAGATTCAAGCGCTCGACGGGCAGATGAAGGCATTGAGCACAGGCGTACGGGTAGATTTGGCCGAAGCCAGAAACCGGGTTCAGCAGGAACACCTGAAGGTACGTATAGACAGTGCCGATCTGGTAGCGATCCGACGCAATTACCAGATTGCTGTTGACCGACTGGAGCGGTATGAAAAGGGCTACCGGGATGGCTTGTTCTCACTCACCGACCTCGAATCCCGGCGGCTCACAATCCAGCAGGACTATGCAAAGGTCATTGTGCAGGAAAACAAACTGAACGTAACACGGCAGGCACTGGCCAACGCCCGGCTCGATTTAGAGTCTATTCAGGCAAAATATGAGCAAGACATCGCCAAAACGCTATCCGATCGAAGTTCAGCTTTGTCGAGTAAGGCCAGTGCGAACAATGAGATTGCCGTTATGCGTAATAAGATCAGTAATGTTAGTGTAAGGCGTGGTATGTATGTTGTGCGGGCTCCGCAGAATGGCTATATCGTACGATCGCTGAAAGCGGGCATCGGCGAAACCATTAAAGAGGGCGAGGCTATAGCAACCCTGCAACCCGCCAATCCAACGATTGCTGTGGAGTTGTACGTACGCGCGATGGACGTGCCGCTGATTCAGCGTGGACGCCGGGTACGCATCCAGTTCGATGGCTGGCCCGCCATTCAGTTTTCGGGATGGCCTGCGGTGGCCGTCGGTACGTTTGGGGGGAAAGTGGCGGTTATTGACGCTGTGAGTAGCACCAATGGCCAATACCGGCTATTGGTAACGCCCGATGCGTTACCCGGTGATCAGCCCTGGCCTGAACTGTTACGCGTTGGGTCTGGCGTGGTTGGGTGGGTAATGCTCGACGATGTGCCCATCTGGTACGAACTATGGCGTCAACTCAATGGATTTCCACCAAGCCTAAAAGAAGAACCCGCGAAGCCAGAAAAAATATGAAGCTATTCGTTTTTCTGCTCTGGCTCAGCAGCATGGCACTTTGGGTAGAATCGGCTTTAGGGCAATCGGTTCCGGTACCCTCAGATGTTTTGTCGCGCACAGCCATTGCTACATCAGAAACCTCAACCGGTAATGTACCGTCGTCGCTGTCTGCACTGGCAGGTCTGCCTTTAGCAGATACGGGGATCGTGTTCACTGCCGAGGAGTTTTACCAGGCAGTGTTGCAGCACAATCCGATTGTTAAACAGGCGGCTTTACTAAGTCAGGAAGCGCAGGCGCAGGTCCAGCAGGCCCGTGGTGCGTTTGACCCCAAGCTGTTCTCGGCCTATAATCGTAAAAACTTTGGCAACACGCTTTATTACGACAAATGGCAGTCAGGGCTGGCTGTACCGATCTTGCCCGGTGGCCTTGATGTAAAAATGACGTACGACCGGAATACGGGAAAGTACCTGAACCCCGAAAACAACGTGCCGCCCACGGGGCTGATTGCGCTGGGAGTCAGTGTACCCATTACGCAGGGACTACTCATCGATGCACGTCGAAACACGTTGCGCCAGGCCCAACTGGCCGTTAATCTGGCCGAGGCCGATCGGATTTCATTAATCAACAAAACCCTGCTCGATGCGGCCAAAGCGTATTGGGACTGGTATCTCGCCTACCAGCAATTTCGCTGGATTGAGCGCGGGTATCAGTTGGCTCAAACGCGTTTTGTGGCCGTTCGGCAACGGGCGCTCATTGGCGACGCAGCTCCCATTGATACCACCGAAGCCCTGATTACGGTTCAGGATCGGCTGGTTCAATTTCAACAGGCGGCTGTCGATCTGCAAAATGCCCGACTCAGTCTAACAACGTTTTTGTGGAGTAGCCAGGAAGGCGCAGTTCCCCAACCTGTCGATTTGCCAGGTACAGTTATTCCGCAGGCCGCTCCCCCCGACCAGACCAGTCAGGTACAGCTTCAGGATTTACTCAACCGAGCTGCCGAACGGCACCCAGACCTGGTTAAATTGGTCAATAAGCAGCAACAATTAACCATTGAAGAGCGCTACCGCCGGGCGCTGTTGATGCCCAAAGTAAGCGTTGAGGCTAGCTTATTGAGCCGAGGTCCACTCTCGGAAGCAACTACTGATGGATCGGGTTCGTACGGCTTTCAATCGGGTAACCACAAGATTGGCGTCGATCTGGCCTTTCCTTTATTTCTCCGCGCCGAACGAGGAAAACTTCGTCAGGTGCAGTTAAAAAACCAGCAAACGGGATTGGAACGGCAACAGACAGGCCGCGACATTGTTAACGACATACAACGTGCCTGGAACGAACTGGTCGCCCTTGAAAAACAGATTACTACCCAGCAGCAAACCGCCACCAATCAGCAGATTTTGGTCCAGGCCGAAGTAAGCAAGTTTCAATTGGGCGAGAGTTCGTTGTTTCTGGTCAATAGTCGGGAAACTAAACTCATTGACTTACGGATAAAGCTGGAGGAGCTACGCACCAAGCACCAGAAAGCCCTTGCTAATTTATGGTACGCTGCCGGTTCCAACGTTGGTAGCCGGTGATTTTATAGTAAGGACAAGCTACATACAAAGCAGGATTGCTCTCAAAAGGCAGTCCTGCTTTGTTTTATCCCCATAAATTCGCTACTTCACAGCCTTTCATCTCTCCCAAACTAATTAATGAAAAACCTCTCCTCTTTCGCAGGGCGGCTAGTGGCTCTCGTCTTGTGCTTTTCTCACTATGCTCACGCCCAGGTACAGGAAGACGTTCTTAAAAAACTACAGGAAATTGCCATCATTGAGCAGAAAGTCATGATGCCCATGCGGGATGGCGTTCGGCTGGCAACGGATATTTACCGGCCCAAAACCGACAAACCCGTCCCGATTATTTTCTCTAAAACACCCTACAATTTCAACGCCTGGGGCGATGGAGAGCTTCGACAGAACTCGTACCTGGGCGCGCTTGACGCTGTAAAGCGGGGCTATGCCTATGTGGTTCAGAATGAGCGGGGCAAGTTCTTCTCCGAAGGCGACTGGGACATTCTAGGCCCACCAACCACCGACGGCTACGATGCCTTTTCGTGGATGGCCAAACAACCGTGGTCGAACGGGAAAATCGGGACGCTGGGCTGCTCTTCTACCGCCGAATGGCAGATGGCGGTGGCTGCTTTAGATCACCCGGCACACGCGGCTATGGTGCCCATGAGCTACGGCGCGGGTGTGGGACGCGTAGCTCCCTTTATGGAACAGGGCAACTGGTACCGGGGCGGGGCGCAACAAATGCTCTTTACCACCTGGTTGTATGGCACACAGGTCGACAATTTTGCCCGGCCGCTTTTCCCGAAAACCGCCAGCAGTGAAGACCTGACCCGCGTATCCCGATTCTATGATCTAGCGCCCGAAATGCCCAAAGTCGACTGGGCGCAGGGGCTGAAGTTTTTGCCGGTTCAGGACATTATCAAAAATGCGAATGGCGCGAAAGGAGTTTACGAGAAAATGATCGTTCGCAAACCAAATGACCCCGAGTGGTACAAAGGCGGTCTATATCATGATAACATGCCATTCGGCGTTCCCAGCTATTGGTTCGCGTCCTGGTACGATGTCTCGACCGGTCCCAACATCGCGTTGTTCAACCATGTCCGTAAAAACGCAACAGACCCTCAAATTCGCGACAATCAGTTTCTGGTTATTGCGCCTACGCTGCACTGCGCCTACAAACGAGCTACGGCGAATACCATCGTTGGCGAACGAAGCGTTGGCGATGCCCGGCTGGATTACGACGCCCTCACCTACGGCTGGTTTGATTACTGGCTCAAGGGGGAAAACAACGATGTTCTGAAAAACACACCCCGCGTCAGGTACTACACGATGGGTTCCAACAAATGGCAGACTTCCGATACCTGGCCACCCGCTACGTCCGAAATGACTACCTATTACCTATCCAGCGGAGGACACGCGAATAGCCTGTACGGCGATGGCAAACTTACCCCAAAGCCGGTCGGGAAGGAAGATAAACCAGATCTGTTTGCCTATGACCCGGCTTACCCGGTGCCTTCCTATGGAGGCAATGTTTGCTGCACGGGAACGGCAATTCAAGGCGGGGCTTTCGATCAGCACCAGATGGAAACCCGGCAGGATGTGCTGGTCTATACCACCGAACCCTTTGCCAATGGTGTCGAACTGACCGGCTCGATTGAAAGCACGCTTTATGTTTCTTCCGATGCCAAAGACACTGATTTCACGGTCAAACTGATTGACGTTTACCCGGATGGGAAAGCCTATAATCTGGACGAGACCATTCTCCGCGCCCGCTATCGGGAGGGCTTTGAGAAAGAAGTCTGGATGGATAAAGGGAAAGTGTATAAACTGACCCTAAGCCCCATGTCGACCAGTAATTATTTTGCACCGGGCCACAGTATTCGGGTTGAAGTATCGAGCAGTAATTTCCCCCGTTTCGACCGAAATATGAATACAGGTGGCGATAATTATAGCGAAACAAAAGGCGTAGTAGCTCACAATCAGGTGTTTCATTCAGCGCAATATCCGTCGCAGATTCGATTGCCGATTGTGAAGAAATAGCAGGTTTATTCTGGTCCGTCCCGATTGATCTCGGAGACGCCCGAACAGGCGAACAAATCAGGGAAACGTGCTGTTCTTTTAGAACAATCAGAAACCGCTAGGCACTGTACGAATAAAGAACTAGCTAAAACTTATTCCTTAATTAGCTTAAAACTACCCCGAACCCCCTAAAGGGGGCTTTGCCTATCTCTAAGACTGACAAAAGCCCCCTTTAGGGGGTTGGGGGTAGTTGGCAATTCGCTCAATCACTCATTAGCAATATGAAAGGCTTTCAATTTTCCGATTTCGTGCCGCCCGAACAGAAGGAAGGCAGCAACTTCGATAAACTGCTGAATATTTTCCAGCAGTTATTACTGCTGACGTCCGGCGATGTGGAACAAGCCATGTCCTGGATGAGTCAGCTTGACCGGCAATACGGCCTCACCGATGACAAATACGGCATTGGCAATTTCTTCGATGATCTGAAAGAGAAAGGCTATCTGACCGAAGATAATCAGGAAGGCAAAATCGTGATGACGCCCAAGAGCGAACAAACGATTCGGCGAAGTGCGCTGGAAGAAATTTTCGGTAAACTCAAACGGTCAAAGTCGGGCGGGAGCCACAAAACACCCTATACCGGCACCGGTGATGAACTCAGCAGCGACCTTCGAACTTATCAGTTCGGTGATTCTCTGGAACAGATTTCAATGACCGAATCCATCAAAAACGCACAGATCAACAGCGGTGTGGAGGAGTTTCGGTTGATGGAGCGCGATCTTGAAGTGACCGAAAAAGAGCAGAAGACGCAAACCTCGACCGTGCTCATGATCGACATTAGCCACTCGATGATTCTGTACGGTGAAGACCGGATTACACCCGCCAAGAAAGTGGCGCTTGCCCTTGTTGAACTCATCAAACTGAAATACCCCAAAGACACGCTCGATATTGTTGTGTTTGGAAACGATGCCTGGCAGATTCAGGCCAAAGAGCTTCCGTATCTGGAAGTTGGTCCCTACCACACCAACACGGTTGCCGGGCTGGAATTGGCAATGGACTTACTGCGTCGGCGAAAGAATAAGAACAAGCAGATTTTCATGATCACAGACGGGAAACCGACCTGCTTGAAAGAAGGCATCAAATACTACAAGAACTCATTTGGGCTGGACCGAAAAGTTGTGAGTAAAACACTCACGCTGGCCGCCCAGGCTCGTCGGCTGGAGATTCCGATCACAACATTCATGATTGCTTCGGACCCTTATCTGAAGCAATTTGTACAGGAGTTCACAAAGGTCAATAACGGCCGGGCTTACTATAGTGGCTTGCAGGGCCTGGGTAATATGATGTTCGAGGATTTTCAGCGGAACCGCCGGAAGAATATTAAGTAGGCTACATGCTGACAACCTTCGCAGACCAAGCCATTCCTTATTATAACACGCTCGCAGCACCAGCGAATCTGCCAACTGATGTGGGCGTGATAAATCCCTACCAACAGCCAGAAGTCGAGCACATTGTAAGCGAGTTCTACACCCGATTTTTCAGTGATACCAAACCGCGCGTTTTTGTGCTGGGTATTAATCCGGGGCGGTTTGGGGCAGGTGTAACGGGCATTTCATTTACCACACCTCAGAATCTGCGTCGATACTGTGGCATCGAAAATGACCTGCGCGATACACCGGAATTATCGAGTCGGTTTATTTATCAGGTTGTGGAAGCCTTTGGCGGAGCCGAGGCATTTTACGGGCAGTTTTTCCTGACATCCCTCTTTCCATTGGCCCTGACGAAAGCAGGCAAAAACTACAATTTCTACGACGACCGCGGAACAACCGAAGCGCTCTGGCCTGCCATTACCGAAACAGTTCGAACGCAAATCAATTTTGGTTACAACAGAAAGGTGGCCGTGTGCCTGGGTCGTAAAAACGAAACCTATTTACGTCGACTCAACGACCAGCAGGGCTTTTTCGACCGCATCGTTACGCTCGACCACCCGCGTTACATTCTGCAGTATAAAACGAAGGATATGCCAATGTACCTGGAGCAATACATCGCGACACTGCATGAATGTATAATCGATGTATAAACTTTTGAAATTACAGCGAATTTGTTTTTTGTCATTCCGACCTTAGGAGGAATCTCAAGCTTGATTATCAAAAAACTTGAGATTCCTCCTAAGGTCGGAATGACAAAAACGCAAAAACGACGCTATTCTAAAGAATTTCGGAAAGTTTAAACAGCATCTTTCTTATACCTTCGTTAGCTCCAGCGTAACGGTGTACGTTTCATCCTTACCGTCGCCGTCGAAGTCCTCCAACTCTTTACCCGACAGTTTCAGGACATTGCCACTAATAACCGTATCGTAGACGGTTACGTCGGTACCGCTGGTAAGGGTTAGCTTGTTGCCATCTAACTTCCAGGTAGAATTATCTTCAACCGGATTCATATCTGTTGAGGCAGAGCATTTAGCCCCCGGCGTTCCGGTAACTTTTCCACCCGAATTAAATATGATTGTCGTGCCTGTCAGACAGTCAACCAGATCGTTCCCAAGCCCATTCGGTAAGGATTTGAAGTAGGCCAGCACATCATTGCTTTTCTGGCCGGTT
This sequence comes from Spirosoma migulaei, assembly GCF_054776855.1. Lineage (NCBI taxonomy): Bacteria > Pseudomonadati > Bacteroidota > Cytophagia > Cytophagales > Cytophagaceae > Spirosoma > Spirosoma migulaei. The sequence continues at coordinate 85,117 of NZ_BAAHBG010000039.1, read as the reverse complement.
CCCAGGAAATCGACCCCAGGATCAATTTTATAGCCTGATATTTTCCAGCTTCCCTCAACGGATGATGTGGTTGGCGTTACTGCATCGTCACTCCCTTTCTTACAGCTACCGAACCACATTGGCATAGCGACGACTAACGCCCAGGCCATCAAACGGATTCCATTCAACTTTTTCATAATCGTACAATTTGTTAGAATTTGTATTCGCCCCGAAAGTATTAGCTCGGTTTGTACGGCCTGAAATGTGTTGAGCAAACGGTAAGTCGCACTTCGTAAACGGTCGAAACGAAGAATTTAACCACAAAAAAACCGACTCTATGACGAGTCGGTTTTTAGATATTGGAATTATAAGACGATTACTTTTTCGTCAAATCCATTGTATAGGTATACGCTACCTTTGTACCTGTACCCAGATAATCCTGGCTATCCTGCCATTGAACCTGCAGAACGGTACCCGTCTTGAGAACGGTATATGCCGTTTTCGTACCATCACTTTTAGTAATGGTCAATGTGTTCCCACTATAGGCCCATTTGCTGGTGGCATCAATACCTGTGATTGTACCCGGTGGAACAGTGCTTTTCTGGCAGGTAGTTGGGTTATCAGTGGCAATAGCACCGCCCGTCTGGAAGGTTAAGGTAATGTCATTCAGACAGGTAGTAGTTAAGATTAACGGAGCAGCGGCTAACAAATCTTCGTAGATACCACCTACTTTAGGATTAGCTTTCAGTGCAGTAATCTTATAACTACCCTCAATTGTTGTAGTTGGGGTAATAACTGGATTCTCATCATCTTTTTTGCAACTATCAAACCATAGGGGCATGGCAATGAGTAGTGCCCAAATGAACAGGCGGGATGAACGTAAATTTTGCATTGTTTCTGGTTATAAGAGGTGATTAATTAGGTTTGACGTCAAAATAGGCAAATAAATAATAAACTTGCGTAGCAGATAGTCAAACCATCTGAATAATTAGCAAATGATCTATCTAACGAACTAAAAGTATAAAAAAGTACCGGTCTACTTCCCCAAAAACTCCCAATCCAATAATCATGCGTTTATTTCTGCTTGGCTATTTTCTCTATATAACCCTACCAGTGCTGGCCCAAACGGCCTACCAACCTAGCGCTGAAAACCTGGCGGCCCGAAAAACCTTTCAGGATAATAAATTTGGAATGTTTATCCATTGGGGGGTGTATAGCATTCTGGGTGATGGCGAATGGGTGATGAACAATCGGCAGATTTCAGCGAAAGACTACGAAAAGCTACCCACGTTTTTTAACCCTACTGCCTTCGACGCGAAAGAATGGGTTTCAATAGCCAAAAATGCGGGCATGAAATACATTACCATCACGAGCAAACACCACGATGGGTTTGCCATATATGACTCAAAAGTGTCTGACTACGATATCGTTGACCGGACACCCTATAAAAAAGACGTACTAAAAGCCTTAGCCGATGAGTGCCGGGCGCAAGGCATCAAACTGTTCTTTTATCACTCCCACCTTGACTGGCACCATCCTGATTATTACCCACGTGGTCGAACTGGACAGAAAACAGGCCGTCCCGAAAGCGGCAATTTCGAGAACTATCTCAAATACATGGACACCCAGCTAACCGAACTGCTGACCAACTACGGCCCGGTTGGAGGTATCTGGTTCGATGGCTGGTGGGATCAATCTGCCGATGATGCAGGGCATGTAGGCAATTCAGCACCGGCTAGTAAAACCGGTATCGACTGGCATTTAGACCGGACTTATTCACTCATCCATAAACTACAGCCAGCCGCGCTGATTGGCAATAATCATCATGTAGCTCCTTTTCCTGGCGAAGACTTTCAGATGTTCGAAAAAGATCTGCCTGGTAGCAAAACAACGGGCTTCAATGAAGCGCAGACAATTGGGCAACTCCCGCTCGAAACCTGCGAAACAATGAATGGTGCCTGGGGCTTCAACATAAAAGATAATCACTACAAAAGCACCAAAGAACTCATCCAGTATCTAGTTAAAGCTGCTGGTCATAATGCCAATTTCCTGCTCAACGTCGGCCCCATGCCGAACGGTAAAATACAGCCTGAATTTGTGAAAACACTCGGCGAAATTGGCCAGTGGACACAACAAAATGGCGAGACCATTTACGGTACACGCAGTGGTCCCGTTCCCGCCCGCAATTGGGGCGTTACCACTGCTGTTGGCAATCGGGTGTTTGTGCACATACTCGACTGGTCTGACCGCCAACTGACGCTGCCCGCCATTCCAGGTAAGGTTCGCTCAGCTAAGCTGTTTGCAGATAAGAGTATTGTTAAAGTTTCTCAAACACCCGAAGGAGTAGTGCTAACCATGGCCACGGCTCCCGCAGATGATGCTATGGATACTATTATTGAGCTGGAAATGAACTCAGAGACCGCAAAAAAATAAGCCTAAACAAGTTTTTTCACGGTTGTAAGGTATAGCCACAGGATGAATGGTGCCTACAAATACCTACAACTACCTAACTTTACATGTTTGAATGGCAGATTGTTTCTTAACTTCTCTCCTCTTGTATGCTCGTAACCACTACCTCTAATATTGAAGGCAAGCATATCACAAATTATATAGGTCTGGTAAACGGGGAGGCAATTATTGGCGCTAACCTTGTCAAAGATTTTTTTACGAGCATCCGCGACGTAGTTGGCGGACATTCAGGCGCTTACGTGCAGGCCTTACGCGAAGCAAAAAGTATTGCCCTCAAAGAAATGGTTGATCAGGCTACCCGGCTGGGTGCCAACGCAGTTATCGGTGTTGATCTGGATTACCAGACCATTGGTGGAAACGGTGCCATGCTGATGGTAAGTGCCAACGGGACAGCGGTAATTGTAGCGTAATGCTATGAGCGTATAAACGATTTGCCTACTGTATGTATAGCACCATACAGTAGGCAAATCGTTTTATACTGCCTGGTCCTTATTTAAATCGCTGGATGCTATAGTCGTTCGATTGAAGTTTAGACCGATCGCCCATAGCCGCACCTACTTCGCCAATCCGGCCATTTAAGGTGAAAATCTGATTATTGACCGCTACATTCGTTGTGGCCTGGAAATAGCCGTTTGTATCTCTTTTTAACACCACAGCCGTTTGCCAGTTGTCATTGCTGTGCAACTGTGCTACCTGGCTTCCACTGCCCGTTACAACATACAAATCGTTATTCAGCAGCGTCAGTCCATCGCCAGGTAGGGGCCCTGTCCCAATTACTTCCGTAACAGCATTCCCATTTTTCAAATCCACCTTATACAACTTGCCCTGACCCGTGTTAGCCACAATCAGGTAACCGTCGGGATGGTACACAATACCATTCAGGCCAAATGTAGGACTGGTAAATCGTACATCGTCCCGCACCAGAACACTAGCCTGTCCATTGCTGGTAACTTTATAAATAACTGGCGAAAATGAGTCCGTCACGTAGATCGTACCATCTGGTGTAATAACCAGATCATTAGCAAGATTGGGTTCAGCGGCTGGCAGTAAATCGTCAAGATCAATTCGGCGCTCCAGCTGGCGGGTACTAAGGCTGAATACGAACAGTTCGGCCGTTTGGCGAGTTGTTTGGGCTGTACTTTTATCCGATGCACCCTGGTCGTTGTTCGTCACGATCAACCGGTCACCGGCTACTTTTATTCCATTCACACTAATCAGGCCCGGGTCCGACAAGAGATCCTCATAGCGGCCGTCGGTAGTAACCGTACCGATTTTCCCCTGGGTTACTGATGAGATCAGAAATTTATCCAACTGAGCAGAATAGGTGATTCCCTCTGGATATTGGCGTCGGGCTACGAAGTCAATTCGCTCCGGGAAGGAGGCATTCGGGCTAAGCCGGTGATCTTCACAGGCGGTCAGGCAAACGGCGAATGTACACCACCCGATTAGCTGGTAAGCGTTTTTCATAACGAATTAGTTGAATAGACAATAAAACGTTCTAACCATGAACAGATAGGTATGTTTCTATAACTTAGCCAAATCAGCTATTTATGAGCGAATGACCACACCAGATCCGTGTCTTATGAGTGAATGGTTCACCCAAATAGCTGATCGTACCTATAAAACCAGCAACAAAAAAGGCGTCAACCAAAGCCAGAATGACTTCAGTTGACGCCTGCTAAAACCTACCTATTTACCATTTCGGCTTAATACCGATCATCATCCTCTTCCTCTTCTTCCCCGAAGTTAGTACCTGGGTTGAACATCGAGCCGAGAAGATCCTTGAACGATAGGCCCGTATCCATTGCTTTTTTGCCAACGAGCGAATGCTCGGCCAAGCCATGCAAAGCGAACTCCATCATAAACAGTTTTTCGGCTTTGCTCATACGTTCGTGAAACTGATCCACAACATCATCCAGGCCGTCGATTGTACGGAGTCGGGCTTCGTAGTCGCGGTTGGTCAGATCGTTTAGAATGTCCATGGTATTGCCATCACCAAACCAGTCCGTGATTTTCTTGTAGGGGTTGCCGCGCTTATCCTTTTTGGCTTTCTCTGGATTCGGGAAGTACTGTAAAAACTGATTTCGAATGGCTTTACCAATCAGGTTCTGCGCTACAATAACAGGGCCCTCTACCTCACCTTCATATACAAGTTCGACCTTACCGCAAATGGCTGGCACAACACCATACAGATCGGCAATACGGACATAGGTTTCTTTTTCGCCATTGAGCAACGCCCGCCGTTCGGCAGAGGAGAGTAAATTCTCATAAGCCGAAATGGTCATCCGGGCCGAAACACCGCTTTTCGAATCGACATATTCACTCTCACGAGCTTCCAGTGCGATTTGCTCAATCAGGTCAGCAATCAGCTCATTCGTTTTCACCATGCCCGCCTGTTCCGTTTTCACGACAGCTTCCTGCATGGTAATCTTTTTACCGATTTCGATAGATTTCGGATAGTGAGTCACAATCTGCGAATCGATCCGGTCTTTCAACGGTGTTACAATGCTGCCCCGGTTGGTATAATCCTCTGGGTTAGCCGTAAAGACAAACTGAATATCGAGCGGCAAACGCAGTTTAAACCCACGAATCTGAATATCCCCTTCCTGCAAAATATTGAACAACGATACCTGAATACGTGCCTGTAAATCGGGCAATTCATTGATCACAAAAATGCAGCGGTGCGAGCGCGGAATCAGGCCAAAGTGAATGGTCCGTTCGTCGGAATAAGGCAGTTTAAGCGTGGCCGCTTTAATGGGGTCTACATCGCCGATAAGGTCAGCTACCGATACATCGGGCGTAGCAAGTTTCTCGGTGTAACGATCACTTCGGTGCATCCACTCAATGGGGGTCTGATCTCCTTTTTCGGCGATCAAATCGATGGCGAAACGCGAGAGCGGTTGCAACGGGTCATCGTTCAGTTCAGATCCGGCCACCACTGGAATATATTCGTCTAACAAATTGACCATCAGGCGTGCAATCCGGGTTTTAGCCTGCCCACGCAGCCCCAGGAGGTTAATGTGGTGCATCGACAAAATGGCCCGTTCTACATCGGGAATGACGGTATCTTCGTACCCCCATATTCCCGGAAAAACAACTTCCTTTTCTTTAATTCGCTCAATCAGATTGTCGCGTAATTCCTGCTTAATTGAACGGGTTTGATACCCGGCGGCTTTGAGTTCGCCAAGTGTAGAGATCGCTAGTAATTTTGATGCTTTCAGGCTGCGGTAGTTCATTCGCTGATTCTATGTGAAGAGTGTAGCATACAGAAGAATAAAAAGATGAATCGGGTCGTTTTCGAAGAATCAGCTTTACCAAATCTAGCTTTGTCTTTCGGTTTTCATTCACCTTTTCACAGACTATATACTTCATTAGGTCTAACAGGCTTTCGGAAGAAATGGTTTTTTGACAGTCAAATTGACTAATTTTACCAATCATGCGTCGGGTATAGTATCCCGTTGCCGTTTATGAACTCGATTGTATCATTTTTCTTTCTCTTTATTGCATTTATCGCTGTATCTGGGTGCCGCGTACAGAATAGTCCACCCGAATTAACCGGATTATCGACAAAAGAGGCCTTTGTTGGTGATGCAATTACCCTAACTGGTTACCAATTTGGCTCTGATCCTGTTGTAACTTTTGGTATTGCTTCCTCCGCTGTTACGGCTCAAATTAGCAGTCACGACGAGAATATCATCCAATTAACGGTGCCCTTAGTTCAACCGGGAAATACGCAGGTTCGCGTTCGTACTGACGAAGGCACCTCAGATCCACTCCTGCTTAAGGTAAAGCAACCCGTTCCTGTATTAACAACAATTACCCCCGGCAATGGGCTACCTGGTTCTCTGGTCGTTATTACGGGGGCTTACCTCAATCAAATTAAACGGGTTCGCTTCGACGATGTCACGGCAGAGATAAAAGATAGTACAGCCCAAAAGCTCACTATCGTTGTTCCGCCCAAACTACCCCACGGCCCGGTAGCACTCGCTATTGAAACAAAAGGCGGTGAATCTACCAGTAAATTTATTGTAGCGGGAACACCTCAGATTACCAGCGTTAGTCCACTACGCGCCAAACCCGGTGCGGAATTAGTTATACAAGGTCAAAATCTGATAGATGGTATTGTAAGTATCAATGGGCTTCCTACCGAAAAATCACTAACAACAGTAAAAGACACGGAGATTCGGACGGCAATACCGGCAACGGCTACATCGGGTGTGATAACGGTAAAGGTATTCGAGACATTAATAGCTACCAGTGTCGATACGGTTAAGATCATCCAACCCCCTTTCATTACTAATTTACTGGCTCAGGATGGTATTGCCGGAGATAAACTCCTTGTGAATGGCCGTAATCTCCGTGATGTAACCGGTATGACAGTAGGCAATGTGGGAGCTATATTCCGCATAATAAGTGATACACAGCTTGAAGTCACAATACCTGCCCTGACATCGTCGGGACCGGTACAGATTTCGGCCAGTAGTATTGGCGGAAACACTACCGCTACAGATCTTTTCTTTTTCTATCTGCCCCCTTCTAACCTCGTTATTACGCCAGCACGTCAACTTCGCGGGCGAACACTCACCGTTTCGGGCAAGAACTTGTATCGTATTACTGCGGTCAGTGTTAGTGGTATTACGGTGCCCATCACCAGCAGAAATGAAGGTATTGACTTACTTATTGGCGTGCCAGAAACTGCAGTAAGCGGCCCTATTACCGTTTCAAGCCGGGCAGGTACGGCTTCCGCTCCGTTAGTAGTCGTGCAACCGCCCGTTGTTTCTGATATTCTACCCGCAAAAGCACGACCGGGAGAACGGATTGTTGTACGGGGAGATTTCCTGTTGAACGCACAAATTTTCTTTACCGGTTCAGCTACACAAGCAGTTGATGGAGGGAAAAATGAAGATACCGAGCGCTGGATTCTTGTATCAGCCGATGCACAATCAGGCCCATTACGTGTGGTAAACGCTGCCGGTGAAATTGCGACACCCATGTTTTTTTCGCCTATCCGATTAGTAACCATCACGGACTTCCTGCCCAAGACGGCTAAAATTGGTGATGAGATTACCATTACCGGACAGAACTTATCATCTGTAACAGCCGTGCGTTTTAATGGTGGCACATCAACTCCGGCAACCTTCAGGCTATCGGGCAGTTCGCTACTTGCAACGGTTCCAACGGGGGCAGTTACAGGTCAAATCTGCCTTACCAATGATGCAGGGACGGTTTGTACAAGCGCTAATCTTACAATAACAAAGTAGAGCCCGGTCGGCCGTTGCCGCATCCCTGCGGTTCTTGTTCACCAGTAATACCGTCTGGCAAGTGGAACCGCAAGGATGGGGAAAGGGCCGACCGGGCTCTACATCTGCTTGATTTGCCTTATCAGTACTTCGTTGATACGAACGTAGCTTTCGTGGGTCCAGCCTGCTATGTGTGGCGTTAGTACTACCCGATTCGACTGGCGCAGATAATCAAAGGCGGCTTGCTGATCGGGCGTTAGTTTTGCTAACTTTTCGTTTTCCAGTACGTCTAAACTAGCCCCACGAATTTTGCCACTTTCCAATCCACGGACAACGGCTGCCAGTGACACAATTTCGCCCCTGGCTATATTATTCAGGTAGAATGGTTTGGCCACTTGGTCGATGAATGAATCGTTAATCATCATCCGCGTTTCATCAGTCAGTGGCACGTGTAGGCTCAGTACATCCGCTTCGGCCATAATCTGGGCTAGTGAAGCCTCCTGAGCAAAGCCGTCTCCATAGTTCGTCAGAAATTTGTCGTAAGCCAGTACGCGGCATCCAAAGCCACTAAGCCGCTGAGCGGTAGCCCGACCATTGTTGCCGTAGCCAACCAGACCAACGGTAAGACTACCGAGTTCATACCCTCGGTTGCCCTCCCGATCCCAAATTCCCTGACGCACTTCACGATCGGCTTTCAGGATATTGGCCAGGAGTGCCAGCAACATACCTACGGTATGCTCGGCAACCGCATCTCGATTTCCTTGACCTGCGTGAAAAACGGCAATACCTCGCCGTTCGGCAACCTCAAGGTCAATCAGATCTAAACCAGCTCCAGCCCGCCCAATAAAACGTAGGTTAGGGGCCTGACTTAGCAGTTCCTCATCGACAGTCGTTTTGCTCCGAATAATAAGACCGGTAAAGGGTGCAAGGCTCGTTATCAGCTCGGCTCGGCTAATTTTTGGTTGATACTCATACAAAAAGCCAGCTTCTGTAAGCATGGCAAAGAGCGACGGGTGCATTTCGTCGGCAATCAGAATAGATGGTTGATTCTGGGACATCCGGGGGGTTTTCGTAACTTGCGGCTATATGAGTGAAGAATGAAAAGTGAAAAATGAAAAATGAAAAGCTTCGCTTGATAGTTTACCATTTATTCTTCACTCTTAATTCTTCATTCTTCACTAGTTAAAATTCTTGGCGAAACTACGAAAAGTACATGGAACAACGCCAACCGAACGAACCGAACCAATCCCGCAATACCTCTTCAGGTGGGCCAAAACCTGATACCCGCTCAACCGATGCGCAAGTACAGCCATCGACAGAGCAACGGCAGAACAATCAGCCCCGCAACAATCGCCAGGATGTTCCTTATCAAGACAACCGAAAAAAGGATAATGCGGTAAATGATGCGCCAAATCGGCCTGAGCGATCGTACAAACCCGTGCAGAATCAACGGGAGAACCGACAGCAACCGGGCCGAACTGACGAGCCACGGCCCAAGAACCAACGGGATAATCGGCAGCCCAACAACGGTCAGCGCCCCAACGAAGCTCGCCAACGTGATGAAAACCGGCAGGATCGGGATCGGAATCCGAACAACAACCGGAATCAACCTCGCGAATCCTTACTAAGCGAAGGAGGATCGCGTGATTTTGGTAATCAGGCAGCTCAGCCAACCGAATATGCAGGTCGAGAGGATCGGCTAGTGATCGGCATTTCGCTGGGCGATTATAATGGCATTGGTCCCGAAGTAATTCTAAAAGCCCTTCAGTATAACCGATTGCAAAAAATCTGTACGCCTGTTATCTACGGTTCCATGCGGATTTTGAATCGGTATCGGAATTTGTTGAACCTGAAAGACTGGAATCTGAATGGAGCACAGACGATTGGTCAGATCAGTCATAAACTGACCAACGTAATCACCTGCTGGCCCGACCAAAATCAGGAAATTCAGCCCGGCCAAGTGACTCCCGAAGCGGGCCAGGCCGCATTGGCTTGCTTGCAACGGGCCGTTGATGACCTAAAGAATGGCAAGTTAGATGCCCTCGTAACCGCTCCAATCAACAAATACAACATCCAGTCGGAAGAGTTCAAATTCCCTGGCCATACCGAATACCTGGCGCAGGAATTTGGGGTTGAGGATAATCTGATGTTCATGGTCAGCGAAACCTTACGGATTGGCGTTGTAACAGGTCATGTCCCCTTGGGGCGCGTCCGGCAGAATGTCACGCGTGAGCGTATTGTCCAGAAATTGCATATGATGATGCAGTCGCTGAAGCAGGATTTTGGCATCGAAAAACCGAAAATTGCGGTACTCGGCCTGAACCCTCATGCGGGTGAAGAAGGACTACTAGGCAGTGAGGAGCAGGACATTATTAAGCCACTGCTCATCGAATTGGCCAACAAAGGAGAACTGGTTTTTGGACCCTACCCTGCTGATGGTTTCTTTGGCACCAGGGCTTACAAGAAATTCGACGCAGTTTTGGCCATGTACCACGATCAGGGTCTGATTCCGTTTAAGGCTATTGCCTTTGAGGAAGGCGTGAACTTTACGGCTGGCATGCCCGCCGTACGAACATCGCCCGATCATGGGACCGCCTATGATATTGCTGGCAAAGACCTTGCCGACGAAACCTCCATGCTCCAGGCCATTTATACCGCCATTGATGTTGCCCGCAACCGCAAGGAGTTTTTAGAACTAGAAGCAGGAGCCCTGAAGTAGGGCGGTTGGTTATTGAATCAGTGGTTTATTGAGTTATACATCTTATGACTTACTTAATAAACTATGGCGCGATAACCTATTAACTTAACAACCCATACAAAACCATACCAATCGAATGCTCAAATCAATGACTGGCTTCGGCAATGCAACAGTGGAAGCTGGTGGCTTGTCTGTAACGGCGGAAATTAAAACCCTGAACTCAAAGTTTTTAGATATTTATTGCCGGATGCCCCGGCAGTTTTCTGATAAAGAAATTGAGTTGCGTGCCTTGCTGACTCAGCAGTTGGAACGCGGCAAAGTAGAGCTTTCGCTCAATCTGGCTCGTACCAGTGGCATACGGCCGGGTGTAACCATTAATCGCCCACTGGTGCAGGCGTATGTGAGTGATTTAAAGGAAACTGCCAACACAATGCTTATGAGTATACCAGACAGCGATGTGCTGCAACTGGCTCTCCAGCAACCGAATGCCTACCTGACCGAATCCGCCGACCCGACGGATGACGCATCGGACTGGATAACCGTACAGGCCGCTGTGCAGGAAGCATTGCGCCGGTGCGATGGATTCCGTAAGCAGGATGGGGCCGTTTTGGAGAGCAAATTTCAGGAGTATATCCAGATCATTACCGACCGATTGGCAGCTATTGAAGAGCAGGATGTTCGGCGGATTCCGGGCGTTCGGGATCGGATGCGAAACTCGGTAAAAGAGCTATTGGACAGCGAATCGTTCGATCAGAACCGCTTTGAACAGGAGTTGGTCTATTATGTTGAGAAGTTCGACATTTCAGAAGAGAAAGTCCGGCTCAAAAGCCACCTTAGCTACTTCTTAGAGGTGCTTTCAACAGAAGAAGCCAATGGAAAAAAACTAAATTTCATCTCGCAGGAGATTGGTCGGGAAATTAATACGATTGGTTCCAAGGCCAACGACGCAGCCATTCAGCGGCTGGTTGTACAGATGAAAGACGAGCTGGAAAAAATCAAAGAGCAGACGATGAATGTGATCTAAAAACTCCTGCTACTCTTGACAATTCTTGACCATACTTTCTATCAGTCACACGACACCCTAACGCTGGCTCAACTCCTGCTCGGTTGTGAACTCGTACACGAGAGCCGTGGCGACGGACCGCTGGAAGGCATAACAGCAGGCATTATTGTGGAAACGGAAGGCTATTTAACTGATGATCCAGCCTGCCACGCTTACCGGCGGCAAACAGTCCGCAATGCCGCCATGTTTGGGCCAGCCGGAACGTTGTATGTCTATCAGATTTACAACCACTACAACTGTATCAATGTCGTATCAGGTCCCGAGGGCGTAGGAGAAGCGGTGCTCATTCGGGCCCTCGAACCTACAGAAGGCATTGACCTGATGGGACTCCGGCGTAACGAAGCCTTTAAGACCGGCTTCGAACGCTATCGTAACAATACCATCGACGCCACAACCGCCGATGGTCAGCGTAATCTCGCCAACGGACCCGGCAAACTCACCATTGCGATGGGCATTAGTCGGGAGCATGATAATGCCTCATCGCTGGTAACAGGTTCAATTTATATTCGTGGGCCGGTATTGCACGACTTCGATATGGTCACCACAACCCGTATCGGCCTAACGCACGGCGCTGATTTGCCGTATCGATATTATATAAAAGGGAATCGGTTTGTGAGTAAGAAATAGATAAGAAGAACTACATAGTTATTTTTATCTATTTCTTACTCCTCAGTTAAATCCTCCTAGTTAATCACACGGAACAAGCGATCCCAGCGTACTTTGTGCCAGATATCAGCCGGAACAGGATCGATTGACATCCAGACAAATACCGCTTTACCAACAATATGATCTTCAGGAACAAACCCCCAGTAACGGGAATCCTCTGAGTTGTGTCGGTTGTCGCCCATCATGAAGTAATAATCCTGTTTGAAGGTATAGGTGGTTATTGGCTGGCCGTCAATGCGAATGCCAGTTGGCGTTACCTCTACCGTCTGATTCTCTTCATACCGCTGAATGGCAGTCCCATATACGGCAATTGTTTGGGTATTGATGGGTATTGTAACCCCTTTTTTAGGAATGGTAAGCGGACCGAAATTATCCTGATTCCAGGGATAAGCTGACCCACCATAGATGCCCTGTGTAGCTAATCCTTTCGGCTCCGTTATGGGTTCAATTCCCTTCACCCAATCGAATCCGGCAAATTTATGCCTGACTTCCTCCGTCATATTGACTCGGTAGCCTACTAGTGTAGACGATTTCGTTGACTCATTATAGGACTCAAGCGGCTGCCAGTTAATGAACGGTCCCTCCGGCGATTTGAAATCATTGACGATATCGTATTTCCGAAAAAATCGCTCGTCAAGTACCTCATTGGTTTTCACAAAATAAGTCGTTTCAGATCGGGCTGGCGTTGGGAACGCCTTACCATTAACATATACCTGCTCCTGACGAATCTCCACTACATCGCCGGGAATACCGATACATCGTTTTATAAAATTGGTTTTTAAATCGGTTGGATAGGCAGGTTCCCCAGCTTTAGGCGGTGGGTAATTGAAGACCACAACATCCCCATTTTTCACATGCGTAAAACCAGGCAACCGATAAATTGGCAACTGAATGGCTGTGCTATAGGATGGTAGATCGGTACCCCAGATTTTCTGATGGGTAAGCGGTATTTGCAGGGGCGTTTTGGGGGTACGAATACCATAATGCAGCTTGCTGACGAATAGGAAATCGCCAACCATCAGGCTGTTTTCCATGGAAGGTGTCGGAATGGCGTAGGCTTCAAAGGTCAGAAACCGGATAAGCGTAGCGGCAATAACCGCAAAAAGTACCGAATCGAACCATTCCCGGATGGGTGTTTTTTTGGATTTAAGGGGCTTAGTCGCCTGCTGTTTTTTCGCTTTGAGCATATCCTGAGGGGTCGTGAATGTAAGAACGAGTATCTGAAAATGAAATATAACCATCGGTGTAATAGGCTGATACCTATTTTACACCGATGGTTATATGACTAGCTGAATGCCTTGTTCTGTATTCTACACTCAAATCCAGCAACAGGAAGCTGCCTGTTCACGGATCAACTGCTCGCATTAATACCCCCTCGCGGTATTGTCAGCTCTTGGGTCAGATGCGCCCTCATAGGAGCCGTCGGGGCGGATCAGTACGCAGTCCATACGACCCAATGTATTTGTGAGTTTTTCCAGAGTATAGCCCCGGTTTTGCAGCGCCTGAATCGTGGCGTCGGAAAAGGCTCCATTTTCGAAAATCGTTTTATCGGGTAACCACTGGTGATGGAACTTGAGCGCATTAACCGCCTGCTGCATGGTCATACCATGTTCTATAACGTTCAGAATGGTCTGGTATACCGACGTAATAATGGTTGAACCACCCGGCGTTCCCACCACCATAAACAGTTTCCCGTCTTTTTCCAGAATAGTTGGAGTCATCGACGAGAGCATGCGTTTATTAGGCGCGATGGCGTTGGCCTGATTTCCAATTAAACCAAACATGTTTGGAACGCCTGGTTTTACACTAAAATCATCCATTTCATTGTTCATGAAAAAACCAGCGCCACCTATAACCACCCGGCTCCCGTAACCACCATTCAGGGTTGTGGTGATACTTACGGCATTACCCTCTTTATCGACCACCGAAAAGTGGGTAGTTTCGAGGCTTTCGTATCCAGGAATAGTGCCGCCCTTCACGTCTTTACTATCGGTAGCCTTAGCCCATGAGAAATCCGTCCAGCGCGTACGCAGGTAGTCCGGGCTTATTAATTGGCTAACAGGCACCTTCACAAAATCGGGATCACCCAGAAACTTAGCCCGGTCGGCATACACACGACGCTCGGCCTCTATCATTACCTGCACCGTACTGTCGCGATTCCAGCCCCACTTTCGGAGCGGATATGGCTCTGTCAGGCGCATCATTTGTAGTAAAGCAACCCCACCGCTTGAGGTTGGTGGCATCGTAATAACATTGTACTCTTTGTATTTCGCCTGAATTGGCTCCCGCCAGACAGAATGGTAATTTTTCAAATCTTCTTCCGTAATCAGCCCTTTTCCACGAACCATCTCTTCTGCCAACAGCCGGGCCGTTTCGCCTTCATAAAACCCGGCTCTTCCCTGCGCCTGAATCCGCTGTAGCGTTTTTGCTAAATCAGATTGCACGAATAATTCACCTTTATGCCAGGTAACTGTATCCGTAAGAACGGCACTTTTCAGGAAGTATGTTTTACCAGGGTTAATTGTATTCAGATCGGTTTTGATCCGATTTAGGCCCAGTGCATCACGTTCGGTTAGCGCAAACCCTTTGGCAGCCAGATCGATAGCTGGCTGTATTACCTGTGTCCAGGTTAGTTTCCCAAAGCGTTTATGGGCTTCGGCCATTCCATCAACTGAACCGGGAACCCCACTCGCCAGATGCCCGCTAATGCTCAAACCGGGTCGAACATTGCCCAGTGAATCAAGATACATATTCTGGGTGGCACGGCCGGGCGCTTTTTCACGATAGTCGAGCGTATACGCTTTACCGACATTATCCCGATAAACCATAAATCCACCACCCCCGATATTGCCGGCACCCGGATACACTACAGCTAATGCAAACTGTACGGCTACAGCCGCATCCACCGCATTCCCTCCCGCTTTCAGGATGTTTAGTCCTACCTGCGATGCTTCGGGATGGGCCGATGCCACCATGCCATTACGCCCGGTTACGCCTACCCGATCAGAGAAAAAGGGTTTTACAGTTGGGTCTTCGTCACGATATTGATAAACACCCTGACTCTGCGTTACCTTCGTATCGGTCGTTGTTGAAGGGGCTTGCGTTTTGCAGGCGGTTACTCCTAACGTAAAAAGCAGGAATGGTAAATAGTATGTACTGCATTGTTTCATAGGTTACGCTTCAGTTAGGTTGTATTATGCCGTAAACTACAAAAATAACGGTATCCCGCTGATACCCAAATCAACCACTTATCCGCCAGAAGTTTATACTTGTCCGAAATTCGTTGGCGATGCAAACCTCATGTTGTACTTTCATTGCTTGGAACCTTGTAGGCAGCATGGCTCTAGGGCGTGCTAGACTAGGCTGGTTATTCACTTTTTCGCTCTTTATACCAGATGCGATTTATTCGTCAGACTTTTGAAAGTTTTCGGTTCGCGTGGCAGGCACTTCGCTCGAACCTTCTTCGTACAATGTTATCGCTACTTGGGGTAACCATTGGTATTTTTGCGATCATCGCCGTTTTTACGCTGGTCGATTCACTAGAACGAAACATCAAAGAAAGCCTGTCCTTCATTGGCGATAAGGTGGTGTATGTAGAAAAATGGCCCTGGGTCTTTAGTGGCGATTTTCAGTGGTGGAAATATTTTCAACGGCCAGTACCCACCTATAAGGAGTACCGCTTTCTAAGTGAACGGCTTGAAAATGCTCAGGCGGTTGTGGCTATGTCTTTCAAAGGTCGGATTACGATCAAAAAGGATAACAACAGCATGATTGCCCTCATTCAGGGAACAACATTGGATTACAACAAGATCTCGGATGTGCCGGTTGAACAGGGTCGTTATTTTACCCAGCAGGAAGTTGACGTTGCCCGCAATGTAACTATCATTGGGTCCGACGTGGCCGAAAACCTCTTTCCAGGTCAGGATCCTCTTGGCAAGTCGTTTAAAATAAATGGCATGAACTTTTCGGTCATTGGTGTTCAGAAAAAGAAAGGTGAAAGCATCCTTAACGTAGGCGGTAATCCAGACATCAAATGCCTGATTCCTTATGGCGCCTTTGCGAAGATGTTTCACTCCCTCAATCCGAATATTACGCTGGCAATCAAAGGGTATGATACGGATGAGGGATTGCTCGAACTGGAGAGTGAAATTCGCGGGTTGATGCGTACCCGACGTGGATTACGTCCTACGCAAGATGATAATTTTGCCATTAACCGCCCCGAAGCTGCCGCACAGGCAATCAGTGGTATTTTTTCCGTTTTAACCTTAGCAGGCTGGGTAATTGGTGGTTTTTCGATTCTGATCGGTGGCTTTGGAATTGCCAACATTATGTTCGTTAGTGTGAAAGAGCGCACCAATATCATCGGTATTCAGAAATCGCTGGGAGCAAAGAATTACTTCATTCTGTTTCAGTTTTTATTTGAAGCTGTGCTATTAAGCTTAGTTGGCGGGTTAGCCGGTATCTTTCTGGTTTACCTACTGTCGTTCATGGATTTAGGAAGCCTTGATCTCCAGTTAACAGCGGATAATATCGCATTGGGGCTGGGTGTTTCTAGTATCATTGGCATTATGTCGGGAATTATTCCCGCATTTTCAGCGGCCCGTCTCGATCCCGTAATTGCCATACGGGCAAAGTAAGTAGGATGTATGATATATGATGTAGGTGTCCAGTCTGAATCCATACATCATATATCTTCTCACTCTCCCTTTGGCGCAACCAGGACAACATCTTCTTTCTCCACAATCACTTGCCCAGGAGCAAGGCCTTTCGGCTTACGAACAAATTTTTTGGGAGTAACAACAACAGGGCATAAGCTATCAGTTCGGCGTTTTGAGTACCATGCAGCTAACTCAGCGGCCCGTTCGATAACATGACGAGGAAAGGTCTTACCGGCCTGGTATTTCACAATTACGTGCGAACCAGATACATCACGGGCATGAAGCCAGAGATCGTCTTTGTAAGCATATTTCAATGTTAGTAAATCATTATTTTTCGCATTCCGGCCAATCAGAATGCGAAAGGCATCAATTGTTACTTCTTTAAATATAGGCCCAGCATCATTATTGGGCGAAATTCGGTCCGCCGAATCCGTGAGTAAATTTTGTTGTTTCACATAGCGACGTAGTTCTTTTAGGGTTTGAATTCCGGCTAAATCAACTTTCTGCTGGTTAATCCGCGCTATTTCCACTTCACGGTTGGCTACCATCTCTGTCAAGTGTTTCTCTTCAATTTTTTCATTCTTTGCCTTTCGATAAAAGTTCTCCGCGTTTTTCTGAGGACTTAGGTCAGGCTTAAGTTTTAGGATTATTGGTTGATCGCGATAGAAATCGTATAGTGTTAACCGTTCAGGAGATTTAGCCCCTGGTATCTGTGGTACATCATGAAGATTTGCCATCAGTATATGTCCCATTTCTTCATGACTCGCTCCCTCTTCACGCGATATAAGTCGTTGCATAGCGCCCGCAAGCTGTCCTTTTGCCCGTTTCTGACGCTTTTCGAGAAGGCGTAATAGGTTTGCTTTCTCATGCTCAAAAATACCTAGTCCGTTATAAGTAGTATAAAACCGATTAGCGGCCTCAACAGGATCGTCAAACTCGCGCAAATAGGATCGGTTGGGAGCCTCCCCAGCGTCTGGATCGACCATTGGTAACAGGCTCAAGGTTGGCGTATGATGCAGTTGCGTCAAGTAATACCGGGGGTGTTCGAGTAGCCGCAAAGTGTCCTGAATAATAGTCCACTGGGGTTTACCCTCCTCTAGATTTTCCGATTCTTGCTTGCTGATCCATTCATTTACAACTTTCCCGAAGGTTGGAAACAGTTTTCGATGGTCGAAATTAGCCCGCTCGAAAGCCGCATAAGATTGATCGATTGGGCGGTCAATAGACGAGAAAAGGAGATGCTCATCACTTACTAATTGGCGGTTAAACAGATCGACAACCCCATTGTTGAAGAAAGCCAGTAAGTTAGGCCGGTTGCCGAAAAATTTAAATACTAATGAGAAACCGCCCTCCAACAAAATAGCCAGGCAGCGCTCGTTCAAAAATGAACGAACACCAATAACTGCCCGTTCCTGCCCCGTTTCTCCAACTACTGTTTCAAATAAATCAACACTATTCGTTCGTGCACGTTGCACAGACTCAGGAAAGAACAATCCAGAGAAATCGGGGCGTAACGTTGCTTTTATGTAGAATGGTTTATAGTAATTGTTTTTCCCCCTGGCCTGCGCAAAAATGAGCACAACTTCATCACGGTCCTGACTGAAACATTCCATGAATAGGAGCCCCTTTGAAAGTGGGTTAGCAGTCCCTGAAATTAGCGCAAAATTACCTAGTAAATGGGATTCGAGGACTGGAGCAAGCTGCCGTAGAAAGTAATAGTTGGTATGCATATAGCGACAAAAATACGCCTATAATTTCTTAAGCCACTCTATAGTCAATAACTAGTTAAAACAGAACTATATTAAAATTATATATAACTAATCTAACATAATATAATTTTAACTACATACAATAATTTGATTATCAGATTGTTGTTAATATTTCAATATGGTTTTTTTAATAATTGATATTTTTTTAATTAGCCAGCCAGTGTACATTTATTAAGATTTCACTTTGAAGTATAACTAAACTAACTTAATATTGATGCGTTTAACTCAATATATAACCAACCTAATCTTCATGAAAGCAACGCTCTACAGGTTTCTGCAGACCGCTTTTCTGGGCGCAGTTCTACTGCTCTGGGGCTTATCAGCCTCTGCCCAAGACCGTCGATTGACGGGTAAAATTACGGGTACTGATGGTCCCGTACCAGGTGCCAACGTGGTCCTAAAAGGGACCCAAACGGGTACCAGTTCCGACGCAAGCGGTAACTTTGCCTTAAACATCCGGGGCGCCAACCCGGTGCTGGTTGTATCAGCCATTGGCTTTAAAACCCAGGAAATTAATGTAGGTAACCGTACCGCCGTAACCGTATCTCTCGAAGATGATGCTACCGCTCTTAGTGAAGTAGTAGTAACCGGGTACTCCACTGAAAATCGTCGGGATGTAACTGGAGCCGTATCCACTGTGAAACCCGCTCAATTGAAGGTTGTTCCTTCGGCAAACGTGGAGCAACAGCTACAGGGCCGTGTAGCCGGGGTAACCGTGATCACTAACGGACAGCCAGGTACCTCCAGCCAGGTTCGAGTGCGGGGCTTCGGTTCGTTCGGTGGTAACCAGCCATTATATGTAGTGGATGGTGTACCGACCCAGAACATTCAATTCCTCGCACCGGATGACATTGAAAGTACCACGGTACTGAAAGATGCGGCCTCAGCTTCGATTTATGGAGCGCGGGCAGCTTCGGGTGTGATCGTGTTGACAACCAAGAAAGGTCAGCGTCGGGCGCAGAAATTAAGTGTTAGCTACGATGGTTTATTTGGTGCTACCGATCCAGGCAAAAGCTTACCAATCCTGAATCCACAGGAGCAGGCCGACTGGAGCTGGCAGGCCCGTAAAAATGACTTGTACCAGGCTGGTACAACCCCCGATGCGACGAGCTTTGCGGGTATTGCCGGTGGTCAGTATGGCTCGGGCTTAACACCTGTTCTGCCAGATTATCTGTTGGTTGGTAGCCGTTCGGGCTTGTCGGCTTCGCAGGTAGATCTAACGGCTGAAGCCGCTAAGTATAACGTCAATTCGGCTAACGGTGCGATTTACAACGTAATTCCATCTAACAAAGCAGGCACCGACTGGTATGCAGCCATTACCCGTGTAGCTCCATTAATGCGCCATCAACTTGGTTTCTCGGGTGGTACTGAATCAAGCCGATTCTATATTAGCCTGGGTATGCAACAGCAGTCAGGGATTGTTATTAATAATGAATTCAAAAAATACAATCTCCGTGCTAATACCGAGTTCGATATCACCAAGAAACTCCGGTTCGGCGAAAATTTCCAGATTTCGTATGTTGCAACCAAAGGCATTTTGGGCGGTGTGGGAAACCAATTGGGTAATGCTACCAATAACAACTCAAGTGCTGCTTCGGACGAAAATGAAGTGTTGTCGGCGTTCCGTATGCCGCCAATCATCCCGATTTATAACTCCTTCGGTGGGTATGCCGGTACAGCCGCTCCAGGCTTCAACAACCCCCGTAATCCGGTTGCTGACCGTATGGCAAACGCTAACAACGGCAACTTCAACATCTTCGGCTTTGGTAATGCGTATTTAGAATACGATGTACTTCCATCCTTAACCCTGCGCAGCAGCATTGGTGGTACGTATTTCAGCAACTATTTTAATAGCTACGGTCGGGTACAGTACGAAAACTCGGAGAATAACACCACCTACACCTACAGCGAAGGATCGGGTTATGGCTTAGCCTGGACCTTTACCAACACGGCTACTTTCAAACAGAAGTTTGGTCGCCATGACATCTTTGCGTTAGGCGGTATCGAAGCGCTGAACACAGGGCTGGGTCGTAACATCAACGGATCGGGTCAGAACCCATTCTCGCAGGACCCTAACTACGTGACCATCAACACAACCACGCCAGGCGCCACCCGCGGTGTTGGAAGTAACTATTTCCTCGGGAATAAATTTTATTCCTTGTTTGCGCAGGCTCGTTATACCTACAATGACAAGTATATCCTGACGGGAGTTATCCGCCGGGATGGTTCGTCTCAGTTTGCGGCTTCCAACCGGTACGGGGTGTTCCCTGCTGCCTCAGCAGCCTGGCGTTTGTCGGGCGAGGAGTTCATGAAAAACCTACCCTGGGTATCAGACCTGAAAGTACGGGGTGGGTACGGTATCATGGGTAACTCCAACTACCTGAGTGCTACTAACCAGTTTAACCTCTACGGTGGTGGGGCTGGTCAGGGTTATGACCTCGGTGGCACCAATAACTCGATTTCGCAAGGCTTCTACCGGAGCCAGATCGGGAACCCAGAAGCTAAGTGGGAATCCAGTATCACCAAGAACATTGGGGTCGATGGAACGTTCTTCAACAATAAGTTGGAAGTGGTACTTGATTTCTGGCAGAAGGACACCAAGGATCTGCTCTACCCATTGGCATTGCCGGGTGTCGTAGGTGTTCGGTCGAGCGCTCCCTACAAAAACGTAGCCAGCATGACCAACAAAGGGATCGACATTCTGGTGACCAATCGGGGTACACTCTCGGGGGATCTGACCTATGAAGTAACAGGTATTGCCAGTTTCCTGGATAACAAGATCACAGCCATTGACCCATCGGTTCCGTACTTCAACGCAGGCGGTACTCGTTTGAGCACCAACGTGGTTCGTAACCAACCTGGTCATGACCTGTCTTCGTTCTTCGGATACAATGTTATCGGTCTATTCAATACCAAAGAAGAAGTGGCCGCGGCCCCAACGCAGGATGGTGCCGCTCCAGGCCGTTTCCGTTACCAGGACACCAATGGTGATGGCAAGATCAATGATGACGACCGCCAGTTCCTGGGAAGCCCCATTCCGAAGTTCACGGGTAGTATCACCCTGACGCTGAAGTACAAAGGTTTCGATCTGAACACCAACCTGTACGCATCGCTGGGCAACAAGATCTTCAACAACCAGCGCTGGTTCACCGATTTCTACCCATCTTTCACAGGTGCTGCTATGGGTGGCCGTGTACGGGATTCATGGTTACCAACACACACAAACACCACAGTGCCCATTTTCGAGAGTGCTTCGAACTTCAGTACCAACACCCAGGCCAACTCGTACTACGTAGAGAACGGTTCATACGCCCGGATGCAGTATCTGAACTTAGGCTACACCTTCCCAGCGGTGGTTCTGAACAAAGTGAACCTGAGCCGGTTGCGCTTATCTGTATCGGCCACTAACCTGTTCACCATCACCAAATACTCGGGTCTTGATCCAGGCGTTGGTGGTTCGGCTGACCAGAACTTCGGTATCGACGTGGGTAACTATCCGGTTCAGCGTGGCTACAACGTGGGCTTAAGCTTCGGTTTCTAACATAACTCAAACTCATCTTATTTCTTAGGCAAATCGCACTATGAAAAATCCGATTACAAAGGGGACCGTAGCCACTGCTCTGATGATGCTGGTTACCTTCGCCTGTCAAGATAAATTCCTGGATGTACCGGCCACGGGTCAGTTATCTGGGGCTCAGTTAACCTCCAAAGCTGGTCTGGACGGACTCTTGGTTGGCGCTTATGCCCAATTGAATGCCCGTGGTTTTTCCCAATCCGCCAGCTCGTTTAACTGGGTTCGCGGTAGTGTTTCCGGCGGAGATGCCAACAAAGGCTCCAACTCCGGGGACTTTAACGCCCTGACGCCATTCCAAACCTATGGCATTTTAGCCACCAGCGGGGAAGTAAACGCCAAATGGAATGCTATGTACGAAGGAGTTGCCCGGTGTAATTCGACCTTGCGCTCGCTGGCTTCGGCCGGTGCGGATGTAACGGCCGCCGACAAAGCCCGCATCTCGGGGGAAGCTCGCTTCCTGCGCGCTCACTACTACTTTGAACTGAAGCGTTCGTTCAACAAAGTCCCGTATGTGGATGAAACGAAGGATTACGGTACGGGTATTGAAGCCGTCCCCAATAGCGCCGACATCTGGCCTAATATTGAGGCTGATTTCAAATACGCTGTTGACAACCTGCCTGCTAGCCAGGGAGCCGTGGGCCGGGCCAATAAATGGGCGGCTACAGCTTATCTGGCTAAAACGTACCTCTATGAGAAGAAATACGCTGAAGCGAAAGCCCTGTTCGATCAGGTGATTGCCAGTGGTGTTACCTCGGACGGGAAAAAGTATGCGCTGGTGGCCAACTTCCAGGATAACTTTAATGCCGCCAAGGATAACAGCTCGGAGTCGGTGTTCGCTATTCAGGCAGCTGCCAACGCGGGTAACTCAGATAATGCCAACCCTGACCTCGTACTGAACTTCCCTTACAACACGGGTTCTAACGGTCCGGCTGGTTGCTGCGGATTCTTTGCCCCTAGCTTTGAATTGGCTAACTCGTTCCGGGTAGATGCCAATGGCTTACCCTTACTGGATGGCTCCTACAATTCAGCTGCAAACCAGTTGAAAACTGACCAGGGAATTGCGTCAAGTGCGCCGTTTACACCCGATGCGGGTCCGGTAGATCCTCGTCTGGACTGGTCGATAGGCCGTCGGGGTATTCCTTACCTGGATTGGCAGGTGCACCCAGGTCTGGACTGGATTCGTGACCAAGGTTTTGCTGGTCCTTACTCACCGATCAAGTTTGTGTTCTACAAATCGCAGGATAAAGTACTGACCGATGGTAGCTCGTGGACGGATGGTTACTCGGCCATCAACTACAACATCATCCGCTACGCTGACGTGCTGCTGATGGCGGCTGAGTGCGAAGTGGAAGTAGGTAGCTTAGCGACCGCTCTATCGTATGTAAACCAGATTCGGAGTCGTGCCAAAGGCACTGCTTACGTGAAAACGGCAGCTGGTGCTAATGCAGCTAACTACCAGATCGGTTTGTACACAGCGTTTGCCGACAAGGCTGCGGCTCGTACGGCGATCCAGTTTGAGCGGAAGTTGGAGCTGTCGGGCGAAGGTCACCGGTTCTATGACCTGGTTCGTTGGGGCACGGCCTCTACGGTGTTGAACGCCTTCATTGCTTACGAAGGCAAACTGTTGCCAGTGGGTTACACGGGTGCTAAATACACCACCGGCAAAGATGAGTATCTGCCGATTCCGCAACAGCAGATTGACTCTCAGGGCAAGAGCATACTTGCTCAGAACCCAGGGTACTAAGCCAATAGCTTACCTAAATAATACAGAAAAGCCCGTCCTAACTAGTTAGAACGGGCTTTTCTGTATTAAAACAATCTGCCTTTTGGCCAGTTATTTAGTCTATACAACAAATAGACAATTATCATGGCTAATCACAAAACCACAGATCAGCCGGGCTCTAATGATTTGCAGCCCGGCCGCGAACGAAGCCGCAATCAAAACGCTCAGAACAGCGGTGGTCAACGGCCTAATGGCGAGAAAACAATGACCAATGCCAACAAAAATAAGCAGGGGCCCGAAGACGAACACCTGTGGCCAACTGAGAGTAAAGCCGAACTTACTGAAGAACGGGGAGGTCACGGCCACTCAGGACACAGTGGCGACCGTAATGGAAGTAGGAAGTAGATCCTAATGAATAATCGGGGTCGCCCGTGCGGTAGAATGGATAATGAGTAGTGTTTCACGCCTGTGGACTTCATTATCCATTCTACATTATTCATTATTCATTGCCCATGGATATAAACCAACTCCGCGCAGAATTAAGACAGGAGCATAAAGATATTCTGGCCTATTGGCAACGCTATGCACCTGATGCCGATCACGGTGGATTCTATGGTCGAGTCAATTACCAGAATCAACCTGATCCTAAAGCAGACAAAGGCATCGTACTGAACGCCCGTATCCTGTGGACATTCTCTGCGGCACTTCGGCATACCCATCACGAAGAATACCGAGCCACCGCCGATCAGGCTTTTCAATATATTCATCAATATTTTATCGATCCGCAATATGGTGGCGTGTATTGGTCAGTTGATGCGATGGGCCAGCCCAAATACCCCCTCAAGCACTCCTATGGCGAAGCCTTCGCACTTTACGGTTTAAGTGAGTATGTACATGCTACAAACTCCGCTCCTGCTCTGGCCCTCGCGAAGACTCAATTTCAACACATGGTGAAGCATGCCTTTGATCAAAGCAAAGGCGGCTTTGTCGAAGCCCTCAACCAGGATTGGTCACCGGCAACGGATTACATCATCAGTAAATACGACAATCAGGAGATAAAGACGATGAACACGCACCTCCACATTCTGGAGGCTTTCACCTGTCTGTATCGCGTCTGGCCAGACAAATCCGTTGCCGATCAGATACGGGGCCTATTGCACATGTTTCTGGAGCATATCATTGATCCGAAAACGTATCGCATGAATTTGTTTATGGATACGAACTGGGCAGTTCGGCGAACGGCAATTTCCTATGGTCATGATATTGAAGCCTCCTGGCTATTACCCGAAGCCGCCGATGTATTAGCGGCTAAAAACCCCGGCGATAAGCCTCTCCAGAAAACAGTTCGGGATGTGGGCGTGAGAATGGCACGGGCCGCTTCTACCGGGTTCGATCCTACCGATGGCGGCATGAACTATGAACTTGAGCCCGATGGTCACCTCAATAGCGAACGGTCGTGGTGGGTACTGGCCGAGGCCATGGTGGGGTTCATGAACGCTTACCAGCTTACACACGATAAAGCGTTTTTAGATAAGTCCATTAAAAGTTGGGAGTTCATCAAAAAATATCTGCTTGACCTCAAAAACGGTGAGTGGTTCAGTGGCGTAACCGTAGCGCACAAAGTCCTTGGCAACGACAAAATCAGTATGTGGAAATGCCCCTACCACAACAGCCGGGCCTGTCTGGAAATGCTCGAACGTTTAGAGCATTTGCGATAATCGAACCCATAATCCATGCGCGCTGTTATTCATAAAATGCCGCTCCTATCCGAGTTGGCTATGAAAACTAGTCTAAACAGTTGTGATCATCAGCCGGCCTGGCAGGGGCGGCTCTACGTAATGCTTTACCCAAATACCTTAGAACAAAAATTAGGTTTCGATACCATCCGCGAACGTCTTAAAGAAGCCTGCGTCAGTCCGCTGGGACAGGATTATGTTGAGAAGATTCGGTTTACGGATAATGTACAGCTTATCGACAAACTACTTCAGCAAACAACGGAGTTCAAACAGATTGTTCAGTATGAACCCGACTTCCCGAATAGCAATTACATCGACGTTCGACCACATCTGAGCCGTGTCCGTGTAGAAGGGATGGCGCTAACTGAAGCCGAATTTTTCGACCTTAAACTAGCCCTTAGAACCGTTCAGGACTGTTTGCGTTTTTTGTCCCGCCAAAGTGACTCCAAACGGGATGAAAGTACGAATTTCCCATTCCTTCGCGAATTAGCGGGTCCAGTTGGCGTCGATAAAAAGCTGACGGAAGCCCTTGAGCGCGTCATTGATGATCGGGGAAATGTCCGGGATTCTGCTTCGCCCGAATTAGCCAGCATTCGTCGGCGAATTATCGGCGAGCAGGCTAACCTGCGCAAACGGCTCGATAGCATCATTCGGCAGGCCCGGCAAAATGGCTGGATTCCCGACGATCTCTCGCTAACCGTTCGTGGAGGACGGCTGGTAATACCCATTGCCGCCGAGCACAAACGCAAAATCAAAGGCTTCGTTCATGACGAGTCGCAAACGGGGCAAACTGTGTTTCTCGAACCCGCTGAAGTCTTCGATGCCAACAACGAAATTCGGGAACTGGAGTATGCAGAACGACGCGAAATCTATCGTATTCTGCTCGCCCTTACTGACCAGGTCCGCCCCCATTTAGACGATTTAAGAAAGGCGATCAATTTTCTGGCGCAAATCGACTTCATTCGGGCAAAGGCCAAATTGGCTGTTCAGTTGGATGCGATCATGCCCAAGCTCCACGACCGCCCCTTTATCAATTGGATCAATGCCCGGCACCCATTGCTTTATCTCTCATTTTCGAAGCAGGGGAAAGCGGTTGTACCCCTCAATGTTCGGTTAGATGAGAAAGCGCGCATTCTGATTATTTCTGGGCCGAATGCAGGGGGTAAATCCGTTGCCCTTAAAACAATTGGCTTGTTGCAGTACATGCTGCAATGCGGGTTACTTATACCGATGGCTGAATACGCAGAAATGGGCGTTTTTCAGAATTTGTTCATCGACATTGGCGATGAGCAGTCACTTGAAAATGACCTCAGTACATATTCGTCGCACTTAACCGCCATGAAACAGTTTCTGATTGGCGCTAACAAACGGACGCTGTTTCTGATCGACGAATTTGGTACAGGAACAGAGCCTGGTTTAGGGGGAGCCATTGCCGAATCCATTCTGGAAGATCTCAACAAGTCCGGCGCTTATGGTGTGATCAATACACACTATACTAACCTAAAGGTTATGGCTGACAAAACGTCGGGGCTGATTAATGGCGCCATGCGCTTCGATGGCGAGCATCTGGAACCGCTGTATCAGTTAGAAATTGGTCGGCCGGGCTCTTCGTTTGCGTTTGAGATTGCTCAGAAAATTGGGCTGCCGAAAGGCGTCATTGATCGGGCGAAAGAAAAGCTCGGTAATCAGCAGGTGAATTTCGAGAAATTGCTGAAAGAACTTGATATCGAGAAACGGGTTTTCTCCGAGAAAAACATCGAAATCGGCATCAATCAACGGAAGCTGGCGCAGCAGTTGGCCGAATATACCGCCCTGAAAAATCGCTTAGACAACGATCAGAAGAAGATTGTTAACGACGCCAAGCAAAAGGCGAAAGCCCTCGTTCAGGAAGCAAATCAGCGGATTGAAACTACTATCCGTGAGATTAAGGAAAATAAAGCCGAGCGCGAACCCACGAAGCAGATCCGACAGGAGTTGGAACGGTTCGAGCAAAAAGAACTGAAGCCAGAACCCGTTGTTGTCGAAACGCCCAAACAACCTGAGGAGGAGTTTGAAAACGATGGTGGAGCTATTACCGTTGGCAGCTATGTTCGCATAGCAGGCCAGAACACCGAATCCACGGCGGCCATTGGCGAGGTACTGACTCTGCGTGGTAAAGATGCCGAAATCCGTATCGGGGATCTGAAATCGAATGTCAAACTAAACCGACTTGAAAAAGTAAGCAAGAAGACCTTCAAAGAGGCTACTGACGTTCGGGACGACCGGCCCCGCAGCCAGGGTGTTGATATAAACGAGAAGATGCAGAACTTTAGCTTCAACCTCGACATTCGGGGCAAACGGGGTGAAGAAGCCCTCGGCGAAGTTGATCGTTTTTTTGATGATGCGTTGATGCTCGGTTACCCAGAACTCCGCATCGTTCATGGTAAAGGCGACGGTATTTTACGCACCCTCGTTCGGAACCACCTTCGAGGGTATAAACAGGTGGGAAAAATGGAAGACGAACACGCTGATCGAGGTGGCGCAGGTGTGACAATTGTAAAGATGAGATAAATGGTTTGGGGTTTGACGTTCGAGGTTTGAAGTTACCTGACACACGAGATTGTTCACGTCAGGCAACTTCAACCTCGAACGTCAAACCCCAAACCCCAAACTACAATCTATGAAAGCAGTCATTTTTGACATGGATGGGGTCATTGTCGACACCAATCCGCACCACCGCATTGCCTGGCGGGAATACTACCAGCGCAATGGAAAAACCTTAAGCGACGACGATTTTGTACACTATGTTTCAGGAAAACATAACACAGACATTGTTGCTCATTTATTTGCCAATCAATCACTTACTCCCGAAGAGGTACACCGGTTAAGCAAGGAAAAAGAAGCTCTATTTCGAGAATTATACCGCCCCGCCATTACGCCGGTTACCGGATTGATCCCGTTTTTGAAAGCCCTGAAAGAAGCAGGTATCCGCACAGCAGTGGCAACATCGGCTCCGGTCGAAAACCTTGACTTTGTCATGGACGCTCTGAACATTCGGCCTTATTTTGATGCACTACTAAACGAAAGTATGGTTAGTCATCCGAAGCCTGACCCCGAAATTTATCAGAAAGCAATGGCTATGTTAGGCGTTGAACCAGCGGATAGCGTCATTTTTGAGGATTCAATGACGGGTATTCAGGCAGCTAAAGCATCGGGCGCGTTTGTTGTTGGTATGGCTACCACTCAATCTCCTGATGAACTCCGGCCATTCGTAGATGATGTGGCAACTGATTTTACCGAGTTATCACTCGATCGGATACAAAAACTGGTTAAGTTTTTTTAACAGCATTTAACGCTGCCAAGCCGTATTTTTGTAATTATGACCTTGAGTCCGACCACAAGTGTGGTTTTCGAACTTGTTTAGGCTTTACTTACCGACTGTCTTATGCCCTACAAACGCCTTTTCATTCTTTGCGTTGCCAGTTTCCTAAGTTGGTCAGGTAGCGCGTGGGCACAAGGCAAATACGTAATTGGAACAGTCATTGACCAAACCACTAAAGGTCCTGTCGACAAGGTACTGGTTGTGAATCAACGCACCCGGCAGCGGGCTCGTACCAATGCAAGTGGACGTTTTTTCCTCACGATTCAACCGGGCGATTCGCTTATTTTAACCAGCCAGCTTTATAACCGTACCGGTATCCGTTACGATGGATCAGATAATCCAACGATTGTTGCCCACGCGCTTCCACCTATGCCCTACCGAGTGGTTGACCTTGCGGAAGTAACCGTAACGGGTAAGCGCTATGAAGAAGTTAAACGCGAAATTCAGCAACTACTCGACGAGCCAACAGCCTCGAAAAAAGTAACGGGTGAGCAGGCCTTTGATCGGCTAGCCGATGGCGCGGGCGTAACTTTACTTTACGAAATGTTTGGGAAAAGGCCTAAATCAGATCGGAAGGCCTATTATATCATGCAACAGGATCGGCGGCATGCACTGGCCCTGGAGCGATTCCGGTTACTGGTTGAGCAGTCAACAACGCTACGAGCTGATGAAGTTGATCGGTTCTTCGACTTCTGCGATTTTGATGATGATTACCTGCTTAAAGCTGAAGATTACGACCTGATAAACACTATTCAGCAGCTCCGAAATCGCTTCCAGAACGGGATTAATCGGCGTCCCAGTCGGATTGCACCCGACCCAAATCAGTCCACGCCTAAACAGCCATAGATTTTTCCTTTCGCGTAAGCACTTAATGAGACGGAGCCTTCTTTGTCCGAACCACTCTGAGCTTATTCATCAATTCTTTGCGACTTGTAGCCGGAATGGGAATGGGAGGTTCGTGATTGACCAGGTACAGATGGTTAGGCTCCAGGCGTTCCAGATAGTTTAAATTAATAAGAAGTGATCGGGATAATCGGTAGAAATTAGGTGTTGGAAAATATTGGGCCAGATGGCCTAAGTTCATGCTAATGTAGTATGTCTTTTTGCTGGCCAGAAAAATCTCTACGTACGACCCATCCGCTTCGATATATAGCACATCGTTAGGATCTATTTTTTCATGCCCATTATCAACCGGGAAATATAAATAGTTAGATACTGGAATATCACTGGATTTGGTCAGTGTATATTGAAAATAATGATAGGCCATTTCAATCTGTAACTTCAGTTCATCGTGTCGAAATGGTTTTAGTAAATAAGCTACAGGTACTGTCTCTTTTGCCAATTGAAAGGTTTCAGGCTCAGAATTAGCCGTCAGATACATAATTGGCATCGAATGAATTTCCAGTAGTTTCTTGGCGGTCTCAATACCGTTCGCAGATGAACCCTCCAGATGAATATCGACCAGGGCTAGATCAGGCGGATTATTCTTAACAGACTTCACGGCATCCTGAAACGTACGGGCAATTACCGTAACAACATGACCAGCTTCCTGGAGGGTTTCGCGAAGATCCATTGCGGTAATGGTTTCGTCTTCAACAATCAAAATCTTAAGTGGCGTCATGGGTCTATACGCTGAATTCCATCGTAAATACGACACCTGAAGTTGTTCCTCTCAGGTGCGTGCTAAATTGATACGTTCCGTTTACCTGTTCCACCTGAGCTTGAATAAGTTGCATACCAAATGAGCTGGTTTTGATAGCTTTTGAGGAGGTGAAGCCGAAGCCATCCAGCCGGGTATCAGTCCAACCAGGGCTATCCATTCCGGGGCCGTTATCAGATACAGTGAGTTCTATCTTCTTGCCCTTTCGATGGCATATGACCCACAGTTCAGGAGTTTCATTGTCAGGGAAAGCATATTTACAGGCATTGGTAATCAATTCATTTAGGATTAACCCTAAAGGAACTGCCTTGTTAGCCGATAACATAATTTCGTCAATAGCAAAGTGTACTGTTACAGCAGAACTCCCATACGCTTTTAGAACTCCCCGTACCAACTCCTGAATAAAGTCATTCAAGTCCACTTCGGCTAACCGCTCCCCGTCATACAGCCGTTGATGAAGTATGGCCATTGACTGTACGCGTAGGCGGCTTTCCTCTACAGCTTTCTTTGCCGTTGGATCTACCAACCGTTTCGATTGCAGACTAAGTAAACTCGAGACTACCTGTAGATTATTTTTAACCCGATGATTCTGTTCTTTGATCAGGTCCTCATTCCGGCGACTAATCCGTTGGTTTTTTCGATACAACCGAAAAAAAACGACACTCATTCCAGCAGCTATCACAAACAGAGCGAAGGTGACAACACTAAAGTATTTCTGTAACCGTAGATTTTTGGCATTCAGATCAATTTCTTTCTTCTGTGCGCTTAGGAGTGCTTCTTTTTTTTCTGTTTCATACTCCATATTCAATCGGGTAATGGCCCCGTCACGATCTGCCAGAAGTCTGATGCGCTCTAATTCATTCAATTTTCTCAGCCGCTCAAACGCTTTATCCCACTGCCGTGTGGCCTCAAAATAGGCAACAAACTGCGTTTCAAGACCCAGTTGAATCTCGTAATCGGTTAATTTTTTACTGGAATAGAGGCTTTCCGCCTTAACTAAGGTTTGGTAAGCCTGCTCAGGTTTATCGAATGTTAAATAAGCAGACGCCAAATGCACCATCGTATTCACCAGAATACCATCTTTGTGTTTGAGGGTAAATAGATCCTGGGCCTTTTCCAGATAAGAGAGTGCTCGTGGATCTTTAACCTGCGAAAAAAGTGTTCCCAACTCCAGGCTTACTTCTGCTACACCCACAGTATCTCTTAACTTCACACACAGCAGCTCCCGTTTTTTATAATACAAAAGAGTTCTCTCAAACGTTGATTGCTTACGTGGCACTTGTGCACTCCAGATGGTTTCATAGGTTTGGGCTAACGCTCCGTAAGCACGTATTAAGGCCATAGCCTGATCTTTCCGAATATGTTGCGCAACCTTCAAGGAACGATAAGCATACTGCAGAGCCTGCGTTGAACGGCCCAATCTGTTTTCACTTTCACTTAGTCGCACATAAAGTCGACTCAATTCAAAAGAATAGCCTTTAGGCTCTTGGATGCGAAGCGCTTTTACATAATAAGACTGAGCAGTCCGATAATCGCCCACAAAGACATACGCTTTCCCGTATAGGTAATACGCTTCTGCCAGGATCAATGAGTCGTCTTTAGCAATAGCTTCCTTCTCCAGTTGTGCGGCTTTCTGAATTTTTTCTGGATTTAGGTGTAAATGAACCGGTACTTGCGCCTTGGTCAGGCCCGAAATAAGCATCCAAAACAGGCACACATAACGAATTTCGGTAACAAATTGAGGCATTTAAGCAACTAGTTTAGAGCGAAAGCGCAGTTTCTATTGTCTTTATTAAGATCATAAGTTTCGTACCAAATTTACTAAAGTATGCATTAATCATCATAGGTATTTTCCCATAAGAAAGATAGACTACTTGGTAAGAAAAAGGGCGCTATTGGTAAAGTGGCCGTTGCAAATGATTGGTTAATAAAGCAAGTTTGAAAGATTGCCGAATAGAACTAACTTATGATACTAAGTAAATGTACTTCTTTAGAATAGGCTTCTATCCGTATTGAGTAGTTCCAATGTATCGAAATTGTTGACAATCTGGCTTTCCGTTTCTATCCACAAGAAGAGTATTCACGTAGTTCAACCTCTCCAAACTTTATAAAATTTGGTAAAACCTTTACAAGCCAATACATCAGGAAGTTGGTGAATGAGGATCATTGGTGCCAACTAGAACTTTATCGCCCACCCGAATGGCTCCTCCGCGAATCACCTTTGCGGTCATTCCGCCATGCCCACGCATCGCGTTGTAACCACCAGGTCCTAAAGCTGTCTCCATTTTGGAGCAGGGATGGCATTGCCCCGTAATCTCAAGAACAGTTTCCCCAATCTGGATTTGGTGATCTTTCAGAGCGAGTAGATTCAGCCCTGATACAACTATATTCCGACGTACCAAGGCTGGGTCAAGTACATCGTGTCCTGTTAAAGCCGCTACAACGGGTAAATGTTCGGCCTGAATAAGCGTTACATGACGATTACCACTTCGCCCGCTGTAGTGGTCGCCCATAATGCCTTTATTGGTAGAGATGGTAATTGCCTCGACTACCTGCACCGGCACACGTCGTTCAGGCCGAATACCGATCCATTCTATCCGACCGGGGCGGGGGAATACGTCAAATAAGTCTTTTATGTTGTCCATCGTCTGACCGGGATTTAGCTGATTTATAGATTAAAACTGATTTTGTCTCAAACTGATTCGCCTGAACGAAGCGCAGTACAAAATCTTGTAAATCTATAAATCAGCTAAATCCCGGTCAGATATAGTTTACATACGAATTCACAAAAGACCCATCATCAAATAAATCGACGAGGGCGTACCCGGCTGCGGTATGGTGGTACTTGCCAAACCACCAGGCTCCGCTAACAGCACCGTTGCAGAAGTACGAAACACCACTATAATCGACCCGATCTGTTAAATGAATATGGCCGCTGAGGGCGGCCTTTACGTTGGGGTGACGATGAAATAAATCGGTAATACGAACGGTATCGCTATGCATCCAGCGAGCCGGTACACTCCAGCTCTCATCGGAAAAACGTTGTCCATCGAAGAACACGCAAGCCGCCAGAATTGGCACATGGGAGACAATCAGAATTGGTATCTCAGCAGGAGTATTTTT
Organism: Spirosoma migulaei; assembly: GCF_054776855.1. NCBI lineage: Bacteria > Pseudomonadati > Bacteroidota > Cytophagia > Cytophagales > Cytophagaceae > Spirosoma > Spirosoma migulaei. Next base: position 51,398 of record NZ_BAAHBG010000039.1, on the reverse strand, counting down.
CAGATCATTTTCCAGCCAATGGAACTGTTCATCATCTAAATGAGCCGTATACCAGCTACCATCCGCTTTAGGCTGTACACTATCTAAGACTACAATATGCCAGCCGTTCTGGTCGAGACTATAGTATCGTTTCGTCATAGCCAGCTCGTCCATTGCCCATTGACGACCAGCCTCAAAGCAGATTTTGGTTTCCTGCCGACACCAGATATCATGATTCCCTACGCAACTCAACAACGGCAAAGCATTCTCACTTTTAAGTACATCCTGGTAGAGCCTCCACTGTCGGCTAACACTATCTTTACTCCGACCGTGGGCTTCCATAATGGCATCGCCCCCATTGATGATCAAATCGGGTTTATCGGCTAATCCCTGTACGTGATGCAGGCACTTCTCAAAGCCTTTGGCCGCCCCAACCAGCGGTTGCATGTGTACGTCTGTGAGATGCGCAATCCGTAAAACCCGTTGCTTTGGCTTTACTCCCTGAGCGCTACACAACTGATGACCTGTAAGAGCGATAAAGCCCGCCCCCATTTGCTTGACTATATCCCGGCGCTTCATGCAAGCCTGTATTGGTTTGCGCAAAGTACGGCTGTAGCTATGTCCTGTTGATTATCCGCACTTTATGCTTTTGTTAGGAAATTAGCGGGTTGAGAGAGGGATTTGTTTACATTGTCAGAACCGGGATTTAGCTGATTTAGGGATTTACAGGATTTTGTTTTATAGATTCTTCAAAGATGCGCAGAGCAAAATCAGTTTTAATCCGTAAATCAGCTAAATCCCGTTTCTGACTTACCGCCCAAACTTCAGCGTCGTTCCAATTCGGAAGCCCAGACCCTGATACTTTGCATCCTGCCACTGCGAGATGACTTCGACCCGGAAAAAGGGCAGTACCTGCGGAATGAGCCCGTCCAGGCCGTAACCCACTTCGGTGTAGTTCTTTGAGGCTGGCGTATATAGGTAGTGGACGAATAGATTTTCTTTCAGCCCGATCAATCGCACAAGCGTTAACTGGGTAATGAAAAACTTTCGAAATTCGGCCAGTACGTGCGCTTCGGCAAAATGCCTGCCCGTGCTGTACTGATAATAAGGCAATAGACGGTAGGTTGATACAACATCGCCCTGCTGGAAGAAAAACTCGTTCCCCGCAAAGTGCTTGAAATCAGGAAAATAAACCTTCCGATCATTTAGGAATGCACCCGCGCTGAGTTGGTAATTCAGTTTACTCCGAATCCCCGTTTCAAACGAATGACTGATGCTCCCCTGTATAAAATCATAATCGACCGCATCGGCAGACCCATCTGATATGCCCTTTCGGTAATTAAGGGTTAATAAAGGTGAGTCATTATCCCGTCGGGCCGTACGCCGGCCGTTGCGTATCGTGTATTGAGTTGCGCCCAGTCGGGCCGATGCGGTTAGGTTTAGGATCAGGGCATTGTGCGTAGGGAAACCGGTACTGGCTACCTCAGCGTTGTCAGGGCGGTTTGAGGTGTACATCCGGTTGCGCCAATCAATCCACGGCTTGAGGTCTTCTTTGTAATTTGCCAATTCAGTACGTCGGGCATATTCCAGGCTACCCGATAGCGATACCCGGTTCTTAAACGGTGACGCGCTTACACTTAAATTCACAAATTCTTTCTGATAGAGCTTTATGAAATTCTGCTCAAACAGAAGTGTTGTCAGCGAGTTCAGAAACGGACTAATAGGGTTATCTGGATTAAACTGGTACAGGTATCGGCCACCCGTCAAACCTACCTTCGTCGATTTGTACTGATAACTAGCCTGTCCATAGCCCACCAATGCCTTCCGGCCAAACTGATAGCGGCCTGTACCACCAATGTTCCACTCGCCTAGCGGAATTTGCCGGAATCGGCTCACGGAATCCACTCGCTTCCGATAACGCAGATTTAAGGCTCCCTCCACACTATACCCCTCTACGGTATTGTATTCAATGCGGGTAAGTGGGCTGGTGTATAGCAGAGAAGTCTGTTTCGATAATTGCCATGTATGCCCAAATAGTACCTGATCAAACCCAAACTTATTCGGCGATTTTTTCTTCTGGGTGGAATCCCGCTTGGCGAGTCCACGCTGGGTTGTATCAACAGTACCCGGCACTTTTATCTCGCGTGTTAAACCAAGGCTGTCGGCTTTTCGATAGCTTTTGATTTCGGCAGTAGTTAATGGAACCGACCGTAACGAATCCCAGTACATATTAGAGCGTTTACGCGCCAGTGAATCAACAACCAGCGAATCATCACGCACAACGGTCACATCTTCTTTCCGATTCTTGCGCGCCTGTTTCTCCTGCTTTTCGTATTCTTTCACCATCTGACGAAGGTTTTTCGTCGAGAACTCCTTTTGTTTCTTCACTAGCTCATCGAAGTTCTTGCCTTTGATGTCGCCTTTGGCCAGAACCTGAGCCGGTGGTGCTTTCTTCTCGTCGGCCACCTCAATGTCCTCCACGAACGCAGGATTTACCACGAATTCACTGAACGTCAGGCTCCTGATGTAATAACCAGTAGCTTTTATGCCCAGATACGAGCCTTTGCCTTCATAACGCTGGTTGGTTGGCATCCAGACGCCCTGTACCGGACTACATATGTGGCGCATCGTAAACGAAATACCAATATTGTTTACGGTTTCAAGTTGCAGGCTATGAATGGCCCAGGTATTTTCAATAATGTAGATGGTTCCTCGAAACACTCCTTCTCCATATTGCCGGGGCGTTACCTGAATTTTGCTCACTTCTACCGTTCGTCCATCGGGTCCAGGCTCACGGAATGTCCCTTTGTACTCAAATTTGTAGTAGGCAAACGCTTTCGGCGACAAGGGAGATACAGCACCTGCAACGGTTGGACTATAGAAACTAGCATTGAAAAACTGGCTTGGGTTCAGAAAATCGCCCTGCGAGTTACGATTGGCAATAATCCGCTGGCGATAGGTATTGGGCTGACTAAACGATACTTCCGCTACGGTTTCATTCAGCAAGGGGACACCCACTTTGAAATTGGCCTCTTTCTCAGCTTCTTTCAATTGTTTCCGAAAAGCCATTTCGGCCAGATTTGGGAGGTCGATGACGGTAAAAGACGACTTCGTATAGACCCGCGCCTTAAATCGTTGTACCTGCAATTGATGAAATCGACTTTTGGCAATAGCCCGACGCATAATGGTATAAGCAGGATCTTCGTTTCCCGCTTTAGTCTGTACCTCAGCCAGGCGTAATGCCTGCTCTTCCAGTGTGGCATCTAGCGTGGTAAACCCAGTTTCTATTTCTGTTGATTTCTGGATAGTCTGAAAACCCAGATATTGAAAAACAATATCATATTTACCGGGTGCCAGCACGATTTCATAACGGCCTTCTGCATTGGTGATGGTGCCGTTTTTAGTGCCCTTCACAATCACTGCCGCAAACGGCAATGCCTCTCCCTGGGCATTTTTAACCGTGCCCCGAAGGCCAGTTTGTGCTTGTCCACCTATTGAATAAAAGCAGGCAACCAGAATAAGTAATATGGACTTCATGCAGCTATAAGCTTTGTTAATAACGCGAATGTATTCGTTTAATGAAGGATGCGCTGCTTTTTTTGATGAATGACTATTTTCATCCATAAGCAGAACTACTTAGCTTTTAAAGGCAAGATGCAATTAAGCGCGCTAACGTTGTCTGCACTTTTGTTAAAAAACTATAATCTGTCTTACGTATCTTGCTTCAAACTCCTCACAATCTGACTTGTATGCAAAAATCAGTACACTTCTTCCTCAAATTATTCATTTTTTCACTAGTTCTCACCTCCGCCATTGCCCAGTCATCTTCGCCATCCATTGTCTTACCCGAACGCGAACGGGCGCGGATCATCGACGAAATTCTGGACGATCGGTTCACTAATTTTTTACCCCAGCTCATGCGTCGCGAGGGGATCGACATGTGGGTTATTATCTCCCGAGAGTATAACGAAGATCCCGTTTTGCGGACCATGTTGCCGAGCACCTGGCTTTCGGCTCGCCGACGAACGATTATCGTCTTCTTCGATACTGGGAAAGAACGGCCCGCCGATGCGGTTGAGAAACTGGCCATTGCCCGTTACGATGTGGGCAACTTGCTAAAAGGAGCCTGGGACATCGACGTTCGACCAAACCAGTGGGAAGCGCTGGCAAAGATTATTGAGGACCGTAAGCCGAAAAAGATTGGACTGAATATGTCTACCAACTACGCGCATGCGGATGGGCTCTCTTTTTCGGAACACGATGAATTTGTAAAAAAACTACCTGCCGACTACCAAAAACGGATTGTATCGGCGGAGAAATTGGCTGTTGGCTGGCTCGAAACCCGAACCGAAAAAGAGATGGCTATTTACCCGCTCATCTGTCGGTTATCGCACCAGATTATTCAGGAAGGATTTTCGGAGCAGGTCATTCAGCCTGGTGTTACCACCACAGATGATGTGGTTTGGTGGTTCCGCCAGCGGATTACCAATCTTGGCCTGGATACCTGGTTTCACCCAACGGTAGATGTGCAACGATCCGATAAGGAGGACTTCAATCATCTCCGTACATTCTCCAAGCGCCCGGATAAACAAGTGATCATGCCGGGCGATTTGCTCCATGTTGATTTTGGCATTACCTACCTCCGCCTGAATACAGATCAGCAACAACACGCCTACGTGCTGCGTCCCGGCGAAACGGACATTCCTGAATCCATCAAAACGGCGTTTAAACAGGGGAATCGCCTACAGGATATCCTAACGGAACAATTCAAGATGGGAAAGACTGGGAATCAGATGCTGTTGGCGGCTTTGGACCAATCGAAAAAAGAAGGAATTAATGGCACCATTTACACGCACCCAATCGGTGTTCATGGTCACGCAGCTGGTCCAACCATTGGTTTGTGGGATCAGCAGAAAGGCGTTCCTGGCCCCGGCGACTACCCGCTCCTTGCCAATACGGCCTATTCCATCGAGCTCAACGCTGCCGTCGAAATTCCTGAATGGAAAAAAGTAGTGCGTATTATGCTCGAAGAAGACGGCTTTTTCGACGGCCAAACATTCCGCTATATTGATGGTCGGCAAACGGAGATTTATACCATTCCGAGAAAGTTGGGGTATGTGAAGTAACGAATGAGACGCAAGGGATTGCAAATCCCTCACGTCAGCAATCTTAGCCGTGGTGTCGGTTACTTCTAACCGACACGTTAGGTTTCTCAAAACCTACTGTAATTCGTTAGGTTTTGAGAAACCTAAAATGTCAGATGTTAGCATCTGACATCACTATGGGACTTCAATTCCTTGCGTTTCTACATTACTTCACCGGCGCCCCATCCCGAATTTCTTCTGTGGCGGTTGTAATGAGCGAATCCCCTTCGGTTAACTGACCGAAGATTTCGATTTTATTGTCGGCTTCCAATCCTTTTTTCACAGGTACCCACTCCGCTTTATGATCCTTAACCCGGATCACGAAAACGCCCGTCGTTGCGTTAACGATAGCCGATTTCGGCACAACAAACGTACTCGTTTTCGTAGGTAGTGGCAGGTTTACTTCAACTACCATACCGGGTAGCAGCTTTTTATCATTGTTGATCACATCCACTTCAACCCGCTCCGACCGTAAGCGTTTGTCGAGCGCGCCCGATAAGCGTTTTATCTGGCCGGTAAATTTCTTATCGGGAAATGTTTTGACCGTAAAGCTCACTTCATCATTCTGATCAACATAGCCCGTGTAGGCTTCAGGGACCGAAATAACCAAACGAAGCCTCTTTTGCTCGGTCAATACAAACAAGGGAAATTCTGACCCTTTGCCTGATGGGCCGATGTAGGCGCCTGTGCTGGCATTACGGGCACTGATAATTCCGTTGAACGGCGCTCTGATTTCCAGGTATTTCTTTAAATCGGCCACTTCGCGGTAAGCCGATTTAGCCGCTTCCAGTTGGGCGAGGTCGGCATTACGTTTCGCCAAGGCGAGATCAACATCATTCTTTGAAACGGCACCGGAGAATTTGCTGGCCTCTAAAACCCGCTCATAATTAGCCTTACTGCCAATGGAAACGGCTTCCTGTGCTTTAAGGCGCGATTCCGCAGAACTTAATTGAGCACTTAGCTCAGGTGCTTCGGCTAACGCCAGTAATTGGCCCTGTTTCACTTCAGACCCAACATCCACATTCAGCGATTTAATAAAGCCGCTTACTTTAGCGTAAATATCTACATCGCGAAATGCAACCAATTCACCGGGGATGTGCAGGGAAGAAGAGAGCTTACCTTTTTTCAATGAAAATACCTCAGCAGCGGCCACTGGCGCATCAGCCGTTTCGGCTTCTTTCGCTTCTGCTTTGCTTTCGGAAGAATGACAATTCGTTAGCACACTGGCCAGCAGCAGACCGCCTGTAAGGATAAGCAGACCACGCACTGGTTTATTGATTAGCCGTTTCATACGAGGGAGAAATGTAATATTTACTGTCTTTATCTTCGGGATCAAGCGATACCGATTCGGTTGTTGTTTTGCCCTGTACCCAGGCAAAGGCCAATGGTAGAATGAATAAGGCCGCAAACGTTGAGGCAATCAGACCACCGATAACAGCCCGGCCCAGCGGTGCTGCCTGCGAGCCGCCTTCGCCTAAACCCGATGCCATGGGAATCATACCAACTACCATGGCTACGCTGGTCATCAGAATAGGCCGCATACGCAACGACGCGGCTTCTCGTGCCGATAGCATGGCATTCCCATTTTTCATTCGCAGTTCTTCGGCATTGGTCACCATCAGGACGGCGTTGGAGATGGATACGCCCACCGACATAATCATACCCATATAGGATTGCAGATTGAGCGTTGAGCCGGTCAGCATCAACAGCGTCAATGAACCGACCAATACCGCAGGCACCGTACACAAAACAACTAGGGATACCTTGAATGACTGGAAGTTGGCCGCCAGCATCAGGAAAATAACGACGATAGCAGTGATCAGACCTGTTTGCAGACTATCAAGCGTGTCGATAAGTACCTGAGTTAACCCCTGCATTTTCACGGTTAAACCACGAGGCAGTTCGCCGAGCGAGTCGATGGCTTTCTGAACATCGCGGGCTGCGGTGCCTAAGTCGATATCATTCAGGTTGGCCGTTACAGACAGTACTGGTATGGCACCAATGTTATCATTCTCCCCATAAGTCGTTCCTTGTTGAAGAGTCGCCACATCGCTCAGAACCGGGCGATTTGAATTTGGCAAAACCGGTATTTCGCCTAAATCATTGACACTGGTCATTTGACCTTCTGGAACCTGCACCTGCACGGTATAGGATTGACTCGATTTTGGGTCGATCCAGACGCTCTTCTCTGTATAGCGCGACGACGATGTAGCAGCAATCAATGAACGGGAAATCGCCGATATATCGGTGCCTAGCTGAGCGGCCCGTGTCCGGTCAATGTTTATATTAATAGCGGGAGATTTCGTAGCCTGACCAATCTGAACATCCCGCAGATAGGGGATTCTGTTCAGTTTAGCGATTACCTTATTGGCATACTCTTCGTTCTGCTGTTTGTTCTTTCCCGACAATTTAACTTCAATAGGCGTTGGTGAACCCTGGCTGAGAATCTTGTCTGTCAATTCAATGGGTTCAAACGAAAGCTTGACATCAGGCAGCGCCTTTTTCATGCTGGCTCTGAATTTATCTTTCAACTGATCCAGATCAACATCGTAATCTTCTTTCAGACTTACCTGCAAAACACCCTCCTGTGGTCCGGCCATGAACAGGTAAATGGGGCTCGTTGAAAACTGGGCTCCGTGCATCCCAACCATAGCCGACGTAATTTCAATATTTTCCTTGCCAACCAATTGATTCAGTACATCAATCGTTTTCAGCATCGTGGCTTCGGTCTTTTCGAGTCGGGTACCGTCGGGTTTGCGAATACGAACCTGAAACTGCCCTCCGCTTACTTTTGGCAATACATCGCGACCAATAGAGGTAATAAGTAAAAGCGCAATACCCAATGAACCAGCCACATAGATCAAGACAATAGGCTTACGATAGACAAGCGTACGGCCAATGAATCGCACAAAACGCGCCCTAATCCGCTCGAAGAAACTGATCTTACCATCGTTATCGAGGTCGATACGGTGCGCTAGCTTTTTCTTTTCCTGTAGTATATCATCCTGACTGTGGTTACCATTTACAGGTAGTTTTCCATTAGGTTTAATCAACTGCCCATTTGCCTCCTGACTGTGGCTCCCATTTAGACCTGCTTTTCCATTACTAACCGGATGGTGTTCTTTCATCATCCAGTTGGCCAAAACCGGCACTAAGGTTTGCGCCATTAGATACGATGTGATCATTGAGAAACCAATGGCCAAAGCAAGTGGCAGGAACAACGCCCCCGGAATACCCGTCATCGTAAATGCGGGCGCAAATACGGCAAGAATACAGAACAGAATCAGCAGTTTTGAAAAGGCAATTTCTTTACAGGCATCCCAAATAGCTAAGGCCTTGGGTTTACCCATATCCATATGCTGGTGAATATTCTCGATCGTTACGGTACTCTCATCGACCAGAATCCCGATGGCAAGCGAGAGACCGCTCAACGTCATAATATTAATCGTCTGTCCAAATAATGACAGGAACAAAACCCCCGAAATAATACAGGTTGGGATGGTAATAATTACGATCAAAGCGCCACGCACATCACCCAGAAAGAGTAGTACCATCAGCCCCGTTAGAATGGCACCAATAGCTCCTTCCGTCATCAGGCTTTCTACGGCGTTGATTACATATACCGATTGGTCGAAGGTGTAGGTCAGCTTTACATCTTCCGGTAATAGAGCCTGAAAACGGGGCAGGGCAGCTTTCAGATTCTGAACAACCTCCCAGGTAGACGCATCCGCCGACTTGGTGATGGGTAAATACACGGAGCGCTTTCCATTGACCAATACGTAGCCCTGGGTAATATCGGCCCCATCTTCAATAGTGGCAACATCTTTCAGATACAGGTTTTGAACCGTTCCGGTATAGAGTGGAATATCGCCGAAATCCTGAATATTCTTGACTGTTGTATTCGCGGGGGTAAAGTAATTGAAGTCGCCAATGCGCACGTTTCCGGCAGGCGTTGCCTGGTTATTGATCCGTAAAGCAGCCACCAGCTGATCGGGCGTCAGATTATGCGCCCGCAACAGCTCAGGGTCTGCTTTAATAACAATGGAACGAGCATTACCTCCAAACGGAGCGGGCGATACCAGACCTGGAATAGACGTGAACCCGGACCGGATATAGACGTTGGCCAGATCCTGCAACTCATTATTACTGCGTTTCGGACTACTAAGAACCAATTGCCCAACCGGTAAGGTAGAGGCATCGAAACGTAAAATAAAGGGTGGCTGGGAGCCGGGCGGGAAACTGGACTGGGCCCGGTTCGAATACGCAGATACCTCCGCAGCTGCCTGCGCCATATTCGTCCCTTCGTAAAACGACAGTTTCAGGAGTGTAATCCCCTGAATATTTTTCGTTTCAATACTCTTTACCCCCGACACGTAGAGTAACAGGTTCACATACTGTTTCCCAAAAAACGACTCCATCTGGTTGGGTGTATACCCACCAAATGGCTGCGAAATGTAAATGACCGGTAAATTCAGGTTTGGAAAAATATCAATCTTTATCGAACGAACGGCACCAATGCCGAAGTAGAATAAGCTGGCTACGATAACCAGAATCGTAATTGGCTTCCGTAACGCAGAGCGGATTAAATTCATCTTAAATTAAATTCATCTTAAATTCTTAACTCGGTTGAGCTAATCACACGATTTCCTTTTCAACGTTCCTCTAATTCAAAAAGGAGAATCCGACAAAACCCAATTTTTTCCATAATACATCACATACACAGATATATTACAGGGAAAGTTAACGAATTTGTCTGGTAATTTCACTGGTCTCATTGCGCTCTTTCAGAGGTATTTACGCGATGGCCTATTGAGCAATCTATCCAATTGCTATGTCATATCTAAGTAAAAACACCTACGAATGCGACCTTATTTTAATCAATAAAGTGTTGTATAAATCAGGCAAAAGCTAATAAAGGTTGACCTTACAACCCGCCTGTTTTTCAAGTAGTTTAGTCAAGAAAACTACCCAACTAAATCAGCTATTTATTTTTATACCTGCTGGTTTATCCAGCTTAATGATATACAAAAAAAGTGTCGGGTTCTTCAACCCGACACCGCTGTAAACCGAACACCGAACGTTGACTAAGCCAACCGGTTGATACAGTTCAAATCTTCGAACGCAATTTTCAGGCGTTGCACCATGCTTTCTTCGCCTTTACGGAGCCACACACGTGGATCATAGTATTTTTTGTTTGGCGAATCAGAGCCTTCGGGGTTACCCAACTGCGATTGCAGATAACCTTCTTTCGATTTGTAGTATTTCAGGATACCTTCCCACATAGCCCATTGCATATCGGTATCGAGGTTCATTTTCACTGCACCGTAGCGGATAGCTTCCCGGATTTCTTCGCGGCTCGAGCCTGATCCACCGTGGAATACGAAGTTCACAGGCAGTGGTCCCGTATTATAGTGCTCCTGAATGTATTTCTGCGAATTGTCCAGAATGATCGGCGACAGCTTCACGTTACCTGGCTTATATACGCCATGCACGTTTCCAAAAGCAGCTGCAATGGTGAAGTTCGGCGAGATTTTGCTCAGTTCTTCGTACGCATAGGCTACTTCAGAAGGCTGCGTGTAGAGTTTAGAATCGTCAACATCGGAGTTGTCAACACCATCTTCTTCACCACCGGTAACGCCCAATTCAATTTCGAGGGTCATGCCAATTTTTGCCATCCGCTCAAAGTATTTCGAGCAGATTTCGATGTTCTCTTCAATCGGCTCTTCCGACAGATCAAGCATGTGCGACGAATACAGGGGCTTTCCTGTTTGATCAAAATGCTTTTCGCCAGCGGCCAGCAGACCATCAATCCAGGGCAGGAGTTTCTTCGCGCAGTGGTCGGTGTGCAGAATCACGGGTACGCCATAAATTTCGGCTACGTGGTGAACATGCAAAGCACCTGAAATGGAGCCAGCAATGGCCGCTTGTTGTTTATCGTTAGGCAGGCTTTTGCCAGCATAGAAAATACCACCACCATTCGAGAACTGAACAATAACCGGGGAATTTACAGCTTTAGCTGTTTCCAGTACGGCATTTACAGAGTCAGTACCGACAACGTTGACGGCAGGCAGGGCGTAATCATTTTCGTTGGCGTGACGGAAAAGTTCGGTAACGCCTTCGCCGGTTACAACGCCGGGGGCAAAACGGGTGGCTGCTTCGCTCATAATTAGGGATTATTTTTGGATTCGTTCAAGAAATAGTTTACCGAAAGTTCGACCGGCTAACCTATTTGATTTCAGTGGGTAAAGTTGGGAATATTAGCGGAATATTGCTACGATCTGTTGATATTGCCCCATCTACAATCCAGTTCATCGAATGACCTGAATGATACCCTCTCTGGTAAACGAATCCGGAAAGTCAATGCCTTTCCCATCGAGTCGATACACATACAAACCGCTCGTAACAGGCTGGCCACCACAGGTACCATCCCAGGTTGTCCAGCCCCCTGGCGACGATATACCATCGGTGACCTTATAGATCTGTTCGCCCCAGCGATTATAAATGGTTAGCGTCATATGCTCGGCCCCCGAGCCATAAATAACCAGCGCTTCGTTCATTCCGTCCTGATTGGGCGTAAACGCATCGGGAATAGTAACAACGGGCGGCATGGGAGGGCAGTTGGCAGTAACCTTTACGGAATCAATTGCCTGGCAACCAGCGGATGTACGCACCATCACTGTGTAGGTACCGTAGGTGTATACCTTTAAAAGTCGATCGGCTCCAATTGGTTTTCCGCCACTTGTCCAGGTATAGATTACGTCCGGCAACAAACCAGCATCCAGTTCCTGATAGCCATTGCTGGTGCTAGCCAAACAAGCAGTTATCTGGTGCGAGCCTAGTTGTAGCTTGGGAATAGGATTAAGCGTTACCGTAACCGCAGTCTCGCTTTTACATCCCGTAGTTGTACTAGATGCCGTTAGCTGATATTGCCCACTTTGTCGCGCCAGGGCAGTTGTTCCCGTTATAGAACTGCCATCCGGGAATTGCCAGCGAAAGGCATCCCAATCGGTGGTAGGAACAGCCCGCAGGCTGAGCGTATCCCCGCAAGCTGAGCGAGTTGATGTCGTCAACTGAAAAGGTGCAGGTGCTGTAAACGTGGCCGTTACTTCTTTTTCAGCAAAGCAGGTGGCATCGTCGGAATCGGTGACCCGCACCCGGTACGTTTGGCTGCCACTAATGCCAGACACCGTTAACGAATCCAGTCGATCACGAGCGGATGTAATGCCAAATCCGGTCCATTGAAGGCTCCCCCCGCTCGCATGGGCATTAAGTAAAAACGTACCACAGGAGTCAGGAACGAGTTTAGCGGTAGGATTTGCCTCAACCAGAATAACCCGAATCTCATTGGAAGTTACCTGTATGTCCTGGCATTTCGTTTCGCGCACCTTCAGGCTATACGTCCCCGTTTTAGCGGGCGTCAGTGTGGGCTTATTGCCACCCGCAACGGCAACGCCATCAACATACCACTGATAAATCAGGTAATTGGGATCGAGGTTAATAATCTTCGATTCCAGTAAAAAATTATTGCAGCCACCCGGTTTTTTAAGCGAGATGCTGACCTCAGGTGGCAGTTGTTTTACTTCGTCGATCACAAACGGCAGACCCGCCAACGCTTTTCTGCCACTCAGACTAACAGCCTGTGACACCAACCCGCACCCGGTTCCAGACTGATTGGGTTGATTAATGGTTAACAAATAGTTTTCTCCGGGCAGGGCTCCATAGATTTTATCATCAGGCCCTAGTTGTAAAGCGCCAATCCCTTTTGAATAGCCAGTTTGAGCCTGCACCGTCAGCGTTGTGTTAACGGATAAACCAGCCACGTTGATCTGGTAAATCTTTTTACTGAACATGGTAGAAAGATAAAGCAGGCTGTTATCCGGCGAGAACTCCAGTCCATAAGCGCCAACTGTTTCAGCGCTTTCCAGTTTTACGGGATTGGAGATAGCACCCGTTTTATTATCAAAATCGAATACTTCCAGAAACCCGCCCTGAATACTATCCGAAACCGCAACCGCCAGCTTTTTACCATCGTGCGACGGTTTCATATAGCCTTTATTCTGTTGCCGTGTTCCATGTCCTGCGCCAGACAGGGATTGATGCGTACTGCCAACTTTATATACCGTAGGCGTCAGGATCAGGCCGTTGTCATTGAGCAGGTAAACCCGGAACGTATTACTCCCGAATTCATGGGTAATAATCCAGTGATTCAGGTTATTACAATGCTTGATTACCGTAATTTTTTCTGTGGAAGGCAACAACAGTGGCTTATTTTTATAGGTTAGCCCCCCTAGTCCAGATCCCAGATTCATATCAACATACGCGTACTGCATTCCGGTATTCTGGTTCTGAGTACCCAGCGAAAACACATAAAATTGTTTGGTACTGTTCTGATAGGGCACGATTAGTACCGATTGTGTTGTCTGACTATTGCCTCCCAAGCCCGTAGCACCGGGCATAACTTCGTGATTTCGGTTCCAGATGGTACTGCCGTCGGTGTAAAAAAGTAGTTGACCGTTCTCATCCGACATGCTGGCACATCCTTCCATAGAACGCAATTTTCCATCCGTTACAGCCTGAGGAGTTCCACCATTGAAGGTAACCCCTGCCCCATCGCCAAAATACCAGTTGGAATAGCTTTTAACAGGTTGTGCGTTTACAGGAATCCAGAGGCAACAGAGCGGTAGCAGGAGCATGAATAGGCCTGTTACACCTAGTCGCCCTAACCGAGGTTGGTAAAAGAAGTCTTTCACGTATATCGCTGAGTAAACTTGACCAAAAGGAAGTATGAGCAAAGACAACCTGAAATTGAATTTCTACTTATCAACGTATGACCCTTTTCCGGAAAAATTAGTTGGAGGTTGTAGGCATTAAATTTATCGGCAGAAGTGAATTCTGATGGTAGTTTACCAGATACTATTTACTTGCTATTACAAAACCCGAAAACTAGTAGTTACTCTTTCCCTGAACCGTTTTTTCTACCAACTTTGAGCTACTAAACTAAACCCGCTGAATTCTTGAAAACTCTCTTCTTCTGCCCCATGTGGGGTATGGAAAACCTGTCGTATACGGAGGCCGCCAAACGAGTAAAAGCAGCCGGCTACGACGGCATGGAAATTGCCGCTGGGCCAGACAAACGAAATGAAGCCGTTCAGGTCATGCATGATAACGGTCTGGAGCTCATCCTAATGGCCTTTGGGGGCGGGAGCAATTTCGCGGAACACAAGAAAAAGTACCAGGATGATCTGCTTAACATTGCGTCGTACAAACCTTTGTTCATCAACGCGCATACAGGTCACGATTACTTTACCTTCGAGCAAAATGCTGAGTTGATTCAGACGGCCGCAGCGGTTCAGGCACAAACTGGCGTTCGTATTCTACACGAAACCCATCGGGGTCGATTCTCCTACAGTGCACCGGCCATTCAATACTACCTGCTCAAACTACCAGACATGCGCCTTACCGCCGATTATTCGCATTGGGTGAATGTGGCCGAATCGTATCTGGCAGATCAGGCCGGGAACGTGAACCGCGCTATTGCCGTCAGCGACCACATCCATTGCCGGGTGGGCCATCCGGAAGGACCGCAGGTAAACGATCCGCGTGCACCTGAGTGGAAAGATGCCCTCGAAAGTCATGCCAAGTGGTGGGATGCCATCCGCGATCGGCTACAGAAAGCCAACACCCCAACCCTAACCATCACCTGCGAATTTGGCCCGGCGGGGTATCTACCCACCTTGCCCTACACCCAGCAACCCGTTGCTAGTCAGTGGGATGTAAATGTGTTTATGAAGGACTATTTGAAAAAAAGATGGCAGGTATAAGGAGTTACGGTTTGTGATTTACGAGTTACGTTCGTTTACAGTATGATTTTTGCTCTAGATCATAAACTATAGTACCTGCGGGTTGAAAATTTGCAAAAGGTATATGAAAGGAATGTTTTTTAGACAGGATTAAACAGGATTTTTGGGCAATTGAAATCCTGTTTAATCCTGTCCAAAGAATAAGACACAATCTGTGCCCATACTCAGCCAACTAAAACTTGTCCTGCACCCTTCGTAATTCGTACTGCGTAAATCGTAAATTTGAGTATATGATTCGTATCCTATACATACTCTGTCTGTTGTTGATTGTTGCCTTCCAACCCGTGCGGGCGCAACTGGAACAGTCATTACGTATTGAAATCCCCTCCGACCCAGACGAAGCTGAATCGTTCGATGTAACTCCGCTGAACGAACGGGGTGTGCTGATGACCATTCGGACGGGCGGTTTTTATGATACGACGCCTGCAACACTCAATTTCAAGAAATACGACATTAATCTAAAATTGCTCTGGCAAACGTCGTTTAAGCAGGATATAAAATATAAATCTGTGTCAACGTACAACAACGACCAGTACGTTTACCACCTTTTCCGTGAATACGATACGGATCAGTTTCAATTCCTTCGGTTGCATCTCGATGATGGTGTCATAGAGACATACGAA
>NZ_BAAHBG010000039.1:5271-35662 GCF_054776855.1 Spirosoma migulaei | reverse complement strand
GCAGGCAGGCGTAACAGTTCGCAAGCAGCAAAGCAGCAACGGTTGCATCTCGATGATGGTGTCATAGAGACATACGAAGGTCGCTTAATCGACCAGTTTGATATTCATCAATTCAAAGTTATGGGCGGTCAGGCCTATGTGGGTGGCTACCATCACGGGAGGCCCGTTGTCATGGCGTTCTCTTTCTTCGACCAGTCTACTAAGGTCCTGCCTGGCATGTATGTTAATCGAATGGAAATCAGCAGTCTGGAAATTGATGAAGCCAGACAGGAGGTTAACGTGCTGGTCCACTCGCTTAAGCGTCATTGCAGATTCTCGATCAGAACCTATAATTACGACAGCAAATTACTCCGCACACTGGATTTCGACGGAGCTGAAAATGCGCTTGTCTCGGGAAAACTGTTACCCGTCAATGACCATGAGTCGCTTTTAGTAGGTAACTATTCAACCGACTGCACCCCCTATTCGCAGGGCATTTATGTAACCCGCATTCGACATGGGGAATCTGGCAATACCGCTACTGATGAACCGACTACCGAGATTCAGTACATTGAATTCTCACAGCTCCAGAATTTCTTCAATTATTTAAAACCCAATCGTCAGCAAAAGCTGCTGGCACGGGCAAAAAAGAAGAAAGATGAAGGTAAAGATTACAAATTCCGCTACCGGCTGCTGGTTCACGATTTGCAACCAACGGCTGATGGACTCACATTGGTAGCCGAAGTATATTTCCCACAATATCGGGGTAGTGCCTTAGGGTATGGTGGCTATTTACGTGGAGCCGACCGGTATGAGGGGTATCGGTACACGCACGCCTTCATCTGCGGCTTCGACAAACAAGGAAAACTCCTTTGGGATAACTGCTTCCCAATTAAAGAACTGCTCAGTACCGACCTGACCGAAATGGTACAGGTATCGCAACAGGGCGACCGCATGGTACTAGCTTACCCTAGTGATGGAGAGATTACGACTGAGGTAATTCAGGGGAATAAAATTCTGAAAGAAACTGAGAAGTTCAAGCTCCTGACCAATGCAGAGAATGAAAAAGTAACGTTCTCAGCGCAGGATAACCTGATGGCGTGGTACGGTCGTCACTTTATAGCCTGTGGTTTTCAGAAAATTGCTCCATCCAAACACGTTTCCACCCAACGGGAAGTGTTTTACCTGAACAAGCTGACCTATAGCGAGGAAAATCAGCCAGCGAAATCAACCAGCGTTAAGACCCGAAAAAGCGACGGATCAGAACGATAAGCAGGTTCAGGATAATACTAACCACAATGCAAGTAACAATAGGAAAATAGAAACCACCCCCATTTTTCCCTTCTATACGAATATCGCCCGGCAAACGGCCTAACCAGCCTAGTTTGTCGCCGAAAAAGTACACGATCAGACCAATTAAGACAATGACAGCTCCGGCTAGTATGATGTATTTACCGATTGATGGGTTCATAGTAGTAGAATGACAAAAACCAGGCTTCTAAAATAAATACAATATTAATAACCCCTCACTTGCTTTTTCGGTAATTTCTTCTTAATTTTGCACCAGATTTTACAAGCGACATCCGTCGCGTCTCTGTTACTCTCCTTTTTACACGCTGAGTTTAGGTCTGACAGAGCCAATGTACGGATGTACAGGATGGGTTTCTGGGTGGACGCTTCATGAGTGAAGCTTTTGCGCGTGGGCTAATCGTCAATCGGTCGTATCGGTATAAGCCGCAGAGTCGGCACCGGTCGTTGTTCGTTTCCCCCTTTTGATGAGGGCGGGGGAAAATTGGGTCCTAGTTGGGTCGTTGGGCAGCTTCGTTCGTTGGGCAATTCTCGCAATATCGCGCCGTTCACTGGCACACACTCGTCTTCGTTTGGATGATTTATTTTATTTAATCATTTCCAATTAATGAAAACGAAAACAACCAAAGCCGTTGATCAAAACGATCTTCTGGATATTGAAAAAGTAGCAGCCGAAATGGCCGCTAGCGCAGTTTCTCCCGTTACTGAAGTTAAAACGGCGAAAGTCCCCAAAAAGAAAGTTGCTAAACCAGGCATCGAACTTACACCAGAAATCAATGCGGAAGATACTGCCGTTGAGACCGTTGTTGAAGGCATTGCCGATAAAGTAGTTATCGTTGCGGATGCGCCTGTTACAACGGAAGCTGAAGCAATAACACCCGTTATAACTAACGCTCCCGTAGTGGAAGTGGCTCCTAAAGTTGATCCAAATCAGATTTTATTCTCTAGTTTAGCTATTTCGCCCGAACTATTACAAGCCGTAACCGACATGGGCTTTATCAGCCCATCGCCGATTCAGGCCGAAGCGATTCCACCCATTCTGGCTGGTCGCGATGTGATTGGACAGGCGCAAACCGGAACAGGCAAAACAGCTGCGTTTGGTATTCCTGCGCTTGAACTGATTGATGTTCAGGATCGCTCGGTACAAACGCTGATCCTCTGCCCTACCCGCGAATTAGCGTTACAGGTAGCCGAAGAAATTAAGAAACTGGCCAAACACAAGCGGGGCGTTCGTATCGAAGCTATCTACGGTGGTGATTCCATCGAACGGCAGATTCGTTCGCTCAAAAGCGGTGTTCATATCGTAATTGGTACGCCAGGTCGTGTTATGGATCACATGGAGCGTAACACCCTCAAACTCGACAACGTGAAGATGATGATCCTTGACGAAGCCGATGAGATGCTGGACATGGGCTTCCGTGAAGATATTGAAAGCATTTTACAGGACATGCCCGAAGAACGGCAGACGATCCTGTTCTCGGCCACGATGTCGAAACCAATTATGCAGATCACACAAAAATTCCTGCAGGATCCTGTGCTGGTGAAAGTGGTTAAGAAAGAATTGACCAACATCAACATTGAGCAGGTCTATTTTGAAGTGAAACCAAAAGCGAAAGTTGAGGTAATGTGCCGTCTGATCGACATGTACGACCTGAAACTGCTGCTGGTATTCTGTAACACCAAACGTAAGGTTGACGAAATCGTAGAAGATCTGCAAATCCGTGGTTATCAGGCAGAAGGCTTGCATGGTGATCTGCGCCAGTCGCAACGGACCAACGTAATGAGCAAGTTCCGGGCCGGTACAACCAGTATTCTGGTAGCTACCGACGTAGCCGCTCGGGGTATCGACGTTGACGATGTAGATGCCGTTATTAACTTCGACATTCCGCTCGACGAAGAATATTATGTACACCGCATTGGCCGGACGGGCCGCGCTGGCAAATCGGGCCGGGCGTTCTCGATGGTGGGTCGCGATGAGAAATATCGTTTCCGCGAAATTCAGTCGTACACGAAAGTACGGGTTGAAAAAGGTGTAATCCCATCCTTTGAAGATATCGTTGGTGTGCGTAAGGCTCGTTTCATCGAGCAATTGCAAGAGACGATTAAGGAAAGCAAAGACCTGAATCTGTACGACGATTTACTGACGCAGCTGCATCATACCGGCTTCTCGACCGAACAGATCGTAGCAGCCCTGGTGAAACGCAGCATGGGTCTGGAGAAAAACGAATTCGCTGATCAAAATCTAGGCCTTGAAGATGATCGCCGTCGTGAAGAACGAGGTCGTGGAAATGACCGTTATGCTGATCGTGGACGCGGTGAAGACCGAGGTCGGGGTGAAGGCGGTGGCCGTTTCGAGGACCGTCGGGGTGGTGGCAATCGCTTTGGCGAACGCGACGACCGGGGGGCACGTTTTGGCCGTAATGACGGACCAGAGCGCCCACGTTTTGCCGATCGGGATCGTAATGAGCGTTCAGGCCGTGATGGTGAGCGCAAGCCTTATTTCGATCGGGACGACAAACGGGTTCCTCGCGAGCGTGAAGCCAATATGACCCGCCTGATGGTGAGCATTGGTCGTAAAGATTTCGTTCGTCCGGGCGATATTGTAGGTGCCATTGCCGGTGAAGCCAATATTCCAGGCAACAGCATCGGAAGCATCGACATCTTCGACAAATTCACGTATGTGGACGTACCGAAAGATGTTGCCAACCGCGTTGTTGACGTAATGGAAGGGAACACGATTAAAGGTCGCCGGGTAAATATTGAAATTGCACGTTAAGCACTAATTTCTGAGTTCATAAAAAACGCCAGGCTGTCGAAACAGCTTGGCGTTTTTGTTTTTATCAATTTGAAGATCCTACCGATGCAACGTCTTGCCTGTAGCCTTGTCTTTGTAAGTAAGTAGCGTGGAGCACGGTGCATGGAGTTAGGTTTAACCCCGCTCCATGCACCGTGCTCCACGCCAAACCCCAAACATATGCTACGCAGCTACATCAAAATCGCCTGGCGAAACCTCTGGAAAAACAAGACGTTCTCCTTCATCAACATTCTGGGACTTGCCTTAGGTATGGCCTGTAGCCTGCTCATTATGATCTGGGTACAGGATGAACGACAGATGGACAGGTTCCATAAAAACGATAGTCGCCTTTACCGGGTCATGGAAAATCAACACTACACGGGCGTTGTTAATACGTTTGCTTCCACGCCGGGTATTCTGGCCGAAAATATAGTTAAAGACATTCCAGAGATCCAGATGGCCAGCCAGATGCTTTGGGAAAATACCCCCTTATTTACAGTGGGGAACACCTTTGAGAAAGAAAAAGGGCGCTTTGTACAGGGTGACTTCCTGACCATGTTCTCATTTCCACTCAAAGAAGGCAACCCCAAAACAGCACTCAAACGCCCTGATGGACTGGTCATCTCCCAGAAATTGGCTGACAAATACTTCAAGGGTCAGGACCCAATGGGCAAAACCGTTCGGATTGATAATACCGACGATGTAATGGTAACCGGCATATTAGCCGATATGCCAGAATCGTCCTCGCTGAAGTTCGATTTCCTGATGAGCTATGACCGCTGGCAAAAAGCCAATAAATGGGCACGAGAATGGGGGAACAATGGACCCCGCTGTTACGTATTACTGGCCCAGAATGCATCTGTCGATAAGGTAAATGCCAAGATCAAAAACTATATCAAGACAAAGAACAAAAACAGTAATGTTGAGCTGTTTCTGCAAAATTACGGTGAGTCGTACCTGTATTCGAATTGGGATGCGGGCAAGCAAAACGGAGGCCGGATCGAGTACGTAAAAACATTCTCCATTGTCGCCATTTTTATTCTGGCTATTGCCTGCATTAATTTCATGAATTTGGCGACGGCTCGCTCGGTCAAACGATCCAAAGAAGTGGGGGTCAGGAAAGTAGTGGGCGCTTACAGAAACAGCCTGATTGGTCAATTCCTTGGTGAGTCGATGCTCATCACCCTGCTATCCCTGGTATTCTCGGTATTAATCGTTCTGCTCATATTACCCGTCTTTAATACCCTAACCGAAAAGCACCTTTCGCTCGATTTTTCTAATCCCACATTCCTGTTATTGCTACTTGCGTTAGCGGTTCTCACTGGGCTTATTTCGGGAAGTTATCCCGCTCTGTTTATGTCCTCGCTGAATCCCGTGGTCATCCTGAAAGGGGCATTGAAGTTTAAGTCAAGTGCTACTTATTTCCGAAAAGGGTTGGTAGTCCTTCAATTTGGGCTTTCTATTATGCTAATTCTGGGCACTATTGTCGTATATCGCCAGATTCAGTTTATTCAAACCAAAAATCTCGGCTACGACCGCGAAGGGCTGCTTTATATGCCGTTAGAAGGAGATTTAGCCAAAAATTTCCAAACGTTCCGGCAGGAATTGGAACGAGAACCGGGCATTAAGTCGGTCACCTGTGCTCAATCGGACCCACTTGAAGTAGGTAGTTCGACGCAGGGCGTTAAGTGGCCTGGAAAAGATACCACCCAACTGATACTCTTCAGCCAGAATGCTATTTCGTACGATTATGTAAAAACGATGGGCATTAAACTGCTCGATGGTCGCGACTTTTCGCCCGACTTTAGCACCGACACAAGCAACTATCTCATTAACGAAGCCGCTGCCCGAAAAATGGGTTACAAAACACCCGTGGGCAAGGAAATGACCATGTGGGATAAAAAAGGAAAGATCATTGGCCTAATGAAAGACTTTCACTATAACTCCCTTCATTCGGCCATTGAACCATTGATTTTACATTTACAGCGTGGCGTCAATGATACAACCAATTACTGGGGAAGTGTACTAGTACGGACACAAGCGGGGCAAACGAAACAGGCTGTCGCGAGTCTGGAAGCTAGTTTTAAGAAATTCAATCCGCACTTCCCGTTCAAATACTCGTTTACCGATCAGGAATTCGCGAACTTGTACAAGGCAGAAAACACGGTTAGCAAGCTCTCAAGTTATTTTGCTTTTCTGGCCATTTTCATTTCCTGCCTGGGCCTGTTTGGATTAGCCACGTTCACCGCCGAGCAACGTACGAAAGAAATTGGCATTCGAAAAGTACTGGGGGCCAGCGTTCCCAACCTCATCGGCATGTTGTCGAAAGAGTTCATTCTCTTAGTGCTACTGGCAGCCTTCATTGCGTTTCCGCTGGGTTGGTATTTTTTAAGCGGCTGGCTCGAAAAATACGCTTATCGGATCAACCTGGAGTGGTGGTATTTTCTCGTAGCCATCATGTCGGCTGTATTGATCGCCTTGTTCACCGTTAGTTTCCAAAGCATCAAAGCTGCGCTGATGGACCCGGTGAAGAGTTTACGAACCGAATAATGTAGAGACGCATCCTTGCGTCTCTACTCGTAATAATAGCCGAAGATGATTCCCATTTCATCCTCGCTGGTCAGGCCAAAACTGACAGCTTTCGTTGTGGTGTTGTTGTACGTAATTTCAGAAGTAAGCCCTTCGCCTTTCAGTAGGCTGATGGGCGTTGCGAACGTGATTATATCAGGATGTTCCCAGTCCGTTGAGGTATAAACCACCTCACCGTCACGCGTGCCGCCTTTGATTTTTATGACAAACTTCTCACCTAGCTTGTGCATATGAGAGGTTAGCGTCAGAACCTTACGAGGTTTATCGAACGTAAATGATTTCGTCATTGTAACGCGCGTATTGGCCGGAAGCGTAAGATTTGTATTACTCAGATTTAGGGTCTGCACAACCTTCTGTACAGTCGACTTATCAACTGTGTACAAATTTATCTGTGCTTCGCCTTTCATAACTGTTGTCGTTTTATTGACAAAGTGCGAATTCAGATCGAGCGATGCTCCAGCTGGAATAAGCAAGGCGGTTCCGGCCGGAAACACATAATCCTGATACTGAGCCTGCGAACCAGCGAAATACACATGGTTCGACATGGAAATAGCCGTCAATAGATTAAGTGAATTATCCGGGTTACGGAGATCACGAATGTCATTTAGATTCGGGAGGGTACTTTTATTCTGAAAATCGTACGCAACAAAATGGTGGCTTCCACTGCGCATCTTGGTTTCGTACCGATTCACATAAATGTCCTGCGTATTACCAACCAGCCGACGCGTAAATAGCTCCCGCTCAAAGTTTGGCTGGATATCGAACAAAGGTACAGCCATCTGAAAACCCACTCCAACTGCCGGAACGGGTAAGGGTTCATAGGTAGTTACCGTAATCGTTTTATCATCTAACAATTTGGCATCGGCTACACTGTCTGTCTTAGGCGCTCCCGCTTCAATCCACCGCCGAACAAACTCAATTTGCCCATCAGGTAGGGTTGCACCACCTAACGGCATTGGATTACCATACTGCTTCCCCGAATGGTGACCAGCCGAAATATTCAATTTATGGTATAGTAAGCTTTCCAACGATGCAAACGCTTTTACCCGCTTGAGACCATCCGCTTTGGCATCACTATTTTTAGGATCAACGCCCACTAAGTTTTCGTAAGCGACACCCGCAGCCAGTACAAGCCCATGTTGGATGAATGTGGCGTCTTTTTCGGACAAATGGCAGCCCGATGTAGCGCAGGAAGGGGTTAGTATCTTCTGCTGAATCAGATCGAAAGAGGCCATTTTAGCAGGATCTGGAGAGTCTGTAGCCGATTTAGTACAAGACACCAGATTCAGCAGCACAGCCGAAACACCAATACTCAGGCCTAAGCGCGTATAAGTCAGGAAGTTCATAATTGGTTTAGGCACAAATGTCCTTTCGAAAGATAACGTAATTCGAAAGAATTTCCGTTAACTATTCATTAAAACTGTAGGACAAAATCCTGTTTCGGCTGTTCCTGCCGAAAGAAAACCAAGCCTACCCAGAACAAATCAACGGTTACGCTGACGCTTGAGTGTACTTTTATATAAGCCCATGCCTGCTCCATTTCTGCCGACCAATGAATGTCGTCGAATACAAAAACGGTATCATTATGGATATTCGTCAGGCATGTTTCAAAATAACGTACAGTGGGTTCGTAGCGGTGATTGGCATCGAAAAAGACAAAGTCAATTGGCGCTAGGTTGACCACCGCAGAAGCCAGTGTTTCGTCTAGGTTACCCACAACGATATCCACATTCTGAACACCTAAGTGGGTGAAATTCTGCCGGGCAATGGCCGCGGTTTCCGGGCAACCTTCAAACGTGAGTACATGTCCCCCGTACGGCTTCGTTGCTTCGGCCAGATAGGCGGTTGTAATACCCAGCGATGTACCCAGATCAACGATATTCTTTGCCTGAAATCGCTGAATAAGCCGGAACAACAACCGACCAAAGCGACCCGGTTTCTGCGAATTGCGGGCAATATCACCAACTGTTCGTTGCCGGGATGGATTCACTTTGGAGCCAGCGCCAAAATCAGCAATAGTAATGAGTTCATTACGTCTGCGTAGCTCCTTTCGCAACAACTGCATAGGCGTAAATAAAGAATTAGAGGCCCGTTTAGCCCGAATAACCTCTGTGTATAAGGAAAAGAGAAAAGGAGAATGAAGCGAATGTTCGTCGCGGGCGCGACTTAGGTAACGAAGATAAGCGGTAATCAAAATGAATAATAGATAATGACTAATGGATAATGAAGGCTAGCAGCTCTACATGAATGTCAATGGAGCCAATCATTACTCATTGACCATTGTTCATTATCCATTGTACATTAATTTAACTTATAAGGGACAACCATCGTGAATTCGGGAATACCAATGCGGAGTTGTTTCCCGTCAATCATCCGTTCGACCAGATACGTACCCGTCATTTTCCCGATACTGGACCGAAGGTTACAGCCCGATACGTATTCATGCACCTCACCTGGCTCCAATACAGGTTGTAGACCCACAACGCCTTCGCCTTCCACTTCGCGAACCGTTCCGTTCGAGTCAAAGATCAACCAATGACGACGAAGCAACTGAATGGTATAGTCGCTGGCGTTTTCAATAGTAATTCGATAGGTAAATACGTAATGGGCTTGGAGCGGACTTGAGTAATCGGCCTGATACTCAGTCTTCACGCTAACTTTTACGCCTTCTGTGACTGACGAAACCATAAATTTAGTATCGTTTGCAACCTTAAAACGAAAATTAAGTTGATTAGTTTTGTTACGCAAGAACTGCCATGAAAATATTTTCAAGGATCAGGTTCTAGCGCTCGTAGGCGTATAATGCCTTATCACCTTTATCAGTTCCCTTCATGAACGTATCCATTGCCGAATCGTGGAAAATCCACCTGCAAGCTGAATTCAACAAACCTTATTTCATTGAACTTGCCGAGTTTATTCGGCATGAATATAGTACGCAACGTGTTTTTCCGCCCGGCCGATTGATTTTCAATGCCTTTGACAAATGTAGTTTTGATAACACGCGCGTTGTTATTCTTGGTCAGGACCCGTACCATGGCGAAGGGCAAGCCAACGGCCTCGCCTTCTCGGTAGCCGACGGGATCACGAAGCCCCCCTCATTAATCAATATATTTAAGGAAATACAGGACGACTTGGGCAAACCGGTGCCTAAGTCTGGGAATCTCGAACGCTGGGCCAGTCAGGGTGTTATGCTATTAAACGCTACCCTTACCGTGCGCGCAGGGCAGGCGGGGTCACATCAGGGGAAAGGCTGGGAAACGTTCACGGATGCGGTTATCAAACTAATCTCCGACGAAAAACGCCATGTTGTTTTTATGCTTTGGGGCGCTTATGCTCAAAAAAAAGGCGCAATCATCGACGGCAAAAAGCACCTGATTCTGAAAGCCAAGCACCCCTCCCCTATGGCGGCTAATTATGGTGGCTGGTTTGGCACCAAACACTTCAGTCAGGCCAATGCATACCTGGAGAGCAATGGACTGGCTCCTATTGAATGGTAGGTTTACGGTAGTCGGTTTATAGCTTTCAGTGTATGGAGACCAGCGCGAACAATGCTGAGATATCGGCCATCATAAACCATATACCGAAAATCAATGCGACTTATAATCTGTTTGTAAACCTGTGCAGATCCAGTTAGCCAGCGCCTGCCGATTATCGGCGAGTAAAAAACGCTGTTGATCTTTTCCATTACGGATATTTCCCAACTCAATAAAAACGGTAGGCGGGTGGCTATTTTTAACCACATATAAACTGCTTCGATCCGATACGGTGCCTAAATAATTACGCGTAGGCTGGCTGCGCTTGTAGCCAGATTGGAAACTTTTATGAATATGTTTAGCTAACTTTTTTCCCACCTTACTATTTTCATGGTGGTAGAAAAAGACGTCAATGTTCTGGCCTTCGCTTCGGCTATCGACATGAATAGTCACCATACGCTGGTAAGCCTCCCGATGTTTTGCGTGTAATTTATTGACGGCATCCGTACCCTGACGCAGCCGCAAGGTCTGGTTTAATGGAATCGGTTGATTAGGATAGGTAACCTCATCATGATCCAATTTTAATAAACTCCCATCCCGAATTCCATCATTCGGATCACGGACAATCATGTAGGTAGTAGCGCCGTGCTCCATGAGGGCACGAGCTAATCGGATCGTTACGTCATAGGCATACTCATCTTCAGGCAACACGTATTTCCCGTACCGTCCAATGGCACCAGGGTCTGGCCCGCCATGTCCCGAAACCAAATAATATACCGCCCCTTTCAGTTTCTGATCTTTAACGGTCACATGAGTTGATCCCGGTAACGACGTGGGCAATAGAGAATTTCCCTTTTTTTCAGCCTTTGCTGCGTTCAGTGTCTTACTCGATTTATGACGGACTAACCGCATCTTACGGCTTACAGATGCTTTTCGAAGCGTTTTCGCTACTCGGCTCTTACTATGATTTGTCCGGGCATTAGCGTGAATACCTTTTCCTTTGGCCAACGCCAAATGAGATTCTCCAGGACTCAGGATTAAAATCAGGAATATTACAGTCCAGATACAGTTGCCGTCATTCGATTTCATAACTAAAAAATTGTCAACGTATAGACTTATAAACGAGTCAATTAGTCACCAAATTATGCGTAAGCCAAACCCCCAGATTTGCTACAACATGCATAGGCAAATCTGGGGGTTTAGCTTATCGTATGCTTCAGTCTTGTTAATCAATCGTCCGGAACAGGCGATTCCATCGGATTTTATTCCAGATGTTAGCCGGATTAGGGTCGAGTGACATCCAGACAAATACGGCTTTACCCACGATGTGATCTTCAGGGACAAATCCCCAGAATCGCGAATCAAGTGAGTTGTCGCGGTTATCGCCCATCATGAAGTAGTAATCCTGTTTGAACGTATAGGAGGTTATTGACTTCCCGTCGATTTTAATGCTCGTTGGCGCTACTTCAACCTTGTCGTTTCCTTCATAGAGTTGAATAACTGGTCCGTATAGGGCAATAGTCTGCGCATTAAGCTGAATCGTTACGTCTTTTTTCGGAATCGTGATTGGGCCAAAGTTATCGTGGTTCCATTTGAACGTTGGTGTGCCGTAAATCATAGGAGCCATTTCACCCGGCTTTTCAGACATCGGTTCAATGCCTTTCACCCAATCAAATCCCTTGAACTTAGCAATTACCTCCTGGGTGGTATTAACGCTGTAACCCACCATTGTTGAGGTTTTGGTCGAGTCGTTATATTGCTCCAGTGGCTTCCAGTTTTCCGTTGGCTGGCTGGGGTCACGATAATCATTTACGATATCGTACTTACGGAAGAAATTCGCATCCAGCACTTCTGTCGTTTTAATGAAATACTTCTGCTCAGAGCGCGGAGGAGTGGGAAATGGTTTTCCGTTCACAAACACCTCGCGTTGCCGTACTTCCAGTACATCGCCTGGAATACCAATGCACCGTTTGATGTAATTGGTTTTCAGGTCAACGGGATAATCAATATTGTCGTTCAGGTATTTAGGTGGCACATTGAATACAACGACATCGCCATTCTTAACGTGGGTAAAACCGGGTAGCCGATACGATGGCAACTGAATAGCTGTACTGTAGGATGGAATATCCGTTCCCCAAATTTTCTGGTGGGTAAGCGGAACCTGTAGGGGTGTTCGAGGAGTACGGGTGCCGTAATGCAGCTTGCTTACGAACAGGAAATCGCCAACCATCAGGCTGTTTTCCATCGAGGGGGTTGGAATGGTGAAGGCTTCCATAAACAGCCACCGAATCAACGTAGCAGCCACGACGGCAAATAAGACGGAATCGAACCACTCCCGAATGGGCGATTTCTTCGCTTTAGCCGGTTGCACTTCGGCTCTGGTTTTAACTTCAGACATATTTACTACTGATGAATTATGACGGGGTGGCATCGGCATCCGACGCCCACGCGGTGATAAATGAGGTATCGAAACTATAAGACTCCTGTAAATCAGTAACGAAATTACGAAGATATGGCGATTTTATTGGGCCATTTATGCATAATTCATCATTACCCCAGTAAGTCATCCATGCCAAACACGCCCTCACGGCCCACCAGCCACTCGGCAGCAACCACGGCGCCAAGCGCAAATCCCTGCCGACTGTGGGCCGTATGGGTAATTTCTATTCGATCTACATCCGATTCGTACCGAACGGTGTGCGTACCGGGCACGGTTCCTTCGCGTAACGACTCAATTTCGATGGCATCATCACCCACAGGGGTGGGTTCGTGCCCATATTCATTATTGATCCAACGACGCTTGGTAGGTAAGTGCTCCATTACACCTTCGGCCAATGTGATGGCGGTTCCGCTTGGAGCATCCTTCTTTTCGGTATGATGAATTTCGGTCATCGACACATGATACGATGGATAGTTCCGCATGAACTGCGCTAACGTTTTATTCAACCGAAAAAATAAGTTAACCCCTATGCTATAGTTGGATGCGTAGAAAAACGCGCCTTTGTTATCTCGGCATAAGGCTTCAATTTCCGTGCGGTGACTGAGCCAGCCCGTTGTCCCACAAACTACTGGCCACCCCCGCTCCAGACAATAGGTTATATTTTCGGCCGCCGACTCTGGTGAACTGAATTCAATAACGACATCAACCTCATCAGGTTCCAGATTGGCTAAATCTGCGTGATTATCGGCATCAATGCGTCCTGCGATCTGGTGCCCCCGTCCGAGCGCAATCTGCTCGATCGTTTTACCCATTTTGCCGTAGCCGAGTAGTAGAATGTTCATAATAAGTAAATGGATAATGACTAATGTAAAATGAATAATGCTTGACGGTCTATGGTCATTTTACATTAGTCATTATCCATTATTCATTTAAATGTAAAGGCTACCCTCACGCCCGGCACAAAACCCGATCCGGGCATAGGCAGTACGTTGGGTTCAACGAGCATCGAGATGTCGTCGGTTAAATCAAAAGTTTTCAAATGAGCTGCCACATTGGCTTCTACAATACTGACAGCATACAAAACTACGGACAACAGAATATTTAAATCCCGATAACGTCGATAGGTGTCATAAGCATTCTTAGCACCCGCCGATGTATAAAAGTATTGCTGACCAATAAGGACTTTGTCTGGTAGTGGCTTGTATTCAGCATCTACAGTAAGCGCCTGTGTGATCCCAGTCGGAAATAAAGTAGGATCCAGAGTAACAGGGTACGCTGGCGCTACAAGCTCCTTGTAGAGTAGCCGGCGATATCCCACTTCTGCTTCTTGCGCAAGAGCTCGGTATCTGACGAATAGATAACCCATTACACCATAGCCAGCGTACACAAAGGGCATTTTATAATACTGTCGATTGTAGGCCTGGCCCAACGCAAGCACAGGAATAAGTGCGCGTATGGTTGCCTTTTTGGGGACAATCTTATGAATTTGGGCTTCCTGCTTTGCCGTTACGCGTAGCGTATCGGGACCGTCCAATGAGGTTGAATCATCATCTGGCGTCAGTACAGATTTACCCACCTGAACCGGCACACCATTTCGTCGGATGGTGTTAGGAATGGTATCGGTCGCCGAGCGCACTTGCCGGGTCGAGTCAATAGCAACTGGTGTCAGTGCTGGCTTGATAGCAGGGCGCTGCGCAAAGAGCGGTCCGGCCATTAACAGCAACAATAGGAAAACAACGAATGAGGTTGAAAACGGCTTCATAAACAGACAACGTACAAGACTTCTCTGGTTCGTCCGTTTGATCCCCCTTTTAAAGTAATTTAACACGATTGCGTCTACGAGCTTAGCTCTGCGAGTTCAGTACCTCCAGAATTTTAGTCAGTTCTTCCTGAGAAGTAAACGGAATCTTAATTTCACCCTTATGTTTCTCATCGGCTTTTATGGATACGCGGGTACCAAAAAGCGACGACAATTTAAACTGAAGACTCCGCATTTCCTGTTTGGGTAGGGTAACTCGCCGGGTACTTGTCAGTTCGTGCGCATCGTCAGATAGATTCCGAACGGCTTCTTCAACTTTACGTACCGACCATTCTTCATCAACAGCCTTTGTAAAAAGCCGGATTTGAGCGTCGGGATTTTCAATATTGATAATAGCCCGGGCATGGCCCATCGAAATCTTATTGTCACGAAGCGACGCCTGAATAACCGGGGGTAACTTCAGCAATCGGATGTAGTTATTAACGGTTGTACGGTTTTTACCAACGCGTTCGCCGAGCTCTTCCTGCTTCAGGCTGCACTCGGTAATGAGTCGCTGATAACTAAGGGCAATTTCAATGGCATTGAGGTTTTCACGCTGAATGTTCTCGATCAACGCCATTTCCAGCATCTGCTGGTCATTGGCCGTACGAACATAAGCCGGAATGCTTGTCAGACCCGCAATCTTAGACGCCTGCAAACGGCGTTCACCCGCAATAAGCTGATACCGCTCTTTCCCTAACTGCCGAACCGTAATGGGCTGAATAATACCCTGAGTTCGAATGGAGTCAGCGAGTTCCTGAAGCGCTTCAACATCGAATCGGGTTCGGGGTTGAAACGGGTTTGTTTCAATCAGTGCCAAGCCAATTTCGGTCATGGTACTAATCGACTCAAACGGCGACGGCTTCGACTGCCGACTAACCGATTCGCTATCGTGCAATAAGGCACCCAAGCCACGGCCCAATCCTATCATCTTCTTATTCGGTGCTTTGGTGTTTGCGTTGTCCATGTACTTATGGATTTACGATTTACGGTTTACGAATTACGATGTGTGTCGCGTAAGCCTAAATCACACATCGTAATTCGTAAATCGTAAATTCTTATGCTTCCTGCGGCATCAAGCCATTCTTAATCAGAATCTCTCGGGCCAGGTTCAGATAACTGACGGCTCCTTTGCTGTCGGCATCCTGCGCCAGGGCCGGAACGCCAAAGCTGGGCGATTCGCTCAGCCGAATGTTACGCGGAATGATGGTACTGAATACCATCTGCTGGAAGTGGCTCGTGACTTCGCCTACAACCTGATTTGACAGACGAACACGCAAATCATACATCGTCAGCAAAATGCCTTCAATAGCCAGATGTGTGTTTAGCCGCGACTGAATAATCTTTATGGTATTGAGCAGTTTGCCCAACCCTTCGAGTGCAAAATACTCGCACTGAACCGGAATAATGACCGAGTCAGCGGCAGTCAGGCTATTAATCGTAATGAGACCTAATGAAGGCGAGCAGTCAATAATGATGAAGTCGTAGTCGTCCCGAATGCTATCGAGCGTTGTCTTCATCTTATCCTCCCGGTTCTGAAGGTTAATCATTTCGATCTCAGCCCCGACCAGGTCGATATGGGACGGCAGCAAATCCAGATTCGGAAAGTCCGTCTGAATAATAGCGTCCTGAGGGCGAACCCCCTCGACCATACATTCGTAAATGCTGTTCTCGATTTCTTTCGGATTGTAACCTAACCCTGACGTGGAGTTCGCCTGTGGATCAGCATCAACAATGAGCGTCTGAAATTCGAGGGCGGCCAAACTGGCGGCCAAATTGATTGTTGTCGTAGTTTTACCGACGCCCCCCTTTTGGTTGGCGATAGCAATGACTTTACCCATGGGTCTGTGCGTTGCAGTCCCAAAGATGCCGGATAGTTTCCACGAAAGCAAGAACTGTTCCACGGAATGTTCCACAAAATTTAATTAGCTATGCTTCGCACTGATACTCAGTAGCTAATCAAAAAGGTTCATACTAACTTAATCTGACGATGTAGTAGCAATTGCCAACAGCCGGGTAGTTTAGCTACTCAATCCATCATTCACATCTATCCCTCTTTCATAACTAAGGGGCAGAAGCCCTATATTTATCCTCTCGATTCTGTCACTGTAACTTCTATGAAAATCAACATTACACCAGTTGCTTACGGGCTATTCATTCTATTCAGCTTGTTCGCGCTGGAAGGCTGTCACCGATTCAGCCCAATTACCTCAATCAGTAGCTCTTCATCGGGCTATAAGATTCCAACGGATGACAGTACCTTATATAGTAACAGCTCTCCGTTTCTGATGCCTTATAATCGAATCATCGACGCAGCCGGGAAGTCAGTCAGTTTTGGCGATGCCAGTTTTGAAAACCACAGCCTGGATGCGGTGCTGCTGCCGGATAAGAAAACCCTGGCTGTAGAAGACCGGTATGGTGTCGCTTTTTTCGATGTGAAACAGCAACAGCTCATTTCGCGATGGGATTACAACAAAGGTTCGAGCGTTCGGGGAAGTATGAGCTCCTTCTCGGGCATTAAAGCGATTGTTTATCACGACTCAACCTACATTTTCTGGGGAGCGGGCGGCCGAGGAAAGCCAAACTCCTACGTAATGCAGGCCGTTTGGGACGGCACTCGCGCCCGCCTGGTTCGGACAATTCCATTCGAGGCTATTGCTCCGGCAACTATTGCACTACCCAACGAAGTCGTGGTTAAGGAAGAAGCGGGCGAACTCTATTTATATACAGTCCTGAATGGCAACAATCAATTTGTGAAAGTCAGGGTAAAAGACCAGCAGGTTATCTGGACGACTCCAACCGGCGTTGCCCCTTTCGGCCTGACGATCCTTGGCAATAAAGCCTATATCACGAACTGGGCAGGACCAGTTCCCGATGTAACAAACGGCTTCGAAACCGCCGGTGTGCCCTGGGGAAGTGCCTACATTGACCCGAAGACGGGAGCTATGGCGCGGGGAACAGTGTCGATCATTGATATAAAGCAGGGAAAAGTAGAAAAGGAATTATCCGTTGGGCTACATCCTAACGCCATCATTAGCAGTCCTGACCAGCGATTCTTATATGTAGCTAATGGCAACAGCGATTATGTATCCGTTATTGATGCCCAGGCTCAACAGGTAACTGACTCGATTTTTGTGGGTTTATTCAATCGAGGCAATGGGTATATCGGTAGTACGCCAAATGCCTTAGCTATTAACCCGGAAGGGACTACGCTCTATGTAGCGAATGGGATGGATAACGCACTCTGCGTCATTTCCCTGGGTAGTAAAGCAGCTACTGCGGGTACAGGCAGCCCCCAAATTAAGGGGTACATTCCAACCCAGGCCTACCCATCGGGCATTGTCCTGAATGGCAATGACCTCTACGTGACCAACCTCGAAGCGGTTGGGGCACGCGTGGCCAACCCTGTTGATCAGGGCGGGCAAGGAAAAAACCCGACGAAAAAAGAGTTGAAAGCCTACAACTCTCACAAACAGCTGGCCTCAATCTCCTTCATTCCTGTACCAGATGAGACGCAGTTAGCAGCCTTCACCGAAAAGGTAAAACAGCAGAGTCTTCAGTTTCGGCTGGCGCTAACGGAGCAGGTTCCCCGACCAGGCGTAGCGCCCAAACCCGTGCCCGAACGAATCGGCGAGCCGTCAGTCTTTAAACACGTTCTGTATATTATTAAGGAGAACCGCACCTACGATCAGGTTCTGGGCGATATGTCACAAGGAAGCGGAATGGCCGATTTGTGCATATTTGGCGATAGCATAACTCCCAATCAACACCGGATTGCCCGCAACTACCTGCTGCTCGATAACTACCATGTTTCCGGCAAATCGTCGGCAGAAGGGCACCACTGGGCCAGTGCGGC
This sequence comes from Spirosoma migulaei, assembly GCF_054776855.1. Classification (NCBI taxonomy): domain Bacteria; kingdom Pseudomonadati; phylum Bacteroidota; class Cytophagia; order Cytophagales; family Cytophagaceae; genus Spirosoma; species Spirosoma migulaei. The sequence goes on along the minus strand of NZ_BAAHBG010000039.1, from coordinate 17,425 downwards.
TATGGTTACCGACTATACCGAGAAGAGCGTGCGGGCCTGGTTCAGAAGTTATCCGCACGTCTTGTACGATGCGATGGTCTACGACAAAAAAGGCCTGATCTGGAATAACGCGCTCGATCACGGCAAAACGGTTCGCTTATACGGCGAAGCCTGCACCTGTCACTTCGATGAGAAACAATACGACTGGCGACGGTTGTATGAACTGCGCCAGGAAAACAAGCCCTTTTCCTTTACAAACACCACGACTATTTCCCGGGTTAGACCTGTGCTTTCGAAGAACTTTCCGGGTTGCGATGATGAAAGCATCAGCGACCAGATGCGCGCCGATGCCTTTATCAATGAGCTAAATGAAACAGCTGCCAACCCAAACGCCGACTTGCCGAACCTGATGGTAATGTCGTTGCCTAACGATCATACGACCGGAACAAACCCAGCCTTCCCAGTACCGAGAGCGATGGTTGCCGATAACGACTTAGCCGTAGGCCGAATTGTGGATGCGATCACGCACAGTCGCTTTGCCGCATCGACCGTCATTTTTATTACGGAAGATGACTCACAGGCGGGTTGGGATCATATATCGGCCTACCGAACCACGGGCTATATTGTCAGTCCCTACTCGCGATTGCAAAAAACCGTTCATACCAATTATAATCAGACGTCTATGGTTCGAACGATGGAGCAGATTTTGGGCTTACCACCAATGAACATCCTGGATGCCACCGCTCTGCCCATGTTTGATTGCTTTTCCGACAATCCGGATCTGTCCTTTAAATATAACGTACTGCCTAATCGCGTTAATTTGAACCTCATGAATCCATCGCCAACAGGATTAAAAGGCCCAGCACTGCGTTTTGCCAACCTCTCTAAACGGCATGGCTTTTTCCTGATTGATCGGGGGCATGATGATCTGCTGAATCGAATTCTATGGTTTACGGCAAAAGGCAAAAAACGCTACCCCGCTGAATTGGCGGGCGCAGAAGAGGATGACGACGATGATGATTAGTAAGGATATAGCGCTAAAGCCTTTAGCTAACTAGCCTAACTATTTTTTACCATAGAGGCACAGACAACGCAGCGTTATGATCAATAGACAGCTCTGTGTTCTCTGTGCCTCTGGTAAAACTGAAGGTAGATGAATACCTTCAGCACCATTGCGTACTACTTTCATTTCGCAAATTCAACTTTATTGTCATGGCCAACTACTCAACACTTCGTTACGGATTTAGCCTGTTTTTACTGCTTGCTACAGCGATCAGTTGTCATCGGCAAAGCAATTCCTCCCAGTCATCGGAAGAAGCTGAAACCTATAAAAAGCTGGCGGCTAATCGAGTTAATTTACCGAATGGCTGGTCCTTAACTCCGCCTGGCCGTAGTCTTGACCTGGATGATTTACCATTGAATCTGGTCGTTTCTCCTTCTAAAAAATACCTGGCAGTTACGAACAATGGACAGAGTACCCAAAGCATTACCCTGATTGATGCCAGCACAGAACAAATCCTGGATACTGCTAAAGTTGGAAAATCCTATTTAGGGCTGGCCTTTAGCGCCGACGAACAGCGATTGTATGCCTCGGGTGGTAACGACAATAAAATCCTGGTCTATAAAATCGAGAATCAACAACTGGTGCCCGACGAGCCAATCGTATTAGGCAAACCCTGGCCGGTTAAAATTTCTCCCACAGGTCTGTGCGTCGATGAGGCAAAAAACCGAATCTACATTGTCACAAAAGAAGATAGCTCGCTCTACATTGCCGATACCCAAACCAAAAAAGTTCTTTTTAGACTGAATCTGGGTGCTGCAGCCTATACCTGTTTATTATCGCCGGATAAGAATGAACTGTTTGTCTCACTCTGGGGCGGCTCGAAGGTGCTGGTCATTAATGTGAATACGCCAGCGATAACGGCTGAAATTGCGACCAATAAGAACCCGAATGATCTGTTGCTCACACACGATGGCAAGTATCTGTTTGTGGCAAACGGCAATGACAATACGGTGGCCCTGCTTGATGTAGCAAAGCGCCAGATAATCGAAACTCTGACCACTTCGCTCTTTCCTAATGCGCCCCTTGGCACTACGCCCAATGGCCTGGCTCTGAGCGATGATGAAAATACGCTCTATATCGCCAATGCCGATAACAACTGTCTGGCCGTGTTCGATGTAAGCCGGAAAGGACATAGCCAGTCAAGCGGCTTTATCCCTACAGGTTGGTACCCAACGTCGGTTAAAGTCATTGGCTCTAAGATCTTCGTTACTAACGGAAAAGGATTCTCCTCGAAAGCCAATCCCCGAGGCCCCAACCCGGTGCGAACGCGGACCCCACAACAAGTTGGCCCTAACCCCCAGGCAAACCCCGGACCTGTGCAGTACATAGCTGGCTTATTCAAAGGTACGCTCTCGATTATTGACACGCCCGATTCCGAAATCCTGGCGGCTTACTCGCGGCTGGTTTATGCCAATACGCCCTACACAAAAAACAAAGAGTTACAGGCGGAAGGCGAAGCGGGCAACCCAATTCCAATGCAGGTGGGTGGGAGCGGCATGTCGTCCCAGTCGCCCATCAAGTATGTGTTCTATATCATTAAGGAGAACCGAACCTACGATCAGATTTTAGGGGATATGAAAGAAGGCAATGGTGACCCAGCACTTTGTCTGTTCCCTGAAAAAGTGACCCCCAACCAGCACGCTTTAGCCAAAGAATTTGTGCTGCTGGACAACTTTTACGTCGATGCGGAAGTCAGTGCGGATGGACACAACTGGTCATCGGCGGCTTATGCCAATGATTATGTTGAAAAAAACTGGGTAACCAGTTATGGCGGTCGGGGTGGTACCTATGATTACGAAGGTCAGAAAGAAATTGCCCACCCACGCGACGGGTTCATTTGGGACCATTGCCAGCGGGCGGGTATTTCGTTCCGAAGTTACGGCTGGTTTGTAGATGGCAAACCCAATATTAAAGTTTTGGATGGCCATTACTGCCCTGATTTCAAAGGATTTAATCTGGGGTATATGGATGCCAGGCGGGAAGAAGCCTGGGAGCAGGATTTTGATGCATTGGTAGCTACCGGAAAATTACCCAGACTCAACACGCTACGCCTGGGAAATGACCATACATCGGGAGCCAAAGTTGGCCTGCCCACCCCGGATGCCGCCGTTGCCGACAATGATTTAGCCGTTGGGAGAATGGTGGAGCACCTTTCCAAAAGCCCAGTCTGGAATGAATCGGTGGTGTTTATTTTAGAGGATGATGCCCAAAACGGTCCCGACCATGTGGATGCACACCGCTCAATTGCGTTTATAGCCGGTGGGTTTGTAAAACGCGGCTATATCGATCATACGATGTATTCCACGTCGGGTATGCTCCGAACGATGGAGCTAATTCTAGGTCTAAAACCCATGAGTCAGTACGATGCGGCTGCTACGCCCATGTGGCGCTGTTTCAACAAAAAAGCAGATTCGACACCGTTTACCGCCCGACCAGCCGGTGTCGATATCAATGAGAAAAACGTAGCGATCAACACCAACTCGAAACGTTCGTCGCTCTTTAACCTGACCCACCCTGACGATATTGACGACCTTATTTTCAGCGAGATTGTGTGGCAAACTGTGCGCGGCCCCAAGAGTATTATGCCTGCCCCACGCCGGGGAGCTTTTGTTCGTTTAGGGAAAGCGGGCGACGAAGAAGAGGACGATGAGGACGATGATGACGATTAAATCCATCAAGAAATAAGAAGAACCCCTGTAAACCCAATTTTCATGCATTATTTCACTCATTTTTTACTCCTTCTTATTCTCCGTACTGCCATTGCCCAAACGGCACCACCCCGACTCATTATCCGTGGTGACGACATGGGGTATGCACACGGGGGCAATGAAGCACTTGTAAAATGCTATAAAGAAGGGATCGAAACATCCATCGAAGTACTTGTCCCTTCGCCCTGGTTCCCGGAAGCCGTTCAACTACTGGCCGAAAATCCAACGGTCGACGTGGGTATTCATTTGACGCTTAGCAGCGAATGGGATAATATCAAATGGAGACCCGTATCCGATTGCCCCAGCCTGAAAGATGCTGACGGCTATTTTTATCCCATGATTTACCCGAATAAAAACTATCCCAAACGTTCAGTTGTGGAAAACAACTGGCAACTGGCCGATGTCGAAAAGGAGTTTCGGGCGCAGATCGAACTGGCCTTAAAAAAGATACCCCGTATTAGTCATATTTCGGGCCACATGGGCTGTACAGGTATGGGAGACGATGTAAAAACGTTAGTCAAAAAACTGGCGAAAGAATATAAAATCGACATTATGCCCAATGAATTGGGAGTAGCCAATGTAAGCTATGTGGGTGCGCATGCCACCTCTCAGGAGAAAATAGAAAGCTTTATAAAGATGCTCGAAAGCCTGGAAGCAGGCAAAACGTATCTGTTTGTCGACCACCCTGGGCTCGATACGCCAGAACTTCGGGCCATCCATCATATTGGCTACGAGCAGGTCGCCATTGATCGTCAGGGTGTAACCGATTGCTGGACAAACCCCCAGGTGAAAGCACTCATTAAAACCAAAGGCATTCAGTTGATAAGCTATAAAGACCTGGCGAGGTAGGTTAAAGAGCGAAAGCGTGAATGAGCGAATACTATGGGATGGCTCCGCTCTTTCACTCATTCACGCTTTCGCTCTTTAATTCACGCCCACACCTTCGTTCCCTCGGTGCAATTTCGGCACATCTCAATTTCGGAGCGGGACCGGAACAGGGTTTGTCGGAAGTCCTGGTAAGCTGAGCCATGCCAAAGGTCGGCGAAGGATTGGGTTTGTAAATCGCCGAGCCGGTGGTGAGCATCTTTGTCGAAGCAGCAAGGCACCACAAGGCCATCCCAGGTTATGACGCAGGAGTGCCACATTTTCCAGCAGTGATCGCCAAAACCGTTTTTGATTTTATAGGTTCCGTCAGTTTGAGGAGCATATCGGCTATACTGATCCAGGGTTGGAATCAGGTCGGAACCCTGTTCGTATTCGTAAATCTGAGCCGTTTTGAGTCCTACTTCATCCACGCCCAGTTCTCGGGCAAGCTTTTTCACTTCAGCAATCTGATGCTCATTGGGCTTCACCACCAGAAATTGAAAAACGACATGAGGTGTCCGGGATTTCAGTTCTTTTTTCCAGCGCAGGATGTTCTTCGTACCTTCGAGCACTTTTTCCAGCTTCCCTCCTACCCTGTACTGCTGATACACTTCCTGCGTGGTGCCGTCAATCGAAATGATTAACCGATCCAATCCCGACTCCACCGTTTTGCGGGCGTTAGCATCTGTGAGGTAGTGCGCATTGGTGCTCGTGGCTGTATAAATATTGCGCTCGGTAGCATAGCGCACCAAATCCAGAAACTGCGGATGCAAATAGGGTTCGCCCTGAAAGTAAAAGATCAGGTACAGTAGGGTTTCGTGGAGTTCGTCAATAGTGCGTTTATAAAGTTCTTCGCCCAGCATACCCGTTGGGCGGGTAAACGACCGCAGTCCACTTGGGCATTCGGGGCAACGCAGGTTACAACTCGTAGTTGGCTCAAACGAGATGGACATGGGTAATCCAAGCTGCCTGGGGTTACCCGTCTGTTTGGCAACGTAATAGCTCGACAGCACTTTAAGCGCATTAGCTACCCGTTTGGGTGTCAGTTTAGAAGCAAAATTAAGGCCGTCGAGTAGGTTGCGATTCATGTAAATTTGGTTCTTCAGGCAATGGCATAGCCTGTAAATGGCCGTTTGTAAGGGGCCTGAAAGGCTAAGACTATATCACTCTTGGCCACACCACGCCGTTCAAGCTCGCCAACAAAGTCAAAATCAGTAGCGTCTTCCTGAACCCAAATTTTACCATCCCGAATATCAATATGAAAAACTGGATAGTATACACGTCGATTATTTTCCCAACCAATAGTCAATATTTGATAATGATCCCGTTGAGTGTCTAGTATAAGTTGCTCTTCGAGTTCATTATTAACCACACTTGTAGATGGTAACTTAGCGTATGACTCCAATAAATCAACTACAATATTACGATAAGTAGTTACCGGGTTATCCATTGCACAATGCGTCTAGTTTGTACGTTATAAACGACTAATGAAATCAATTCCTCTTCCAGCGTTTCGGCAATCAATGCTTTTTGGAAGAACGATTCAAAGATATCAACGTCTATTGCCAGATACAGTTTTCGTTGAATACCTTCTTTTCTCAATCCTCTCCGGTAAACATCATACTGCCCTTTTGCTTCATAAAAGTCGTTTAGCTTTGATTTACCAATGAAGCTTTTCACTTCAATAACAACTTGTTCAGTTCCTCGTTCGGCAGCGAATACTTGTTCAGCAGCCAAATCAACTTCCATTCGCAAACCACCTGATTTTAAAACGAACGGATCGTGGGTAATTGTCCATGCATCTGCTTCGAGTGCTTCCCGAACAAGTTGATGAAATAAATCACGAGCCATTTTATGTCTTTAAATCGATATAGCTACCCGTTTGGGTGTCAGTTTAGAAGCAAAATTAAGGCCGTCGAGAGTAGGTTGCGATTCATTAGGTAAAGGTAATACTCAATAGACTAGTTTTAGCTTAATGAATCGGTCGCTACTCCCTGACTTTTCTGGTTTTCCAGCTTGTAAACCCGGCAACCTTCCTCCTCAAAAACCACCTCACCCTTAGGCAGTTTCGTCATTATATTTGGTAAACTCGCTGTCATACCAGCGGCAAAAACGTAGCCTGTTGGGCTATCATGCGTCCAGGCAATGTAATCTTCCTCACCTGGTGCAACCAGCCATTGAGTCTCTTTACCTACAATTTCAGGCCAGATGCTTTCGGCAAATTTCCGCATGCGTAAGATGGCAGAAAACTGATCGGCGTTTTGCCCCCAGGCAAATGGACCGTGGGTCACTTTATCGGGCTGGCGATCGTCCTCGATCCGGAAAACGTACAATTTAGTATATTCTTCATTAGCACCACGGTCTTCGTGTAGATTCCGAACCTCAAAACCTAATCCTACGTAACTAGGCATATCCGTTAGAAACAGCGCCGTGAAATAGCGAAACAGATTACCGGTACGATAGAACTCATCGAAACGGGGATCGTCTTTATCCGCCGTCATCACGGTAAAATTAGGGGCGAACCGGCGTGTTTTCAGGTACTTGTAGTAATCCGAAAACTGACGCTTGAACTCGGCTGATCCAACCACAATGGACTGCAAATCCCCCAATGTTGAATCGGCCTCTATGGCATCGAGATGATCGAGTTCATTCCCATAACCCATTGTATCAGGTGGAGCCAGAAAGGTCTCAGCAAAAAATGCATAATAAGGAACCTCCTTCGACTGTACGTATTTTTTGATTGCCCGAAGTGGATCATAATAGTCATCAACCATGGCGGGCACGCCCTCGGGTCGCATTTGCACATGAGCCATGTCGCCCCGCATGAAATCGAAGTTATAGGCGCGTTGACAATCATACACTTTACGGCAAATGTAGTCCCAGGCCGGTCGGTTTGGCCGATCGAAATCAAGCTCCCAATTCTGGTTATTGTCTTTGGATTCGTAAAAGCGGTATCGTGCTAACGGGCCAAACACCCGCGACATAGCCTGAGGCTTATCGAATGCGTACTGATACCAGATTTGCCCGTATTCATCGAGCGTATAATCGTCTTTATCAATGTGCAGTCCACGATACGGGGGTGCCATCGTCATCGGCAATGTTTCAAAGCCCTGTTCCGTGAGGTGCCGAATCAGAGCTATCCGCCGGTTCAGTCGTCCACCATAATCATGTGGATTACCAAACAAAATACGAAAACGCTGATCATCCATCAGTATGCCGATGTCCGTCGAGAAAAAAACGTCTTTGGCAAACGTTAATGGTGTCCCATCCGCGGCACCACGATACTTTAGAAACTGCCAGATAGCCTCTTCAACGTACCGATACACAAAGCTGGAATAATCAGCCAGTTCATCGGGTTTGCCTGATTTCACATCCCGCTGAACCCATTCGAACAGGGACGGGCAAGCCAGCACCATTTCCGAAAACCGATCCGTATGCGGAATTACATCCATGCCCACCGTGCGGCCCATGGCGTGAAGCAGGTTCGTAACTACTTTAAGCTGCTTTTCAACGGTATCCAGAGCGGGAACGAAACTGGCCAGCGCTACATCAAAAAACTCCGGGTTGATTTGCCAGCTCACCATGCCATACAAGCTACCAACTACGCCCGGCTCCCAAATAGGCAATAGATGAATACTGTCGTGACTAGCTGGTAAGGTAAGCGCATAGTTAATAATAGCCCAAAACGAGCCTATGGTCCGGACGTTTACCCCAACCATATTACTCTGTTTAAGCCACGAGCCATCTGAATAAATTTTGGCAGGGCTATCAATGGTTTCAGCCGGATTTAAGGCCCGGCGCAACGTATCGTTACCTAATCGCTTATGCAGAATTTCAAGCGTTTGATAGACCGAAAAACGCACAGCGGTTTGGGGCAACAAATTAGGAATGAACGACAAACGCCCCGATTGATAGGTGTCTGTGTACAGGCTGTACTGTTGATTCCAGTCGGCTTGTAAGTTGCTGATCGAGTTCGCCATGGGGCAAATGTAAACGCACTTTTTATAAAACCAAATGCCGTTATTTTGTGTCGTTCTGACACCTGAGCAGTCTGTTTTGCGCGGTTCAGCTTAGTATGTTCGCAGCACTTTCAGCCTATGATTCTTATTGATACGAATGTGCGGATTACTGATCAGGTGAAACAGAATACCACTAAGAACTAATGTACCAACTACGGGCAGCGTATTACTGTAAAAGCCTCGATTGTTCACCACATCGGCCAGTAAATATACCCCTCCGGCAATTGGGAAGAGGGTTCCGGCAGCTGTTATGAACGGAATCCGCCGGTGAAGCATAACCGTTTTTATTTCATCGAACCGGAAGGTTACAGGTTCGTCACGGTTCATCACCTCGTTGGCCATCAGGATACTGAAGGTGCTATCTGTTACATCATACAACTGCTCATTGTATTTTTCCCCCCGCGCCTTAAAGTGAAGTTCATCGCCAATAAAATAACGATACCGCCGGAAGCCGCCCAGAGTGTGGTTTACATCGAGAGCCAGGTAGCGTGAGGGGCGCAGCAATGCCGCATACGCAGTACCCTTTCGTTGCAGAAGTTGTTCGGTCGTAAGCGTATCCTGTGGCTGCGCATACACAACTAAACCAGTAAAAAAACAAGCCAGAACCAGACAGGAGCGAAAAAGCATAGTGGGTAAGAAACAAATGAGGTGGTTGGGTAATAAAGCCAAAACTACCTCATTTGTTTCTTAAAAAAATGTTAAGATGATACTTCGCTTACCCGGCTAGTCTTCTCCTCTTAGCTCCCATTAATTACTGCCGATCGTTTTCCGGCTGTTCACATCCTCAATTTGCTCACGTTTGGCAATGATGCGCTTATCGTGACCCAACGCCCGGCCGCACCTGTGCAAAGGCAAATTCAGTACACACGCAACTGGCGGTGATCATCCGAAAAAATCGTTATATGTACAGGATAATGAGGTGGTATAGCTCCTATACAGGAATGGAACGTTTAATTATTTGGGGAAACCGATGAAATAATTAGTCGGCTTACAGAACTTTGCGCCCATGATTACTGCCGAACAACTCCGAACGTTTACCGAACAAATCTTTATAGCTATCGGCTGCTCTGAGACCGATGCCCGTTTAGCCGCCGATGTACTCGTTAGCGCCGACTTGCGGGGTGTTGACTCGCATGGTGTAGCACGTCTGCCCGGCTACGTCCGGCTCTACGACCTTGAGCGCATCAACCCTAAGCCGCACATGCGAATTGTACACGAGACCCCCTCAACAGCTGTTGTTGACGGCGACCGCGGACTGGGTCTTGTTGTAGGTCCGTGGGCTATGCAAGTGGCTATTGACAAAGCGAAAATTGCCGGAACCGGCTGGGTGGCGGTACGTAACTCCAATCACTTCGGCATTGCCGGTTACCATGCCCTATTAGCTTCCGAGCACGACATGATTGGGCAGGCCATGACACATGCGGCTCCACTTGTAGCACCTACGTTTTCGCTGGATAAACTCCTGGGTACGAATCCGATTGCCGTGGCCATACCGGCAGCTACAGAACCCACTTTTCTGGCCGATTTTGCATCGACGGCAGTTGCGTATGGCAAACTCGAGATTTTACAGCGTAAGGGGCAGGACATTCCCCTGGGCTGGGCACAAAACTCAGAGGGTCAACCAACTAACGATGCCAACGCGATTCGGAATGGGGGCGCCCTCTTACCCCTCGGCACCGACCGTGAACATGGTTCTCACAAAGGCTACGGGCTGGGAGCCATTGTTGATATTTTTTCGGGCGTGCTATCAGGCGCGAACTACGGCCCCTGGGTTCCGCCCTTTGCCACGGCAGGCTTCATGCAGGCCAATGAGGGTGTAGGCGTAGGAACGGGACACTTTTTTGGTGCGATGCGGATTGATGCGTTCCGACCTGCCGACGAGTTTAAAACCCATATGGATACCTGGATTCAACGATTCCGTCAGGCAAAAGCCGTTGAGGGCAAACAGGTACTGATTCCCGGTGATCCCGAGCGCATGATGGAAGCCGAACGATTAGCCAATGGAATTCCAGTAGTAGAACCCGTGATAAAAAGCTTAGAGGTGTTAGGCGAACGCTTTGGGGTTAAATTGTAAAAATGGCCCGCAGATTAGGCTGATTTACGCGGATAAAAATCATAATAAATCAGCCTAATCTGCGTCATCTGCGTGCTATACCTACCATTAATTTTTCAAAACCAAATCCATATGAACTACCGAAAACTCGGCAAAACAGGCTTTACTAGTTCCGAGATTAGCCTCGGCACCTGGCAAGTGGGTGGCAAATGGGGCGATCCCTTCAGCCACGATAACGCCGACCGTATTCTTAACGAAGCCGTTGATGCCGGGATTAATTTCATCGACACGGCCGATGTGTATGGCGATGGCGAAAGCGAGAAAGCCGTTGGTCGACTGGTGCGTTCGCGCTCCGAACAAATTTTTGTGGCTACCAAATGTGGCCGTCGACTACAGCCGCATACCAACGAAGCGTATCAACCCAAAGCGCTCCGCAACTTTGTAGACGATAGCCTGCGAAACATGGGACTTGAAACCCTCGATCTGATTCAATTACACTGCCCCCCAACGGACGTATATTATCGACCGGAGATTTTTGAATTGTTCGACCGGCTGAAAGACGAAGGAAAAATTCAGCACCTGGGCGTCAGCGTTGAGAAAGTAGAAGAAGGACTAAAAGCCATCGAATTCCCGAACGTAACCACGGTGCAGATCATTTTCAATATGTTCCGGCAGCGGCCAGCCGAACTGTTTTTTAGTGAAGCCAGCCGTAGGGATGTGGGTATTATTGTTCGGGTACCGCTGGCGAGTGGGCTATTAACCGGTACGTTCAGTCCGGAAACTCACTTTTCAGCCAGCGACCATCGTACGTTTAATCGGCAGGGTGAGGCTTTCGACAAAGGAGAAACATTTTCAGGCGTCGATTACGCTACTGGCTTAGCCGCCGTCGATGAACTTAAAGCCGTTTTCCCAAATGACAGTAATTTAGCACCCGATGCGCTCCGCTGGATTCTTACCTTCGATGCCGTGAGCTGCATAATTCCGGGAGCATCAAAACCGGCCCACCTGACATCAAATCTGCAAGCGATGAAACGCCCGGCTCCTTCGCCAGAACAGATGGCCGCCGTAAAACGCATCTACGACGAGCGCATCAAAAATCCGGTGCATTATCTGTGGTAAACTGTAGATTCTGTGGATTCTATTGATTCTGTTGTGTGCCCCTACAGAATCAATAGAATCCACAGAATCTGAATTTGTTCAACACTAATTCTTCCCGAAGTAAACCTGGAATCCTAAGCTAAAATTCAGGGCTTTAGGAATATTTGGCGTTAGCGCGTTTGTCGTACCGCCGAGATAGCTATTAATAGCGCCTATATCACCCCCTGTATAGGCCAATGCCATATCGAAGCTAACGTGTCTATTCATAAAGAAAGCAACTCCACCCGTCACACTATAAACGGGATAGCTATTGGCCACCCGGAACTGGAAGGTATATACCCCGGCCGATGCCACACTGACGTTATAATCC
>NZ_BAAHBG010000039.1:0-5165 GCF_054776855.1 Spirosoma migulaei | reverse complement strand
TACTTGTTGAGGAGGCAGAACCATTAACTGATGCAGATGTATTGACAACACCTACAGATGCGCCAAGGAACGGTTTCACCTGAGAGGGGCCAATATAATACCGCAGGAAAGGAGCTATCCCGATCTGAGTTAGTTTGCTATTGTCAGCCCCAAGATGATAAAAGGGTATCCCAGCCCCAACGACCAGTCCATTACTGACAAACCAGCCATAGGTTGGCTGAAGGCTGATAATTGTTGCTTTATTTGTATTACCTGAGGTTGGAATAATTACATTGGCAACATTAACGCCCATCAGGCGATTACCCTTCTCCGTTTGAGCCATTGCGCTCGAAAACCCTGCAATAACCAGAGCGATTGTACAGACGATTGCTTTCATAACGTGCATATATGTTTAGTGTAATGAACATATAGCAAGACAATACAACCGCTTTTTTGTTTGTACAAGCGCACCAAAATTCAACAAAAAAGGCCCGATCAGAGATCAGGCCTTTACGCAATAAACAGAAAATCAATTACTTATCACTTACCAATCAGCGCTTTCTTGAACGTACCGTCAGAACTGAACAATAATACGCCACGCTTATTGTCGGCTGTAGTAATCGACACAACGTAATCGCTGGTTGTGCTATCCTGCCCCGCTTTGTTGATCGTTGCGCCTGCATAGTTGGTTGTGATGTAGGCCGTAATAGCCGCTGGCAGACTGGATACGGCCACTTCTGTCAGAGTAGCACCAGGACTACCCGGACGACCATGATGCGTGCTATCACCTACGGCTGGTTTGGGATGGTGAAGCGAATCGCCATGCATGTGACGAAGCGAGTCGCCGGGTGCATGATGAAGAGAATCACCGGGCGCATGATGATGCGTTGAATCTCCACGCGCGTGACCAAATCGCATCTCAGCCTCTTTCACAAATGTTCCATCTGCCTTGAAGAGCAATAGTTTTAGCGAGTTATTCACCGTAATGGCAACCAGAAAATTTCCATCCGCATCTGTCCGGGCATCTTTGATCGTTGCCCCCGCATAGTTCGTTGTAATGTAGGTGGTAACGGCAGCTGGCAAGCTCGACACAGCGACTACAGTCAGGTTATGCGGTCCAGTAAGTGAACTACTGGTAACTCCACTCGTCCGGGCTGATGCATCATCCGTAGGATCAACGGCAGTCTTGTTGCAGGCATTCAACCCCACGACCAAAGCCACCACACAACTGAACACAAGCAATGTTTTCATACGTATCATCGGTTGGTTTTGTTAAAAAAATAAAACGGAAAAATAAGATAGCACCAGCTTCGTTTTCTGGCACATCTCTCCTTACGTGATGACTATGCATAGCGTTGCAATGATCAAAAAAAAGAATACTAAAACGAGTAAATTGAGCAGATAGGGCCATATATGCTTGAAATAACAATATGGATCGACTAGGTAGTTAGTGGCCTTTCGCCTACAACCCAACCCAAAAAAAGGTAAGCTCAGGCAGGTAGCATTTATAGCAAAAACCGACATCCGCCTAATTCTGGCTACATTGGGACTCAAAGGCTTTTTTGTGAAAAGCGGGGCAATGCGTTATAAATCTTCACTTTTATAGCGTTTTATTTGCACAACGATTCGGTATTCCATATTCTATTTGGCCATTCTGCCAATTGTAAATATATTGTTCCATGAAAAAACAAAAAACCCGCCAGGCTCAGTCACAATCACTCAATGGTATGACACAATCGCAGGGTCAATCTGCGACCAATTTTTCCTTTACAGATTATCAGACTGAGGATTTTTTTGATGAGATGTTTGCCAACGAGACGCAGGTGCGGGCCGGGTACGTCCCTTTTCAGCAGCGTGTTGAGCAACTCACCCGTGAGGACCTTATTGGTCGGCAGCACGCGGCCGAACGTGCGTTGATGAGCATGGGTATTACGTTCAATGTGTATTCGGAAGGCGAAGGCACGGAACGGATTATGCCAATTGACATTATTCCCCGTGTAATTGAATCGGCCGAATGGAACCGGCTGGAAGAGGGTTTAATTCAGCGCATCAAGGCCATCAATATGTTCCTGGATGATGTATACAACGAGCAACGGATCCTGAACGACGGCGTTGTACCCCGCGATCTGATCGAGTCCAGTAAATCATTTCTGCCGGCCTGTCTGGGTGTACGCCCACCTAAAGGCATCTGGTGCCATATTACGGGTACCGATCTGATTCGGGGTGACGATGGGACAATGATGGTACTTGAAGATAACCTCCGTTGCCCATCGGGAGTATCTTACATGCTTGAAAACCGCGAGTTGATCAAACAGACTTTTCCCGAAGTACTCACTCAAACAGGTGTTCGGCCCGTATCTGATTACCCAATGCGTCTGCTCCAGATGCTTCAGTTCATTGCCGATCGCCCTAACCCGACAGTGGTTGTACTGACGCCCGGCATTTATAACTCGGCTTATTTTGAGCACTCCTATCTGGCCCAGCAAATGGGTGTTGAACTGGTTGAAGCCCGTGATCTTGTTGTATCAGGTGGGTATGTAAAAATGCGTACTACCAAAGGGTTTCAGATCGTAGACGTGATTTACCGACGCATCGACGATACATTCCTGGACCCTCAGTCCTTTAACCCAGACTCGATGATTGGGGTACCGGGCATTTTTGAAGTTTACAAAAAAGGGCGGGTGGCGCTGGCTAATGCACCTGGCACAGGTGTTGCCGACGACAAAGTGATTTATGCGTACGTACCCCGTATTATCCAGTATTATCTGGGCGAAGAAGCTATCATTCCAAACGTGCGAACCTACATTTGCCGGGAAGAAGACGATTGTAAATATGTGCTGGAAAATATTGAGCAGTTAGTTGTTAAAGAAGCGAACGAAGCAGGTGGATACGGCATGCTCATCGGGCCAAAAGCCACACCCGAAGAACATGAATTGTTTCGCCAGAAAATAAAGGAAAATCCCCGTAACTACATTGCTCAGCCAACCATCTCGCTCTCCCGGGTACCGTGCATAGTGGGTGACCATGCCGAGGGCCGTCACGTAGATCTGCGCCCCTACATTCTTTATGGCGATGGCGTCAATGTCATTCCGGGTGGCCTGACACGCGTGGCGCTTCGCAAAGGGTCGCTGGTTGTCAACTCTTCGCAGGGCGGGGGTGGTAAGGATACGTGGGTGCTGTATTAAGTTTGAAGTTTGTAGTTCGGGGTTTGACGTTGGCTCTCGAAGAACGTCAAACCCCGAACTACAAACTTCAAACGTATAACTCCTTACCTTTACATCCCCAACTACTCAAAAACTGCTTTGCCGGATCTAAGTATCATAATTGTCAATTACAAAACCCCTCAGCTGATTCTTGATTGTCTGACTTCGGTTCATACCTATACCCAATCCATCAGTTTTGAGGTATTAGTCATTGATAATCAGTCAAACGATACCAGCCAGACCATTATCCAGGCATCTTTCCCAACAGTACGCTGGTTTCAGATGGGATACAATTCGGGCTTCGCACGAGCGAATAACCTGGGTATCCGGCAGGCACAGGGTCGATTTATTCTCCTTCTCAATTCCGATACACTTCTGATCGACGATGTTTTGGGGCATTGTGTTCAGGTACTGGATAAGCAACCTGATGTTGCCGCCGTTAGTGCACTACAATTACAGGCCAACCGTCAGATTCGCCCAAACCTCTATACAACCTTTGGGCAAATGCGCCGGGCATTCTACATTTTGCCCGGTGGCGAAGCTTCTGAACGATTTCTGAATCGGCTAATGCCTGATCCACACTATGCAGACCCTAACCAGGTCGAGTGGCTCTCAGGTGCTTTTTTGATGACTCGTCCTGCTGTCATTGCTAAAGCGGGCATGCTGGACGAGAGTTTTTTTATGTACGGGGAAGATGTAGAATGGGGGTATCGACTTGGGAAGCAGGGCCGACTACTGTTACTACGGGATCAGAAATTTGTGCATCTGGAATATGGCAGTAGCGAAGACAACCAGCAACATATTGTCACGCATATTAACCGCTTCAAATCGCAGGTTCAGGTATCGCAGTTACTATGGGTCCGAAAGCAGTATGGGATTGGTGCTTATCTGGTACTCATGCTGCATTATATCCTGATGATTCCCGTTGTATTCATCTGGAAAATAGCCGTTAATCTTCGCGATCGTCGGAAGCCCTGGGCGGATCTGGACAACCAGTGGGCATTTACGAAACAGGTGGGTATCTTTCTGCGATTTTTCTGGAAAACGCTGCTTAATAAACCTGGATTTTATAAAGTCTGACAGCTCGCCAGAGGAAACACCAAAAGGGATACACTTTTTGGTACTGAAATCGTTGTAGTTGAAAACGGGATAATTTTATGCGGTTTGTTTACACTATTGGACTGATGGGCCTTTTTTTGGGCGCGGTGCTGTGTCCCACCAGTAGTCAGGCCACACACGTGCGGGCTGGGGAGATTACCACCAAACGGATTTCTCAAACCTCACTTACTTACCAGATTACCTTTACCGCTTATTTCGATGAGCTAGGGGGTAGAGCAGCATCTAACCAGGCGGAGTCATACACGATTTGTTTTGGTGATGGATCCACAGCCGAAGTCAAGCGAAGCATTCGAAAGGCGATCAATGGTAACACCTCATCCATTGACGTTTATACCACAACGCATACCTATCCGGGGCCGGGCGTGTATACCATTGGTGTCACCGTTCAAAACCGAAATCAGGGAACAATCAATTTACCTCCACCGGGTGAGTCACAGAATATTGCCTTTTTCGTATCGACAACGATTTTGATCAATGCAGCCCTGCTGACCAACTCCACCCCCGTCATGCTCAACCCACCCCTGGACTCAGGACGCGTGGGCCAGAAGTTCTGCCACAACCCAGCCGCCTTCGATGCCGATGGCGATAGCCTCGCCTACCGACTCAGTGTTCCCAAAACGTCCCTAACAACCAGCGGTTGCTCTGGACGAGATATCCCTGTCTATCAGACCCCAACTCGGTTTAGCACGTCCAGTGAAGCGGGAGGCACACCCACCTTTACCATCAATCCCATTACCGGCGAGCTCTGCTGGGATGCTCCGGGCCAGATAGGACAGTACAACTTTGCCTTCATCATTGAGGAGTGGCGCAACGGGGTGCTCATCGGGGAGATCACCCGCGACATGCAGATCATCGTCACCGATA
>NZ_BAAHBG010000038.1:281217-298414 GCF_054776855.1 Spirosoma migulaei | reverse complement strand
GTTCATGTCACAAAGATCTGAACTAGGACAAAATGCCACTATTTTAATGCGTTTAACCTGGTAAAACTCGTAAATCGCCCGTTATTAGCTATATTAGCGTTAATTCGGCTATTATAGTTTCTATATTAGTGCTAATATAGCTACCAACATAAAAAATGATTCCTCGTTTCCAGACTAATACGATTTGGCAGCGGATTAATGAATCGAACAAAATTATTATTCTATATGGGCCTCGCCAGGTTGGAAAAACGACCTTAGTTCGTGAGTTGATCCATACATTACCCTATCGTTCATTACAGGTCAATGCCGATGAATTAATTTATCAGACGGTTTTGTCATCGCGAAACCTGACACAGATGAAGCTTTTAGTGGAGGGGTATGAACTACTCTTCATTGACGAAGCCCAACGCATTCCTGATGTAGGAATCAACCTGAAAATCTTGCACGATGCATTACCTGATCTGAAAATAATTGCCACTGGATCGTCCTCTTTTGAGTTGGCTAACCGAACCAATGAAGCCTTGACCGGACGCACCTGGACTTATGAACTTTTCCCCATTTCTCTAGGCGAACTTCAACAACAGCAAAACGCCTTCTTATTACAGCAGCGGCTGGAGGAATTACTCCGATTCGGGTCGTACCCGGACACGCTACAATTACCCAACGCCACCGATAAAGTGCACTATCTCCGTGAGCTTTCTTCAGCTTACTTATATAAAGATATACTCAAAATGGCTTCGATCCGGCACGCCGACAAACTACGTAAGCTTCTGTAACTACTTGCCTTTCAAGTTGGTTCAGACGTATCACTAAACGAGATCGGAACTTCGCTCGGCATGAGTAAAGATACGGTCAACACCTATATTGACTTACTGGAAAAAGCATTTGTCGTGTTTCGCTTGTCTGGTTTTAGCCGTAATCTCCGAAAGGAAATCAGCAAAATGGATAAGATCTATTTTTATGATCTGGGTATCCGTAATGTATTGATTGATAATTTTCAACAGCTCGACTTACGGACGGATGTGGGGGCACTGTGGGAAAATTTCCTAGTCATTGAGCGTCGTAAACGCAATGCCTACACAGGCCAATTTGCCAATACGTACTTCTGGCGAACCTATACGGGTGCCGAACTTGATTATATAGAAGAGGCTAATGGCCAATTAACAGGCTTTGAATTTAAATTCTCCCGGAAATCGGTTAAAGCACCAGCTTCCTGGGCGGCTACATACCCCGGTACAAGCTTTACGGTAATTAATCAGGACACTTATTTGCCTTTTCTTCTTTAACTCGCCAACGCAGTAAAAACAAAGCCCGGCTACTCGCGCAGCCGGGCTTTGTACCAATAAGTTGTTGGCTTATGCCGCTACAACATCAGCCGATTTAACGGTTTTGATAATGATAGCTGCCACTTTGTATGGATCGGCAGCCGAGTTTGGACGACGATCTTCTAACCAGCCTTTCCAACCACGTTCTACGGTAGCAATTGGGATACGAATTGAAGCACCCCGGTCAGAAATACCGTACGAGAACTGATCGATCGACTGTGTTTCGTGCTTACCTGTCAGGCGCATTTCGTTGTCGGCACCGTATACAGCAATGTGCGCTTTGATAACGTCTGCTGGAGAGAAGGCTTCGCAAATTTTAGAATATACATCCTGGCTACCCGATGTGCGCAGCACTGAATTTGAGAAGTTAGCGTGCATACCCGAGCCGTTCCAGTCGGTAGCACCCAGAGGTTTGCAATGCCAGTTGATAGAGATACCGTATTTCTCTCCAATCCGCTCTAACAGGTAACGAGCTACCCAAATCTGATCACCAGCAGCTTTAGCCCCTTTAGCGAAAATCTGGAATTCCCACTGACCAGTTGCTACCTCAGCATTGATACCTTCTACATTTAGACCAGCATCCAGACAAACATCAAGGTGTTCTTCAATGATATAACGGCCATAGGCATTTTGAGCACCTACCGAGCAATAATAAGGACCTTGTGGACGTGATGGGAACCCTTCAGCCGGGAAGCCAAGTGGTTTGTCAATTTTCATATCCCACAGGAAATACTCCTGCTCAAAGCCAAACCAGAAATCGTTATCGTCATCTTCAATCGTGGCACGACCGTTGGTTACGTGAGGAGTACCATCGGCATTCAACACTTCACACATGACGAGGTAACCGTTTTTGCGCTGTGGATCAGGACAGATGAAAACTGGTTTCAGCAAACAGTCTGACTTACCACCTTCAGCCTGTTCGGTTGAAGAACCATCAAACGACCACATCGAGCAGTCTTCAAGGTTGCCTGAGAAATCATCCTCAATTTTAGTTTTGGAACGCAGGCTTTGGGTAGGCTTGTAGCCGTCGAGCCAAATGTACTCTAACTTCGATTTTGCCATGATGTACAGTGGATTATTTTGAATAGGGGTTTCGTTAACAGACTTCCGGCAAATATAATACGGCTTTACAATAAAATATAAAGGCCAACATAGGCTCTAACCATATTTTTTACTGTTTCTCAGGAAATATTATAATTTTAATTCGTTTGATCCAGTAAATCACAACATTTTCGAAAAAAATTTATCACTTTATAATTGTAAGGATTATTAACCCAAAAAAGTGTATAAAAACAAATACTGGTTTCAGAAACACGGTTAGTTTGGTAAAAAGCAAGCTTTTTTCACTAAAATACCCTTTCGCCGGAGGGTACATTCCAGCAAAAGGGTATGTTGCATTCGTCGACACGCAGCCTCGTTGAAGGCTGGTTTCAGCCAATGGTTTCGATTAGAAATCGGCAATCAGATTCGTCTTGAATAGCTTGATAGCGATGGCCAGCAGTATGATCCCAAAGATTTTGCGTAACACTGCCAGCCCACCCGAGCCAAGCCGCGTTTCGAGCCAGCCCGACGATTTCAACACGGCATAAATCAGGACCAGATTCAGTACAATACCGACAATGATATTTACCGTCTGGTATTCAGCCCGGAGTGAGATGATGGTTGTTAATGTTCCGGCTCCAGCAATCAGGGGGAACGCAATTGGTACAATATGGGTAGCCCCCCCTGTGGTTTCTTCCGATTTGAAAATGGTTCGACCGAGAATCATCTCCAGCCCGATCAGGAAAATAATCAGGGCTCCAGCCACGGCAAACGATGCCACATCGACGCCAAAAAGCTTCAGGATTCGTTCCCCAACGAACAGAAAGGAGATCATCAGGGCGCCCGATGCAAACGTGGCTCGTTCTGACTCAATCTTACCGGTCTTCTTGCGCAGGTCAATAATAACCGGCAATGACCCGATAACGTCGATCACCGAAAATAGTATGAGGGTAACGGAGATAATTTCTTTAAAACTGAGCATCATAACAAATTGATCTTAAAGGCACTCGGACTTCAGCCCGCGCTACCTGTACGACCGAAGAAATTGCATCAAAGTTCCAATCTCATCATCGGTTATGGCCGGAAAGTTCGCAATTCGGAAGGTGGTGTTTTTCCAGTCACCGTACCCATTGCCCAGCGTAATACCTGCCTGCTGAGCGGCCACCTTGATTTCCTTAACTGCTTTCTCGGAACCTTCTACAGCAATTACGGTATCGGAGCGGATAGCGGGGTCGTGGATCAACAGCCGAAAGTCTGTGCCAAACTGGTCAAAAAAAGCATACCAGTCAGTGGCTCGTTTCGTTGTCATAGCGTGCACCGTGGTAATGGGGGGCACCTGCTGCAAAACGCGCATAAGCATATAGATACCCAGGCCATTGGGCGTATAGGGTGTCTGAAATTTCGAGAAGTTTTCGTGAATGAATAGCAGACTATTGTAATGTGCATTCTCGCCAATTTCCTCCGCCTGTTTAAGAGCGGCTGGCGAATAAACCATGACTGCCAAACCAGCTGGCAATCCAAAACACTTCTGTACGGAAGCAAACCAGACATCGGCCAATGACCAGTCGAAAGCAACCCCCGCCATTGAGGAAACGGCATCGACCGCAATCAGCGACGAGAAATCTCGTCTGAACTGGGCCAGTGTTTCCATGCTAACCTGGGTGCCATTGGAGGTTTCGTTTTGAACAATACACAACACATCGGCTTCACTCAGGCTGGTTGGTGGTTTGATTCGATAGGCATACTCAGCCCACTTTTTACCAAACGCACCACTATAGGGATGCAGGCTGGATTCTGCCGTCAGCGACTGGGCCACAATTTCCCAGCACTCTGTTGCTGATGAAACCAACGCGACGTGGTAATCAGCTGGAATGTCGAGTTTTTCGTGAAGCAACCGAACCGTTTCCTTTACAATATCCATGAAACCCGCGCTTCGATGATTCAGGCTCACAATACCCTGTTGTACCGCTTCGGCGGCATAGTTGGCAACCTGCGGGTATACTTTGGATGGACCGGGATAGAAGGTGATCATAATAATGAATAATGAATAATGAACAATGGATAATGCTTGAAGTCAGAAGAAACTGTCATTATACATTTTCCATTATTCATTGTTCATTAAATACCGTACTGCCATTTCGTACCCCATCAGCCCAAGGCCAACCACAATGCCTTTGCATTTCGCGGATAGGTAA
Organism: Spirosoma migulaei; assembly: GCF_054776855.1. Taxonomy (NCBI): domain Bacteria; kingdom Pseudomonadati; phylum Bacteroidota; class Cytophagia; order Cytophagales; family Cytophagaceae; genus Spirosoma; species Spirosoma migulaei. Next base: position 293,853 of record NZ_BAAHBG010000038.1, on the reverse strand, counting down.
CTATGGTGACGGAACGACTCGCGGGCATGAACATTGGAAATATGCACCTCTATAGCAGGAGCTGTTACGGCCGATAGTGCATCAGCAATGGCAATGGACGTATGCGTATAGGCACCGGCATTGATCACGATGCCATCGATATCAAAACCCAGTTCGTGAATTTTATCAATCAGTTCGCCTTCGTGATTCGACTGAAAATAGCGAAGTTGCACGTCGGGGAACTTCGCTTCGAGCGTTTCCAGGTAGTCAACGAAGGAGCGATTACCATAAATAGTCGGTTCACGCTTGCCCAACAGGTTGAGATTAGGGCCGTTAATGATCAATATCTGTTTCATATAATGTATAATGGTTAATGAATATGTATAATGAACACTGAAAAACAGACCTTAGCCAACCATCATTCATTAACCATTATACATTATTCATTCGCTTGCTATGTGGCAAAGTTATATAAACGCCTTTAAGAACTACCTCAAACTCGAACGGTCACTGGCCGAAAATTCCGTTGAGGCTTATTTGCACGACGCCGACAAACTTCATGAATACATTCTCCTGACTGATCCGGCCCGCACGCCCATGCAGGTGACCGAAAAGGAATTGATGAATTTCCTGAAATACCTTGGCGAGTTGGGCTTATCGGCGCATAGTCAGGCACGGATGTTATCGGGTATAAAATCGTTTTTCAAGTACCTGCTGCTCGAAAACTTAATTGACCGCGACCCAACTCAACTGCTGGAAGCCCCTAAGTTGGGACGAAAACTGCCCGATACGCTCAGCTTTCCCGAAATTGAAGATATGCTGGCGGCTATCGACTTATCGACACCCGGTGGTGCCCGCGACCGCGCTATGCTCGAAGTACTCTATAGCTCAGGATTACGCGTTACGGAACTATTGAACCTTCGCCTAACCAACTGTTTTTTTACCGAAGGTTTTGTACGGGTCCTGGGCAAAGGCGACAAGGTTCGGCTGGTACCCATTGGCGAGGATGCGATGCACTATACCCGCATCTATGTCGAGCATGTGCGTAGTCAGCTGGATGTTCAGAAGGGCGACGAAGACACTATTTTCCTGAATCTGCGGGGTAAACAGCTTTCTCGAATTACCGTCTTTACCACGATAAAAAAACTAGCAGAGGAAGTAGGCATCAAGAAGACAATCAGCCCGCACACCTTCCGCCATTCATTCGCGACCCACCTCATCGAAGGGGGTGCCGACCTCCGGGCAGTACAGCAAATGCTTGGCCATGAATCCATTACCACTACCGAAATTTACACTCACCTCGACCGGGATTATTTACAGCAGACGCTCAGGGAGTATCATCCGCGGGCAACTAGCAGGGGGCAGGGAGCGCGAGGCAGGGGATAAACCGTGCTCCCTGCTCCCTGCCCCCCCACAAAAAAAGTCCCCGCTATCGAAGCCGACGGCGGGGAACCCCCAATCTAACTAACCCAAAACTATTTGAGACAAGTATGCCAGACTACGCGTCGGCGGTGGTTTTCTCACCAATGAACTGTTGGTGTTGGTTTTTAAACAATAGATTGAACGATGTCAGGCTACCGTAAATCCGGGTGATATATTGTTGAATATTGATCTTCTCTTCATCGTCAAGTTGACTGGCGTTCACCCGCTGTTCGAGTACGCGCAACCGGTCTCGAACCATCACGATTTTATGAAAGAAGCCATCAATCGGCATTTCTTTCTGTGACAAATCGGTCCGGCCTGGTTTTAGGATGAGCTTCCCTCCTTTCCATTTATCTCCCAGCGGAACCAGTTCCGTTTGGTCAACCCATTTTTGGAGAATCCGCGTCAGGGATTGTTCTACATCAAACAGACTAACCAGATCACTGTCGGGCTCAAGGGCTTCAATGATGGTCAGGGGCGCGTCGAATTTGAGTATCTTCACGCCATGCTGAAGAAACGTAATGGTGTACCCATTGGATTTCAGGTTAATAATAACTCCATCACCAAACTCAGCATGATTAACACGGGAACCAATGCCCAATAGGGTATTCATACAACTAGGACTGTTTACAATTTACTTGTATCCTAAACAAACCCCGTGCCAGATTAAATTTTCATCATCCAACTAATTCGTATCGGTCTGTTTATGTCTCCTGTTGAACTACCCCTTCTCGCCTGTCAAACCAATGAGTTTAACTTGCCCGAAGGCATCCACTATCTAAATTGTGCTACCCGATCACCCTTTAGCAAAACTGTTGAACAAGCGGGCCACTCAGCACTTTCTCAACAGGCAAATCCCTTCGGATTACGCCCTGATGATTTCTTCAGCGGAGCCATTCGTGTACGGGAGTTGTTTGCTACCCTCATCAATTCTGATGATCCAGATCGGATCGCTATTGTACCCTCCGTATCATATGGGATGGCTGTGGTAGCCCGAAATCTAGCGTTAAAACCAGGCATTCAGGCTGGGCAGACAATTGTACTTATTGGCGATGAATTTCCGAGTGATGTATATGCCTGGGGGCGTGTTTGCACCGAGCTTGGATTAACTATAACCACCGTTGGCATGCCCGACGAATTCCCGAAAGGAGCCCACTGGAATGAACGGTTGCTTGATGCAATCGGACCCGAGACCGCACTAGTGGTTGTACCGCCCGTTCACTGGATGTACGGCATCCGTTTTGATCTGGAAGCGATTGGGCAACGGGCTCGCGAGGTTGGAGCCTGGGTTGTGATTGATGGAACCCAGGCCATTGGTGCCTTACCGGTTGATCTGGCACAAATCCAGCCCGATGCCGTTGTTTGTGCAGGTTATAAATGGCTGATGGGGCCTTATTCGCTTGGATTGGCCTATTTCGGGCCCGCTTTCGATGAAGGTATTCCACTCGAAGAAGGCTGGATGAACCGACTCGACAGTAATCAATTTCACCGATTGATGGATTATCAACCCACCTATCGGCCGAAAGCATACCGCTATAACGTAGGCGAACACACCCATTTTCTGCAAATGCCTATGCTCGAAGCCGCCCTAACTCAGCTCATTGACTGGCAACCAGTCCGTATTCAGGCATACGCCAAAGCCCTGTTAGCAGACGCCTGGCCCCAATTGGAGCAGCTCGGGTGTCGCCTTGAACCTGAGAATGGGAGTTCGGGGCGCAGCCATCATTTAGTTGGGTTATGGTTACCCGATCAGGCCGACCCGATGGCCGTTCAGCAGGCACTCCTGAAAGAAAACGTATCGGTTTCAGCCCGAGCGCGCGTTCTACGCATAGCCCCACACTTGTACAATACACCCGATGATGTGGATGCGTTGGTTAGGGTATTGACAAGAGTGCTTTAAAGGCGTGGAGCAAGGTGCACGGAGTAGAGGTTTTTACTGGATACCCTGCTCCGTGCACCTTGCTCCCGGCTTCTAAGCTTCGTACAACTCCAGCGGCAACTCATCGGGGTCGGCGAAGAAGGTGAAGCGCCTACCCGTGTGCTCATCTACCCGGACTGGTTCCGTAGAAACACCTTGTCCGTTTAAATGCACGATGGCGGCATCGAGGTCAGTAACAGCAAACGCTACATGACGTAAGCCAGCTGCTTCGGGTCGCGAGGGGCGTTTAGGCGGGTTGGGAAAGGAGAAGAGCTCAATCAGGTACTGCCCATTCAGGGCCAGATCCAATTTATAGGATTGTCGTTCCGCCCGATAGTATTCTCCCAGGATAGTAAAGCCTAATACCTCGGTATAAAATCGTTTGGAGACTTCATAGTCCGAGCAGATTATGGCAATATGATGTACAGCAGCGAGTTGAAGCATTGGCGTTAGGGAGCAAGCAACGTATCCGTTGCCATAGTGTCTGTAGCTGTGCCGTCTTTAGCGGGTAACGCGCGCTCAAGTTCCCGATGTTTGTTCCAGGGAGCGGTTGTACGTCGGGCCATGTCGATAGCCAGCAAGGCGACGACGGTTGTAAAGACAATGAAAACAACGATGAAAATGCGACGGTTACGGTTCATGTTGGTAAATGGGTAATGAATAATGGTCAATGTATAATTAAGTCCGGCTGTGCGGTCATATATATAGTAGCTTGACTAATCCATCAACACCTATTATTCATTATTCATTATTCATTTTTCATTATTAATTATTCATTTACAATCTGTTTCGGTCCAATTTGGAAGACCATACTGCCAGTTCGGCCGGAAACCTCCGCCCAGGTCAACTCCTTGAAGGAAACAGCCACAACCTCTCCTTTACTCATGGAGCCAATACTTTGGTGGGTCAGAAATTCGGCCAGATAGGATACATCCGGATTATGTCCCACAATCATGGCAGCCTCCGTTGTATCGGGAAGTGCATTAATGGCTGCCAGATAGGCTTTGGGCCCACCTTCATATAATTTTTCATTCAACTGAACCTGTGCCTCATCATAGCCAACCTGCTCAGCAACAACCTTTGCGGTACTTTTTGCCCTTGGTGCTGGGCTACTTATAATGATGTCGGGCTGAATGCCTTTCTCATGCAAATAACGACCGACTCGGGCGGCAGCCATAATACCATCGGAGGTCAGTTCCCGATCAAAATCAGACATAAAGATGGCTCGGTCCTCGGCTTTAGCATGACGGACGATATAGAGCGTAATTGACATACGGATAGGTTTCTCGTTGAGAGGGGTTTTGGTGCAAAAATAGAAGGTCAATTGGCATGTAACTAATTATCCGAGTTTTTGGGGATTAAAAAATGTCTGTGGGCGATTCGGACGACAATCCGTACTTTTGCACCCACAACCACCATCTGGTCGCCGTTCTAGTATGAGTTATTTACCTATTCAGCAATTATTAAAAACTGCCCCGGTCGGCACTACTGTGACCGTAAAAGGCTGGGTGCGCACCAAACGCGAAAGCAAAAACGCCGTTTTCATAGCCCTCAACGATGGCTCGACCATTAATAATATCCAGGCTGTAGCCGAAGCAGGTCAACTTCCCGAGGAAACATTAAAGCTTATCACAACCGGGGCCTGCGTTGCCGTTACAGGCCAATTAGTAGAATCGCAGGGTGCCGGGCAAGCCGTTGAAGTCAAAATCAGCGATGTACTCATTTATGGCCCCGCCGACCCAGACAAGTATCCGTTACAACCCAAGCGGCACTCGCTGGAGTTTCTGCGCGAGATTGCCCACCTGCGACCTCGTACCAACACGTTCAGTGCCATTTTACGTATTCGACACGCGCTGGCGTTTGCTGTCCATAAATACTTTAACGACAACGGATTCTTTTACCTCAATACGCCCATCATTACGGCCTCTGATGCCGAAGGAGCCGGTGAAATGTTCCGCGTCACGACACTTGATGCCACCAAGCCACCTCTTACGGAAGATGGTAAGGTTGATTATAGCCAGGACTTCTTTGGCCGCGAAACGAACCTGACCGTATCGGGGCAGTTGGAAGGCGAGTTAGGTGCCATGGCCCTGGGTAAGATCTACACCTTTGGCCCTACATTCCGGGCCGAAAACTCAAACACAACACGCCACCTGGCCGAGTTCTGGATGATTGAACCTGAGGTGGCCTTCTATGAGCTGGAGGATAACATGAATCTGGCCGAGGATTTCGTCAAAACCGTTATCCGCTACGCCATTCAACACTGCGCCGACGATCTGGCCTTTTTGGATAACCGACTGAAAGAAGAAGAAAAAACCAAAAAGAAAGAGGAACAAAGTGAGCTTGGTTTGCTCGAAAAACTTCAGTTTGTCATTAGCAACGAGTTCGTTCGGTTGACTTACACCGAAGCCATCGACATTCTGGTCAACTCGAAACCCGCTAAGAAAGGTCAGTTCCAGTATGAAGTAAGCTGGGGTGTCGATTTACAGTCGGAGCACGAGCGCTATCTGGTCGAAAAACACTTCAAGAAGCCCGTTATTCTAACCAACTATCCCCGCGAGATCAAAGCGTTCTACATGAAGCAGGACGAAGACGGTAAGACCGTTCGGGCGATGGATGTGCTTTTCCCCGGCATCGGCGAAATCATCGGTGGTTCACAACGCGAAGACAATCTGGAAAAACTCGAAGCCCGGATGAAGGAAGTAGGTATTGAACCGGAAGCCATCTGGTGGTATCTGGATACCCGTCGATTTGGGTCAGCACCGCACGCAGGCTTTGGTCTTGGTTTCGAGCGGCTGGTGCTGTTCGTAACCGGCATGGGCAATATCCGCGATGTGATCCCATTCCCACGCGCTCCGAAAACGGCAGAGTTTTAATTAACAGTGGAGAATGAAGAGTGAAAAATGAAGAATAACCTATTCATCACTCTTCATTCTTAATTCTTCACTTTTTTATGCTTGCACTCCCTATTTTCCTGGCAATGGCTTCCGGCTTCGTGGTCGTTGGCGTGTACACCGAACGTAAGATTTCGGCGTTTATGCAGGATCGGCTCGGCCCCATGGAAACGGGAAAGTGGGGATTGCTGCAACTCTTTGCCGATTTACTGAAACTGCTTCAGAAAGAAGACATTGTGCCCACAGCCGCCGACCGGCGATTGTTTCTGCTGGCTCCGGCGGTCATTTTCGCTTCCGTATTCGCGGGCTTTGCCGTTCTGCCCCTAACGCCCGATTTGCAGGGGTCAGGCGCGTCGGTGGGTGTTTTTTACCTGATGGCCATTGTTTCGTTCGATGTGGTTGGCATACTCATGGCCGGTTGGGGGTCTAATAACAAGTATTCCCTGTTTGGTGCCATGCGATCGGTGGCGCAGATCATTTCGTACGAGATACCACTTGGGCTGACCATTCTGTGCGTGGTGATGATCTGTCAGACACTCAACTTGCAGACCTTGAGTTTCCAGCAGGGCATCTACACCCATGAGACAAACTACCTCTTCGGCCTGAAAGCCCTGGGAGTTGACGTTACGGGCTGGGGTGGAATTTTCTCCTGGAATATTCTGCGAAACCCATTTCTATTTTTCGCCTACATTATCTTTTTCATTTGTACCCTGGCCGAAAGTAACCGTGCTCCCTTCGACCTGCCCGAAGGTGAATCTGAAATTGTAGGTGGCTTCCATACCGAATATTCAGGGATGCGGTTCGCGTTGCTTTACCTGTCCGAGTACGCCATGATGCTGCTGGTGTCGTTTTTAGGCGCGGTATTATTTCTGGGTAGCTGGAACACACCCCTCCCCAACATCGGTCCTGTCCGTCTCGCCGACTGGACAAGTGGTGCACCAGGCACTCTCTGGGGACAGCTCACGGGCGGATTCTGGCTTCTGTCAAAAGTCTTCTTTGCAGTACTGTTACAGATGTGGGTACGCTGGACACTCCCCCGCATTCGGGTCGATCAGATGATGCATTTGTGCTGGAAAGTGCTGACACCAATCGGACTGATTCTTCTGCTTATTTCGGGTGTTTGGCGGCTGTTAATGATTTAACCATTCGCTTCACTATAAATCCATGCGCTACACAATCGGCTGGCTCCTGGCGAGCAGCAACGGCTTATTGATGCAGGATTAGACTTGCAGCGATCCAACGTGCCGGTATGTGTTTATCATCACGCCTGTTGGGGTAACCTTCGTACTGACTAAAGCAAGTTCGCACGGGTCGACACTGTCCGAAAAAAAGCGTTTGCCCCGCCCCAGCAAGACGGGGTAGACAAGCAGCACAACCTCGTCGGCCAAGCCCTGGTCCAGCAGGACAGATGTCAGCGTTGAACTTCCCCAGACGATCAGGTCAGGACCGTCCGTTGACTTGAGGCCGCGAATACCCGCCAGGATGTCCGTGCCTAAGTCCTCAACTGGTCCCCAGGCGAGGCTGTCTGGCCTGTGAGTGGCGACGTATTTGGTCGCAGCATTCAGGCTGATTGCGATTGGACTATTCCCAGCCGTGGGCCAGTATTCGGTCCACAAATCATAGGTGTGACGACCAAGCAGCAGATCAAAAGGGTTTCCCTGTGCTTCAACGACAGCCTCTAACCCAGCCGGACTTCGATAGGATGTCGTCCAATTACCATACACGAAGTTTTCGTCGTTTTCATGCTGGATCACCCCGTCCAGTGAGATATGTTCTATGATTCTGATGGTTCTCATGTTGTTTGTTATTCGTTTACTGTTTGCACAAAGTTAAACCAGACCAGGGACGCGCATGGGGGCCAATCACGACAATATGAGGGCGTCTTTGAGACAATTTGCCCCTGCCCAAAATGAGGCCGGGCCACCGGGGCGGCAACAATGGATACATTTGTAAGTAGGTCAATCAAATAAAGACGGAAGGTAGAAATCTACTCGGCTTCGTCTTGATAGAAGTACGCGATCAATTACATTAGTCGTCTAAATTGTGCGCATTATGAACTCCCTCTGGCAACGATTCCGACACCGATTACACGAGATCGTCTTTGAAGCCGACACCTGGGCCGGGCGGGCATTCGATATATCATTGCTTTTTCTGATCGTATTGAGTGTGCTTGCTGTCGTTCTGGAGAGTGTTCCATCATTGGCCCGGCCATATGGTCATTTCTTTGACAAAATTGAATGGCTATTTACGATCCTGTTCACCATTGAGTACATCCTGCGGATTATTAGTATTCGGAAACCGCTGCGTTACATAACCAGCTTTTTCGGGCTTGTCGACTTGCTGGCTATTTTACCAAGTTACCTCGGCCTATTTCTGTTTGGTGCGCATGAGCTGGCCGCTGTACGTATACTTCGCCTGCTACGCATATTCCGGATTTTGAAGCTGGGGGAATATACATCAGCAGCGGCCCTACTTGCTTATTCACTACGCGAAAGCCGAGCCAAAATCACCGTCTTTTTCGTGGCTATTTTCACCCTGGTGATTACGCTTGGCGCTATGATGTACGTGGTAGAAGGGCGTTCCAACGGATTCGAGAGCATTCCGCTCAGTATTTATTGGGCCGTTATCACCATCACAACAGTTGGCTACGGAGATATTGTACCCAGTACACCCATGGGCAAGCTCATTGCCACCCTCATTATGCTACTGGGGTATGTCATTATTGCGGTGCCAACGGGTATTGTGGCTGTCAGCTTGACGGCTGCCAGTAAAAAGCAGGAAATTTCGACGCAGGCTTGCCCAAACTGTGGCCGTCAGGGCCATGATCCCGACGCGGTGCATTGTAAATATTGTGGTGCGGCTTTATGAGTAGTAACCGTTACTGTATAGTACCGAATAATCATCTACTAACCGTTCCAATTGAACCAACTAATCCAGGAATGGTTAGACTGGTTTACGAGCAGCAAGGCGGATATTCCACCAAGTTCGTAAATTTGCACCCTTTTACACGTGTTTATGTGCGGTCTTACCAGGAAACAGTTTAATGTTCTCTACGTAGGATTAGATCTTTTATAGTATTTCATGTCACTTCTTACACCTGATCCTACCGGCGATTTAGCTTGGCAAGCCGCCTGGAAATCACCCATATTCCGCAGAAAGTTCATCATCGGCATGATTGGTATTATCGCCTTACTGTCGACGTTTTCTTACTTTTTCCGAACTATAGAACAACATACGGGTCCTGTTCTGAACGATTGGTTAATTGCTCAGATTCCTCCATACGATGTGTCATTGATTATTTTCGGAGTGATCTGGGCAGCGGGTTTACTGATCCTCATCCGTGCCCGTCGGAGCCCCGCTGTGTTTATGATGTTCATCTACAGCTACATCATCATCACGCTAACCCGTATGATCAGTATCAATCTGGTACCGCTTAATCCGCCAGTTGGCCTGATTCCGATGATTGATCCGATCACCAATGCGTTCTATGGCAAGGTGTATATTACGAAGGACCTGTTCTACTCGGGTCATACCTCTACCATTTTTCTGATATTTCTATGCCTTCGTGGATGGTGGGATCGGCTACTTATTCTGATCGGTTCACTCCTTGTAGGCATTTTACTACTTGTGCAGCACGTTCATTACACGGTGGATGTATTGGGCGCCTTTGTATTCACCTATCCGCTCTACCGCCTGGGGAAATGGCTGGCCCTCAGTGGCTGGAATGAACTAAAGGTATAAATGAAGTTTTGATTTACGGTTGGCTGACGGCCCCGGCAAGTCGGCGAAAACGATTAATGCAACAGCCAACCGTAAACTAAAATGCTTCGCCCAATTGAAAATATAGTCCATTCGATAGACTCTGGCCCAGCCCCCAGCCATAGTCGATGCGGAGATTCAATCGTTCTTTCCGATTCAGCGCCAGACGTACTCCCCCACCCGCGGAGTACTTGACTTCCTGTAAGTTCAAATCGTTCAGGTGGTCTCCTACATTCCCGAGCCCAAAGAAACCAACAGCTCCCAATCGCCAAAACAGCGGAATTCGGTATTCAACCTGAGCGACAATCTGGTCTTTGCTCCGAAATCGACCATCGTAGAAACCTCTCATGCTATTCGACCCACCAAAACTGGCTAAACTCCGCAAGGGCACATCACCCGAGTTAAAGAAGCCATAAGCCTGTATGGCCAGCACCTGCTGCCTGTAGATCGGAATGAATCGCCGGAAATCAATTACATAATTTGTATAGCGAAAATCGGACCCCAGCAAGGGGTTAAAGTGGTTGAAATAGACTTGCAGGAACCCACCCCGATCAGGCGCAAAGGCATTGTTTCGCGAATCGTAGGTGAGACTAAGGCCCGCTCCCGAAATATGATAGGCATTACGGCCTGGTACCGCTAGCTGATCGAAAAGCTTACCGGGCTGATAATCGATGCTCAACAATCGCTGATATTCATAAACTAAGCCAGCAAAAACACGATCTTGAACTTTTCTCTGAAAATGTAGGTAAACATAATACTGTTTGAACGTGTATGACTCCTCATTTTCATTCGGAGCATTTTTACCAAGACCCCAGAATTTATCGGGGAAGTAACTGTAGGAAAGCTGGTGATTCAGAATAATCCGTTCACCAGGAAAATAAGTTGTTCCGTTTATGGCTGCAATAAATTGTTTCCGAAGTGAGTACAGGGCCAGTGCCTGGGTATTCGATGTCCGCGTTGTGAGCGTATCAGAATGCTTAAATCGAAATGTGAAGGAGCCCGCTACCCCCAACGACCAGTCTGTTTCGATAGATCGGGCGACTAATGGTAAAATTAGCGTATTTCGCGTTCGCAATAATTGGTTGGGTATGGGTTGACGCGGTACCGGAATACTATCCGACTGAGCCAATAGAGTACCCTGAATACCCATTAATAAGCTGATTAACAGCAAAACCAACCTTTTATCAAGTAAAACAGTCACAAGAACTTGAATAACCGTTAATTAAAGTCGTATTAATTAAATTGCGGCAAAGTAATCCTAAAATTGTAAATTTCGTAGATTTGGGCGTTTATTAAACCGATTAAGCCTGCGCCTATCCAACAAAGCGCGGTCGCCGGTTGGCATCAACTACGGAACCTCCGATTTGTAAACCACCGATATGAGCAAATTAAACTTGCCGCCCTTTAAACTGGGCGAAACAATTACCCCGGAACAACGCCAGTTTTTCAATAAACATGGTGTCATCGTTTTCCGTAACTTCATTGAACCCGAAACAGTTAAACTTTTTATCAGCGAAGTTGAACGAATCGAAAAAGAGTGGCTGGCCGAAGGGCGCGATAAAGTGAATGGCGTACCCTTGAAGTTTGGCCAGGATGAAGCCGGGAACCCCATGATTCAGCGGATGTGCTTTTTATCACAGCATAGCAAAGCACTCCACGAATTTTTGCAGGACCCACGCCTTCAGGCCGTTGTTGATCTGCTTCAGCCGTATGAAGGGCGAATTGCCGAAATTGAAAAAGATGGGCTTATTCTGAACCATTACATCCGCACTCCAAACAGTAAGTTCTCACAGATGGGCTGGCATACCGATAGCCCGCGTGATATTTTCCTGGGTCAGCGTATTATGCCGATGCTCAATGTAGGCATCCACCTCAACCCTACCCCCTACGAAAACGGAGGGCTACGTGTTATTCCGGGCACGCACAAACAGGGTATCTTCAAAATGTTGTTCCGCAAAAAATATTTTGTGGATAACGACCCCGACAAACACGAAATTGGTTTCGACATGAACGCGGGTGACCTATCGGTACACGATGGACGGCTTTGGCACCGGGCGCAGCAGTCTCCCTTTGTTGGCGAAGCCAGTCGTCGGCGTGTAATGTACGTACCAGTTGTTACGGGTAAGTACATGCCTAAGAATGAGCACAGCAAAACGCCATTCTACCACCGCTTCATTTCAAAAGTAAACATTTAAGTAATTACGAATTACGACCGCACGGGCGGCCCCGGTACGAGTTACGATTTTCGGCACTTCATAAATCGTAATTTGTACCGGGGCCGCCCGTGCGGTCGTAATTCGTACATCGTAATTCGTAAATGTCATACGCCCTCATTACGGGAGCCAGCCGGGGCATTGGCCTGGCCATTGCCAACGAACTGGCCCGTCAAAAATTCGACTTACTACTGGTAGCCCGATCAACCTCATTACTTCAGGAAGCGGCTCAGCAGTTAACCTCCGACCACGGCATTAAAACCGACTTTCTGGCAATTGATCTGGCCGAAGCTGGAGCCGCCCAACAGGTTTATGACTGGTGCGGCAAAAAAAAATATACGATTCAAATTCTGGTGAATAATGCGGGGTATGGTCTGAGTGGCCCCTTTGAGAAACATGCCCTCGCTGAACACACCAACATGATGCGGGTGAACATGACGGCTCTGGTCGA
>NZ_BAAHBG010000038.1:225302-281049 GCF_054776855.1 Spirosoma migulaei | reverse complement strand
GAAAACGCTCATCCCAAATGAGCACCACAGATTTCTGTTTCTTCCTCAGCTTCGGCAACAATCCAAAGCGTATATTCTTAATATTGGCAGTTCCGCAGCGTATCAGGCGGTGCCCGGCCTGAGTTTGTATTCTGCGTCTAAATCATTTGTGCTGCAGTTTAGCCGAGGGCTCCACCAGGAACTTAAACGTAGTCCCGTTTCGGTGACCTGCGTTTGTCCCGGCTCCACGGACACCAACTTTGCCGATCGGGCACAGATTGGCGAAAAGGGACGCAAGGCCGCCGAGAAAGTAAATATGACCCCTCATGATGTGGCAAAGCAAGCCGTTGATGCCATGTTTGCCGGGAAAGCTGAACTCGTAACAGGCCTGCTGAACAAAGCGGGGAAACTGATGGCCTGGCTGCTACCCAAAGGGTTAGTAGAAAAAACGGCCGGAAGCATTTACGAATAAGTTATTCGTTTTAGATAAACAAAGAGCTGTCATTATCCAGGGTAATGACAGCTCTTTGTTTATAAATTGTACTTCGCTAATGAAATGGCACTTTATTTGCCATACTACAGTTATACACATATAACTTTACAAAGACGTTGGATGCTGGACCATACTTACTACCCTATTCCACTACTTGCCGACGTCCAACCAACACATGCAATTTTCTGATTTATCCTTAATAGACCCTATCCTCAAAGCGCTTGCTGAAGAAGGATACACCACACCAACTCCCATCCAGGAACAAGCCATACCAATTTTATTGAGCCGCCGGGATTTATTGGGTTGCGCCCAGACCGGCACTGGAAAAACAGCCGCTTTTGCTATTCCAATTCTGCAATTGCTGAACGAAGAACGCAGCAAAACACCCAATGGTCCACGGCGGATTAAAACGCTGGTGATGACCCCCACCCGTGAATTAGCGATCCAGATTGCCGAAAGCTTTGCCGCCTATGGCCGTCACCTGAATTTACGGCATACGGTAATTTTTGGCGGTGTTTCGCAACATGCACAGGTAAATTCCCTCAAGGCGGGTGTCGATGTACTGATTGCTACACCCGGTCGTTTGCTCGATCTGATGAATCAGGGCTTCATATCGCTCCGTGATGTGCAGTTTTTTGTACTCGATGAAGCCGATCGGATGCTTGACATGGGCTTCATCCACGACGTTAAGAAAGTCATAACGAAGTTACCCGAACGTCGGCAATCGCTGTTTTTCTCAGCAACCATGCCGCCCGACGTAGCTAAACTAGCCGATACTATTTTACGGAATCCTGCCAAGGTTGAAGTAACACCTGTATCCTCTACAGCCGATACCATTGCGCAGGCCATGTATTTTGTGGGACGTGAAGACAAACGTAAACTGCTGGTACACATCCTGAACGACCAAAAAATCAAATCTGCTCTTGTCTTTGCCCGTACCAAGCACGGTGCCGATAAGGTTGTGAAAGATTTATTGAAAGCGGGTATTGGTGCCGAAGCCATTCACGGCAACAAATCGCAGAATGCACGCCAGCGGGCGCTCTCGAATTTCAAGAGCCGTGAAACACGGGTGCTTGTCGCAACAGATATTGCAGCACGGGGTATCGATGTTGATGAACTATCGCACGTAATCAATTACGAACTACCAAACATTCCTGAAACCTACGTTCACCGCATTGGTCGGACGGGACGGGCTGGTCATGATGGCATTGCCCTATCATTCTGTGATGCGGAAGAAACTGAGTTCCTGCGCGACATTCATAAATTGATTGGCAAGCGCGTTCCGGTCATTGAAGATCATCCGTATGTGCTTGACATTTCTACAGCTGCCGTTTCACCGGCTCCGGCACAACGCCAGGGCCAGAATCGGAATGGAAATCGGCAAGGTGGCGGTGGCCGCTCAACAGGATCATCCAATCAGGGATCGTATCGGCGCGAGGGTGGCAACAACAGCCGCCAGGCCGATTCATCTGCTGGCGGAGGTCAGCCCCGGACTAACCAAAGTCGGCCTGCTCCTGCTAATCAGGAGCGGAGCACACCATTCCGGCGTGATGGCGGGAACTCCAATCAAAGTCGGCCTAGTGGTACCAACGCGGAACGCCCAAGTCGGGGCACCGGCAATAGTCGGTTTAGTAATACAAGTTCCGACAAAAATTATTAGAAAGTAAGTGGTGCCGCCTGGAGTCTGCTTTGAGAAACAGACTCCAGGCGGCACCACTTACTTTTTTAATGTATTCTGCTCCAGATAACATCTGGGGCTTTTTTATTTTCCGGCCGTCAGCACTTTCTGCATTTGCTCAGCCACAAACTGATTCCCTGCTTCGTTCAGGTGAACACGGTCGGTGGTTAAAATGCCCCGGTCTTTATTTTCGGGGTTATTTTTTAGATCATACGTTAAAAACTCCTTTCTCAAATCAACCACAGGCAGATCCTGCCGTTTGGCAATATCACGAATAAACTGGCTGTATTGGTTTAAATCGCCATCCTGCTGGTTGGTCATATCCGTTTTTTCGCCAATAGCAGCTGGTGTGCAAAGGACAACACGAATATTAGCCGCCTTCAGCTTCTTCACTACAGCCTCATAGAACTTCACGAATTTATCAGGGTCTGTGCCGGTGCCGGAGGTAGCCTTATGCCAGACATCATTGACACCCACCCAAATCACGACGACATCGGGCTGTTTTGCCAGTACGTCATCATCCATACGCAGGAACAAATCATAAATTTTATTCCCACCAATTCCAGCGCCAATCAGTTCAAATTGATCGGCGGGCATTGATTTTTTCAGGCGGTCAATATAACCACCCGGATTTACTCCGGCCTGGGTAATGGAGTCACCAAAGAAGATGACGCGAGTGGGTTTAGCCGCGCTCATGGCGAGCAAACCAGCGGTTAACAGGAAAAGCAGAGATCGATAAACTGTAGTCATAGTTCTTAAAGCAGTAAGGGAATTACCATTACTCATTTATACCTTCCATCACAGGATAAGTAAACCAATGTTACCTAAATAGTTTCTTTTCGTCTGATGGTTGATTGAGTCAATAATCGCCTAAAATTAGACCCTAGCCTGAAATCAGGCAACTACGAAAAACAAAAAACGATGAGAGGCCTAAACAAAGTAACACTAATTGGCAATCTGGGTAAAGACCCCGAAATTCAGCAACTCGACGGGAATATCAGCGTCGCAAAGTTTTCATTGGCTACTACTGAATCCTACAAAGATGATAAAGGCCAGGTGCAGTCAAACACTGAATGGCACAGCATTGTGGTTTGGCGAGGCTTAGCCGACTTAGCCCACAAGTACCTGCACAAAGGCAGTGCCGTGTATCTGGAGGGCAAACTCAAAACGCGCCAGTTTGAGGATAAAGAAGGGAATAAAAAATATGTGACGGAAATTATTGGCGACAGCTTTATCATGCTCGATAAGCCTGAGCACGAAGCCTAGCTTAAATCAACTTACCTTAAGCCGTACCTTATTTACTACACACAGTGCAGTCAATAAGGTACGGCTTTCAATTGATATAATTCTCTGATTATCCATCAACTATAGCCAATAAATCAGGGCTGCTAGTGCCATAGTTGATGGGATGAGCTCTGTCAAATCGTTTACGTTCCACTTATATTTGGCATACGAATGAGGCTTAAAGCAAAAATATACCTTTACAGATTTCCATTCATTTCCAGCAATTTCCTTCGGATTATAAAATGAAAATTTGTGTAGCGCAGACAAGACCAGTCAAAGGCGACATTGAACGCAATCGTATCAGGCACGAGGAATTGATAGCCCTTGCGGTATCCAATGAAGCTGATATCATAATTTTTCCTGAACTCTCACTAACAGGTTATGAGCCACAGCTGGCAAACGAATTAGCAACGGATCAGAACGATAGCCGGTTTGATAGTTTTCAGAAAATCAGCGATACCAACAACATAATCATTGGTATTGGTGTGCCAACTCAGACTACTACAGGAATTTGTATTAGCCTCGCTATTTTTCAACCTAATCAAGTCAGGCAAACGTATTCAAAAAAATACCTGCATGCCGATGAAGTACCCTTTTTCAAAAGTGGCCAAAATCTCACAGGCTTACTTGGTAACGAAGCTGCTATTGCTTTAGCCATTTGTTATGAGCTTTCGGTTCCAGAACATGCCGAGGACGCGTTTAAGCAGGGGGCTAAAATTTACATAGCTAGTGTAGCAAAGTCTATAGAAGGTGTTGAAAAAGCCACCCAACGTTTAGCTGAGATTGCTGCCACCTACTCCATGACCGTATTCATGTCAAACTGCGTTGGACGCTGCGATGATTTTGACTGTGGTGGCAAAACGTCTATCTGGAATACAGGTGGCTTACTGGTTGGGCAACTAAATGATAGCAGTGAAGGCATTTTGCTTATTGATACCGAAACACAGGAAATAACTGAGCGGATTCTTTACACAGAACGCTAACCTCTTAACTTCCAACACACCTCCGCCAGCGCTGTTTCATCGCCTACATTGCCCGGAAAAACTACGTACATAATGCCCGGAAATTTACTTTTCACATCCATCTGCCAGACAGGAACACCGGGAATTATAGGCCCAAGAACAAGGGCTTTTTTGGCAGAGAGTCCCTTTGAGGCCAGATCACTGGACGTAATCCCGCCTTTGGCAACAATAAATTGGGGGCGCACACTGATCCCCTTCAGGATGTTGACGAGGAAATCGGAGACAAGCGCATTAATCGTCAGACTACTTTTTGTATCCTGTCCAACTTCCAGTTTACGACTGGTATGAATAACTACGTTTTCTCCAGAGACAAGCCACTGATCCGCTTGCCTGCTTATGGCTTCAGCTTTCGAAACCAGTTCCGTTGAATGCAGAACCTCACCAACGTTTACTTCAATAGATTGATATATTCCTGTTGCCAGGAGAACATTCAGTTGGCCAGTTGTTTTAGGGACATGAGACCCTACTAGTACGAGTGAACCCGTAGGAGATTCTACGTCCTCTACTTGGGGAACAAAGGATTTGCCAGATTCCATCCCGGCCCGGATCGGTACCAGCGTTGCTGAACTCCGGTATAAAAATTTCTTCCCTGATTTTTCGGCTACCAGCAAGCCCATTACCGCTACCTCCAGGTCTCTGTAACTGGCGGCATTGATAATACAGACGGAGCCCCTGGCACAAGCGTTCAATTTATCACCAACCACTTCTGGTCCTCCCTTTCGTATATCGTCAATTGAAACAGAATTTACGTCTGATGCCTTAATCCGTCCCCTGGTTTTTTCTTCTACCCATAGTTTCAGGTTTGAATTTTTGTAGCCAAACACCACATCTTTGGCAAATGGCGTATCGGAAACAGGCACCAGCTCCTCATTCTCTACCAGATAATGAACATCATCCAGGGTGAACCGACCGCCTTCAATGAAGGCTGGCACCAACACAATGACAGCATCCTCCATAGCCAGCGTCCAGGCAATAGCCTCTACTTCGGCGGGGAAATGGCCTCTTAAGGTGGAGTCACTTCGGCTGATCACGACGATCTCCCGTGCGCTATCGGTAGCAGCCTGCTGTACGTTAGTGCCTATTTCCTCAATAAGCTCAACTGCTTCCTGTTCGGGCAGACTACGCGAATTGGTGAGGATAAATAAAATTGACGGCTTTTTCTCCAACTCCTCCGTAATCAACTCCACCCGCCAGGATGTAAGTACAGGTACATCGTAACAGGTTTGGGTGCCGGTCGGATCGTCGTCGAGCACAATAATTGTTTTTCCGCTCTTGCTAAACGCTTCGCGAATAGACACAAGCATATCTTCCGGGTAGTTGGTAGGCAGTTGCGCCATTTTCTGATGTACATTCACAACCATTGACAATTTTTAGTAACCCAATACAATACGCGTTTAACCTCATAAATTTGGCCACGCTCCCGTAACCAATAGGAGTTTTTCGGGTAAACCTACTTTATAAGGAAAACAGCCTGCTGATTTCCTTTTATGCCGACATCCTGTTAATCATAAAAATCAGCGTTCAAACAAGTTAACACGATGCAACTAATCATAACAGGAGGAGCCGGATTCCTTGGTCAACGGCTGGCTAAAGCACTCCTAAACAGTTCGGTCGTTTTTGATGCATTACTTCTGGTCGATATTGTGCTGCCTCTCAACCCAGGCAATGACACAAGAGTAACGTGCCAGCAGTTAGATTTATCGGAAGAAGGAGTCGCTAAAAATCTCATCACGAACCAAACAGGGCTTATTTTCCATCTGGCTGCTGTGGTGAGTAGTCAGGCAGAAAAAGAGTTTGATTTGGGCTGGCGGGTGAATCTTGATAGCACCCGATACCTACTGGAAGCCTGTCGCTGTCAACATCCGGGTATTCGGTTTGTGTTTGCCAGCTCCCTGGCTGTCTATGGCGGTCAGTTGCCTGCTATTGTCGATGACCTCACCGTTGTTACGCCACGGTCATCCTACGGAGCCCAAAAAGCCATGGGCGAATTTCTGGTCAATGACTATAGCCGAAAAAACTTTGTGGATGGGCGCGTGTTGCGATTACCAACCATTTGCGTTCGGCCGGGTCGACCCAACCAGGCAGCCTCTTCGTTTGTCAGTAGCATTATCCGTGAGCCCATTCATGGGGAGGAGGCTATCTGCCCTGTATCGCCCGAGCTGGCCCTCTGGCTCTCGAGTCCAGACACTATTATTGACAATATTATCAAAGCAGCTACGCTACCCGGCACTGTCTTTGGCGACTGGCGTACGGTAAATCTACCGGGTATTGGTGTCACTGTGCAACAGATGCTTGACTCACTTGAGCGAATTACGGATCAGGAAACACGCGCCAGAGTCCAGTTCAAACCCGATCCAGCCATTAACGCCATTGTAAGCAGTTGGCCTGGTGTTATCGATAACTCGAGGGCTCTTCAACTCGGGTTCAAGGTTGATAGTCATTTCGATCAGTTTATTACCCTATTTATTGCTCAAACTAACGTGTAACTTGTTAGTCTGGGTTTACAATGCACTCTTTGTTATCTATACAACCCGCTCAGCCAAAACCGGACTGTTTCGAATGGATGCCTGATGCAGAAAAAACAGCTTCATATCTGCCTCCAGCAGTAAACTGGGTTCGGGAGTAATCAAAAATCCGGTCGCGGTTCGAATCGCGACGATTAATCCCTCGGCCAGGTTATCGTCAATAAGTTGTTGCAACGGAAGTCCGCGGTAATCTTTGGCCAATTTGTTAATCTCCTTCACATCCATGATGGAGCCATTTTCTACATTACCCGTTAGATAATCGAGAAACTCCATAATATCGGGCCGACTAACAATACTGGCCATATGGGCACCGCCAATCTTGTCGGGCATAACAACGTTGTTAGCACCCGCTTTCCGTAATTTGTTCTGGGCAGAGTAGTGCGATGCGCGGCTAATGATGGTTAGTTTATCATTCAGGCTGCGAGCACTGAGCACAATAAACACATTATCGGCATCGGTTGGCAGGGCGGTCAATAAGGCCTTCGCACGTGTAATTCCGGCTTTTAAAAGGGTTTCATCTTCAGTGGCACTCCCAATCACATAGAGCAGCGACGCGTCTTTAGTCTCGTACGTACGGACACGTTCTTCATTTTGCTCGATAACAATAAACGGCACTCTGTGCTGGCGCAGGGTAATAGCCGCTTCCTGACCGCTACGCCCAAGGCCACACAGAATCACATGGTTAGCGAGTGTGTCTATCTGGTTCGCCATTTTCCGTTGTTTAAAATAGTGGGTGAATTCGCCACTGGCAATGTATTGGGTAATAAGGGCCAGCGCGTAGGCAAAGGTTGTAAAACTGGAAATCAGTAAAAAAACAGTAAACAGCCGCCCGGCTGGCGATAGAGGTCTCACTTCGGTATAGCCTGCCGTTGTAATGGAAATTACGGTCATGTACAGGGCATCAACAAAATTGTATTGCTCGATAGACATGTACCCCGCAATTCCCAAAATAGAAATGCCCAGTATAACCAACAAAGGGGAAAGGAGCGAGAAGGGCTGCTTTAATTTCGATAACACGCTATTTTTTGGTATATAATTTCAAAATTATTTAAAATATAGAACAAAAAAGATGAGTTAAGTCATTAAATAAAAATAGTATCTCCAGAACCCTTCTTTTCTTCCAACGTTTATCAACTAATCAAAATAGCATCCTCTGAGCAACGTAGACGTCACATACGCACCAATTACGATTTATCTGAGATCAATGTGTAGTCTACCTACCGCTTACACGATTTTGACCCTAAAATGGTGACTAAAAGTTAAAGCATTAGTCAAGAAAGCGTACATATTTCATTAATTACGTTCCTAATGCGGTCATTTTCTTGTGTCTTGTTTTTGATAGTTAGCATCCTCATCAGTAGCTGTACCGAGACCCAAAAGTCCCATTTAGCAACATCGACAGAAACTAAACCGACATCCATTCAACATACGGGAGACTCCTACCAGCTCTTACGGTACGGCAAGCCTTATTTCATTCAGGGAGCGGGGGGCGTAAGCCATTTGGCTCAGTTAAAAGACTGTGGAGGTAATTCGATTCGCATCTGGGATGATCTGGAGGCAGGTTCTATTTTGGACCAATCCGAGAAACTTGGATTAACGGTATTCTTCGGCCTTTGGGTAGAGCGGGAACTGGAAGGGTTCGATTATGATAACCAGGAAGCTGTTGACCGGCAGTATGAACGCATTCGTAAAATCGTACTCAAATACAAAAACCATCCTGCGGTACTCATGTGGTGTGTGGGGAATGAATGGGCAATGGAAGCGAGTAACTTCCGGGTGTATGACGAAGTAAATCGACTTGCCGCTTTAGTCCATGAACTGGATCCAGACCATCCGGTTGCAACCGTTATTTCGCCTGATAGTGAACGGGCTATCTGGCTCGTTCAGGAACGTTGCCCAGCCATTGATGTGTTGGCCCTTAATTCCTATGCGTTAACGGAAAAGCTACCTCAATTTTTAAAAAAAGGAGGATGGGATAAACCTTATCTGATTTCTGAATATGGAGCCCAGGCCTATTGGGAAACACCCGTCACCCCCTGGAAAGCGCCTATCGAGCCTACCAGTCAGGAGAAGTATGATTTTGTGAAAAAATTCTATCGCCAGTACATTGGCTCACGCCCTCCAAATTGTTTAGGCGCTTATTTATTTTATTGGGGCTTTAAGCAGGAAGAAACCCATACCTGGTTTAATGTATTCGATGATCAGGGCCGTGCCACGTCATTGGTGGAATTAATGCAATTGCTTTGGTCGGGGAAACAAACGCTCAATAAAGCTCCCGTTGTTAAAGGGCTGTTGATTGATGGAAAAGCAAGTACTCACCAATCGTATATACCCTCAGTTGCCGCTCATCAGGCCCAGATTTTGACCAGTGATCCCGAAGGAGATACCCTAACCTACTATTGGGAAATCAAACGGCGTGCTCAGTTTTCGGCAGATTATGCAGGAACACCACTTCCCGCTTTAAAAGGGTTAATACAGAACCCTAACCAGTCTGCTATTTCATTTAAGTTGCCAACTAAGCCCGGCGCTTATCGTCTGTTTGCTTACGCCTACGATACACATAGACATATATCGTCAGCCAATTTTTCCTTTGAAGTAAGGCCGTCCGATTCGGATAAAGGTGAGTAAGTCCATTTTCCCACTAAAGCGTTTCCTCTTAATTGACACAGTATATGCGAACTATTACTGGCTTGGCCAAAAAGGTATTAGGTATCCATCCGCAACAGGGCGTAAATCCACTAAAGAACCTGACACATATTGGTTCCCATTTCCACGGGTATCATGTACCCAGCAATTTTCTGACAAGTGAGTCAATTTGTTACTGCATCGGAGCGGGTGAGGATATTTCGTTTGACACCGAATTAAAAGTTATTTACGACGCGCAGGTGTTCATTTTTGACCCAATGCCAGAAGGTGTCAATCATTTCCGTAAACTGAAAGAGTTTACCAAAAATCAGCAGCCCCTAACGATTGAACCAACCGTACCGTTTACGTACCGAATCTCAGAAAAACAGGTAGAGGAGATTACGTTTGTTGAAATTGGTGTTTGGGATCAGAAAACGAACCTGAAGTTTTTTGCCCCCGAGCGTGACGATTATGCCTCGCACTCGCTTTATCTATTCCAGGAGTCCAACGACTATATTGAGGCTCCCGTCGACCGGCTAAGTAATCTGATGAACATGCTGGGACACAGCAGCCTGGATGTGGTCAAACTGGAAATTGAAGGGGCTGAATATACCGTAATTGATACGATTGTTAAAGACAAGCTAGATATCAAAATAATCCTGGTGGAGTTTGACGAAGTTCATAATGCCAACGATAAGTCGTTCCACTTTCGGATTAAAAAAACCTGCAAAAAATTAAAAGAAGCAGGGTACGTACTGGTCCATTCTACCCACAACTTAAAGCGGACATTTATTCGGGAAGATGTCTATAAGTCGCTAAAGAACCAGGAGAATCTGCCCGTGAATTTCACAATCAACAAAGCAGCTGACTATTCATCGGCTCCAATTACTTCACGATAAAAACGGGTCAACTCAGGGTTTATACAACCAGATTTAGCAGCAATACGCCTATCAGCCCAACAATGGATACGATGGTTTCCATCAGCGACCAGGTTCGGATGGTTTGCCCGATGGTTAGGTTGAAATATTCCTTAAAGAGCCAGAACCCGCCGTCGTTGATGTGCGAAAACATCAGGCTTCCTGAGCCAATGGCCAGTACCATCAGTTCGGGTTTGATAGGCTGCGATTGTAATAAAGGCAAAATAATCCCCACGGTAGTTAACCCGGCTACCGTGGCCGAACCTACACATACCCGGATAAAGGCGGCAATGCCCCAGCCCAGCAATAAAGGCGGAATAGCGGCATCGGCCAGTAAGCTACCAATATATTTACTGGTGCCACTGTCGCCGAACACCTGCTTTAATGCACCTGCTCCGGCAATGACCAGAAGAATCGGGGCGATAGCTTTAACGGCTTCTTCCATGTCTTTGGTGATAGCCTTCATTGACTGTCCCTGACGGAGACCCAGTGCGTACATTGCCACCAGCACCGACAACAACATACCGATATAGGGCTCGGCCAATAACGTAACAATGGTTTTCAGGAACGACTCGCCAGGCATCGCATTTTTCAGCGGGCCAAATGTCGTTAACAGCAATACGGGCAGCAGGGCGACAAAAAAGCTGATTCCCGCACCTGGTAAATTCTGGGAAGGTACTTCGCGGATATTAAACAGATCCCGATTCGGCGACGCCTTGATATTGACCAGCGTTCTACCAAACAACGGCCCAGCAATAATGATAGCGGGAATAGCAACAATGATCCCATAAATAAGGGTTTGCCCTATGTTCGCGTTGAGCTGACCTGCCACTGCCGAGGGCGATGGGTGCGGGGGCAAATAACCATGTGCGACTGATAACGCTGACAGCATGGGTACCGCTACCGACATAAGGGGTAAGCGAGACGACGCTGCAATGGTAAAAATCAGGGGAACAACAATAATGAAACCCGCATTGTAGAATAGTGGGATACCAATAACAAAGCCCGCTAAGGCTAGTCCCCAGCGAATATTTTTTATACCGAACCAACCAATCAGCACATCGGTGATTCGTCGGGCAGCCCCACTTTCGGCTACCAGACGGCCCAACATTGCCCCAAAACCGATGATCAGTACCAGTTCGCCCAATGTCCCACCAATACCACTCTGAATCGACTTACCAACAGCCACCACATCCATACCCGATGCCAACCCAATACCTAAGGCGACAATGACAAATGAGATGAAGGTATCTAAACGGACAAAGGCAACTAAAAAAACAAGCGTCAGAATCCCGATCAGGGTGAGAATAAGGGGCATAATAGTTACGAGGGTCTGGGGCATTTAAACACAGAGAAAATGGAGATAAACATGGAGCACATGGAAAAAGCCCTCTGTCTACTCTATGCTAATCTCTGTTTTCTCTGTGTTTAAACACGATCATTCGAACGACAAAGCGTAAGTTGCTAATTTTTCTACTTCATTCGCTAACGAATTGGTCAGGTCGAAGGGCACAACGTGCAGGCGAGTGGTAGCATCGTAGCCAAACACGGGCAACGGCTGACGAAACGATTCATTTGCCGGGTAAATCAGAAACAGGTCGTCGGCTGCGTATTTTTTCCCATAAGCGTATAATTGATACATGTCGGCCTGCTCGATGCCGTAGTTACCCGAAACAGGATTAGCGCCTGACTCCCGGCCCTTGATCTGCTTCCATTTTGTATCAAGTACCAGTGTTTGGCTCTTGTGACGGATGACAATATCGGGACGAAGCTTAAATTTTGGTGCCCCTACATGTTCATCCACCAAATGTGCCGAAGATTCCTGAACCCGAACACTGTCGGTATCGGGCCAGTACGTCCGAATGCCATACGCGACGTAATCTTCAAAAACGCGCTCCATCGGGAACAATAGCGATAAGCTTGGCGTATGGCCCGTTTTGATACCAAATCCCCTACCCTGAAGCAATGCATCGGCCCAGCGCAGTGCCGATTCGTACCGAAGAAATAACCGACTTGACCGCCGAATCAACCGTAGATCATCCGGTAACGAGTTCGTCTCCGGCACTTCATCCAGCGCCCAAAGTACCTGTCGAATCCGGCGCTGGCTAACGGGGTTATTCGTTGCTCCGGTTACGTAAACCATTGCCGTTTTTAAAATACGATTAGCGGCAACATCAGCCGTGAGGCAATCGTAGGTCACTGCCAGTCGCTCGGCGTGCCAGGCATTCTCCCGCTGCTGTCGGACAGCCTGAAATTTACCTTTCCAGAAGCGTTCATTGCTATCGACCGATACGTACGCGTGTTGAATTCCCTGTTGCACTAATGGCTCTACGGCATCCAGAAAAGCCGAAATGAACACGTCCCACAAAGGCAATCGAATAGCCCGCGTATGGGCTGCCGGGAGCGTTCGAAATGGGCTATGACGAAGGTGCCGCAGCATGGTCAGTAGCAAAGGCCGGGTGTTGTCGATCTGCCCAATCTTTGGTAGAATTTCCAGTTGCGTATGATTGGACAGCGGAAGCAAACCCACATAATTTCGAACTTGAATCAATTCACGACCTTTTTGTATAGAGAAGGCCAGCAAGCCCTCAGCCTGTTCGTCGTCAAACACAAATTGGCGGAGTGCCTGAAAAACAGCATCAAGCACCAGTACCCCACCTAATGGCGGTTCGGACCACTGATCAGCTGAGCCAATCTGGCTGTTTTCAAGAACCAAAATCGTCGTGATCATACGAAGGTTACACTCGTCCTTTCATAAACTCCCCGGCGGCCGACTTCAGCAAGCCAGCAAAGGAATTCAGGCAAAACAGGACACCCCGATCAATCAACGCCCTGGCCTGATCGCCGGTGGCCGCTGTGGTTCCTGCAATCAGGCCCGCTTTTCTGATTTTTTCAACGACGCCCGCAATGGTTCGTTTTACCTCATCGTGGCCGGGACCATCGTAGTATCCCATACTCATGGCCAGATCACGTGGGCCAATAACAAAGCCATCTATGCCGTTTACCTGGAGCAGATCGTCCAGGTTAGCAATAGCTTCCTTATCTTCGATCTGGGCTAATACCAGAATTTGCTCGTTGGCAAATTCGACAGACTCGCCCTGATTCATATTGCCCAGGAGGTAATCGTTAGCCCGTGCGGGTGCAAATCCCCGCAAACCCAGGGGCGGATAGTTAACGGCCTGGACCAGAGCTTCGGCTTGGGCAACGGTACTAACGCCTGGCATCATAATGCCCATAACGCCCGCATCCAGAAATTGCAAAATCAATTTGGAATCATTACTGCGAACTCGGGCTAAAGGCGTAATACCACTCACCTCACAGGCCCGTACAATATCCTGCACCTGCGCCGTTGTTACGGGGCTGTGTTCGCCGTCGATCATATAAAAATCCAGTCCCGAGAAGCCGCACAATTCGGCAACGGTGGGATCGCTACTATTAGAAAGAACACCCAGAACGGGCTGGCTGCTTTTGAGCCGGGTTTTAACAATGTTTTGCTTCATCTGAAAAAGGGCGAAAAAATGCGCTTAGCTAAGGGCTCGACTAGTTTGGCAAGATACGACCGAATCAGAAAAACATATCCGATGCCAGCCGAAATGTGTTACAGTGAGCTTCAACAATATCAGTCAATCGGGGTGAGTACCCTCCGCCCATCGAAACGACAATCGGCAGATTATTCCGTTGAGCCTGTTCAAACACGAACCGATCCCGTTCTTTGCATCCTTCCCGGCTAACACTCAGTTTACCCAATCGGTCGGAGGCCAGAATATCAACACCCGATACATAGAATAAGAAATCGGGCCGTTCACGCTGAATCAGCCCCGGCAGGGTATTGTAAAGCGTGTTTAGATAAACTTCGTCCGAGGTGCCAGTCGGGAAGTCAATATCCAGGTCCGACTGTTCTTTTTTGAGTGGATAATTATCTCGACCATGCATACTGAACGTAAATACGCGCGGCTCTTTCTGAAACATCACTGCCGTTCCGTTACCCTGATGCACGTCTAAATCGATCACCAGAATTTTCCGGGACTGACTAGTCTCAAGCAGGTAATGAGCCGCCACACCAACGTCGTTGAGCATGCAAAATCCCTCTCCCCGATCCGGAAACGCATGATGGGTTCCTCCAGCCACATTCATCGCGATTCCGTCCGTTCGGGCAATGTGGGTACCATCAATTGTCCCTTGCGTTATGATCCACTCGCGTTCAATAAGTTCGGGCGTTAACGGAAACCCAATCCGGCGAACCATGGCAGGCGGCACGATCAGGGTTTGTAATGCCTGCACATAACTGGCCGTATGAACGCCCAATACCCAACGGTCATCAACCGGAACAGGCGCAAAAAAATTGGTCTCGGTGCAGGTACCTTCGTACAGAAGTTGCTCATGAATCAGTTCGTATTTAAGCATCGGAAACCGGTGTCCTTCAGGCAATTTGAGTCGGTACACGGGCGAAAAGGCAATCTGAAGCATGAAGTAAGGAAGCCGGTGAGCGGTAAAAAATCAATTGTCCCGTTTGATAAGGATACGCTTTAGTTAACCCAACTTCGCCAGGTTGTGTTACCAAACTACCAGATTTGTTCGTTTGTAGGGTTTATCCAACTTGATTAACCGGCTTGTATGAAAACAGCTATCATTACTGGGGGCGGCCAGGGTATTGGTCGCGTGGCAACGCAATATTTACTTACGCACGGCTATCGGGTGGCCATCTGGGAAGCAGACACCGACGCCCTGGCCGAGCTTCGCGAAGCCTTTAAAGCCTCTTCGGCACAGATCCTGTTCGTTTCCTGCGATGTATCCAGTGAAGCCAACGTTCGTAAAGCAGCCGAACAAACCATTTCGCATTTTGGGCAAATCGACGCGCTGATTAACAATGCGGCCATTATGATTGAAAAACCACTCGACAAACTAACCCTCGATGAGTGGAATCGGGTTATCAGCACCAATCTAACCGGCACCTTTCTCTGCGCCAAGCACACAGCTGCCTATCTGGCCGCCCAGAAAGGCAGCATCATCAATATCTGTTCGACCCGGGCGTTTCAATCGGAACCAGATACGTTTGCTTATTCGGCCAGTAAAGGGGGCGTACTTTCCCTCACGCATTCGCTGGCCGTAAGTCTGGGGCCCGATGTCCGCGTGAATGCCATTAGTCCCGGCTGGATTGATGTATCGGCACTGAAGAAAAAAGCGAAAGCAAAATCCGACGATCTGCGCCCTGAAGACCACACTCAGCACCCGGTTGGTCGTGTGGGGCAGGCCGACGATATTGCCCGCATGATTCTGTTTCTGATTGCACCCGAAAACAGTTTTATTACCGGTCAGAATTTTGTGGTTGATGGCGGCATGACCCGTAAAATGATCTACGTATAACTACGCTAACAAAAAGGCCAAAACATCCTCACCTTTGCCTTGTTTAGTATGTAGATTAATCAGCTTCATCCCCTATGACTATCGAACTTTCCACCGCAACCGACCAATCTCCACTGGAAGTACTTGATTTACAGGTAACCTCCCGTCGGAGTTCTGGCAAATCAGTTTTGTCTCTTCGATTTCTGTGCAACAACGACCGCTATACCAATCACATGCAGATACCCACGCTGTCGTGGTTTGATGCGAGTCAGATGCAACGTTTTTCGCAGAATTTAGCCGTTGCGCATTATCCGGAAACCTGCCAGGTTGATTTGCTGGATGCAGGCATACGGTTAACTGGGTCGGTTCGGCAATTAGCGGGTCGATGGACTACCGGACGCACGGTTCGGATTGAACCGCTACCCTCGGCAATGAAGCAGTTTGAACCGTTTACGATCCATGCATCCTCCCTCGATGTGAAAACGTACTCCGGAAAACTGTACAACCGTTTGTGGGAATTGTTCACGAAAGGCTAACCTGAAGATCGCTTTTCGGATTATGTTGTAAAAAGTACCTACTTACCATGGAAAATGTAAATCAGGATGCGATGCTCAACGAGCAATCGCAAACGTTCCGGCCTAGCACGGGCGGAACAGACCAGACACCCGATGATAGTATTCTCCTGAATGAAGATTACAATCCGACCGATCTGGCTGGTGATGTAAACTCTCCTCCCACTACGCCGACCGATGAAGAGGAAGCAGCCACCGGCAACGATGGAACAGGTGCTTTTTCGGGCAGTCCCAATATGGAGATTGACCGGGACTCGTACGGCAATGATGATTCCATTGGCAACAACGATGGAACCGAACCCGACCCCGCCTGGACAGACGAAGAACAAGTTTAATGAATTAGTGGTATCAGGTGCTTACATCTGATACCACTAATTCACCAGTCGCCTTCATCCTTATTTCCGGCACCGTAAGATTTGCACCTCCATTGGGTGCAGTCCTACCCGAAGCCCACGCGCCGGTCCCTTTGTTACACTACGGTACACTAGATCGGACTACGCCTGTGCGCTGGAATCTGCAGAAGAGTGGACGAGTTCAGCATACGGTCAGACTTTCCAACGAATTCGCAAAATTGCTTTTACGAATTCGTTGAAGAGCAAACCTCTTTACATCGAAACCAATAGCAACAACAGACTCAGAAGAAGCTAAATTGGCCAACTACACGTGTGGTACTTCGTACGCAATGGGGTAAATCTGCCTTACCTTTGCGTTTACTAGTGGTACCCTTAACGTTGTTGTTTGGTGAAATTTTTTCCTGTTTGTTTACTCTCTTGTTTGTTACTAAGCCATACAATTTTATTGGCTCAGAAAAAAAACGAAAGCTATCAGCTTCATATCAACCGGGCCACCTCGCCCGTTATTGTCGATGGTAACGTTGAAGAACCAGCCTGGCAGACAGCTGAGGTTGCCTCCGACTTTTGGATGGTTCTTCCTATGGATACCAGCCGCGCCCGCGTTCGGACCGACGTGCGCATGACGTACGATGACCATAACGTGTATTTGAGTGCCATTTGCTACCATGGTGATGTACCTGGCCCGTATATGGTGGAGTCGCTTCGGCGCGACTGGGCGTTTGTCAAAAATGACAATTTCATCTTTTTCATGGATACCTTCGATGACCAGACGAACGGTTTTACGTTTGGCACCAATGCCGCTGGCGCACAATGGGATGGTCTATTGTACGAAGGCGGAAAAGCAAACCTGAGCTGGGATAATAAATGGACTTCTGTCGTTCGAAATCATGCGGATCGGTATGTGATCGAACTAGCCATTCCTTTTAAAACGATCCGGTATAAAAAGGGAATTACCCGCTGGGGGATCAACTTCAGCAGGCAGGATTTAAAAACAACCGAAAAATCATCCTGGACACCCATACAACGCCAATTCCCAACGGCCTCACTGGCACTAACCGGTGTATTGATCTGGGATCAGCCTCCGCCACAACCCGGTCCCAATATCTCGATTATCCCCTATGCGCTGAGCGGCCTGACGCGCGACTACCAGAATGGCGTTCCAACAAAAGGCAAGTTTGATGCCGGGCTGGATGCCAAAGTAGCCGTTACCTCATCACTGAATCTTGACCTGACGGTTAACCCCGATTTTTCGCAGGTAGACGTTGACCAGCAGGTTACGAACCTCGACCGGTATGAGCTGTTCTTCCCCGAAAAACGGCAGTTCTTTTTAGAGAACGGGGACCAGTTTACCAATTTCGGGTACGCCACCATTCGCCCGTTTTTTAGCCGTCGAATTGGTTTGGGCGGGGTACCGATTCGGTTTGGTGCCCGACTCAGCGGCAAACTCAATAAAGACTGGCGGATCGGGGTTATGGACATGCAAACCGGACGTGTTGATGATACTGGTTTGCCCGCCCAGAATTTTGCTGTGGTGGCTTTGCAACGCCGGGTTTCGGCTCGTTCGAATATCGGGATGATCTTCGTCAATAAAGAGTCGCTGGCATATACCCCAACGCCCGATAAGCCCCTTTACTCCCGCTATAATCGAAATCTGGGCTTGGAGTACAACCTGGCATCTTCGAATAACATCTGGACTGGTAAGGCCCTGTATGTTAAGTCGTTTCGGCCTGAGCAACCGGGTAATGATGCCGTTTATGCCGCTAACGTACAGTACTTTACCCGACGATGGCTGATTAGCGGACAGGTAGAATCGATCGGCAAAAACTACACTGCCGAAGCCGGTTACGTTCCTCGGGTTGGGTATGAGCGTGGGATGGCCACGCTCGGGTATACCTTCTTACCCACGGGAAGTGGCGTACTCAACCACGGCCCGGTATTAACCTCAACCTACTTTTTCGACCCGGCCTGGCGGCAAAGTGACAATGAAAGCCTGCTGAGTTATGCCATCACCTTCCGAAGCCGAAGCGTGTTCACGGCCTGGGTTGCAACCGATTACGTTCGACTACTGCAACCCTTCGACCCGACCAACACGGGCCGTGAAACGCTGGCAACCGGCACCGAACATAACTGGACGGCCTGGGGAACCGATTTTGACTCCAAGCCTCAGAGTGTCTTTACCTATGGGTTTTCGTCTCGCTATGGTGGCTATTATGCCAACGGTACCCGCCTGAATCTCACCGCCGATCTGGGGTATCGGATTCAGCCCTACGTTAGTTTAGCAGCCAGTTTCAACTACAACGACATTCGTCTGCCGCAACCCTGGGGCAATACCACCTTCTGGCTCATTGGGCCCCGCTTCGATCTAACCCTCACCAATAAGCTCTACCTGACAACCTTTGTGCAGTACAATGAGCAACAGAAAAACATGAATGTGAATGCACGTGTTCAGTGGCGCTATAAGCCGGCATCGGACTTTTTCCTGGTGTATACCGACAACTATTTGCCGAATTCCGCCCAGATTGGACAGGATGTGCCGGGCTTCTTTTCAGTCAAAAACAGGGCGTTGGTACTGAAGTGGACATACTGGTGGAATCTCTAATTTTCAGTGTTTTAAACAAACTGAATCCGTGTCTGTTTAATTGACAATCCGCCGAAAAGTGAGCGGTAAATTACTACACTAAAATTCAGTCAACGTTTATGAAAACCCTGTTGCGTTTTTTTCCGACGGCTCTTGTAGCCTTGTTTCTAACTCTATTTCTGACCAGTTGTGCGGCTATTGGTGATATTTTCAAAGCCGGAGCCTGGACGGGTGCCATCCTTGTTATTCTGGGTATAGGTCTTGTGATCTGGATCATTTCCAAACTCTTTGGCGGAGGGAGCAGCAATTCCTGAAAATCACCTGTTAATAAACCATTAAAAAAGCCGAACCCTGAGTGGGTTCGGCTTTTTTAATGGGCCTCAACAATGGATAGACTTTCCCAGACTAAATCGCCCATTGTCTCACATTTTAAAAAATTCTGACGCTTGTAATATCGGGCCAACCCCTGCCGGAGTGTCAGGACGTGGCTATGGGGGGCCAGTTCATCCTGGCGCATAACACTGATAAGATCACGAATTCGGATAGACTCGGCCCGAATTCGGCTGGCAATTAATGCCCGCTCTTCAATCTGATATTGCCGAACGCTCTCTGAAGTCATGTACCGAAAGCCCAATTCAATAATAGGCTGGTTCTGTTTATAGTATTGTGGCATATAAACCGACCGATGGCCTTCGTACGACTGCTGGTCAAAATCAATAGCCCGAATCCGGTAATAGGTTTCATCGAAGTCGGGGGTTATATCTACCACAAAATTACTGGAATGCATATCGCCCAATAAGCGAACGAAACACCGCTCATTGAACTTAACGAACTCCTTACACAATCGAATCGGATTCAGGGTGGGGTCGTGAAGCTGGTTCTCAAAAAACATATCACCGGGGATCCCGGCAATATGCTCCTCCACTAATGTTTGCCCACTGGTCAGGTAATTGATCCGGTTTGGCGAGAGTATGTGCTCCAGTTCCAGGCCATAAATCCGGGACGCATCGGCTCGTTTAATGTAGAAGTAGTCGAAGTTATCATTGACCAGATTCCGAATGCGTACCCGAAATGGCTTTGTGTTGCCATACATGCACATATCGACCCGGTCGATGGTCAGATGGTTTGTCACCGATAAATCCCCGTTTGCTTTTAGGTACGCGTAGATTGCCTTTAACGAAAGGCGCATCTCGTCGGCTTCTGTTGCGGCATAAAATACCGTTTCCCAGAGGGTGTCATGCCCTCGTTTATCGTACAGACTGATCGCATTGCCATACCGTAGCAGATCATCATAGTGCGTCGGTAAGACCAGCTCCCGGTCATAGGCATGCAGGTATGACCGGAGCGGGTCCCGAATTGGATAAACAAGCTTTTTTCTGGATATAACAGGCATTGAATACGAATGTAGAGACGCCTAGCAAGTTCGTCGTTTTCCAGCAATATTTATGTCTAAATTACGTACGAAGGCCTTTCGTACAGAGCTGTGCCATCCCAACAGCGCACCGTGGTTGATTTAAGTCCTGCAAGAACCGTGGCACTACTCTGTGGGAAAAGACCTGTTCATAAACGAACAAAGACAGTAAACTATGAGGAAAATTTTCATTCTACTTTTCCTATTGCCTTATATAAGCCAAGGTCAGGATATAATTAGTACAAGCTCAAAAAAAGATAGTTTACTTACGGCTATCGATACGAGTAAACATCAACCTGTTATACTTAAAAATTATCTCAGAAAAGATGTCTGGCGGATTGATTTTTTGGGTCCGGGCTATATCAACGAGCATCGCCTTGGGAAGAAAACAACAGTAGTTTCTCAGCTTCGGCTAGTAGGTTCTTTTCGTATTGAAGATAGACTCGATATGTATGGCTACAGCCTCACTGTCAAAAAAGTACTCGCCTTAAGCATAAATCCAGAACTAGCTTTAGCTATTCGCCATTTTTACAATTTAGCCAGGCGAAAAGAAAATGGTAAATCTATTCGCTATAACTCAGGTAGCTATTTTGCGGCAAAAGCGGGATACGTATTGCCACCCATCCTGAATAACTCAAACATTGATATTCAGGGGTTAGGCGTTAGCGGCCTTTGGGGTGTTCAACAAACGTATCGTAAGTATTTCTATCTGAACCTGGAAGTAGGGGTTGGGGTTGCCCAGTATTATGAGCACACGATTTCGCCAACCGGAAATTTTTTACTAGGCTATACATTTTAAACAACAGGGTTCTCAAC
Source organism: Spirosoma migulaei (assembly GCF_054776855.1). Classification (NCBI taxonomy): domain Bacteria; kingdom Pseudomonadati; phylum Bacteroidota; class Cytophagia; order Cytophagales; family Cytophagaceae; genus Spirosoma; species Spirosoma migulaei. The sequence continues at coordinate 259,453 of NZ_BAAHBG010000038.1, read as the reverse complement.
TAAGAAAAAGGTGGAGAACCCTGACTCAAAAATTAATTTGCGGGCCGTAGGTGATGTAGCGCTGTGATTTAACGGCTGGCATATACACTACTTCAACCCGACGCACAATGGTTTGCTGATCGTCGCTGATTTCGAACTGATATACGCCAGAGTCAGACTCACTAAACCTGAATTTGAGTCGGTAGTTGGCGGGTATCTTCTTCAGATAATCCCGAAATAGCAGGGCGCCTTTGTCATTTTTCAGCGTAACAAGAACCCGCTTCGGTTGGTGAACGGCCAGCATCAGGTTGATTGTCCAGTTCGACTCCATAAACATACCCACCTCAAAGGAACTCTGCTTCGATAGGGAGTCCTCAGGTTCGTTAGTGGCAGGCTGTGCATTAAGTGCTGGCGCTACCAAAAGCAGACTTAGCAGTAGCGCATTCATGATTAGTTGTGTTGTTGTTTTCATTTTTTTGATACTGTTTGTAGCGGCTTGATTGACTGGCTCAAAGGTGGGAGGTTTTGATATATTAGCAAAACGAATTATTTTTGTCGAAATCATGAATATTATTCATCATGGAAATCAGGCACCTTCAGATGGTAAAAGAAGTAGCTAGCAGCGGCAATTTGACCAAAGCTGCAGATCGGTTATTTCTGACCCAATCCGCACTGAGTCATCAGTTGAAGGAACTGGAAAGCTATTTCGACACGCAGCTGTTCATCCGCGACAAAAAGCAGATGCTACTAACGCCAGCGGGCGAAGTGGTTCTACAGGCGGCTGAGAAGATTTTGCAGGAAGTAATCGAAACGCGGGCGAAAGTCCGCTGCCTGACCGATAAAGAAGCCGGAGAGGTCCGCCTTTGTACACAATGCTATACCTCCTACCACTGGCTGGCGGGTTTTCTGCGGGAGTTTCAGGCTATATATCCAAAAGTGGATATCAAGGTAGAATTGGAAGCCGCTACCCAGGCCGCCGATCATCATCTGTTGGCCAACAAGATCGACGTCGCTATTACGGAAGGAGATGAAAATCCAAAGTTTAGTTATACTCCGCTGTTTCAGGATGAGTTTGTGGCCATCGTTGCCCCCGATCATGCCTGGGTGGGGCGTAGCTGGGTAGAAATTGATGAGTTTGCCAGCCAGAATTACATCATGTACAATGTTCCGGACGAGGAAAGCTCGAACTTCATGATGCTTTTCAAGAACCGACGCCCCCTGAAAGTCTATAAAATTACGCTGACAGAAGCCATTCTGGAGATGGTAAAGGCGGGCCTGGGCGTTGCGGTACTGCCGAATTGGGTGGTACGCCCCTACCTGCAATCGGGCCAGCTTTCGGCCGTTCGGATCACGAAGCAACGGGTACTGCGGACGTGGTATGCAGCTACCTTAAAGACGAAACAACTCCCTCCGTATACAACTGCTTTCATCGAGCAACTGGCCTCGTATATGGCTGAATTAGACGGCTATGCTTGTGCTGTTTGAGGAAAAATAGGCTAGTGTATAGCTAGAATTGACTCTGTATCCTCGAGGATACCTGGCAGACTCAAAACGGCGATTACTTAATACAAATCAATTAGATTCAAAATTTATAGGTTTTCATCCAGTCTGATTAGTAGCGGTTGTATTCTTCGTCTGTAACGGGTTGTAACCAACTTACGGCTCCCCCTTTGCTCACATTTGGATTGATCGCCAGGTGAGTAAACCGGCTGCTTGGGGTGGCTCCATGCCAATGCACCACATCGGGAGCAATGTTCACAGCCTCGCCTACCTGTAGGAGTTGGATGGGTTTACCTTGTTCCTGATAATAGCCTGTCCCCTCCGTAACCACTAAAATTTGTCCGTTAGGATGCGTATGCCAGTTATTTCTGGCCCCCGGCTCAAAGGTTACATCACTAACTGTACAATCCGTAAGCTCATTTGGTCCCACAAGCGTTTTCAGCCAGGCAATCCCTGTAAAGTAATCAGGTGATGCCTGTGTTGCTCCTTCGGGTGCCGACGGTTGTTTATTTTCGGTCTGATTCATGATGGTATAACGTGTCTCGGTGTATACTGTTCGTAACGTGAATACGAGCTTATAATAAGAAGCTTGTCTGGACAGGGGATTTTCAGACCGTATTTAACGAAAACGGCATCTTACGGAATCGCTTACCTGAGGCAGCAAAGATAGCATTGGCTAATGCTGGGGCCAGGGCGGGCAGTCCCGGCTCCCCTACCCCTTTTACCTTACCACCTTCTGCCAGAATATGAATCTCAATTCGGATCGACGCACTTCCCCCGGCCCGTTGCATTGGTCCTAGTTCTTTTTCGCCATTTGACTGTTTGATTGTCACCTGGTCCATCGTCACTTCCAGTTCTTCACAAATCAGCGCCGGAATCGACTGAAATACCCCCTGCCCCATCTCCGGTTTGGTATTGAAGATGATGATGGCCCCTGTTGAGTCTATGCGAATGTAGGGCGTAAACGACAAAGGTTCAGCCAGAGAAGCAGTTGCCAGTTGAGACGTACCCGTGCGGGCAACTGACGATGCTAGCCCCAGCAAAAAGGCGGTGCCTGTAAGGCCAGCTTACTGAAGGAAATCCCGGCGGGATAGGGGTTTGGAGGTCATGATCGTTGAAAAATATAATAGAACGCAGATTTTTAGGATGATTATGATTCGCAGATAAAATCATTTAGAATCATAATCATCCTAAAAATCTGCGTTCTATTCAGTGGTTTACAGACCTGTCGATTTCTCCATTTGTTCGGTGTAGCGTGTGCCCACCACGTCGATTTGCGCAGAGGCCGTCTCGATGTCCCGAAGTTCGTCGGCCGTTAGCTGAATCGCAGCGGCTCCGTTATTTTCTGTCAGACGGTTCAGCTTCGTGGTGCCCGGAATGGGGACAATCCAGGGTTTCTGCGCCAATACCCAAGCTAACGCAATTTGTGCGGTCGTGGCAGTATGTCGTTCGGCAAACTGATCAAGCAGATCCAATAGCGCTTTATTGGCAGCACGGGCTTCTTCGGTGTATCTCGGCAGAATGTTACGAATATCACCGTCGGCAAATTTGGTGCTTTCATCAATTTTGCCGGTCAGAAAGCCTTTGCCCAGCGGGCTATAGGCCACCAGCCCAATGCCCAATTCCTCGATAGTCGGAATAATTTCTTTTTCGTGCTGACGTGTCCAGAGCGAGTATTCACTTTGCAGAGCTGTAACAGGCTGGACGGCGTGCGCTCGGCGGATGGTTTGCGCCCCCGCTTCCGACAAACCGAAGTGTTTTACTTTACCTTCCTGAATCAAGTCCTTCACGGTTCCCGCTACGTCTTCGATGGGTACGTTCGGGTCAACGCGGTGTTGGTAGAACAAGTCAATGACATCGACACGCAGTCGTTTCATGGAGGCTTCGGCTACTGCTCTGATGTTTTCTGGACGGCTATTCAACCCAGCCTGTTTTCCATCCTGGAAATTAAAGCCGAATTTAGTGGCAATGATCACTTGCCCTTTAAAGGGCTCAAGGGCCTTGCCAACCAGTTCTTCATTACTATATGGGCCATATACTTCGGCCGTATCGAAGAACGTAATACCCTGATCGACAGCAGCGTGAATCAGTGCAATCATCTCGTTGGTGTCCTTAGGCGGGCCGTAGCCAAAGCTCATACCCATACAGCCAAGACCAAGGGCTGATACCTCAAGGCCTCTGTTTCCAAGTTTGCGTTTTTGCATTGTTGTACTCATAACGATGTGTGTTAATTACAGTACAAACCTACAGGAATAGCAATTGGTTAACCAACGAAAACCAAACAAGAAGTTACGAAAATCAAACAGATTAAAGCTACAGGTAGGGAGCTCAATGCAGAGGCCTCCTTCCCTTATTACTGAATAAGTGCCTTTGGCTTATTTCTATGTGTGTGACGATGCAATTACCCGATCTCATATTGAGGAGTATATAAAAGCAATAAGCTATTTTACAGAACGACTAGATTACGTTAAACGCCAATTTTTCTCCCGTTAACCTTGCTTTTATAGATATGGTTTTACCAGCAGCGTACGTGTCAAGGGCTAGGGCAGCCACTCAGTTGATCTTTCTGGTTTGTGGCCTGGGTATGTCGAGTTGGGCACCAATGATTCCCCTGGCTAAAGATCGGTTAGCGTTGAACGATGCCAACCTTGGCTTACTACTGCTGCTATTGGGTGGTGGCTCCATGCTGATGATGCCGATCTCGGGTTGGTTGGTGAATCGCTTTGGCAGCCGCCTGGTCATGGCTTGTGCGGCTCTGGTCATGGCTCTTGTCCTGCCGCTACTGCTGATTCTATCTTCCACCACAGCTATGGCGGTAACTCTATTTATATTCGGGTCAAGCATTGGTACCATTGACGTAGCCATGAACGCCCATGGCGTACAAGTGCAGAACCTCTTCGGAAGACCAATCATGTCGTCCTTACACGGCCTGTTTAGTGTGGGTGGACTGTTTGGCTCCCTGGGTTTGGGCTTTTTGATGAAGCTGGGCCTTAATCCGGTTTACGCCATTGTCAGTATTGCCGTCCTGATGATCCTGATTACCCTAACCCAGTATAAAAAATTATTTCCTTTAGAGCTAGAACAACAGGCAATTGCCAAATTCTCGGCTTCGGATGAGCGGCCAGCAACGGTCAATCGGCGATTCAACTGGATGCATAGCAGTGTCTTATACCTGGGACTACTATGTTTTGCTATTTTTCTGGCCGAAGGGGCCATTTTGGACTGGAGCGCTATCTTTCTGCGGGACATCAAAGGAGTCGCAGCGGAGTTTGCGGGGGCAGGCTATGCGGCCTTTTCCATTGCGATGGCTACGATGCGGTTAGCGGGAGATAAACTAGTGGCAAGCTTAACGAGTAAAATAGTTGTAGTAGGCGGCAGTGTACTGGGTGCTGTCGGTTTAAGCCTTGCCGTGTTGAGTCCCTGGGTAGTTGGAGCCATGTTGGGCTTCGTGCTACTCGGTCTTGGAGTGGCCAATATCGTACCGGTGTTTTTCAGTGAAGCGGGCCGGCTGCCCGGCATTCCACCCACGACCAGCTTACCGGCCATTACGACAATCGGGTATACCGGTTTACTGACAGGTCCGGCTTTATTGGGGTTTATCGCTCACCATTTTTCCCTATCCATCGCATTTGGATTCGTAATCTTGCTGTTAGTAGTAGTCGCCGTGAATTATGGCATAAAAGGGGCAGCTAATTAACTCACCGAAAAGCATTGATTAGAAAGATTTCAGGTAAAACACTTATGCAAAAGACACTAAACCCTATTTACTTTGTCTAGCAAGCGTTGTACAGCCGTAGACTGTAGCCACAAGTGTTTTGCGAGATGGGTAAGTCGACTGTTATTTTCTCCCGCTCTTGTGCTTTTTTCGCCCTTCCTGCGAATAATTGGGGTAACCAATAAATCGAACACCAACGCATGCAAGCAACGGATCAAGCGGAACGGTTTCTGGTGGTTCTGCAGACCCACAAAGGCATTATCTACAAGGTAGCTCATTCGTACTGCGCAGACGCAGAAGATCGGAAGGACCTGGTGCAGGACATCATAGTCCAGTTGTGGAAATCCTTCAATACGTATTCCGATCAGTATAAATATTCTACCTGGATTTACCGCATCGCCTTGAACGTCGCAATTTCAGTTTATCGGAAAGAAACCCGTCGAAAACCGTTGTCCCAGCCTCTCTCGGACAGTATTCTCACCTTGGTTGAATTACCTGTTGCCAACGAAGGCGAAGAGAATCTGGGGTTGTTGCAGCAATTCATTACGGAGCTAAAAGAACTCGACAAAGCCCTATTGCTGCTCTACCTCGACGAAAAAAGTCATCGCGAAATCGCCGAAATCATGGGCATGTCCGAAACCAACGTATCCACCAGAATTGGACGAATTAAAACCGTATTACGACAGAAATTTTCAACGATCAAAGCCCAATAACCATGCAGGATATCGAACTCATCAACCTCTGGAAATCGTATAGTCAGAAACTGGACGACAGCCTGGCCCTTAATCGAAAAAATGCTGAAGACCTCACCAAAATCAAGGTTCAATCGTTGTTAGCATCCATGAAACCGCTGAAACTCTTTACCCTTCTGGTAGGTATACTCTGGGTTATTTTTGTAGACAGTTTACTCATCGTTTTATTTCCATTCGTTAGTCCGTTTTTCCTGGTTTCCGCGGCAATTCAAGTGTTGCTGACCAAACTGGCAATCGGTATTTATCTATACCAATTGATCCTGATTCAGCAAGTCGATATCAGCGAACCCATTATAAAAACGCAGGATACGCTGGCGCGTTTAACAGCATCTACACTTTGGGTTACACGTCTGCTGTTTCTACAACTTCCAGTCTGGACTACGTTTTACCTGACGACCCGTTTAGTTGAAAATGGCACTGGTGCCTTTTATCTCGTCCAATCGGCTATTACACTGGCTTTTACGATTCTGGCCATCTGGCTTTTCAGGAATATAAATTATGCCAATCGGGATAAGCAATGGTTCAAACTAGTATTCGAGGGTAAGGAATGGAGTCCGGTGATGAAGTCGATGGAATTGTTGAACCAGATTGAAGCGTATAAAACAGGTACACACTAGCTAATTTTTAGGATAAAAAATCATAGTTGATCTTACTACTTCTAAAAATCTGCGCTCTATGAATCTTACAGAATTCAACCATTTCTAAACTTCAACGGACTGAGTTGAGTATGTTTTTTAAAGAAGTTATCGAAATGAGTCACTTCCGAAAAACCCAATCCGAAGGCAATTTCCGATACGCCCCAGCTGCTTTGCTTTAGCAGGACTTTCGACTCCTGTACAATACGCTCCGCAATGAGTTGGGAGGTTGTTTTTTTTGTTGTTTCCTTAACCGCCCGGTTCAAATGGTTAACATGAACATTCAACTGGTTGGCAAAATCAGAAGCAGTGCGAAAGTTCACTTGCTGATGGGTATCATCAAGCGGAAACTGGCGCTCTAAAAGCTCCAGAAACAGCGTCGAAATTCGTTGGGCAGCATTGATCGGTTGCTTATCAAAGGTAGAGGATGACTGCATTTTCATGGCAAAATGCAGCAGTTCAAAAACAAGGTTCCGCAACACATCATACTTATGAATGTACTCAGAGGTGATCTCGTCAAACATACGCTCATAAATATGGGAAACCTGATTTACCTGCTCATCGGTCAGTTCAACTATATGCGTGCCGTTGGGCTGAAAAACGGCATACTGATTCAGGTTGCCGAACTGATCGAAAAAGTGTTGATTAAAAATGCAGAAAAAACCCCTCCGGATGTCATCCAGATGTTCCCATTTATACGGTATATGGGGATTGGAAAACGATAGTGCCTGCTTTTTTACATCGATCACTTTATCGGCATAGTGTACCTGACTAGTACCAACAACCAGCATGATTTTGTAATAGTCCCGTCGTTTATAGGGTACGGGCTTAGCTTTATCTCCCACGAAAGGGTCTAACCGAAACACATTAAAATGCCCGATTTCATTTCGAATGGTATCAGGCATCCAGTGGAAGGCCGCCCCATCAAACTTCCGTTTATACAGATCTTCTAAAGTTTCAGCTTTGTTCATCAAGCAAATCTAAATATTTCAAATAGAACGCAGATTATTATGATCTTTCTGATTGTACAGACATTAATCATAATCCATCATAAAGATCATAATAATCTGCGTTCTATTTTCTTCATTAAACTGCCCCCCAACTTAAACGTTAGTTTTCTTATCCGCTTACTGGTCAAGTCAAAACTGGCATTTGTTAGAGCAGATACGAAGGCAGGTTCGCTGACTCCACGGGCATCGATAATGTGCACATCAATGATGTTACAGCTGATTGTTGCCATAGCCATATTTCTGCAGTAAGTATCTGTTGTAGAACCAGATGCAATAAAAGATGTTCTGTATTTTATACACGGGACTTACTGATTCATATGTATACCGCTAAACTATAGGTGTATATCCTCTTTGCCTTATTGTATTCAACTAATGAATTACGAAATTCAAACACTTCGCTACCCTACTATCGACATGTAGAGTGAAGTTAACTCTTTTATAAAAACCTAATAAACAGAGGGTTGGAGAAAGTCAGGCTAGTTCATTCCCCAGTTCTTCAAAAATTGATAGTCATTGGAACAATCGAGGGGCTTGTATCAGTTCGATTTTGCTCAACAGTGTCCTTACGGCTCACACCTGTTGATGGCTGAATACTGTAGGCAAACCGGGCATCCTGCCTTTTTATTGTATAGATGAATGGTTTGTTATCAATCTGAACAATGACTTGATAGGCATCACTCGGCAGGGCCGACAGATCTAACCTGCGCCGGTACTGATTGTGGTTCGTAAACTCCTCGTATACTGTCCTGTTTTTTTGATCAGCCACCCGAATTTTGTAGCGCAATTGGTCGGGATTATTGACAATCAGGTACAGCTTACCGGTCGGGTTGATGTAAGCATGCACCTGATAAGCGGTTATTGCCGACTCAAAATACGAAGCGGTGTTTGATCGGACGGTTACTTTGGGAGCTATAGGTTCCACCGGCGTTGGGGGAAGGAGTTCTGTTTTGATTTGTGAGGCTACGAGTTGATTAGCCAGTAAGTGGTCTAATATCCTGTCGAACTGCTTCTGATTTTTCCGACTGAGTTTGACCCACTTTTCGGGCATGATCTCCTCATATAGCAGTTTCCCGTTGGGTTCAAAGAACTGAATCAGCGTACTACGGCTAGCCGCCTGGGTTTTAAGTCGCCAATAGCCCCGTTTGGACTCAGTTTCCTCAACATTCTGTTGAGCCGTTTGCTCGCTCTGGGCCTGGCTCGTTTGAGTATGCAGGAGCAGCATGAGTACAGGAAGCCATAAGGGTGAAGCGAAGTGGGTTAGCCATTGGCGCGGGCTGATTCGTTGTGGTAGCATAGTCAATGAGTTTATAGTAGGAGGTTGTATTACCTGTAGCAAAGCAACTGGCTATGTCCATACGTAATAGGAATTTTAGACTAACGACCAACTCACTCATCCACATAACAGCCAGTGCTCATCCATCGCTGTTGGTCGAGAAAATTGGTTGTTGGTCGAAGGATTCCTCTGTTGAGGAGTTTACGTACGTTGTTGGGCCAATTAACCGTCTTCTAACCAGAAGTAGGTGTAATTTTATCCTTTCATTCAGAAACAACTCATTGACAATGGCTCGTTTCAGTGCGCTTAAAGCCTACCGGGAAGCCTGGCAGCAAGGGCTTTTCTGGCTGGGTTACTTTCTTTTCGAATGGCTCAATACAGGGGCTTATATGGATAACTTTCACCAGAGTTTCTATAGCATTGCCCTGAATATTCCCCTCTTGATTATAGCGGGTTACTGGCATCTGCTGGTTACTGTTAAGCGCTTTTTACTGGCCGGTCGTTTGGCAGGTTTCTGGACAAGCTTACTGGGAGGGGTACTGGTTTTTGGGTTGCTTCGGCGAGCCATTAACTATACCTGGCTGTATCCGGCCTATTACCCGGCTGGTTTACAGAAACCGTACTTGTATTGGCCTAAAATTCTGGCCGAATCCATGCAGCTACATTTAGTGGTTGCCCTCTTTGTAGCAGCGAATCTGGTCCGGCATGCCCTGAATCAGCAACGATTAAGTGAAACGTACCGACGAGAAAAACTTTCCGCCGAATACCGTTTGCTTCAATCTCAGGTTCAGCCCCATTTTTTGTTTAATACCCTCAACAACCTGATCTCGGTTTCGATACACCAGCCAGCACAAATGCCCCATTTATTGCAACGACTGGCCGGCTTACTCAGTTACCAACTGCATGAAAGCCATCGACAGACGGTGCCGATCACAAAAGAACTAGATTACTTGACGGATTATATTTCGCTGGAGCAGATCCGGTACGGGGATCGTCTGGATGTACAGACAAATTTTCGTGAGTTGACAAATTTGAATCAGCTCATGGTACCGCCCATGTTACTGTTACCCTTTGTAGAAAATGCCTTCAAGCATGGGGCCGCCCAAACAGAAACCGCCTGCTGGATTCAACTACATTTGGCCCGTAGTGGCAATCGGCTGGTTTTTTCGGTCGAAAACTCCCTACCGGATGGGATTATGTATCCGTCTACAACAGGTTTAGGCTTAACAAATTTGAAAAGACGGCTGGATATTCTGTTTCCCGGCAATTATGAATTAGTGACCCTGCCGGAGGATAGCCAGTTTCTGGCCGTTTTAAAATTCACGCTAACTTAATGGCTATTCGTTGTTTTGTACTGGATGATGAGCCGCTGGCCACCGATTTGCTGACTGATTACATCAGCCGGTTACCCGATCTGGACCTGGTAGGCGTATCCACAAGCCCAACTCAGGCCCTGCGGTTTTTACAGCAAACGCCAACGGTCGGCGCACCGGTCGATGTTATCTTTCTGGATATTCAGATGCCCCGCTTGTCTGGATTTGATTTACTACGCCCGTTAGGGTACCGGCCCAAGGTTATTTTTACAACGGCCTTCCGCGAGTATGCACTGGATAGTTACGAATTTGACGTGCTTGATTTTCTGGTTAAGCCCATCTCGTTTGAACGCTTCCTCCAGTCAGTGGGCAAAATTTATCGGTTTTCATCCGCAACATCGGCTCTGCCGGAAACACCTGAACCGATAAAAACCGGAAAAGACTACCAATATTTTAAAGTCGACAAAGAGATGGTCAAACTATTTCTGGAGGACATTTTATGGGTTGAGAGCCTGAAAGATTACGTGCGAATTCATACCGTGTCGGGCACGCTGGTTTCTTACCTTCGGATAAGTTATCTGGAAGAAAAACTGCCACCGGATCGATTTGTCCGAATTCACAAATCATTCATTGTAGCCCTGGATCATATTCAGGCCGTCAGCGCAACTTATATCCGAATCAACAACGAGGAAATTCCCATCGGTCGAATTTATAAAGCCAAACTCGAGGAAGTTATCCAGAGAAGTTAAGCCGCTGATCAGGCTTTACTTCAGACTAGCTACCTGCTCCTCATATCGTTTGGTATCCAGCTTAGCTTTACGAGCCGTATCAAGCCCCTGCTGGGCCTGTTTATAGGCTTCAGCTTTTTGTCCCATTTTCTGATAGGCCACGGCCAGCTCATACTGAATATCAGCCACCTGCTGGCTCATTTTCCCATCAGCTGGAGCAACGTTCAGCCCATCGGCTGCCCAAACGGGCATTTCCTTAAGATAGGATGTATCCGTCGCTTTTTCGTTGAAATAATGCATGAGATACGCATAGTCGGCAATCCCAATGGCTTTATTCTGCGCCCTATACTCATTAAACCGTTGCACGGCCCCTGGGGTACTCTTCGCCCGTAGGTGAGCATCCAGTTCCTTGAGTAATGTACGACCCGCGGCTTCATTGGCTGGCACACCCAGGGCAATCATATAGGTACGCATCTGCACAATTTTCTGTAGCGGATTCTGATCGCCGTTCATCCCGTATAAAGAGCGAAAAACCACGCCTTCTCCGGCTTCTTTCACATCTTTTACCGGGAATGCAGCTGTGAACTCACTCAGGTGACTGAAGAAATAAACGGCTAATGGGTTATCAATATCATCGACCAGTCGTTGCAGGCAGTAGAACCCGGCAGGGCTTTTCATTTGCCCGGGTGATTGAAGTAAGTTTCCAACTGCATCGCTAATGGCATGTAGCTGGGCATTGTCCTTCCTGACTTTACAGTACTTCCCATAATTAATTAAAAATCCCAAATCCCGGTCGCCAGCTTCAAAACGAGCGGCATAACCCGCTGTGCGCTGAGCAGGATTGAGTGCAGTACGACCTGCCGAGATAACCTCCTCAATAAACGCGGGCTTAGACGTCTGTTCGGCTGGAGTAGCCACGTGGATGAGGTTGCCCTGGGAATCAAAAAACAACAGCAGGGGAAACTCTGGATACGCAATTCCCTTTTCCTTTTGTAAAGCCACGGATTCGGGCGCGTTGGCTTCGACTTTCCAGTTCACAAAATTGGCGTTGAAGTAATCACCCACAGCTTTTTCGGCCAAAATAGGCGCCAGTGCTTCGCAATGAGGGCAACCCGTTAGGTAGACTTCAACAGCTAAGGGTTTGCGCGCCGTTTTGGCAGCTACTACGGCCGACTGGAATGTTCCCGGCAGGAAACGAATTCCGGGTTTGGGATTAACAGACGCTTGCCCATAGGTTATCAATGGACTCGTAAAGAAGGCAAGCAAACTAAACAAAATCACCCGAAATTTCATAGGGTAGAGAGGATATTGGGTTAGTAAACTTATAGAACGAACCGCACGGACATAGGTTCCCTTTAAAACAATCGTCGGCAAAGTCAGTGCCAGTTTTTGTTGAGCCGCTTCATACGCCTAAATTGGGGTCATGAAACAGATCTTTTTAGGGTTCGCTGTCGGGCTGTTTGCCCTGGGCGGAGGATATGCCCAATCAACGATTACCTCAGGAGCCAGTACGCTACCGCGTATTGCCATTGCGGGTTTAGGTATCGAATCCAGCACCTTCTCCCCGGCGGTTACGCAGGAGGAAGCCTTTCACGCCCGCTATGGCCCCGAGGTTTTCAATGCCTATCCGTTCATGATGCCCATATCGCCCCTGCGCAAACAGGCCATATGGCTGCCCGCCATTGTTGGCAAATCGCTGCCCGGCGGAGCCGTGACCCGCGCTGCTTACGAATCGCTGGTTAACAAAACTCTGGATTCGCTCAAAAAATACGGCCCCTACGATGGCCTTTATTTTGATATTCATGGTGCCATGAGCGTGGTAGGCCTGGATGACCCGGAAGGCGACTTTCTTACCCGAATCAGAAACGTGATTGGCTATAAAACCCTCGTTTCCACTTCCATGGATTTGCATGGAAATGTATCCTGGCGGTTGGCCCAAAATTCCGATTTGATTACCTGCTATCGGATGGCCCCGCATGAAGATGCCATGCAAACCAAAGAACGAGCTGTGGTAAACCTGCTTGACCGTATCAAAACCGGCAAAGGAAAACCAGCCTATAAAGCCTGGATACCCATCCCAATCCTGCTGCCCGGTGAAAAAACAAGTACCCGCATTGAGCCGGGCAAGACTCTGTATCAAAAAGTGGAGCCCATTGCCGATCATCAGGGTGGCATTGTGGATGCGGCTATCTGGATTGGCTACGCCTGGGCCGATGAGGCTCGTAACCACGCCGTGGTTATGGTTACTGGCGATGATAAGCAAAAAGTAGCCCAGGCCGCTGAGAAACTAGCGCTGGATTTCTGGAATGTACGGAATCAGTTTGACTTTGTAGCCCCAACCGGTACGCTGGAGAAATGCCTGGCAAACGCGCTGGCCAGCAAAAAACATCCCTTTTTTATTAGCGATACCGGCGATAACCCAACGGCAGGTGGCGCTGGTGATGTGACCTGGACTCTTACCCAGTTGCTCGCCCGCCCGGAATTTCAGCGGGCGGATGGCCCTTCGCTGATCTATGCATCTATCCCCGATCCAGAACTGGTCAAGAAAGCAATTGCGGCTGGTGTTGGTGGCTCTGTTGAGGGAACAGCAGGCGCTCGGGTTGACGCTCGTTTTGCACCACCCGTTAAACTGAAAGTCACGGTCGAATCAATCGTGAAAGGCGATAAAGATGCGGAAGTGGAAGTAGTTGTAAAAGTGGGCAGTATACACGTTATCGTTACCCAAAAACGTAAGCCCTATCACAAAGAGATAGACTTCACCCGTCTGGGTCTTAGCCCCCGAAAATCGGACATTGTGGTTGTAAAAATTGGCTACCTGGAACCTGAACTGTATGCCATGCAAGCCGACTGGATTATGGCGCTAACCCCTGGTGGAGTCGATCAGGATTTGGCTCGTTTACCGTACAAACGCATCAAGCGGCCTATGTTTCCGTTCGATAAAGATATGAAAACGCCAAACCTTTCAGCCCAATTCGTTCCCGTTTCGGGCGAATCTCGCTAGCAAGGTAATAAACAGACGCCCCCGTATCGAACAAATCGATAATCCCCTGTTATCGGCCTGGCGCACCAGTTATGCCGGTAAAGGCACTTCCTGTTCATTCCCCCTTCTTTGCGTCCGGGAATTAGGTTCTATTGCATCGAAATAGAATCTAATTCCCGGACGCATGCATTTATCCCTCCGTATTGGACTACTCATTTCCACTAATTCGCTCATTGGCCCAAAGGCTGGCAGTACTTAATACTACACGATCATCTCAACTCTCAACATTCACAAAATTGGCTGGCTTTCACCTCAGACTTTCATTCCGATACGTAGTTACGTTCCTGTTGTTATTGATCGTGCTACTAGAATTACATGAAACCGTTCATATTGTGACGGGACGTTTGATTTGTGGCTGTTGGGGGCCAAGAGACTTCAATGTTTGGTCATTATGTCCAACCTGTTCTCAACGCCATCCTCTTTGGTGGCTGGCTACGCTAGCCGGTCCTCTGGCTTCCTTTGCGCTAATGTGGTTAGGAATGGGCTGGCTCAAGTCAACGAACCCAGACCGGAAAGCATTGGGATTCTCCCTGATTTTTGCTAACATACCCTTTGGCAGAATCAGCACGGTAATGATGGGTGGTGGCGATGAAATGGTTGTGACCAGGCAGCTTCTTAAACAGGATTTCAGTCGTACTCAGCTGATTCTGATCTGCTCTGCATTGGTACTGCTTATTGTGATCCCTCCGGTCTATAAAGCGTGGCAAGTACTGACCAACCGCAGAGCATGGCTTTACTTGATTGGTTTTTTAACCCTGCCGCTGCTGTTCTTACTCGTTTATGTACTTACCGGCTTAAACTCCCTGTTAACCATGGGTTTCTTAGCAACTCCCTGGATTATGGGAACACCCGTTTTTATTACGCTCCACACCGCAATTGCATTAGCCGTGCTGATTTTTCTTCGCAAAAATCTTTTATCCGTTGCAGCTACTGACTGAAGGTCGACCAGTACAAAATTGCCTACAGTCCAATCAAACCAGACTTATCAACCTCTTCACTAAAATCGTCATGTCTGCACTCAACATACTTACCAATATCAACTGGCTTCTAATTAGTCTTTACGGGGCTTATGTAATCTACCACCTTCTTCAGGCAAATGGCCCGACAGATGCCGCAGGACAGGGACTGGAATCGGCCGTTAAAGGGGTTTTCTTTGTAGCACTGCTTGTCTTAATTGGCTTAAACCTGCTCCCTTATATATGGATAAAGAGCATAGGCCTGCTGCTTGGCATTCTTCTCCTTTGGATGGTATACTATATCTACACCCATTAATCGCCAATCCTAATGATCCGATTTATTATGCAGGTAACCGGCTTCGGCCTTTTCTATATCCTGGTCATGGTGGTCACTTTTCCGTTCATGACGATTATGGGAACTCCCAAACCCTGGCAAAAAAAGCTTGAATTCATGCTCTTTTTCCCGATTGACAATGAAAAAATTGGCGTTATGTGGCTTCCCGGAATGATCGCGGTTATTTTTCTTAACGGATTAATCTGGGGCGTAGTCTTAGTCGGACTGTTCAGATTAGGTATATTCATAAAAAGCCTCATCTAGGAACCAACCGTTCGAAATAGGATCAAGCACAGCCTCTCTACGAGCAACTGTATACATTAATTCTACCTTTCTATTAACCTATAAACCTAAAAATGAACATTTTATACTATCAATACGTAGTATAGTACATTTCCAGATAAGTGTCTACATTGGCCTGTTTTTTGGTAATTTGCCAGTAAAATCAGTATCCGAATGCGCTTACTCTACCTGTTCATTTTATTGCCATTTGCCCTTTTTGCACAGCCAACCCATCAGACTGCCACAGGCTGGCAGGAGCTAACCATTTCCGATGGTCTGTCGCAAGGCATGATTTTCAGCATTAAACAGGATCAAAAGGGATTTATCTGGGCGGCTTCAAGAGATGGTTTGAATCGGTACGATGGTCATAATTTTACCATATTCACCCATGATCCCTACAACGAGTTTAGCCTTTCGGGCGATTACTGCACGGCCTTACTGATTGATAGTCATCAACGACTTTGGGTCGGCACCTTAAATCAGGGCCTCAATCTCTTTGATGATCGAACACAGCGTTTTTATCATGTCGATATCCGCGACCAGAAAGCGTCTAATACGGGGAGTTTTGAAATTCAGCTCCTGGCCGAAGACCCCCAGGGTAATATCTGGGTAAACACGGCCCAGGGAAAGCTTTTCAAAATAAGCGTACCAAACTCACTTAAAACCAGCTTTCCCGATCGTCCTAACTTTACGAATCAGATAAAGTCTCAGGAAATTACCTTACCCGATATGGGTGTCAATGCCATAGCTCATCATATTAGTTTTCGGGCTGATGGGCAGGCGTTGGTGGGTACGAGCTATGGGATGTATTCCCTAAACTGGCGTCAACCTCACAAAGCAGCGAAAACAACCCTTTTTTCGGGCGAATTCGGCGAATTTTTTTCTTTGTATGACGACCCGACAGCAGACTTTTGGGCGGCCAGCACCAGCAATAAGATCGTTTGTTGGCAGCATGGTGTTCAGAAAACAATTCCCTTACCTAAAAAGGACAATTTCAGCGTTCGCCTGAAAGCCATCGATGCAAACACCATCTACATTGCCGCCACCGATTTCCTGTGGGTAATGTCGCCAGCAGAACTGTTTCAGCAGGATAGCCTGACGGCCCGCAATGCATTCCTTGCGGTTCCACCTAATTTATTTGCCATTACGGATATGCTCAAAGACCGAACCGGAAATCTATGGATCGGAACGAGCGGATACGGGTTGCGGAAGTTCAATCCCAGAGTTAAACAATTTCATGCCTATCTGCCCAATACCTCCCTTACCTATTTATATCAGGACCGCCAGGGACGCCTGTATGCCCGCTACCAATTTGCCTATGGTTTGTTGGATAAACCAGCTAACCGATTGGTACCTTTTTTAAGCAATAGTCTCCCCCCCGCCGACCAGCGTCAGCGCTTTATGATGCAGGATCGTCAGGGCTTTTTTTGGGTTTCGAACGTCAACTTCGAAACCCATTACCAGCAATTATTCAAGTTTTCGCCAACCTGGCAACTCCTCAAAAAGTATCCGATCCCCCCCAATGCATCCTACGGTTTCTATGGAAACCAGACGCTGGAAGATAAAACCGGTAACCTCTGGATTGGGGCCAATAATGGCAAATTGATGCGGTTTGACCCGAAAACCGAAACGTTTCAGGTATACAGCTACCAGTTTTTGCTCCCACAAAGTGGTGCCGAAATTGAAACCTCAGCCCTCTATACGGATCAGGCAGGTACGCTCTGGATTGGTACCCAGCAAGGATTGATCCGGGCCGACCATCCGCAGACTACACCCGCTTTTTCGATTTACAAAAACTCCAAAACAAATCAACAGAGCCTTAGCAATAACTCTGTATCGAGTGTTATCAGTGACCCTTACCAGCCCGCTCAGTATCTTTGGATCAGCACCAAAGGTGGTGGACTGGAACGGCTGGATAAACAAACGGGCGAGTTCACCCATTTTACGGAAGCCCAGGGCCTGCCCAACAAAGTCGTGTATGGCATTCTGGTCGACGAGTTCAAGAACCTCTGGATGAGCACCAACCGTGGCCTGGCTCAGTTTAACCCCAGAACGTTTCAGTTTCGCAATTATACCAAAGCAGATGGGCTACAGGACGATGAATTTAACACGGGCTCGTTCTTTAAAACCCCTACGGGTGAATTACTTTTTGGTGGAGTAAACGGGCTGACTGCCTTTCGGGCGTCGGCGTTGAAGCAGAAAGACGCCCGCCCACCACTGGTTAACATCATCGGCCTGAAAGTGAACAATGAACCCATTCGGGTGGGAGCCCCAGACGGTATTTTAAATGAAAGCATTGAACACACGCAGGTGCTCGATTTATCGCACAACCAAAACCTGGTGACACTCGAATTCGGCGTGATGGATTATACGAATTCGATCAAAAACCGGTATCGATACCGTCTGGAAGGGGTCGATGAGAAGTGGGTGGAAGCCGGTACTAACCGCTTTGCCAATTACACCCACCTGCCCGATGGCAATTTTCGGTTTGAGATGATGGGCTCCGCCGATGGCGAGCTCTGGAGTAAGCCAGTTGTATTACAGATTCGCGTTCATCCCCCCTTTTACCGAACCTGGTGGGCTTACCTGCTCTATTTATCCACTATACTCTTTATTGGCTGGCAGCTATATCGGTTCCAGACACAACGACTACTGCTTCAGCAACAGGTTGACTTTGAGCAAAAAGAAGCCTCCCGCCTAGCCGAACTTGATACCTTAAAGACGCAATTTTTCGCCAATATATCCCACGAATTCAGAACTCCGCTTACCCTTATTCTGGGTCCTATTGAACAGGCCATTCAGGAATATGCCCACGACCAGCGCTTTCCCCTCATCCAGCGAAACGCCAATCGGCTTTTGAGCCTGATCAATCAGCTCCTTGAACTGAGTAAGCTCGAAGCCGGTCAGCTCAAACCCGAACTCAGTCCAGGCGATATCGCCGGCTTCTTCCGAACCTTAGCCAGTTCGTTTAGTTCGCTGGCCGAGAGTCGACAGATTCAATTCCGTTTCACGCAGAACCAGTCGGAGCAATGGGCTGAATTCGATCGTGACAAGCTGGAAAAGATTACGACGAACTTACTGTCTAACGCCTTTAAGTTCACGGTTGTCGGCCAGTCGGTGGAGATGCGGGTCAAGTATCCTACTCCCGGAAACTCAGGGACTATGACGCTCCACATCACTGATACAGGTATTGGCATTGCCCCCACTCACCTGGCTCACATCTTTGAACGGTTCTACCAGGTTGATGGTCAGCTAAACCGGCCCTACGAGGGAACAGGTATTGGATTAGCACTCGTAAAAGAACTGGTAACTATACTCAATGGTACCATTGACGCCACCAGTACCGAAGGCGTTGGGACTACCTTTACGGTAACCCTACCCTTGGTAACGATCACCAAACCAGCACCCGCGTTTATCAATGCAGTTGAGCCCTCCCTGACTACAGAGTTTGTAGCGGCAACACTGGGATCAGTCTCTTCACCAACTAGTTTACAGCCCAACCAGCTCGATAGTAGCCATGAAAATGTGATGCTTATCATCGATGATAATACAGATATCCGGGCCTATGTTCGGAGTGTGTTTCAGAACGATTACCAGATTATTGAAGCCATCGACGGACAGGAAGGGCTTGACAAAGCAACCGTAGCACTTCCCAATATTGTCGTCTGCGACCTGATGATGCCCCGGCTCGACGGGTTTGGGTTTTGCCGTGCCCTAAAAACGCAGGAAGCCACCAGTCATATTCCGGTGGTGATGCTAACTGCTAAAGCTACCGTTGAAGACCGTATTGAGGGTTTTGAATTAGGTGCCGACGAGTACCTGACCAAACCCTTCAACCAGGCCGAGATTCAGGCCCGGGTTCGTAACCTGATTCAACAGCGCGAGCGGCTCTATCAGTATATGGCGCTACGAAACATCGACCCAGCTCTAACCCTAGCTGCTCCAACGCTGTTCTCTACCGAACATAAGTTTGTCGAGCGCCTGACAGCCATAGTCAACGAGCAAATTACCAACCCCGACTTCAGTGTTGAGGCTTTGGCGGAGGCTGCCAATCTGAGTCGTGCTCAACTTCACCGCAAGCTTAAAGCACTTACCCAAACTACCGCAACGAACTTCATTCAGGATATTCGGCTTACCAAAGCGGCTCAGTTACTTTCCCAAACGGAACAGAACGTCACCCAGGTAGCCTTTGCTGTAGGCTTCGAGAATCCCTCCTACTTTGCCAAGCTCTTTAAGGAACGCTACGGAGTTTTACCCTCCCAGTTCGGTAAGGGCTCTACCCCTACCAGAACCTAGCTTTCCGGATTCAACCACGACTTATTACGGATCCTTTTCCTGCAAAAAAGCCCTAGAATAAGGGCTTTTTTGACACCATGCAACCAGAGTGGCAGGATATGCAACGAGAATGGTAGCGAAATAGTGACCGATAACGGTACTTGCCAACCTATTGATCGACTATACTTTGCGAATCAATTCTAGTATCTCCTCGCCCATGACTAAACCAATCTACCTCCACCAAAACGGTCACGTTTCGACTTACGCGGCCCTCAAGTCTGCTCAGTACGAACTCAGAATGCACCTTCCGAATACCGGAAAAATCATCCTGCCCATGGCCGACCTGATGTATTTGCAAGCCGCCAGTAATTATTGCTGGCTGCATTGGAAAGATGGCCAGCGGATATTGACCCCTCGTACCCTGAAATATTACGAACCCATGTTGCCCGAAGCCTGGTTTGTTCGCCCCCATCGCAACTGTATTGTCAATATCCACTACATTGACCGGATGGAATATCTGTATCCTGATAAGGGAGGTCTGCTTCACTTACACTCGGGAGAAATACTTCCGGTATCGCGTCGGCGCTGGGTAGACATTAAGAATACCTACAAACACATGCGTAGCCAACAAGTGCTACCACTGAACTAGAGTAGAGGTTATATCACATCCACTCAGTTTTGATTGTAGCCGAGTGGCATAGTCTCTAGTTCAGTTTAGAGTGACATTACTTATTGGATGGGTTACACGTCTAAGGTATACGTGTACTAAAGTCCTGGTCCTTGTCGCTCATGAAAACGCCAATCCACTTCCCGAAACAGCGCTGGCCGATAGTCCAAAACGTTCGGGAAGTTTTACCGTTCATACTTAGCCTGCTGATTTACAACCCCTCATTCGCACAAACATCATCAACTGATCCTGATCCTACGTATTGGATTAATTACGCACAGGCCTACTACAAAATTCCGATTGCGGAAAACGGCCTGTACCGGATTACAACGACGGAGTTAAAAAAGGCAGGCTTACCCGTCAACCAGATTGACCCGACAACAATACAGGTAGTTCACCGGGGTGTTGAGCAGGCTATTTATGTTGAAGGTGAGGCCGATAAACAGTTCGACCCCAGCGATTTTCTGGAATTTTATGGGCGTGGCAATGATGGCACCCAGGATTCTCTCCTGTATCGTGGCGACGAACCGCGTCCGCATCAGGCCCAGCCTCATACCTACTACAGTCTCTTTAGCGATACCACTGCTTACTTTCTAACCTGGCGACTCGATGGTAAACCGGGTAAACGAATGGTGGCCTACACAGATACGGTTTATGCCGGGATGAAAGCAGAACCTTATCATTGGGGAGAAGTACGCCAACTGTTGACAGATACCTACCCGCCGGGTACGATTTATCCGTTGGGGGCAGGTTTTGACAACGGGGCCATTCTGACTAATTACGATCATGGCGAAGGCTGGACAGGGCCGGTCGTTAAAGCAACCGATCAGTTTAGCCAGACAAGTACACTCACAAATTATAGATCGATTACAAGCCTAACCGGCGAAACGGTCAATCCCAAAGTCAGTTTTTTACTGGTAGGCCGGAACGCAGGCAAGCATCAGGTGCGCTGTATGGCAGGAGCCTCTGCCGCAACGTTACAGGAAATTCGCACGGTTGATTTTACCAACTATGAAAGCATACAAGTCGATGCAGACCTAAAATCTGCCGATATTGATCCGTCAGGTACGGTTACGCTCAGTATCCAACCTCAGGAAGACGGCGAGGAAGTTTCACTCTCCTACCTAAAAATACAATACCCCCAACCTACCGATCTTGCTGGAGCTACTCAACAGGTTTTTCGACTGCGGGCAACTAACGAAGGTCGCTCCTTTCTTGACGCAAGCAATGCCTCCGCTAACACGCATTTAGTTGACATTAGTGATCCAAACAACGTAGAACGAGTCAATGGAAATTTGATCGGTGGGCACTGGAGAGGAGTTGTCCACAAGACACAAACAAGCCGAATTCTGCTGGCCACCACTCAACCGCGAATGGTTCCTTCGATTGTACCTGTTTCGTTTCATCGGATTGACCCAAAGCAACCTGATTTTATCATCATCACCCATCCCCTGCTTCGGCAACCTGTTGGTGGCTATGCTGACCCGGTTCAGGCATATGCAGCCTATCGGGCCTCGGAAACGGGGGGCGATTTTGATACACTGACCGTGAACATCGACCAGTTGTTCAATCAGTTTAGCTACGGCGAACGCCATCCACTAGCTATCCGGCGGTTTGCCCAATACATGCTGCAAGGCGGAGGGGCTAATCCTAAATTTCTGTTTCTGATTGGTCAATCCCGCGATCCACAGCGGGTTCGTAAAGTACCCAACGCAGCCTGGCTGGACCTCATCCCTAATGCGGGCTGGCCTGGTTCCGACATTGGGCTGGTTGAAGGCCTGAACGGCGAATCATCCAACGTACCAGCCCTGCCCATTGGCCGACTGAATGCCAGCAACTCACAAAACGTATTGGACTATCTGAACAAAGTAAAAGAGCACGAAAACACAGGCGAACCCGCACTCTGGCGCAAGAACGTTTTGCACCTGAGCGGAGGACGAAGTCGCTATGAATTGTTGGCCTTTCGGAGTTATGTAGATGACTTCAAGTCGGTTATTGAAGCTCCCTACGCAGGTGGCCGAGTGGCAACACTATCTAAAAAAACCGATAATCTGGTTGAATCATTGCCGGTATCAAACCTTATCAATCAGGGAGTTGGACTAATTACACTAGTTGGGCATTCGAGTTTAGATGTGGCTGATATCGATATTGGCTTCGTGAGTAACGACATACTGGGGTATCGGAATAAAGGCCGTTACCCTTTTTTACTGGTCAATGGGTGTGCAGCGGGCAATACATTTTTCGGCAGACCTACTTTTGGTTCCGATTGGGTACTGGCACCCAACAGAGGAGCAGTTCTCTTCTTGGCACATACTTACAACGGATTTGCCGGGCCGTTAAAAAATTACTCCGATCAAGTATATGCGCTGTTTGCGGATAGCCAATACGTTGCGCAACCCATTGGGCTGATTCAGCAGGAAGCCATCCGACGCTATCTAAGAACAAACACGTCTATTTTCGATCTGACGACGGCCCAGCAAATGACCTTACAGGGCGATCCGGCCGTACGGGTGTTTCCCTTCCCTACGCCCGATTTCGCCTTTGCCCCTGGTAGCCTACAGCTGCGGAACAGTCAGGGCGATTCACTAACAGCCCAGTCCGATTCTGCCCGTATATCTGGCGTAGTCGTTAATTATGGCCGGGTTACAAACAGCCCGCTAAGCCTACGCATCCGACAGTACGAAGTCAATGGCAAGCTGCTTGGTGACTATCAGGTTACGCAGCGTTCCCCGGTGTATGCCGATACGCTGAGTTGGCTGATACCCGTTGTCAAATCAGCCGCAACATCCACTTACGTTGAGTTAGTTCTTGATCCCGATGACCAATTGAAGGAAGGAAACGAGCAGAATAACACAGAAGAAATTAGTATAACTGGCTCGACCCATAGTATCCCGTTTACTACTGATCGAACGCCCCCGTTGCTCGAAGTTGCCTTCGATGGTCGACGCATCGCCGATGGCGATTTTGTATCGGCCCGACCTGTTATCGATGTACTGGTGCAGGATGAGAATCGGCGCTTGTTACGCTCCGATACAACGGGCCTGGAACTCTATCTACAGCGCCCCTGCCTGGCTGGCGGTTGCCCCTACGAACGACTACACTTTCAAGGTACAGACATCCACTGGTCGCCTGCCGATAGTACAAATGCCTTTCGGCTCCGGTATCAACCAGGTCAGCCTTTAGCCGATGGACGTTATGCATTTGTTGCCGTTGGCAGCGATCTGAGTGGCAATCAGGCAGCTCCTTATCAGATTCATTTTTCGGTCAAAAGCCAGCCGGAGCTGATTGCCGCGGGTGTTTACCCCAATCCATTTATGCATCAAACCCGCTTCTTTGTTTCCCTAACCGGGCTTACACCACCGGGTAACTTAACCATCCACATCACTGATCTGACAGGTCGTTCTGTTAAAATCCTTCGAAGTCCCTCCCGTGTGGGATTGACTGAGTGGTTTTGGGATGGTACTTCCGACACAGGCTATCTCCTTCCCAATGGCGAGTACCTCTATCGCATTGAAAGAGCAGACTTACCGCTCGCACCGATGGTTCGTCTGACCGGAAAAATTATTCTGAACCGATGAGTCAGGCACGCGTACTTTGGACTGGCTATTGTATTCTGGGCATCGCCATGGCCATCCTCGTAGGGCTAAACCCGAATCACTTTACCAGTGTCGATTCGGGCTACTATCTGCAATCGGCAACCAATTTACTGGCGGGGCACGGCTATGTGGTTCAGGAAAATGGGCAACTAATCTGGAACAGCACCTTCCCCATTGGCTATTCGGTATTGATTGCAAGCGTGTCGGGTTTGGCCGGACTACCTGTGTTGATAGCCTCCAAACTGGTCAACTATATAGCAATTGGTTTATCCAGTTACGGTTGGGTACGTCGACTGGGCGTGTCTCGGGCTAGCTGGCTTTTGGCGATTTGGGGAATTGGTAGTTTCCTAAAAATCGCCGTTTACAGTTGGAGCGAAACCGTATTTTTGGTTTTACTGGCTGAGTGGATCTGGTGTCTGCATCAATTTCTATTGAAACCTGTAACTAGTCGATCCTTCTCCCTGTTTCTGATCGGATTGAGCTTGTTTCTAACTCGCTACGCAGGTGGTTATGTAGTTGGACTAACCAGTAGTTTAGCGCTTATCGTCTGGCTATTTCCTGACGTTGTTCAAATTCACCTAGATGTTATCCAGCCGCGTTCAGTAGCCTTAACGTTGATGGCTATTTCAACGGCAGGAGTCGTTAGTATGGTTGTCTATTTCGGAATCAATCAGCACCTATCAGGCTCTTTCTTCGGGGGAGATCGTTTTTTACCTACTGAGTCTACCAGCGAACTTTTGAAAATTTTCGGATGGGCAGTCTTAAATGAGTGTCTGTTCATCCGGGACTTTTCACAAGTGGGACCTAATCAACTTGCCTGGATTGGACTGGGGGTGCAATTGGTCTTATTGGGCGCTATGCATCGGCAACTTCGTCGGAATAAGTTATCCGGCACAAAACCGCTGGTCGTCACCTCCTTGATTCGACTCATCCTATTCACCGCTAGTAGCTACCTATTGGTGCTATTTATGCTAAGAACCCTTAGCCCATTCAGCGATCCGAATTTTCGGCTGATGGCCCCGTTCACGTTTTGCCTACTCTTCGCAATAAGCATTGGGATTGGTGAATTGCCACAAAAGCAACAGCGAATGCTGAGGGTTTGGGGACTTCTTCTCTTGCCGTGTTCCTGGCTACAACTCCTGCCAGAGGCTAATCTACTACTTAAACTTAGCCAAATCTGGTCGTCACTAGCAATTCGTTTAGCTCTGTTTTAAGGTTATCTTGCATACGGTTTTACCTCCTCTGAATCATGAAAATCCTCCACTTATTCTGTTTGCTTCTATGTATTCAACTTTCCAGTCAGGCCCAAAAGCCCAGAGCGCGCGACATTGGTATTCCCTTTGACGGTACTCCCGGAACATTCAACGCCATAACCGACGTAAAGGGCGTTGAAGTTGGCTACAGCACCATCATTTCCGGCGAAGGCAAAAACGTACTCGGCAAAGGCCCTGTTCGAACGGGCGTTACGGCCATTCTACCAAGAGGTAGAACCAACAACCCGGTGTTCGCCAACTGGTATTCGTTGAATGGCAATGGCGAAATGACCGGCACAACCTGGATAACGGAGTCCGGTTTTCTGGAAACACCTATCATGATAACCAATACTAATAGTGTGGGCGTGGTTCGGGATGCTGTATTGAAATGGTTTGTGGAAAAACATTGGTACAAGGAAAATTTCTGGTACACCTATCCGGTTGTCGCCGAAACCTACGATGGTTTTTTGAATGACATTTATGGCTTTCACGTGAAAGAAAGCAATGCGTATGAAGCCCTGAACACAGCCGCAACGGGCAAGCTGAAAGAGGGCAATGTGGGGGGTGGCACCGGCATGATGTGTCTGGGCTTCAAAGGCGGTACCGGCACCTCGTCCCGGATAGTTAAAGTCAGGGATTCGATCTATACGGTTGGCGTACTGGTACAATCGAATTTTGGAGCGAAACGGAATCTGACTATTGCCGGCGTACCCGTTGGGGTTGAGTTAAAAGACACACTGAATTCAGTACTAAAAGCGCCACCCATCCATTACCGGCAAGAAGGCGATGGGTCCATTATCGTTGTCGTGGCTACCGATGCGCCCTTACTCCCCCATCAATTAAAACGAATAGCGGCACGGGTGCCTATTGGTGTTGGTAAAGTGGGGGGACGCGGAGAAAATGGGTCCGGGGATATATTCATTGCCTTTTCTACCGCTAACCCGAACGCGTTTCAGCGAACCTCATTTACAAAGGTTACTGAGTTGCCCAACGATTTAATAAATCCCTTATTCGAAGCCACGGTGCAGGCCGTTGAAGAAGCCATTATCAATGCCATGGTAGCCGCCGAAACGACGGAGGGAATAAACGGCAACAAATCCTACGCGCTGCCCCATAAGCTGGTTATGGATGTGTTGAAGAAGTATAATCGGGTGAAGTGATTCTGTCTGGGCCAAGCCAGACTTAATCCCAGCATTCCATAATCAACAAATCCCCTGTCTGAGCACTAACACGCACAAAACCGTCCTGAGCGGCCTCATTGCTACTGCTGGTACGATAACCAAGCGTTAGGGTAGCATCCTGAAGGTCATATTTCAATCCCTCCGATGTATAGCCCGTCACCGTTCCAACGGGAATCAACGAGATAGGCGTTCCCGCTTCATACCACTTCTCAAAGCGCCCAACGAGGGGAAAGATTTTAGAGTGATCGTCGATCATCACAATCCGAATCTGGTCTTTGTAACGAACAATACTGGTCATGTTAACAAGACTATGATCGGCCCGGCGGCCCGTGGCCCAAACGATGTTGACCGCCGGGTAGCCTCGTTCAATCAGGTATTCAATCCCTTTGTCGAGATCGGTTTTATCCTGATCGGGTGTGTGTACAACCTCCAGCGGATACTGTTGCGCCCGGATCTGGTCGATGTCTACTGCCGACCCGTCGGACCGGTCATCAAAGTCGCCGAGCAGTACATCGACTTTGATACCCAGTTCGAGTACGCGCCAGATGGCACTATCGAGGACAACCACGGTTGGACTCCATTCCAGCAGTTGGCCCAGTAATTCTTCTGAACAGGCTTCGCCGTTGGCAATGAGTAGAGCGGGTTCCTGTTTTTCCCGGACAATATGATGAGATGACATAGTAGTCCAAAGATAAATGCCCAAGTCGTATCATTCCTTATTAATTTTGTCGGAATAACGACTCGTCAACATAGTGCAACGCGTTCTCCGTTTTCTGACTTTACCCCGTTTATTGGGTTTATTTGTGTTTCTTTTCTGCCTGGTGGCCGTTCAGAACTATCTACTTGGGTTTGGCAACTACAACAACTACCTGATGTTTGCCAAGCCGTTTCATAACCTGCTTATCAATAAGAGCATCTACGGACTTCACCCGAATCTGTACGACGACAACTACAAATACAGCCCAACATTTGCCTGGCTGATGGGGCCGTTCTACTACCTGCCTACCCTGCTGGGCATGATTCTCTGGAATTTACTCAATACATTGGTGCTGCTGGCAGGTGTCTGGTTTTATTTATCCGACGAAAAAGACCCTGCGAAACAGCGACGCGCAGCGCTGCTCATTATTATACTGGAGGCCCTTATCACCGCCCAGAACCTGCAAAGCAACAACCTGATTGTAGGGGCTATGCTACTGGGCCTGTATCACTTGCGTAACGAACGAGTCTGGCAGGCAGCGTTTTTCTTTGTGCTCTGCTTATTTATTAAATTCTATGGCGTAGCAGCAGCAGGTTTCTTTTTGTTCTACCCAAAGAAGCCTCAGTTCATTCTGGCGATGGCCGTCTGGACGATCCTGTTTGCCATGGCACCACTTACCCTAATTCCTGTTGACAACCTGCTGGCGGAATACCGCGAGTGGTTCGATGTGATCGTGGAGAGCAAATTGGGCTTACAGGTATCGGTAATGGGCATTGCCCAAGCCTTTTTTGGAATGGCCAAAACGGACGAGAACTACCGCATTATCGAAGCCATTGGGGCCACGCTCTTCCTGCTTCCCTTCCTTCGGTTTGGGCTTTGGAAAGACCGGCTGTTTCAACGGCGAATGGTTGCCTACTTCCTCCTGTTTATGATTGTCTTCAACAAGATGGCCGAATCACCTACCTATGTGATGGCCGTTACGGGAGTAGCATTTTGGTGGGTAACGCTGGATGAACCAACACAACTGGATAAGATTCTATTGGCGTTGGTGATCATATTCACGTCACTCTCACCCACCGACATTTTCCCTCAGGTGGTGCAGAAACAGGTTTTTCAGCCTTATAACATCAAAGCGTTGCCGTGTTTGCTGGTGTGGGCACGGGTGCAGTATCAAATCTGGACGCAACCTAATACCGCTACCCCTCCTTTACAATTCGCTTCGTAGGATTTTCTCAATATCAGCGGGGCTATCAACACTAGGGGTTTGGAAGTTTGTGGATACCAGTTTTATACGGTAGCCTGCTTCCAGCCAGCGTAATTGTTCCAGTGACTCAGCTTTCTCTAGCAGAGACGGAGGCAATTGGGTGATTTTCTCAAGAACATCGGCACGGTATGCATACAGCCCAACATGCCGATGATAGGCATGATGCACATGCCACTGATCCGGCTCAATACCCCACAAATACGGAACGGCTGAACGGCTGAAGTATAAAGCCTCATTTTGGGTATTAACAACAATCTTGGCTTCTTTCGGATCGTGCAACATAGCCGCGGAATCGACCGATGCCATCTGCGTTGCCAGTTCTACGGTTCCATCCAGAATAGCCGCTAATTCGTCAATCTGCGCCGGATCGATAAACGGTTCATCACCCTGAATATTCAGAACGTAATCCGATGAATCGCCAGGAATAAGGCCGTCGGCAATAAGCCGGTCGTAGGCTTCCCAGCAGCGGTCGGTGCCACTTGGATGATCGGTACGGGTCATTACAACTTCTTCGCCCAAGCGCCGAACGGCTTCTGCAATGCGTTCGTCGTCGGTTGCCACGACTACTTTATGTAAAGACGAGGCCTGTTGGCACTGTTCCAGCACGCGCTGAATCATAGATTTACCGCCAATATCTGCCAGAGGTTTCCCCGGAAAACGAGTCGATCCGTACCGGGCGGGAATAATACCGATTATCATGTTTGTACCTTATGTTATTTCGGCTCGGGTCCGTTTGAGCCAACCACCCAATACGTGGATTCAACCGCCTGCCGTTGCTGGTAATAATTATCATAAGCAGGAAAATAGCGAAGCCGCTCATCCATGACGGCATCGAACTGCCCCAGTAAACCCAGCAAGAGTTCGCAGCCTTCACGCACGGCAAACTGGCCGCTTTGACTACCCGTTACATAATCGACCAGTCCGTTTTTGATCACGTATTGCATAAACAGCGGGTTTGCATTCCGGCGAATCATGATGCGAACACCCGCCACTTCTGACACAGATAAATCCAGCGCATCGTCGAAGAAAAACGCGACTTCGTGCGGTTGTAAGTTATGCTGATCCAGCAAATGGTGGAGGACATCAATCTTATGCTTCGCCTGCGAATAACTGGCGTGGAAATGCTCCCGACGCACGAGTGTTTCAGACTGTGTATTCGTGACACCCGTTATAATTGCCGCCACGGGCAACTTCCCACCATGATGCAGCCAAAGCCCAAACCGAAGGAGATTTGTGCCCATGGAATCTACTTCACTAAACGAACTGCTGCCCGCTTCGGTCTTGATCCCGTCGTTGAAGACGCCATCCCAGTCAAACACAATGGCCCGTACAGCCTTCAGTTTCTCGGTTAAGGTATCAACAGGCGTAATAAATTGCCCGCCCAGGGCGGAGAAGGTTTTTTCGATCATTTTAATGGATAATGTGCAATGAATAATGGATAATGAACAATGAGTACTAGAGGTTGAATCTCCCCATCTCACATTGTTTATTATCCATTACACATTATTCATTCCTTTAAGCCAGTTCCGGCAACGTGTTCCTGTATTTTACTTCCACTGCGTGTAGTTCAAGCAGGGGTTTCAGGAATTCTTCCAGGTAGCGAATATCCAGTTGACTGGCGGCATCGCAGAGGGCTTCGGAGGGGCAGGTATGGGTTTCCACAAACAGACCATCGACGCCCGCAGCCACACCTGCACGAGCCAGCACAGGCAGATATTCACGGGCACCACCTTTCACATCCGCAGACGGAATACCGTACTTACGAATGGCGTGCGTCACGTCAAATACAACCGGGTAGTTGGTGCGTGCCATGTGATAGAACGCGCGTGGATCAACGACTAAGTCGTTATAGCCGAAGGTGAAACCGCGCTCGGTCAGGATAATCTGGTCGTTGCCCGAGTCTTCAATTTTTTTGACCGGGTGCTTCATGTTTTCAGGAGCCAGAAACTGCCCGTGCTTCACGTTCACAACCTTACCCGTTTTGGCAGCCGCCACAACCAGCATGGTTTGCATACATAGATAAGCCGGAATTTGGAGCACATCCACAACCTCAGCAGCGGGAGCGCACTGGTCTGGATAATGAACATCCGTCAGCAGTGGGAAGCCAAATTGCTCCTTCACTTTGGCCAGGATCTTCATGCCTTTATCAAGGCCAGGGCCATTGTAATAATTCAGGCTAGACCGGTTGTCTTTTTGAAAGGATGACTTATAGATGATCTTGATGCCAACACGCTCCTGGATTTCCCGGAGTTGCTCGGCAACCGTCATCATAATTTTTTCATCTTCAATAACACAGGGACCGCTAATGAGAAACAACTCATCCGACCCGCATTCGATGTCGCCAACGCGAACGATTTTCTGAGACATTACTTTGTCGTTTTAAACTAACTGGCTATCATCCTTCTGCGGTTTCAGAAAGGAATTAAGCAAAATAAATCCGGCACCCACCATGACCGACACGTCAGCCATATTGAAGATACCCGTTTGAACGATGCCGAAACTGATGTGTAAAAAATCCGTCACGGAACCGTAAGCCATACGATCTATGAGATTCCCGATGCCGCCACCAATGATAAAACAAGCACCGATAACAAATAGTCGGGGTGTATTGAATCGAATCAGCAGATACCAGAACCCAACAATCAGCGCCAATACAGGCATGATCAGCAATAATAGATTCTTTAACAGTGGGGGCAGTGATTCACCCAGGCTTAGAAAAGCACCTGTATTTTCGACCTTTGTAACTGTCAGGTGACTATCTAAAAGCCGGATACGTTCACCGTAAGCAATCTTGTCCCGCACAATGTTTTTCGATACCTGATCGCACCCAATATTCACCGATACAGTGAGTATAATGAGGAGGATTCTAATTATGTTTCGCATTACCTACCCAATGAAATTACTCATTTGACTTAACTAGTGTAATTCGCATTGCCTTTTCCGTAAGAACAATAAAGTGCAAAGGGGTGATTGGCTCTAAAAAATTAGCAAGAAAACGATTCAGTACAGTTATTTTCTATACGTTCATCTTCGAGCCGCATTAAAACGATACCACAGTGCGATAAATGATTCTTAAAAACTAATTCACCAAAATCTTTATCATTAGAAACAACTACTCTATTTTCGCTCATAGCATGAGCTAATACCTGCCAGTCAGACCACCCTGGCGATTGTTCTCCCACAGAATAAACATCATAGCCTTGTTCACGTAATCATCTGCCTACAGACGGACCAGTACATTCATCTACCAACCACTTCATCAAGCAGCCAGTGGAATCAATGTACTGCTCTCAAGTAGTTGACTTGCATAAGCCAAACAAGCCCGAATGTCTTCCTCTGTGATATAAGGATACTCCATCAATAGTTCTTGATGCGTAACACCTTTAGCCAGTAAGCCCACAATAAACTGTACTGACAATCGAGTTCCAACAATAACAGGCTTACCTGTTAATACATCAGGATTCGATATGATTCGTTGTCTGATATCCATATATTTCTTTTACTTACAATCGTCGGAACAGATCTTTCAGCACGTCAATCGTGATAACTTCCTGCCAGTTATCGCCGATGGCGTGTAGCCACATGTGCGGCAGATTGTACGACACGTGTGCCATTTGCGTAAGAGTATCGTCACTCCATTCTTTTGACAGGCCCTGTGGCAAGTCAATCTGGTGATACGCGACCATCTCCTTGAACTCGGCTACCCCCTGCGGATAGTAGTCTTCGAGGTGATTCATGATCAGGCAATTGGCATAACAATGGCGGGTTCCCAGGATTTTCGACAGACCGTAGCTGAGTGCATGACAAACGCCTACTTCAGAATAGGTCAGGCTCAGGCCACCCATCATCGACGCTACCATTAGCTTATCATCATTCTCAGGGGTTTGTCCAGAATTTTCACCCAGATAGACCTCCCGGCAAAGTTTCATGGACTGCTCGGCAAAGGCGTGCGAATAGGCATTGTTCAACCGGCCATTCTCCGATTCGATGCAGTGAATGTATGTATCCATGCCCGTGTAAAACCACCAGTTACGGGGTACACTGGCAATCAATTCGGGATCGAGTACAATCTGGTTAAATACCGTCCATTCGCATTTGAGGCCCAGTTTTTTCACGGGGCCTGTCAAAACGGCGGTCATGGAAACTTCGGCCCCAGTTCCGGAAATGGTGGGTACACCAACGTGATAAACGCCCGGCTTTTTGATCAGATTCAGTCCCTGATAAAGCGTCGATGATCCTTCGTTGGTCAGCATCAGTGACAAGGCTTTGGCGATATCCATGATACTGCCCCCGCCAATGCCTACAACACCCGATGGAAGACCTTTTTTTGCCAGAATCTCATCCCGAAGCTGGTCGATCTGTTCGGTTGTGGGTTCGTGTTCCTCTACGCTGATATAATACGTCAGGTCTTCAGGGTGAGCCGGAACCTGGCCTTCCAGGGGTTTGCCTTTGAAATAGTTATCGACCAGAAAGACAAAATAGCCTTCGTTCTCGACTCGTTTCGGAGCCAGAATCTCATCGAGTTGCGAAAAGCTCCCCCGACCAAAAACGGTCTTCTCGACGCCTTTAAAATTTTTATGCGTAGTTTGTGTTGGTGTTGCTACCATTGTGTTGTTAAGCCATATTGGCTGAAAAATTGGTCTTTTGTGGCAATGGTTAAATTTTCGGATAAAGCCTGCGCAATAATTAATCGATCGAACGGATCTTTATGATAATGTGGCAATTTCTGCAAGTGCAGTAAATGTGTCAACTCAATCGGTATCACCCAAAATTGATTCCGTTCCAAAAAATCGAATAATTCTGTTATTGGTGTCCCAATCTCCAGTTTACCTAAACCAACCTTAATTGCTATTTCCCACAAACTTGCTATACTGACGTAACAATTATTTGCCGGGTTACGAATGAATTCTTTTAGACTGAGAGGTAAGGCTTCATCTCCTCCATAGAACCATAGTAGTGCGTGTGTATCAAGTAAGAGCCGCATTACATATACTCAGTAAAGTCTTCTAATGGAGCATCGAAATCTTCAGACAGCCGTACTTTTCCTTTTGCATAGCCAAACTCACGTTCCGTAAGCTTTGTCTCTCGTTGCGTTTTCGTTCGTAAAAACGCCACAAAATCTTCAACCTCCTGACGTAGTTCGGGAGGTAAAGCTGTTATCTCGGTAAGTAAGGCCGTCGTTGACATACGTTTGTCGTAAGAAAATTACGCTTCTACCAGGGTTGCTTTCCGCACAGCGGCTTCGATGTTGGCGGCTAATGCGGCCACTTCTTCTGAAGTCCAGCTTGCCCGGATTCCGAAGGAGATCAACCGACCAATCGTCGCTTGTGCGTTCGGGATATCGAGGTTTTTATAGTCTTGTGGCGCACCAAATTTTTCGATGGCTAATGGGGCAGCCGTCTTCATTTCCTTGATGTGATTCCACTGGTTAATGAAGTGGTACATGTTCGTGAACCAGTAGTTGAACCCACCCACGCCAGCAGCATTCAGCTCGGCAACCGTCCGCTGTGCCGAATCCGTATCAGCCAGCAGCAAATTCAGGAACGTAGCCGAGTCCCCGTTGGTATCTGGAATCGTCGCGAACGATAAGCCCGGTACATCCGCCAATGCCGACATAAGCTGACTTTTGTGGGCGTTATTGGAAACATCCAGCCCAGTGCCAAGGTAGGCCATATTCCCGATCGTAAAGGAAACGGCTGCA
>NZ_BAAHBG010000038.1:169244-225200 GCF_054776855.1 Spirosoma migulaei | reverse complement strand
TCTGGTACCCGGCGCGTTTGTACCAGACCAACAGCAGCATGAAGCTCGCTGATGCGGTAATTGAAGCCCAGAATTGGGTGCTGTTCCATGCCCCGGTTAGAGCCTACATGGTCGTGACCGTGATCAGAGTACGAATCGGCGTGTTTATAGGCCGTTTCATCGTTGGTGACCATGATACCCCCTTCGCCCGCTGTTGCGATCTTGAAAAAATCGAACGAATAAGCTCCGGTTTTACCCCAAAGACCCGTGGAAACGCCTTTGTAACTGGCACCCATTGCCTGGCCAGCATCTTCAACAAGCACCAGATTATGCTCGTTCACGATAGCCATGATGGCGTCCATATTAGCCATCTGGCCACACATGTGCACCAGGCAAATGGCTTTGGTCTTTGGTGTAAGCACCTTACGAATGCCGTCTGCGCTCAGGCACAGCGTTTCGTCAATATCAGCAAAAACGGGGAGAGCACCCGCCATCAGAACCGCTTCGACCGTAGCGATGTAGGTAAAAGGTGGTACAATAACCTCATCACCCGCACCGATTCCGGCGGCCGCTAAGGCACACAAAACGGCGGTTGAGCCGCTCGATACAGCGTGCGCGTACTTGGCGCCAACCACCTTGGCAACCTCAGCCTCAAACTCGCGGGCTTTATAAATATTGTTGCGTTGCGCTTCGTGATTATACCGAAACAGGATACCGGTCTCAAGCACATCATTGATTTCCTTGCGCTCAGCCGCTCCAAAAAATTCCATTCCTGGCATGACGTAGACTGTTTAGTAAGTCGCTTCAGAAGTTAAGATATTAAGAAGCGGCTTTTTTTCTGCAAAAGTACAGGTTTAAACCGAGAACGAATATATCGTTTCAGGAAGGTACGCTGTCAATATAGAATTCGTTTCTCCAAAGCGATCCATTCCTGAAAAACGGCATCTGCTTCGTCTCGTAAAAGCTGGTGCATGGGAATGTGCCGTTGCTCACGCGGTTTATCTAATTCTTCATAAATAAACTGATCGTCGAAACCAGCTCCAGCGGCATCGGAATGAAACGCCCCGTACACAATCCGGCTGGGACGTGCCCAGTAAATAGCGCCCAAACACATAGGGCAGGGTTCGCAGGAAGCGTAAAGTGTGCAATCGGCCAATTGAAACGTACCCAGATTTCGGCAGGCATCCCGAATAGCCACAACCTCCGCATGGGCGGTCGGGTCGTTTGTGGAGGTGACCTGATTGCAGCCACGCCCAACTATTTCACCATTTCGGACAACTACAGAGCCAAAAGGCCCGCCTTGTCCGGTTGTCATACCCTCGCGCGCCAGTTGGATGGCCTCGCGAAGAAATTGTTCATCCTGATCTGTCATTTTTTATGGTCATATATTGTCATAGGTAGTCATTCGTTGTCATTTAGTGTGATTGCCTGATTGGTTAACAGCGAATGACCATACATGACAACGAATGACTACCTATGACAAGTTTTTAAAGAGCGGCAAGATACTTGGTGACTGCCAGTTGAGCGGCACTATTTTTCTGGAATGTATCGGGAGCCAGTGCATCACGGAGGGATTCATACAGATACATGACTTCCCACATGCTACTCAACAGGGTTGTTCGGTCAGGCATGGATACGGTCTTACGAAGTTGCGTAAGCTCCTGCACACCAAACGTAGTTTCTGCCCGGCGAACCCCGCGTGGTAAACTCGAATTTTTAAGGTGTAACATGGGTCCAAGTACCGCATTTCGAACAAAGGCAAGAAAATCAATGGCTTCAAAAAACTCACCCCGACCCACTTTTAGGGCAGCATAATGTGCCCAAATCCAGAACCGATCTTCGGCCCATTGAAAATCGAAAGGTGGATATTGTGCCGTTGACTGCTGGATAATGTTCGTCAATGTCTGATCCCGCTCCCAAAGTATGGTTGGGTCTTCTACGCGATGATAAAATTCTTCCGGCGTCAGGAACTTGATATCTACGTGCAGTAACGAGGTCGCATACAGTACAATCAACAGGCGGGGCTCACCCACGTGATCACCCCGAAAGGAAGCTAATACAGGCCCAAAATTGGCCGCATAGGCTTGCATTTGATTCACATCGGGAGCGATTTTCTGGTTCGTCACCAGTACCAGATCGAGGTCAGAATACGCATCCAGTTCACCCGACGCCCAGGAACCACCGGCTGCTAATCCAACCGTTTCGGGGTCCTGCTGTATGAACTCAATAGCTTTTGAAATGAAGGATTGAAAAGGTTTTAAGTGATCTTGCATCGCTCGTTGCCGTTGGTAAATTATCGCAGAACGGCTCAGTTTAATGATAAGTTCAGCCGATGACTGGCTTTCTATAGCTTACATCCACCGTTTAGCGGATCGGAATAGCCACGCCAACACCCGCTGGCCCGGCAGAAAGAAGAACCCGTTCCTGCTTATCGCCCCGATTTTTGGCAATGAAATAGTTGACCAGATCGAAGGCGAGTAAAAATCCGCCCTGTGCCATAATTGATTTACCATATCCGCTAAGTTGATCGGCCTTGTCTGGATGCGATTCCGCGCGCTCCCGCAAATACCCGCCACCAATCACGTAGGCAACATCAAGTCCGGCATTGATCAACAACAGCTGTTTCATGTTCTCGTGTTGCCGAACCGCATCAGCCAACGTTTCACCATCTGCCTTTCGCTTGCGCGATCCTAGTAGTCCCGCTCCGGCAATACCGAGATTGACCAGATTCCAGTAGACATTCATTTTGTGAAAATATTTCGTTTCACCCGATGTCTGACTTGCGGCAACAGCTCCAACCGCAATATTGGCCAGGGCGAAGCTACCCAGCGTGAGGCCAAGTGTTTTCTGGTGCTTAATCCGCTGTTCGCTAAACTCCCGAAGTTCGGGCGGGAGGGATGCGCGTTGGGCTGTTGCGGCCTGATAGAGAAGTAATGAGCTGGCAGCAAGGAAAATATGTCGAATCGGGTTCATCGTATATGAATGAGCACAGGCCTTTATAAGATTGAACCTGAAACCCAATCTGATGTTCACAATCCCAATTTCTTCCTCGACGGTTGATCATTAATATTTGTCAATTCACGAACATCCGGTACACTCAGCAATTGAATATCATGCTGTTGTAATAATTGGCGGGGTGAGTACACACCATCCTTAACAGCCTGCTGTAACATTGGCCCAAAGGCGGGCTCATAAATACCCAGCAACGGTTCTGGCAATTTCCCATCTGAGTCGTAGAATACCGTTGCCATTTTTTCACGATTACGCCCCTTCACCAGGGCATCCAGCGACTGAACGGTCAGCAGGGGCATATCGCAGGCAACCACGAACCAGGCCGCTCCAGGGTCGTAAGTAAAGGCCGAAAGAATACCGTTGAGTGGTCCGTCAATAGCGTATCGGTCAACAATCCGAAGTTGAAGTTGACCGGAAGCTTCCAGCTCGGCTTCCTGATTTACGTTTACCGACCAGAAAACAACGCTGCAATAGGGCCGCAACATTTCCATCAGGTGTTCACGCTGCGATTTGCCATGGTAAACTAACTGCGCTTTATCTTCTCCCATGCGGGTACTGCGACCGCCAGTCAGGATGAGTCCATTCAATTTACTCACGTCGAAAATCTCGTTTACCGCCCGTTTTTTCTATGAGCTTGGTTTCCCGAATAAGGATGTCGTGCGAAAAGGCTTTGCACATATCGTAGATAGTTAAAGCCGCCACCGATGCGCCCACTAACGCTTCCATTTCGACGCCGGTTTTACCTTCAGTCGATACCAGACAATCGACAATAGCATCTGTCCCTTCGGTCGTAATGGTAACCTGGCAATTGTCTAAACCCAGTGAATGACAGAGGGGAATCAACTCATCGGTTCGTTTGGCAGCCATAGTTCCGGCAATAATGGCTGTTTGAAATACAGGCCCTTTCTTCGTTGAAATATCAGTGCCTGACAAATGCTTCATAATATCGGAACCCAATGCAACTACTGATTGGGCGCGGGCTGTCCGTCGTGAAATGGCCTTACCGCCTACGTCGACCATAGCCGGGTTACCTTCTGCATTGAGATGCGAAAAATCACTCATAATGAAAGTGGATAATGCATAGCTTACTTCATCTATGCTAATTTTCTTTAGAAGAACGTAAACGTTATTTGGGGGGAAATTTCTTATAAATATCTCCTCTGCTCAAAATTGTGATGATAAGTGTAGCTGCCATTTGCTCGTCGATTGGCGGGTTATACTCAATACCCATTCGCCAGCCACCCACTCTAATTCGGTAATAATTCTGACTTTTTTTCTGTCCCTCCATGTATTTATAATCTACACCTGAGCTTTCTAAATCGTCGGCCTGCTCTAAATCTTCTAAAATCTCTCGAACAGACTGTTGAATTTTAGATGGCAATTTTTGCAATTCCTTAATGAAAGATTTCCTTACGGTTATTTCCATCCCATCTGGGTTTTCAACTCGGCGAGAGAAACGGTTGGTTCCGCGGTACGAGTCTCCATAATTTTCATCATTAAATAATCATCAACGTCTTCATTTTCAATTAGTTGAATTATTTTTTCCACTTCATCAACAGAGAAATTATTTCGCTTTTTTTTCGTCGCAAAACTAACGGGCGAAATCCCTATTTTCCTCGCAATGTAATCATTACGATAACCTGCAACGTCGATAAGATTCCCGATATGGGCAACCAGGTTTTTATAATTACTAACAATTTCCGAAGCCATATATTAGTTTTTGTTAATCTTACATGACAAATATAAGCAGAAAATAGCACGATTACACGTCATTGACTATAGCTGAATTAGTTTGTGCGTTAAGATGTAAAAAAGAGTTCATAAACTGATTTACGATTTGATCGGCAATAAATCGTAAATCGTACCCCGTAAATCGCAAATCATTATGCTTTCCGTTTCCGACGCTTTTTCTATTACTCAACAACACCTGCTCACATTACCGACCGAGACCGTTTCGATTGACGATGCCAATGGTCGTGTACTTCGCGAAGCCGTCCGGGCTGACCGTGACTTCCCACCCTTCGACCGGGTGGCGATGGATGGCATTGGCATTCGCTTTGCTGACTTCGCTGCCGGACAGCGGACATTTCAGGTAGTAGGTATGCAACGCGCCGGGCAACCCCAGCAAACGGTAACGGATGCCAATACTTGCCTGGAAGTGATGACGGGTGCTATGTTGCCCGTTGGTGTGGATACCGTTGTGCGCTATGAAGATACGCATATTGTGGCTGGACTTGCCTCAGTCACGATTGAGGATGTAGAAGTGGGGCAGCATCTTCACCCCCAGGCAACAGACCGCCGGGCGGGTGACGAGTTACTGCCGGTTGGCACCCGCATGGGACCATCCGAACTGGCGGTTGCGGCTTCGGTTGGTCAACATGAACTGATCGTCACGGCACTTCCTCGGGTGGCC
Source organism: Spirosoma migulaei (assembly GCF_054776855.1). NCBI lineage: Bacteria > Pseudomonadati > Bacteroidota > Cytophagia > Cytophagales > Cytophagaceae > Spirosoma > Spirosoma migulaei. Next base: position 219,796 of record NZ_BAAHBG010000038.1, on the reverse strand, counting down.
CTTATCTCAACCGGCGACGAATTGGTGGATGTTACCGAAACACCCCTGCCCTACCAGATTCGCCGGTCGAACACCTATATGCTCCGGGCCGCTCTGGCATCACTCGGCATTCAGGCAACTCTGCATCATATCGTGGACGATGAAGCCCTATTGCAGGAGAAGTTACTCCACCTTCTCAACACTAACGATGTACTAATCCTTAGTGGCGGTGTCTCGGCGGGGAAAGCTGATTTTGTACCGGATGTGCTGGCTCGTCTGGGTGTTCAGAAACATTTCCATAAAGTAGAGCAACGGCCTGGCAAACCGCTCTGGTTTGGCACGTCGGCAGCGGGCAAAGCCAATCCAGGCCGGACAGTCTTTGCGTTACCCGGCAATCCCGTCTCGACGGTGCTGTGTGCTTATCGGTACGTACTCCCTTACCTACGCGTTTCGCTGGGTTTAGCGCGTGCTTCAGTTCGCTATGCACAATTAGCTAAAGCCGTGGTATTCAAACCAGCCATCACGTATTTCCTGCCCGTGCGCCTTACCTCCGAACCCGATGGCCGCATACTGGCTCACCCCCTGCCTGGTTCTGGCTCAGCCGATTTTGCCAATCTGTTAGCCGCCGATGGGTTTATGGAATTACCAGCTGACCAATCGGAGTTTGCCGCGGGAGAAAGTTTTCGGGTATGGGAAACGCTGCGGTAAGTAGCCTTTCTCATTTTCGCCCGGCGGCCATTTTTGCCGACTGTTCCACAACCAGCCCTTCATTGGGTTTCCATTTATCGTACTCCATATAGCGGGCGGTTTGGGTAGCTATGGCAAGGCCTTTCAGTTTAGCAACTACGTGTAGGGCACCATCAATACCTGCCGATACACCCGCCGTAGTGATGATTTGGCCATTATCGACAAAGCGCGTATTTCGGAGTATTTTGGCTTTAGGCGTCGCGTTTTGCAGATTGTCTATGTAATTGTGAAAAGTAGTGGCCTGCTTACCATCCAGCAAACCCGCTTTGGCTAGTAAACCGGCACCTGTACAAACAGACAGCATAATTTCGGCTTCCTGAGCACTGGCTTTTATCCAGTTGATCAGCGGTTTGTTTTCCAGAAATGGACCCGTTTGTCCACCAGGCAACACGACAATATCCGGTTTTGGGCAATCAGCCAGGCTGTAATTCGGTATGATTTTAATGAACCCCTGACTAACGATTGGTTCTTTCGTAAGCGCTACCGTATAGACTGTAAAGCCTTCTGTTGACGCAAATACCTCACTCGGGCCAGAGAAGTCCAGCACCTCTACGCCGTTGTGAATAAAGATGGCCACATTGCGCTTCCCGACTTTTTTCTGACCCATCCGCAGCGAGTCCATAAGAGCAACACTCCGTTTAACAAAGGGCATCCCGCAATGCTTACAAACGCCTGGTTCATCGTGACGCTCTAAGTCGCAGGCATTGTTACAAGGTTCGCAGTAATAGGCCATTAGCACAGCCTTTGTTTTCGATTTCTGGGCATAAGCAGCGTAGAACGACCCGGTCAGTATACAAACCAAAACCAGGTATCGGGCAAACGTGAATGGAAAACTCATTAGCGTAGTTGTTAGGAGGAAACTGAATATCGTACTGTAGTCGTGTTACCTGACTTCTGCCAGATTCGCCGGAGTTGACGGGCATCCTGAAAACCGCACCTGGCGGCAATGGCTTCCATGGTCATACCCGGATTATGCTGTAGCGTTCTGGCCAATTCCAGCCGAAGCTGGGTTGTATAGTCATGGATGGTGGTTCCTGTCTCTTTTCGAAAGGTGCGTGTCAGGTTTCGGGTACTCATGTTAGCCATTTCGGCCAGTTCCTCCAGGGTTGCCTTTACTTCCAGATTGGCAATCAGCCAGTCCTGCATCTGGTGAATAGCCACGTTCATGTGGTTTCGGTAATCCAGGTAAACGCTTTTCTGTGAATGGTCGGCCCCTCGCCGAAAGTACACGACTAACTCGCGGGCTATTTTTGTGGCAAATAATGCACCTTGCTGCTCTTCCAGAATGGCTAACGCCAGGTCGATACCCGCTGTTATGCCCGCGCTGGTGTAGTTATTCCCATCCTTCACAAATAACCGATCGGTTTGTGCTATCAACCGTGGGTAGGTTGTTTGTAATTCATCAATTCGCTTCCAGTGCGTGGTACATTTCCGGCCATCGAGCAGACCAGCCTGAGCCAATATAAAGGCTCCCGTACATACCGAGCACAAGTGAACGCCTTTTGCCTGTTGGTTCCGTAGCCAGTCAAAAAAAACAGTTTCTCCCTTGAACCGATCCGACCGAATGTACTCCATTTCCATACCAGGCAGAAAGATAAAATCTCCTGACTGAGCCTGAACCTCTGTAAACGGCAAAACCGCCCCAAAATTCAATCCTGCGGAGCTGGTTACCGGGCTCTCGAAGGAACAATACGTCAGTTGATAGGCAGCTCCGTATTCGGCGGCTTCGTAAAAAACCTGAACTGGTCCCGTTAGATCAAGAACGTGTACACGTGGCGGTACAACAAAAATCACTTGTGCCATACGAACCATCGGATAGTGAAATTAGCGTGTAAAAGTACATACCAATTTGAGTACGCAAGGGCCAACCACCGGACATTTTGGGCCATACTTCTACTGACCTCGACTAACCTCCTTTCCTACATTCCCAACGAAAACGTATATCTTTGCGGCTGATTAATCGCCTATGAACGCTACGTTTGCCAACGACATTTTCCGTCAGAGCATTCAGGATTACCACCTGACCGACTACGTCGATACACCTATCAATAACCCGTATTCATCAAACGGTATTGCCTATTTATTGTACAAAAAGAACTGGATTGATACGGTTCAATGGCATCTGGAAGATATTATCCGTAGCCCTACCATTCGGCCCGACGAATTAGTTGCCATTAAACGCCGGATTGACCAGTCGAATCAGGATCGTACCGATACGGTAGAGGAGATAGACAGCTGGTTTTCAGAACTTTTCATGGACGCCATTCCTAAATCGACGGCCCGAATGAATTCCGAAACACCTGCCTGGCTCCTCGATCGAATGTCGATTCTGCAACTCAAACTATACCACTTCCGCGAGCAGGTTGAACGGCAATCTGTTTCGGATGAACACCGCCAGAAAGCTCAACAGAAATTAGCCATACTACTCGAACAGGAAAGCGATCTGGCCCGCTGTTTCGATGAATTAATTGAAGACATCCAAAACGGCGACCGGTATATGAAGGTCTACCGACAGATGAAGATGTACAATGATCCTACGCTGAACCCGGTCCTTTATAGTAGTCAGAAATAGTCATTGATTGTCATTGATCGTCATTGATAGCTGAACAACTTAATGACGATGAATGACAATCAATGACAATTAATGACTCATGACGAATGAATCAGCTGCTCCTTCTTCGGTTTTCGGCCATGGGCGATGTGGCCCTGCTGGCACCTGTTGTTCAGGCGTTCACGCAACGGTATCCTGAGGCTGAGATCACGTTGGTGACGCGGGCCAAATTTGCCGTTTTTTTCGAGGGATTTCCTAACATCCGCATTGTAGGAGCCGATTTTGATGGACAACATAAGGGACTGGCTGGACTGATTCGTTTGTTCAATGAACTGCGCCAGTTAGCTTCTTTTGGGGTGGTAGTCGATGCGCACCAGAATTTACGGTCGGGGGTCCTGAAAAGCCTGTTTCGGTTAATCGGTGTTCCATCCGTAACAATTGACAAAGGCCGGGCGGAGAAAAAAGAACTAACCCGAAAAGAGAACAAAATTCGGCGACAGTTGCCCCACAGTGTTGAGCGATACGCCAGGACATTCGACAAAGCGGGTTTTACGCTTCAACCTGCTCAACCCTTTCAGTTCCCATCCTTTACATCTGCCAAAGGTGAACTCACTACGTTTCTTGACCACCATACGGTGAACTATAGCGTACCCTGGCTTGGCATTGCTCCCTTTGCCCAACATGAGCAAAAGATGTGGCCGTTCGAACGCTTTGCTTCTTTACTGGAACAACTTTATGCCGCAACACCAGCCACCATTTTCCTGTTTGGTGGGGGCGCCAGTGATATCGCTCAACTTGAAACCCTTAGGGAGCAATTTCCCCAGGCTATCCTGGTAGCTGGACATCTTTCGCTTGCCGCCGAACTAGCCCTCATCCGACAGCTAACCGGTATGCTGTGCATGGATTCGGGCAATATGCACCTTGCGGCTTTGAGTGGCGTACCTGTGCTATCTATCTGGGGAGCTACGCATCCTGATGCAGGTTTTGGCCCCTGGGGACAAGGTGACGAAGCTATTCTTCAAATTCCGGTCGACGTACTCACCTGCCGCCCTTGTTCTGTATTCGGCAACAAGCCCTGCTGGCGGGGTGATTTAGCTTGTTTGAACGATATTTCGGTAGAGTTAGTGGTCATGAGAGTACGGCAGATGCTGGCTCGTTAAGCTTTATTCCCGCTATGATCTGGATCACCCGCGAACGCCCAAAAATTGACCGATTAGCCTGTCCATGGCTCATTCGCCGGTTTATTGACCCAACTGCTGAAATCCATTTTGTACCAGAAGGACAGGTCGAACTACAGGCGCTGGCATTGAATGCAATCCCATTCGATATCCCGGGTGTAGAATACAGCCATTACGAAGATCGCTGCACCTTTGATTATTTCCTCCAAAAGCATAACCTCGCAGATCCGGCGTTACAAACGTTAGCCCCCATCGTGCGTGGTGCCGATACGGACGATCATTCCTTAGCCGCTCAGGCTGCGGGTTTGTGGGCCATTTCGGCAGGTATGGCCTTCAATATCAAAAATGATCAGCAGTTGTTGGAACAGGGGTTCATTCTCTATGATGCCCTTTATAGCTGGGCCAGGCACCTCCAATCTGTAAAACATACCCAAAGTCCAACGGAGCGGCTATTGCTGGAAGTTCTTCACACCTATCTTAAACCGACTGGCAAACGGAAGACACCAACCTGGGTAAAGGAGCTCAAAGAATTGATTCAGGATCAGATTGATACCAACCTGGCACTTAGTCTGAATGACTTATCCGAAAGTCTGGATGTGAATCCGGCCTATGTATCACGGGCCTTTTCTCGCTACTTCGACGATCTTTCCTTTGGGGAATACATTCGTAAGTTGCGGATCGAAAAAGCGGTGCAACTGCTTGAAACAACTTCCTATAGTCTGTCTGAAATTGCCTACCTGACGGGCTTTTCAGATCAGAGTCATTTTTCCCGAATTTTCAAGAAATTGATGGGTCAAAATCCATCAGACTACCGAAAAAACAGACAAAAAGGTAAAGCAGGTACAAAAGGTTAAATTCGTTCTATTTCTGACTCGTCTGCTGGCTTATTCTTGTGACAGAAAAAGCTACTATCTGTGTAATGCGGGTCTCACAATACGTTCGTTACCAATCGTTTAGTTGTCTAGTTGCGTTAGCTGGATTTATATCGCTCAACGTTAACGCCCAAACGCCACCGCCCCCTGTTTATCCTCGCATGGTGGGTTATTTAGGTGTACTTCATCCCATAGTAACATTCGATGGAAACGGCAGCGAAACGAATTTCAATCAATACTATGTCGTTGGTTTTCCGATTGGCTTGAATCTCTGGAAAACAAAACAGCTTGGTTTTTCAGTTGAAGTCGTGCCCCTCATCCGGGCCGAAAATGGAACCAGCCGGGTGGCGAATGTGCTCTTTCATCCGGGTGTACTGGTCAATTTAGGCCACGATTTCACCCTTGCCAGCCGACTAGCGTTTGAAACATCGGGCCGGTATGGGTTTACGCCTGTTCTAAACAAACTTGTAAAAAAAGGGCCAACAACGAGTTATTTCGTGGCAGTTCCGCTCCCAGTTCGGTTTGGAAACGACCGCCCTACATCCATGACAGTAGGTTTGCAGTTTGGTATTGTTTTCTAACTAGTTGACTCCCTAATTATGCCCTCTATACTTTGCCTAACGAGCCCATGAAACGACGACATTTTCTACAAACAGCAACCTTAGCTAGCACCATACCCCTCTGTGGAGGCCCGATAGCCGAACCAGTGTCGCACCTTAAAACACCAGCCTTGTCGGTGGCGGAACAGGATGCAATTGCCACTGCGATAGGCAAAAAGGGTACCTACAACGAAGCGCAGGCCACCTATAACATAGCCCTACCACGTAACGATTTGAAGGTAACTGTAAAAGAGGAGTCAGTTCCGATTCCCTTTGGCTTTGGCGGCTGGGTTGCGTTTAAGAAGACATTGGATGGCACACAAACCGTGATGATGAGCGACACTGTGCTACTGGAATCCGAAGTAAATCCCTTGATCGACGCTACTCTGGGAGCTGGACTGGAAGTTGGCGCCATTCATAATCACTTCTTTTATGAACAACCGCGCATTTTCTATATGCACCTCCACGGCATGGGCGATGCGGTTGCATTAGCCAAAAAGTATGCGCAGGCTATTAGTCAAACCAAACTCTTTCCGGCAAATCAACCCGCACCAACAACCACTCCTACAGCTCAAACTGGAAATGAGCTTTTTGATTTGCCTGCTCTGGATGGCATTGTCAACTACAAAGGTGTTGTCAACGGCCCAACGTATAAATACACAGTGGGACGAGACGATGTGCAGATTGTGGCAATGGATGCCGAGATGACGGCTGCTATTGGCCTAAACTCATGGGCTTCTTTTGCTGGAAAACAGGATGCCGCTCACATCGCGGGCGACATAGCCATGCTGGATACTGAAGTTAATCTGGTTGTTAAAACGTTGCGAGATCATAAGTTAGAGGTGGTTGCTCTGCACCACCACATGTTGGGAGAGCAACCGCGAACGATCTTTCTTCACTACTATGGCCGCGGGCCAGCATCAGACTTAGCCAAAGGATTCCGGGCCGCGCTCAACCAGGTGGGAAAGGGGAAGTCAAGTGGAATGAAGCATTAACTCAATGGTATGGAAGCTACGATTCTACCGTATACAAAAACCGATCTGGTCCGCTATTTCCTCCGATTAGGCACTATTGGTTTTGGCGGTCCGCCAGCTTTAGTTAGTGCTATGCACCACGATCTGGTTATGGAACGCCAGTGGATAAGCGAGGAAGATTATCGGGAAGGGCTAGCGTTAGCACAATTGGCACCCGGTCCGTTGGCGGCCCAGTTAGCTATTTATCTGGGGTACGTCCATTACAGCATTCTGGGCGCAACATTGGCGGGTCTTACCTTTGTACTCCCTTCTTTTTTCATGGTCGTAGTGTTGGGGTGGGCTTACCAACATTTTGGCGGACTACCCTGGATGCAGGCAGTTTTTTATGGTATTGGGGCCGCAGTAATTGGCATTATTGCCATAGGGGCGTACAAGCTAACGACCAAAACGGTGGGGAATGATTCGCTGGGGTGGATTTTGTTCAGTTTATCGGCCGTAGCTACGGCGGTAACCGAATCGGAATTACTATGGCTAGTGCTCATGTCAGGTGGTATTTATTGGTTCGCAAAAACTCCTCCCTCTTCGATCAGGCCTGGCTGGGGGAGCAGTGTAGCTCCGTTTATAGCACAGGTTTTAGCAGTTCCAACTGATTCCATTTTGTGGAAATTAGTCTTTTTCTTCGCCAAAGCGGGTGCCTTTGTATTTGGAAGTGGGCTGGCCATTGTTCCATTTCTGTACGGAGGGGTTGTTAAAGAATACGGCTGGCTAACTGAGCAACAGTTTTTAGATGCTGTCGCTGTAGCCATGATTACGCCGGGACCGGTAGTCATAACCGTGGCGTTTATTGGCTATTTGGTCGCGGGTTTCACAGGGGCCTGTGTGGCGGCATTAGCTACATTTATACCCTGTTATCTGTTTACCATATTACCGGCACCTTACTTTAAGCGGTGGGGTAAACATCCGGGGGTGAAGGCATTTGTTGATGGCGTAACGATTGCCGCCGTTGGAGCCATTGCGGGTGCAGTTATTGTATTGGCTCGTCGGCAACTGGTCGATGCAGCGGCAATTCTGATTGCAGTAGCAACCATTGTACTTCTTTATCGATTTAAAAAACTACCCGAATTAGGTATTATTGGCGGAGCTGCCGTGGTTGGTTTGCTTCTACGCTACATTGGGTAAACCAAAGAAATAGAGCGGTATTAGGGTAATTTCTCCCGTAAAATCTGCAAAATCAGTTCCTGACCGATCTTCAGCTCAGCTATATCCTGACGCATTCCGTTTATATCCTGACGCATCGCATCTTGCTTTTCGTCAATCTGAGCAAATTTATCATTTACTTCCCCAAAGCGTTGATCCATTTTGCGGTCAACTTCCCCAAAGCGTTGATCCATTTTGCGGTCAACTTCTCCAAAGCGTTGGTCCATTTTGCGGTCAACCTCCTCAAAGCGTTGGTCCATTTTGCGGTCGAGCTGGCTGACACGTTCATTTGTACTATCTATAGAATCAGCCAAACGAGTTACTTCCTGCTGAAGTTCGGCTTGCCCTTTTCTAAGACTATCCAACCCTTGCTGGGTATCAACAGTTAACTTCGCTACTGCTTTAGCAATTAATTCTGACTGCTTGCTCTGATCGACAGCCAACGTTTCTAACTGTTCAACTCGTTCTTCTAAATACATAATTCTATAGCTTTCTTTTCAGCAGGAAATTTATGGCAACGTACTATTAAAACGGTAAATAGAAAAATTCGTCACAAAAAAAATGTATTTATTTTCAATAATATTGCTTACATATTCACTTATCACTCAAAATTCTTTTTGGTTCGCAATTCTTTCACTTCAAAATCAAAGGGGAGGTTATTCATACATTTGAAATGCTTCATGGGGCAATTGTCGGCATTGGTAGCTGAACAGGGCCGGCAACCTAAGCCGGGAGTCTCGAGCCGGACGTGAGGGGTTTTATAGGGGTAAAATCCAAACCGGGGCGTAGTGCTACCCCAGATCGAATACACTTTTTTGCGGAAGGCAGCCGCAATATGCATGAGGCCTGTATCATGACTGAATACAACCCGCGCCCGTTGCAGCAGCGAGGCCGACTGGTTGAGGTTGTAAAGGCCGCAGGCGTTGTAGATCTGGCGTTCACCAATGGCCTTCATAAGTTCGTCGCCAACTTTACGATCTGCTTTATCACCGAGCAGAATAACTGGATAGTTGATCTTAAGGCACAGCTCAATCATTCGTAACACAGGCAGTCGGCGGGTTAGACTTTGCCCACCAATTGCATAGGCTACAAACCCGTGCTGATGTGTTTCGGGAAGCCAGTCGATCTCAACTTCATCTTTGTAGGGGATGAAATAATCTAGTCCCAGTCCGTCATTCTCAACACCTAAGGACTGAACCGTAGCCAAATAGCGATCCACAATGTGCTGTTCGTTCAGGGCGTTCACCTTCCACCGAACATAGAGCCACTGGCGAAACGACTGCTTTTCAATACTAAATGAGCGACACCCCAAAGCTGCCTTTATAAGACTGGTCAGGAAAGTATTTTGGAGGTCAATTACGTAGTCGAACTGTTCGACTCTAAGCTCTTTGATCAGTTTATATAGGCTTGAACCGATATAATGAGCCTGGCTGATATTCGGATTATACTCGACTGTTGGCTGGTATGCTCTGTTGGTGCAAAAATGGACGACGGCATTCGGGATTTGTTGTTTTAGACAACGAACTACTGGAGTCGTTAGCACGACATCGCCAATAGAGGCAAATTGCAATACCAATAGTTTTACCGGGCGAGCCATGTTGTGATGATTTACACAAAGCTATTTTTTTTGTTGCAACTACCCAAACCGATTAATAACTCCATTACAGGCTAGAACTGCCACCAGCGCGGTTTATTCGGTGTACGGTATAAACTATTTTCACAAACAACACAGGCCGAAGGCTGAGGCACAATGGGGACTGGATCTAAATCGGGAACTCCCTGACCAGTACTCCGATCAACATTGATGTATTGCTCGGATACGCCTGTTGCCCCAAAAAAGCCATAGACGAGCGTGGATGGGTCGTTTACACAGTGAAGATTGCCCTGCACCGACGAGGGTGCCGCATCGAATAACCCACCCGTGTTGCTAACTAACCCTTTCACACTTTTCCAAAATTGATAAGCCCCTTTGCTAATCGCCTGTTGCTGTACTTCGAGATAATACTTACTGGTCGATTTATAAGGTACACGCATGATTAACTGCCGACTGATGGCCTGACCATTGATATTGGCATCAGAACTAAGGCTGATGCAATTATAACAACGGGTGATATTCCAACAATTTGAACAGCACCCTAAACCTGTGAGCGTCCCATTTGGCAGCTCTCGTTGCGAACAGACCGCTGTAAATTCATAGTTCTGCCAATCCCATTTGTAGTAGTTCCCGAGTACCTCAGGATCTTTGGTATCCAGGTAAACATTCCAACCCTGGTTCTTGGCAAAATTCAGCCCTCCTGTTTCTACAGTGTACTCATAATACAGTTTCAGAATTGGGGGAGCAGCCTGTAATACTTCAGCATCCGACTCGTACTGCTTTCCGGCTTTGGTCTTGATTGTCAGTTTATAACTACGCCCCGCCACTCCCTGAATCCCGTTGGCTGACGTTACATAAACCCCGCCCGGCGATTGCTCCTTCAGTACTTCCTGGTTACCAAGGTTATCAGAAATAGTCACTGTTGCCCCCGTTTCGAGCAGATTCAAACTCTTGTAAGAGTAATCTGCGGTCTTCGTTAATTTGACGGAATAGGGTCCCGGCTGATCGGTAATTTGCCCTTCTACAATCAATGATGTCGGAATGCTAACACTACCTGGCTGAAACTCAGTGACGCACGAAATAACCAGTGCCAGAACAAGTAGTAGTTGGGCATATATAAAATAACGTAGCCTCATCAGAATTTAAAATTATAGGTCAGCGAGGGGAAGGCGGTTCCGAATATAGATAGCTTGTACGCATCTGAAGCAGAGGCCGGACTCAGTTTATAAAAAATAGAATATGCATTTTTGTGCGCGTACACGTTGTAAACGGAGAACACCCAACTACTCTGATTCCGCTTTTTCTTAAGTGGATTTTGCTCAAAAGTCATTGAAAAGTCGAGCCGGTGATAGTCAGGAACACGCTGCTGATTTCGATCGATGTAGATCGGAACAAGTATACCGCCCACTCGGGCAATTGCGGCTGGCTGCGTGGTTGGTCGGCCAGTGCTATACGTAAAATTCAAGGACATGCTGAACCAGGTGGAGGGACGGTACGTAGCCAGAACGTTCAATGTATGCGGCTTATCGTAATTGGCCGGATAGGGATTTCCATTGTTCACCCGTTCGTCAGTATAAGGGCTGTTCATCGTTAGAAAGGTACGGGCGAATGTATAACTCATGAAGCCCGTCCAGCGACCTTTGTTTTTCCGCAGCAATCCTTCAAGTCCGTAGGCCTGCCCACTTCCCTGCACAATCTGGGTTTCCACGGCCTTCGCCAGCTGCAACTCGGCCCCATCTCGATAATCAATAGCATTGGTCAGGGTTTTATAATACATCTCGCCCGATACTTCAATCGCGTTATCGGCGGTATTTCGAAAATATCCCAGCGACCATTGATCGGCGATGACTGGCTTTGTGTACTGATCACTCAGGTGCCAGCGTGAGGTTGGCAAGGCAGCCGTTGTATTTGTCACTTGTTGAATGTACTGGCGTAACCGGCTATAACCAGCCTTGATGGCTTTTCCCTCACCCACCGACCAGCGTATAGCCAGTCGAGGCTCCAATCCTCCGGTTGAGTGGTAAATCTTTCCAGCAGCATAGGTTTGGGTTGAGGTAACCGTTTCGTCCTGCTTGGGGCCATTTTCCTGATAGGTACGTACCGATGCCGGGCCGCGGTTCAACAACTCCGAATAACGTAAACCGGCAACCAGGGCTACGTTCGTATTTAATTTCCATTCATCCTGAATGTAAGCCGCCAGTTCATAAGCCCGTTCGCGATCGAGATCAACCGGCAGCACATTGGAGTAGGGGCCGGGTATTCGGGTATTGGGTTGTAGCAGATAGTCGATGGCGCTCACGCCAACTTGCCACTGGTGGGTTTCGTTCGGCGTAAAGGTTAAATCCGATTTGATCTGCCTATGCCATACGCCTGATTGAAGCTGAAACGCATTCGATGAATCGGGGGAAGACAAATCAGCCTTATAACGACTCAGAATAACGGCAGTAGCCAGGTTCACCTGCTTACTCATGAAGTAATTCCAGCGCAGTACCGCGTTCATTGTCTGGTAGTTGAACTGGGTCGAGGACGCATTGATTTCCTGCCCCGACAATGAATCCGATGCCAGTTTGAAAATATCTTTACTGAGATAGCCTGTTAGTGTAATCGTGTTTTTCTCATTGGGTTGATACTTAAACTTAGTGGTCAGATCATAAAAGTTGGCCTTTGTCCCTCTGAGATTTGGGGGAGCTATTTTAAACAGAAAATCATTGAACGACGCCCGTGCGGCTACCAGAAACGACAGTCTATTTTTGATAATTGGCCCTTCAACTGCTAATCGGCTCGATATTATGCCGATTCCCCCGTTCACGCTCCACTTCTCAGCATCGGGTTCTTTAATCTTTACATCCAGTACCGACGATGCTCTACCACCAAAAGCCGCTGCCACGCCCCCCCGGTTCAGGGTTACATTACTCACCACGTCAGGGTTGAATACCGAGAAGAAGCCCATCAGGTGGCTGGAATTAAAGACGGGCGCATCATCAAACAAAATCAGATTCTGATCGGCGCTTCCCCCCCGAACATTATACCCCGGTGCCCCCTCGCCTACCGTTGTCACACCCGGCAACAGCAGTAAACTGCGCACAATATCGACCTCCCCCATTAACGGCGGAATGCGCCGGATACTCTTAATGCTTAACTGCGATACTCCGATTTCGATCTTACGTACATTCCGATCCGGTGCCTCGCTCGTTACAACAACCTCCTCCAGATCCTTTGAGTCATCTTCCATGACGATCTCGCGGAAGAGCGTTCTTTGCAGCGAAATCGTGTCTTGTTTGGTCCGGTAACCAACGTGTGAAAATCGCAGGATATAGTTACCGGGTGGAAGTTGTACGGTATAAAAACCATCTTTTGCCGTCACGTAGCCTTTGGATACGTTCAGCACCACGATGTTCGCCCCCTGGATGGGCTTCCCGGTTTTAACATCCTTCACATAACCCGTTGCCGAAAACGTAACCGATGGAGTAGCAGGATTTCGTTGCTGGGCAAAAGCCCCGTTGAGCAAACACAATGAAAACAACAGTAAAGGTAAAACGCGCATAGAGTCGGGATTAGAAGCGCAGAATAGCGTATGATAATACTATCTGAAAATGACGGGGCAATACAATAAAAGGGTAATTGTGTCTAATTTACCCTTTTATTGTTGTCATTAACCAATAATTAATATTCCTTAGCTTAGTCTATCTATAGGCCCTTACGTATACTCTCCCGCCGTTGTTGCAGGTAGTCGCTCATTTCGGCCAGCGTCAGCGCATTGAAGGTCATCGCTTTGGTTAGGCCTCCTTTGCGGCCAATTGCCACGCCGTAGTGCATGTCCAGCAAACCGGCCAGATCGTGGGCGTCGGGGTTGATACTCAGCATGACGCCTTGTTGCATGGCGTAGTCGATCCAATGCCAGTCGATGTCGAGACGGTAGGGACTGGCGTTGATTTCGATGACGACGTTGTGTTCGGCGCAGGCGTCGATGATGGCGCGATGATCAATGGGGTAGCCTTCACGGGCCAATAACAACCGACCGGTTGGGTGGCCCAGAATAGTGGTGTATGGATTTTCGATGGCCTTCAGCAAGCGCGTCATGGCTTTTTCGAGCGACATTGTTAGGGTTTGGTGCACGGAAGCCACAACATAATCGAACGTAGCTAGCGTGGCATCATCGTAATCTAACGAGCCATCGCCCAGAATATCAGATTCGATGCCTTTGAAGATCCGAAAATCATTGCCAAAGCCTTTGTTGAGCTGGTCGATCTCCAGTTGTTGCTGTTGCACCCGCTCAGCATCCAGGCCACCCGCGTACGAAGCGGTTTTCGAGTGATCGGCAATGCCGAAATAAGTTAATCCTAACTCGCGGCAGTACGCAGCCATACCGGCCACCGATTGTTTCCCATCCGACCAGGTGCTGTGGTTATGAAGCGTTCCGCGCAGGTCTTCCCAGGTTACCAGTTCGTCGTTCTGATGCCGACTAGCCCAACGAAACGCGAAATCATCCTCCCGCATTTCAGGAACGATGTAAGGCAAACCGGCCCGTTCATAAATGGCGGTTTCGGACGTTTCTTCGCTGGTATACGCTGCCTGCAATAAGGTCACCCCACCAGCTCCGGCCTGTTTCAAATGCGGCTCGGCAGCCGTGTGGATGAACAACTGACGGTCGATCTGCTCGGCAGGATAAAATAGAACCTCGACCTGCACATCGAAACCCGCCAGCCGACCGCGCCACGCAAACGGCGACGATTCCAGTTCATGTTGTTCCAGATTTGGTAATTGACTCAGGGTCAGCATCGCCGAAACCGGATCGCTGGTTTGCACAAGCAATTGCACTACATCGACTTCCTGCGCTTTCAAACGCACCTGCCCGCTGATTTCGACCCGCTCGAAGCGTTTCATCAGTTCATCGTGCAGAAGGTTAGCGATCATGGCCGCTTTGTCCATGCGCACTTTTCCCTGCTGCTCCTGCAAAAACTCCAATGCCGCCAGAATTTTTTCCTGCGTGCTGGCCCCAAATCCTTTGATTTTGGCAATCTGACCATTCTCTCCCGCTAACTGCAGATCGCGGAGATTATCGATACCCAACTCGCGCCAGAGGGTACGTACTTTCTTGACACCCAGCCCTTTGATACGAAACATATCCAGCACGCCCGAGGGTGTCTCAGCCAGTAATTCATCGAGGTCCGTTAAGCGACCCGTATCGGCAATTTCCCGGATTTTCTGAGCAACAGATTTGCCAACACCCTGTAGCTTAACGAGTTCTTCAACGGGTAAGTTGGCCAGATCGGCGGTAGATTTATCCAGGTTAAACGCTGCGGTCTGGAATGTGCGTGTTTTAAACGTATCGCGGTCGTGGAGTTCCATCAACCGGCCCGTGAGTTCGAGCAGGTCAACGATTTCAGAATTGGTCATGAGAAAACGGTCATTTACTCCGCAAGTTAGGCAATCGGTCAGATTTTCGCAGGCGTCAGCAACAGGCTGACTATACCTTTACCTCACCAGCCAGCCAATTGGCTCAATCAACCTCAAAACGCTATCAACACAATGGACTCCTCGACACCAATGCCCGAACGCGATAACTACCTCTGGAAGAAAGCGAAAGCCCGCGTCGGCTTTCAGATGCACCTCCGTACCTATTTGATCGTCAATGCAGGGCTCTGGCTTATTTGGGCCTTTACCAACTTCGCTTTCCGTTCATCAGGACACTACGGATCGGTTTTCCCTTGGCCTTTCTTTGCGATGTTTGGCTGGGGTATCGGTCTGGCTTCACATTATCTTGCGGTTTACCACAACAGCGAAAAATCCATGATTGAAAAAGAATATCAGAAATTAGTTAGTGAGCACCGATAGGTAAAATCAATGTCGATCAATACAAAAAAAGCAATTCTCATTGGTTGCGGTATTTCAGGGCCAGCAATGGCTCTGTTTTTAAAACGGGTTGGAATTGACGCCACGATCTACGAAGCGCGAAACCAGCCTAAAGATGATGCTGGAGCCTTTTTAGGCATTTCACCAAATGGCTTAAACGTACTTAAGGAGTTCATGCCTCTCGGCGAAATTCTTACCGAATTTACGCCGGGGAAAATGACATTCTTCAATGCAAAAAACAAGAACATTGGTGAAATCGATACGGCAAATCAAAACGAATTATACAGCGCAGAAACTGTACAATTAAAACGAGGTTTGCTCAATAAAGCCATTCGCGAAGTGGCCATTGCCAATGGAATTAAAATCGAGTTAGGCAAGAAATTAAAATCAATTTCTCAATCCGAGGATTCGGTAACTGCTTTCTTTGAAGATGGAACAAGCGCTACTGCCGATTTTATAATTGGTTGCGACGGTATTCATTCAGTAACCCGTAAGTCGCTGTTCCCGAATGGACCGGCCCTTTCGTACACTGGGCTGCTTTCGACAGGTGGTTTTACCAGACTGGCCAACGTTCAAAGTTTATATGGGTCCATTCGGATGACCTTTGGTGAGCGATCATTTTTTGCGTATGCCGTTTCTAACCTAGGCGACGTCTGGTGGTTCAATAACATTTCCCGAGAAAAGGAACCAAGGCGCAATGAATTGGCTGCCTTAGAACTCGACCAGCTCAAAGACACACTAGTAGCGTTACATAAAAATGATCCAGAACCCATTGCTGAGATTATCAAATCGGCTGATAGTGTGGAAATTTACCCGATTTACGACATCCCATTTCTAGAAAAATGGCACAAAGGCCGGGTTTGTCTGATTGGAGATGCCGCCCATGCGATAGCACCCCATATTGGCCAAGGAGCATCCTTAGCGCTGGAAGACACCATTGTTTTAGCCAAATGCATTCGAGATTTACCAACCCCGGAATCAGCCTTCGACAAATTCCAATCGCTACGGCAAAGCAGAGTACACAAAATTGTTAAGGAAGCCCGAAAAGTGGGCGACAATAAAACTGTCCCCAATAAATTCCAGCAGTTCTTCAGAGATTTATTATTACCTTTTTTTGTAAAGATGGAAGCAAAAAAAATGGACTGGGTGTATGCCTACAAAGTAGACTGGAATGAAAAAATCATTATCCGTTGATGATCAACTCATACTTCGTCAATAAACCGGGCAAGTTTTGCAACGAGAATTTAGCCTTCTTCATTTTATTTTCGTCCGGATTCAATTCAATGTTATAGGAGCTTGAGAAATCTACCTGTGTCAAATCATTGCCTTCAAATTTGGCGAACTCCAGATTACAGTTTTTAAACACGCTTCCAATCAGATCACATTTTATAAAGTGAGCCTCTATAATTGAACAATCTACAAATTTGGCTTTCTTTAATTTTCGATTCAGGAAGGCTGCGTTATCAAGCTGGCATTCCTGAAAATTGACGTGAAATCCAAACGCATTACACTGGCCAAAATCTACATACGTTAGTTTACAGGTAAAAAAACTAACATCGTAGAGTTTCACATTTCCCAGTCCAACTCTCGTTAGATTACAGTCTTCGAAACGACAATTGATAAAGTTTGAGTTTGTAAATTCGGTTCGGGATAAATCCAGCTTTTTGAATGTACAGTGCTCAAATTCCTGATTCGTCCATTGGTCCGGTAAGTCCTCAAGTTGAGCAAAAGTCTGCTTATAATACTCCATGTAAACGTTTACCTAGACGGCCACCGGCGCCTTAATAGCCGGATAAGGATTGTAATTTTCGAGCGTAAAATCGGCATAGGTGAAGTCAAAAACCGATTTCACATCCGGGTTCAACCGCATGGTTGGCAATGGTCGAGGCTCGCGGGCAAGCTGCGTCTCAACCTGTTCCAAATGGTTCAGGTACAGGTGGGTATCGCCCCCCGTCCAGATGAATTCGTGTGCCGTAAACCCACACTCCTGCGCAATCATCATGGTAAACAACGCATAGCTAGCAATATTGAACGGTACACCCAGGAATACATCGGCACTGCGCTGATAGAGCTGGCAGGAAAGCTTACCGTCTGCCACATAAAACTGCATCAGTAAATGGCAAGGGGGCAACGCCATGTTCGGTACATCGGCCGGGTTCCAGGCCGAAATAATCATCCGACGCGAATCGGGTGAGTTTTTCAGTTGCTTCAATACGTCCTGCAACTGATCGATCACGCGCCCATCTGGTGCGGCCCAGCTACGCCATTGTTTGCCATACACGGGCCCCAGATCACCATTCTCGTCGGCCCACTCATCCCAGATCGATACACCGTTGTCTTTCAGGTACTTGATATTGGTATCGCCTTTAATGAACCACAGCAATTCGTGAATAATAGACTTGGTGTGTACCTTTTTGGTGGTCAACAATGGGAACCCATCTTGCAGATTGAAACGCATCTGATAACCAAATACGCTGATGGTTCCGGTACCAGTCCGGTCGGTTTTTCGGGTGCCGTTGTCGAGAATGTGGCGAAGCAGGTCGTGATATTGTTGCATAAACAAAAGTCGTAAGTCGACGGTCGTCAGGCAAACTTTAGGGCAAAAAATAACCTCGCTATTTACATAAGTAGCGAGGTTAACAAGCTATTCAACGTTTAGTCAAGCCCTTATACCTTGGCTTTTTTCATGCAACAGGCATGGCTACCTTTCTCACAAGTGGCAGACTTGGCTTTTTTCACTTTCTTCTCTTTGCTCACTTCGCCAGCAAATGAAAGGGTAGTCAGGGTGGTCAGCAGGGCCAGACCAAGTAAGGCTTTTTTCATGGCAAATGCAGTTGTTAAGGTTCTTAACGCATTAACGCGCTTCGAGCTAATTTATGCAAAAATTACGCCATTCGTTTTTTAAACACAGAGGAACAGAGATTAACACGGAGTATACAGAGCAATTGGTACTCAAAAAAAACTCTGTTTACTCTGTATTAATCTCTGTTCCTCTGTGTTTAAACCCTTACTCCTGAATTTCAAATGAATACGTTATCTCAGTAGAAGGCCGCAGTTGGGCCGTTGCCGAGCAGTATTTGTCCATCGATAGGTCGATAGCCCGTTTTACTTTCTCAGGGTTTAACTGGCCTTTCAGCAGATAGGTAATATGGATTTTTTTGAATGGAGCCGGGATGGCGTCTTTTTCGCGTAAGCCATCCACTTTCAGTCGAAAATCTTCGATTACCTGTTTCTGTTTTTTCAGAATCAGAATTACATCGATAGCTGAGCAACCTGCCAGGCCCATAAGCATCATTTCCATAGGGCGTGCTCCGGCATTGTGTCCACCAATATCCGTAGCCGCGTCGATGTGTTGCGCCACGCCCGACTTTCCTAAGGCTTCGAAATGGAAGGCATCGTCAACGCGTACGAGTTCAACCTGCATGGTCGTGTATTCCTGAATGGTAGCAACTGGTTGTGAATCAATCATTGTCTTTTTTGCGTTTATCAGGTGAAGTGTTTATTTTCACCATTTCAAAGTAAATAAAATCATGTCCGAAAAATTCACCGACGACCTCTTCGACCTTAAAAACGACCGGCGGTTAAGTGTGTATCTATACCGGGCTGGCTTTGGAGCCTGGTTGCTTTACATCGTATCGGGCGCGCAGTTTATGCAGTCGATGCGCATGTACCGAACAGATTTCGGTGTGTTCTCGTTCTTTCTGATGGTCATGGGTTTATCCGCGTCCATGATCTACGATTACTATCATCATCCGGTTGAGTTTGCTCAAAAGAAAAAATGGCTGGCATTCAGCTATTTGGTTCTAGCTGGACTGATTTACTTCTTTATTCTGCACAACGAACCAATATCTCTTGAGCACCTTTTCGGGTCGGGTTTGTTTTAATTTGCCTAAAACGTATTGACACTTAGTTGATAACCGTTTGCCATCCCACATAATCGGCAAGGGCCTTTTCCTGACCAATGCCCGGATTAATCGTTTCCCTATTCGAATTAATTGAGGTCAGGTAAGCCAGATCTTTATAAATTCCGGTTTTCAGTCCTGCCAGATAGGCCGCTCCCTGGGCCGATACATCCGGCATGCCTTTGTTAACGACAGACTTACCAAGTAGATCGGCCAAAAACTGGAGGACAAACGTATTCGCACTGATGCCCCCATTCACCATTAGTTCTTCCAGCGAAATACCCGTATCCTGTTCCATCGCGACAATAACGTCCTTGATCTGGTAGGGAATGGACTCCAGAGCCGCCCGGACAATATGATTTTTGCTCGTGCCAAACGTCAGCCCTGAGATAGATGCTTTGCGCGACATTTGCCAATGCGGAGCGCCCAAGCCGCTGAAAGCCGGAATTATATAGACGCCACCATTATCAGCAACAGCCGTTGCCATCGCTTCCGTTTCGGGGCTTTCCGCAAATAATTCCAGCGTGTTTTTCAGCCATTCGATGGTGGCTCCGCACGTGACAATAACGCCTTCCAACGCATAATCTACCCTTTCCTCAGTGCTCCAGCAAATCGTGGTAACCATCCCATGTTTCGATCTGATGGGCTTTTCACCGATGTTCATAATGATGGAACAACCGGTTCCTAAGGTTGCTTTGGCGGTGCCGGGTGAGAAACAACCCTCCCCAAACGCAGCCGCGTGTGAATCCCCGATCAGGCTAGTAATGGGCAAATTATGATCGAACAACCCATTGAAATTCGACTCACCGAAGAAGGCTGACGAGGGCTTTAGCTCCGGCAAATTCAGTTTCGAGAGGCCAAACGTTTGTAGCAGTTCCTGATCCCAGGCCAGCGTGTTGAGGTTGAAAAACAGGGTTCGGGAGGCATTCGTATAATCGGTCAGGTACCGCTGGCCGTTCGTTAATTTATAGAGTAACCAGGTATCGACCGTTCCGAAATACGCCTTCCCCGCATCAATCGTCTGCCTGACTTTTTCAACGTTTTCGTACAACCAGATGAGCTTGCTGCCCGAAAAATATGGGTCGATGAACAGTCCCGTTTTTTCCTGAATCGTCTCCTCCAATCCACCCGCTTTTAGTCGCTCACACACGCCGATGGAGCGCTTGCACTGCCAGACGATGGCATTATGCAAGGGCTCTCCCGACTCGTCCCAAACGACGAATGTTTCGCGTTGATTCGAAATTCCACAGGCTTTGATTGCCTTCAGATTACCCCCTTCGGCCGCAAACGCGCCCATGCATTTACCAACGGATGTGAGCACATTCCGAAAAATTTCGTCGGGCTCCTGCTCCACGTACCCATCCCCAAAATAGTTGGTTTTCAACGGCTCCGACGCGCGGGCAACAACGTTACCAGCTTCGTCAAACAGAAGCGTTTTGGTACTGCTGGTGCCTTGATCAATGGCAAGAATATAGGAACTGGTCATGTGTGTTAATGTAAAATGGACAATGAATATTGAATAATGCAGTATGCTTAACCACCAGCCTGGTTCTCATTTAACATTGTTCATTTTTCATTATCCATTCGCTTGTCGATAATAACAGCCAGCAGGATCACAAATCCCTTCACGACCTGCTGCCAGAACGGGGATACGTTGAGAAGAACCAGCCCGTTGTTCAGGACGCCAATAATGATGGCACCCTGCACCGTACCTAAAATGCTACCCCGTCCGCCCGACAGCGAGGTACCGCCAATAACCACAGCCGCAATGGAATCCAGTTCGTAGCTGGTACCGGCGTTAGGCTGGGCCGAATCCAGTCGGGAGGTAACGAGTAAGCCGCCAACGGCCGCCAGTCCACCGGCTATACTGTAAACCGCGATTTTGATTTTGTTGATGTTCACTCCCGACAATCGGGCCGCGCTTTCGCTGCCGCCAATGGCGTAGATATAGCGTCCAAGGCGGGTTTTATTCGTGATCAATACCGCAATGGCGACGATGATGCCTGACAGCCAAACGGGCAAAGGAATGCCTAAAAACCAGCCCGTTCCTAAAAAGGTAAACGAATCGCCGAGGCCGGTAATTGGAAAACCTTCTGTCCAGAGCATGGTTAGTCCGCGGGCGATGGTCAGCATGGCGAGCGTCGCTACGAAAGGCGGTAGTTTGAACCGTGTGATGGCCCAGCCGTTGAACCAGCCCAAGCCAGAACCCGTAACCAAACCCGCCAGTGTAGCCCCTAATAGCGTAAAGCCAATGTACAGGTTCTGAGATGGCAACTGAATACCGTTTCGAAGTAAACCCGCCGTGATGGCTCCCGAAAGTGCCAGAACAGAGCCAACCGATAAGTCGATGCCCGCCGTTAGTACCACGAGCGTCATGCCCGTTGAGATACAGATGTTCACCGAAATCTGCCGCAGGACGTTCCAGAAATTGGCCACCGTCAGGAATTTATCGGACATCAGGCTGATGCCCAGACATAGAATGAACAGGGCAATCAGTGACTGGAATTTGGTTAAAACAGGCCGGTAGGAATTTAAGGTTGCTTGCATGCTGGTTATAGGTTTACGGTATTCAGTTTATGGTATTTGGTTTACTGTATTCGGCATTCAGCTTACGGTATTAGACTGCATCGCGCATCATAAACCGAATACCATAGACCGTAAACTGTATACCATAAACTATTTAGGAATAGCGGCTTTGAGAATCGAGTCTTCCGTTGCATCCTGAATCGCCATTTCGGCGGTTAAGCTTCCTTCGCACAAGACCAGGATACGATCAGAAATCGCCAGAATTTCGGGCAGTTCGGAGGAAACGACCAGGATTCCCATACCGGCATCGGCCAATTGCAAAATGAGTTTATAGATTTCGTTCTTGGCGTTCACATCGATGCCCCGCGTGGGTTCGTCTAGCATCAACAGCTTGGGGTTCGTGGCCAGCCATTTCGACAACACGATTTTCTGCTGATTACCACCACTCAGATTTTTAGCCGTTTGCTTCTCCGAAGGGGTCTTGATCCGCAAATCAGCAATGTATTTCTTCGCCAGTGTCGATTCTTTTTTCTGGCTCAGGAAACCCGCCTGTTCAATGATCGACAGGGATGTTAGGCTAATATTAGTCTGTACATCCAGGCCTAATACCAGGCCATCTTTCTTGCGATCTTCCGGAACCAGCGCCATACCTGCCCGAATCGCATCAATGGGTGCCTTAAACTGAACCTGCTGACTGTCAACATGAACCGTACCACTCGAACGCTTTGGGTGGAGGCCAAACAGGGTTTCTAATAATTCCGTCCGTCCTGCTCCCATAAGCCCAAAAATCCCAACAATCTCTCCCCGGCCAACCGTAAAGGATATGTTTTTCAATTGATTATCCTGCGTCCGAATGGCATGTTTCAGGCACACATTTTCGACCGAAAGCATCGGTTTGTGTACCCGGCCCGTCGACTGACGGCGGATGCTGGTAACATCACGACCCACCATTTTACGAATCAGCGTATCGTGATCGATGCCCTGCATACTACCTGATTCGATGGACTTCCCATCCCGCAAAACGACGTAGCGATCGGCAATCGTGAACAGCTCATCCAACTTATGCGAGATGTACACAATGGCCTTATTCTCATTTCGTAAACTGGTGATAATGCTGAACAAAACCGCCACTTCACTTTCGCTAATGGCCGACGTAGGTTCGTCCATGATAATCACCTCCGACTCAACGAGTAACGCTTTAGCAATCTCAACGACCTGCTGCTGACCCACTTTTAGTTCAACAACTAGTGTATCGGGATCAATGTCCAGCTTAAGTTTCTCGAGAAGCTCCCGCGTTTTCAGGCGCATTGCTTTCCGGTCGAGGGTGCCCCAGCGCGTGGTGAGTTCGCGGCCCAGAAAGACGTTTTCGGTAATGCTCAGGTAAAGAATCAGATTCAGTTCCTGATGGATGATCGCAATTCCGCAAGCCTGTGCGTCCCGAATCGTATCGAACCGAACGGGTTGACCTTTGAACACGATTTGTCCTTCATAATCAGGATACACGCCCGACAGAATTTTCATCAGCGTCGACTTCCCGGCCCCGTTTTCGCCAATCACAGCGGTCACCTGACCCGCCAGAAACTCCAGGCAGACCTGATCGAGGGCCGTTACGCCCGTAAATCGTTTCGTGATATTTTCTGCTACTAACATGGTTGGGGTTTATCGTGGTGTCGGGTTCTCAAACCCGACATTTTCGCGTCAGCAATCGTGTCGGGTTTGAGAACCCGACACCACCACAACACTACAGGGTTACAGAAATAGGAATTACCTCAATATCATCCAGATGCAGGTGCTCTCTATTCAGTTCGATGGCACCGACAAACTTCACTGTGCTTCCTACGTTCGCACTGGCTTTGAATGGCGGTACCACCTTCTTGCGAATGATGCTGTTGAGTTCGGCGGATACGTTGTTGAGATCCATCGTGTTATCGAACTCGGTAATCTTGATCAAGCCCGATGCATCGCGGACGGCGTTGCCAAAAATGTACTCGGTAGCCAGTCTTATCGTTTCGCCAGAAGGTAACGCAAGTGTTACATCGTTATCGCCAATGGCGGTTAGTTTGCCCTCTCCTTTCACCAGGAAATAGCGAATATTACCGATGCCTAATGCGTGCGAATAGGTATCAATTGCTTTCTCTTTGTCGGTCTTCAGGAGCGTTAGAAGCGTACTAAAATCGGTTGCGGTTGACGTAGCTGGCAGTAGTTTCGACGTCCAGAATGTCTGCGCATAGGCGGCCGGATCAAATTTTGAAGTCGAGTTTGAGCCAGCCTTTACTTCATCCAGTTTTTTGAAATAAACGGAGTTATAGGCCACAACACCCAACAAAACTAGTAGCACCGCGTATTTGAGGCTATTTTTCGGCATGGTCTTTATAGCTTTTTGGGGATGCTGTAATCCTTTATATTTTCCTGATCGACCAATTCGACAGCCACGGGTATCTTTTTGGCGAAGTCCCGCTTGCCTTTGATGTACTCGTCGGCATACTGAGCGGCAGTTTTGGCCATCGTTTGGGGGGATTGCAAACCTGTCGCCTTAATCTTGCCATCCCGGATGGAGTTCATCACATCATCGGCCCCATCGAAACCAAACACACCGACCTCTTTCGCCTTTCCGGCAGCCACCAGCGCTTGATAAGCGCCCATCGCCATCGCATCGTTTCCGCAAAAAACTGCGTTGACATCGGGGTGCGCCTGTAGAATAGATTCGAGCACTTCCATGGCCTTATTCCGATCGAAATCAGCGCTTTGCTGAGCCACCATCTTAAAGTTAGGATACTGATCAACTACACTATGAAAACCCTTCGAGCGGTTCCAGGTGTTGTTGTCGCCCACCAGCCCCAGAATTTCAACGTAGTTGATGGGTGCGTCTTTGGCTTTCGCCCGCAACGTTTGGGCAAAGTATTTTCCGATAGCCACACAGCCGGAATAGTTGTCGGACAAAATCTGGCAGGTAGCGGCCTGGGGCGAATTGACTTCCCGGTCCATACAAAACACCGGTATACCCGCGTCTTTTGCCTTCATGGCATTTACGATGGAGCCATCGGAGTCTGTCGGGTTGAGCAGAATAGCACTGAATCCTGATACGATGGCGTTCTCGAAATGGTCGCTTTCCAGGGCCGTGTTGTTCTGCGAGTCGAAGATTTTGGTTTCGTACCCCAAGGCCTTCGCCTGAGCCGCTGCCGTTTCGGCCAGCACCACAAACCAGGGATTATTGAGCGTAGACACAATTACGGCCACTTTCTTCGGTTGGTCAGAAGTGGATTTAGTTGTACAGCTTCCGGCCAGGAGGAGGGCCAAGAGCCATAGGAAAATGAATCGCGGACTGTTCATGGGGTTTAGGCTATTTTTATCGTGGTGTCGGGTTCTTAAACGACGCAATGGCTGGCGCAAAAAGTCGGGTTTAAGAACCCGACACCACGACCTCACGGAAATACCGTTACAATCACCCGCTGATAACGAGTCAATGCTGGTGTTCCTGTATCGGTCACGGCTAGAATGACATGAAGCGTTTCGGGTTTGGTAACCTTCGGTGCTGTGATAAAGGCGTTCATTTTCTGTTTATCCTGTACCTCAAGTATACGGTTGCTTTCGAACGAGCCCGGCTCCCGGTAATAGATCCAGTCATAGGTTAAGGTATTGCCATCTGGATCGGTCGATCCATTGGCACTCAGCATGACTTTTTCGCCACTCTTGGCTCGCAATTCGTTAGCGTGTCCAAGCTTCGCAATGGGCGGGTGATTGGCTTCTTTATACGGTTTGACAGACCAGTCGATGCGGGCGGCAAAATCGTTTTGGTAGGCTTTGCGCCAACGCCAGATCGTGGCTTTATTACTGGTATGCCAGGCGCTGTCTGCCCCCATCACTTCATCTTCCGCATCTGACCAGAACGGACGGGTTTCGGGCTCGTAAAACCACTTGCGGGTTCGGGGGGTATAAAATTCATAGCGACCACCCCAACTTCCATAATTCGGATGTTCGGGATCACTTAACCCGTTGTTAATCAACCCTAAAAAACTAGGCGTATCGCCCTCCATCAGGAATTTTGTGAAGGGGTGTTCGGCACCCAGCGGGCCATGATTTTTACGGATATGCTCATCTAACCAGGGATTATCGACGATACTAAAATCGCCACCCCGAAACCGGCCGTGAAAGTTATCGCCACTGATTCCGCTCCAGGTGGCATAATGATACGCACCACCCGCATGCCTGCCGGGACTGGCGATGTAAAACAGATTCGGGAAGGTTTTGCGGAGCCAGGGGCCCGAATCGTCCTGATCCGAAATGGTGTATACGCGAAGCTTGGCTACAAATTGATCAACCTCATTGGGCGTGCGGGTCTGGCGTACTTTCCAGAGCGCCTGCGCGAGGCAGTTAGCCCCACCCCAAACCGGAATCCAGACCGGCCGATTGTCTTTCTTATCGACTACCGAAATAATCCATTCCGACCCTTCGGAATCGTTACCCGGCCCGACGGCTTCCATACCGTACTTGGGAATCGACGGCTTGATAACGCTCAGCAGATAAGCGGTTTCAGGATAGCCCTTCTCGTGAAGCAATAAGTTTGTTCTTACTTTCCCGTAAGCCGTTACAATCTGCTTTATTTTATTCGGTGCAACCCGATTCGGCTGGTGAACCGAGGTCGTTGCAATCAATCCTTCTACATCCCATTGATTCGAATACGTCAGAAAACGCACCATCGACTGGGCGTCATCCGGTTCGTTTTCGATATCCGTTAATACTAGAACCCGGAGTTTTTGAGCGGGTTGCTGGGCATGGCTGG
This sequence comes from Spirosoma migulaei, assembly GCF_054776855.1. Classification (NCBI taxonomy): domain Bacteria; kingdom Pseudomonadati; phylum Bacteroidota; class Cytophagia; order Cytophagales; family Cytophagaceae; genus Spirosoma; species Spirosoma migulaei. The sequence continues at coordinate 193,044 of NZ_BAAHBG010000038.1, read as the reverse complement.
ATATGAATGGTAACGCTATAAGGAGAAAAGGAAGTAGGGTTTTCATGGGTTTAGGATAAAGGTTTAGAAGCTTGCCTTAACCCCTAAATCCCCTAAAGGGGACTTGGCTCACTCTTAAACAAAGTCCCCTTTAGGGGATTTAGGGGTTAATCTACTTATCTATCAACGTCAGCGCTTCTTTCGCAATACCACTCTCCGACAAACCGTAGTGGTTAAAAATCTCTACCTGCGAGCCTGTAACCGTGAATTCGTCAGGAATACCCATGATCTTGAAGCGATTACGAAACCCATTCATCATCAGAAATGACGCACAAGCCTCGCCAAGTCCACCAAACACACTATGTTCTTCGGCCGTCAGAATCGGGCACCCTTTTGCCGCTACAGCAGCCAGTAACTCATAGTCCAGTGGTTTGATCGTGTGCATGCTAATCACCGTTGCCCGGATGCCATGCAGGGCTTCTAACTGACGGGCCGCCTGCAGCGCGGGATAAACCGTTTCACCCGTTGCTACCAGTATCAAATCATCGCCTTCATTTACGATGCGCCCTTTACCAAACTCAAAATGCCGATTCTCTTCTGATAATAGCGGCATCGCTTTCTTCCCGAACCGGATGTAGATTGGATGCTCCGTTTCGGCAGCTAGGCGAATGGCCTGTTCGGTTTCGAAATTATCGGCGGGGGCTACAATGATTAGGTTGTGAACGGCCCGGAGAGCAGCAAAATCGTGCAGGCTGTGGTGAGTCGACCCTAATGCGCCGTAGCTCACGCCCGCACTAATGCCGATGAGTTTCACCGGATTATCGGAATAAGCCACATCAGTCTTGATTTGCTCAAACGACCGCGCCGTCAGGAAACAGGCGGGCGATACAGCAAACACTTTCTTACCCGTCGACGCCAGTCCAGCCGCTACGCCCACCAGATTCTGTTCGGCAATACCGATTTCAATGATCTGAGCTGGGTATTTCTGTCCAAACGGCACGAGTTTGCCCGATCCACGCGAATCGCTGGTGACGGCCAGAATCTGTTTATCGCTATCCGCTAATTCCTGAAGCGTAGTGGAAAAGACATCCAGGTTAGCCCGCGCAACGTCAGGCTGGCTCTTTTTATCGACTACTGTACTTACTTCTCCCATGGTTGAATTGTCAATAGATTGTCATTCATAGTCATTGGTGGTCATTTGCTGCGCGTCATGGGTGGCCATTCATGGTCATTTTTTGTCATTGGGTGCCGAGATACAGATGACAGCTTATTGACCACCCATGACGCGCAGCAACTGACTATTACTGACCACTCATCAGTTCCAGTTTGGCAAAAAAATCATTAAACATCAGGTTCGTATCCAGGAATGTATACACCCGAATAGGTCTTCCTGCGTGGTTGTGGGCGTAGATTCCGGCCGGATTGATGCGCGGAGCCTGCCGAACCACGTACTGACTCGACGAAGGGTCTGGCTCAAACGACGACTGGAGGGCCGTAAGCAACACCAGCGGGCTATCGCCCAGAATATAGGTTTCGCCAATATTGATAAATCGTTGAATCCGTGCCATCAACGTCTCCAGGGTTCCGCTCAGGTAAGCGCCAATCTGGCCCCGTGGCTTCACTTTTGTCAGCAGTTGGGCGTATGACAGCAGGCATTGCCGGTACACGTTTCGGGGTATTTGCCACAACGGCAGGGCAGACCGGTTGAAGACCGCCCGAGCAGCCGCCTGGTCGATGTTCAGGTTGTACTCAACCTCCGAATAACCCGGTGGAGGCAGGGACAAATCACTATATTCAGGGCCACCAATCCAGATGAGAGTCAGTTTGCTAGCAATCTGCGGATTGGTCAGCGCAGCCGATGCAATTTCAGTTAGTCCGGCCCCGCAAACCACGTACAGGGGTGTTTTCGTATCGGTACGTAAGGCTTCCTGAATGATGAAATTGACGGCTTCGTTTTTTACGGGCGTACTGTCATCCACCATCGCGGTATTTGAGCCCGCAAAGACCGGAATAGTTTTGGTCACATTCATCGTTTGTAACACCTCCCGCGCCTTTTTGGCGGCATTATCGGCCTGTGTTTTCGAAGGGTCAAACCCATCACGAGCATTTAAATGCGAGCCGATAATAGCCCGAATCTCTACCGAGGGCGACATCAGTAAATGCGCCAGTTGGAACAAACCGTCGGGGTCTCCACTGAAATCGTTGTCCACGATGACGCGCATTCGGGGTTCCACAGCCGCCAGGCCCTTCGGTTGGCCGAGGGAAGCGAATGAGGTTATCAGGCTAAGGATCAGACTCAGACCAAAGCTCCACAGTCGAAAATTCATTGTTTCTACTTTTTTCATTGATTTTTTATTCACCGCACCAGCGGCCTGGCTAATCACTCATTCACTCATTCATTCACTCAATTCAGCCAGTGCCTGTTCGTACTGCTCGTTGTTAGGCACGCCGTGGTGCCATTTCAGTTGGTTTTCCATGTAGCTTACGCCCTTGCCTTTTACGGTGTTGGCAATGATCAGGCTAGGCTTTCCCGGCTCGAAGGGCAGCGCATCAAAGGCGTCGGTCAAGGCCTGAAAATCGTGCCCATCCACTTGTCGAACCGACCAGCCAAAGGCTTCGAATTTCTTGTCGAGGGGATCGGTGCTGCACACATCGGCTGTTGGTCCCGAAATCTGTAGGGTATTCTTATCGACGATGGCGCAGAGGTTATCGAGCTTATAGTGAGACGCTAACAAAGCGGCTTCCCAATTGGAACCTTCGGGCAGTTCGCCATCGCCCAGGAGCGTGAATACGCGATATGCCAGTCCATCCAGCTTTGCCGATATAGCCGTTCCGACGCTTAATGGCATCCCATGACCGAGCGAACCCGTATTCTGCTCAACACCAGCTACTTTCTTAGTCGGGTGGCCGATGTAGTGTGATTTGTATTTGCACAGGGTTTCCAGATCCGATTCCGGGAAAAAGCCTTTGTCGGCCAGCACCACATAGAGTGCTTCGACTGTGTGGCCTTTGCTCTGAATATACCGGTCGCGGGTGGGCGATTGGGCTGTTTCGGGACTGACATTCAAAACGTTATTATACAGCACATTCAGAATGTCGATACAGGACAGGCTACCGCCCGTATGCCCGGCGTTTGCCCCAACAATGTATTTGAGAATATTCCGGCGATACTGCACCGATTTTTTGGCTAATTCATTGACCGTCATAGCTATTAATTTTAGATTCTATTGATCCTGTGGATTCTATTGATTTTGATGAGCCGCCTGCTATGCCACCCGCGGCTGTAGTTATCAAGTTTATCATCAACAGAAACTATAGAATCAACAGAATCATACTATTACTTAGGAGATACCTGGACAATGACTCGTTTATAGCGCGTCAGAGCTGGCGTACCTTTATCTGTCACTTTCAGAATAAAATGAATGGTCTGGGGGCTATCCACCTCGGGGGCCACAACCGTGTGGAGATTGGCCAGGTTAGGCTGAAATGGGGCAAACCGAATGACGCCCTTGTAAGTACCAGCCTCCAGATACTGGAACCAGTAATAACTCAGCGCGTCGCCATCAGGATCGGAGCTGCCATCGGCATTCAGCCCGAAAATATCCCCCGATTTTACCTTCAGAACATCCGGGTGATTCAGCTTAGGAACCGGCGGGTGGTTAGCGCCCTTATAGTCCTTAACCATCCAGTCCATGCGAGCCGCGAAATCGTTCTGGAACTCTTCCCGCCAACGCCATAGCGTTACCTGTGTGCTGGTATACTTGGCCGTATCGGCCACTACAGACCTCCCCCATCGGGACAATTTCATTGGCGAATAGGTATCCTCGGCATTAGTCCAGATGGGGCGGGCTTCGGTACCAGATACCGGGCCGGTTACAAGTTCTCCTCCCTGCGTACGCATGGGTCGACTCGGTTGCTGCGGTTCTGGTTTGGGCGTATATAACTCGTAACGACCACCCCAGCCGCCGAAATTTGGATGCTCAGGATCATTTAGTCCATTGGGAATCAGGCCCAAAAAGGCTGGCGTATCACCTTCCATCCCATAGGCCACATCGGGGTATTCAGCCCCCAACGGCCCATGTCCCTGCTGAATATGCTGGGCAAGCCAGTCGTTACTGGTTACTTCATTATTGGCCCCTGGCATAAAACCAGTAATACCGATCCAGGTAGCATTTCGGTAATTTCCGCCGGGACTGACAATAAAAAAGACATCAGGAAAGTTTTTGCGAATCCAGGGGCCGGAATCATCCTGATCGGAGATGGTATAGACGCGTAACTTTTTATAGAGTTGAGACGCCTGCGGTGCCGATTTCGTTTTCTGGATTTTCCACAGTGCCTGAGCCAGGCAGTTGGGACCGCCCCAAACGGGTACCCACAAGGGTCGGTTGTCCGGCTTTTCCAGCGCCTGGATAATCCATTCCGATCCTTCCGAGTCTTTCCCCTCACCAACGCCCTCCATGCCATAGGTGGCTAAGCCTTTTTTGACTTTCTTCTTTAGCTCCGCAGCCGGTGGGAAATCTATCGCATGCTTTAATAAGTTCGGCTGAACCTTGTTGTAGGCATCCAACAGCCTGTGAATGGTTTCGGGCGCTACCCGATGTCGTTGGTGAGTCGAAGTCGTGGCAATCAGTCCCTCAATATCAAATTCGTTGGCATAGGCCAGAAAACGCACAAGCGACTGCGCATCATCCACATCGGCCTCTATATCAGTAAGCACCAGCACACGTGCTTTCGAGCTTGGCTGTGCCACCAAAACGGCAGGCAAACTCATCAATACCCAGATCAATACGAAACTATTCAGGAGACATTTCATACGAATCATCTATGGTTTTGGCTTTACTAATCCCTGCTGATTCAGCCAGTCGCCGAAGCGTTCAATCCAGGTATCAGTGGGTATATTCTGTTTATTCATGCCGAAGCCATGCCCACCTTTCATATACATATGCATTTCGACCGGGCGCTTGGCAGCCAGCCATTTACTGTACAGATCAACACTATGAGGAGCCAGATTTAGCTGATCGTCGGATGCGCAGACAAGAAACATCGGCGGTGCATCGGGCAGCACCTCGCTCTGGAGCGCAGCGGGCATATACGCATAAACCGGTGCGACAAAGTCAGGTCGATTGGCGGCTGCGTAGTTAAAGGCCGACGAAGCCGTTACCGTACCACCCGCCGAAAACCCGATAATACCAATCCGATCCGGGGCTACGTTAAACTCAGCAGCGTGTTTCCGAACATAAGCAATGGCCGCTTTCCCATCGGCAATAACCAACGGGATGGTGGCTTTATTCTCGGTCTCCCATTCAGCCTTACGTGGGCCGTTTAGGCTCGCCATCATATCGGCAAACGGATCGTCGGTGTTAATATGAGCCGTGCGGTATTTCAGGACAAAGGCTGTAACCCCTTTTTTAGCCAGCCATTTCGCCACGTCATTTCCCTCATTATCAATGGCTAAGAAATGAAACCCGCCACCAGGGCAAATAATCACCGAAGTTCCATTCGCAACCGATGGGTCTGCCGGAAAAACCGTGATTGTTGGGTTGACGACGTTGTAAATCGTCATCAGGTTGATGGCGTTTTTGTTGTTCTTTTTTTCTTCCCAATTCCATTTTTCAGAACCGGGTGCCGGGCCATCGTAAATCCGAATTTCTTTTTGCTGTGCCTGGGCGATGCCCGACAACAGGACTAAAAAGATGAGGGCTTTTTTCATGGATGGTTTGTTTTTGATAGTATTAAAAACTACCTAAAATTGGATATCTGTTCGCTTGCCTCACCCCTAAATCCCCTAAAGGGGACTTTGTCTAAGTGCTAGCCAAGTCCCCTTTAGGGGATTTAGGGGTGAATTAATGTGAGTAAACTTCCCAGCCCATGTAGTTCTCCATTGCTTCTTTCAGAATACCCGCGGTTTTCGAGGCATTCATCACCACATGGTGCTCGAAGCCATTCCGGCAAACGTATTGCATCAGTCCCTGAAGATTATCGATCTGAGCAACAGCCCGGTTACCGAAGGTATTCAGGGCATCGTCGGTCAACGCGCCTTCGCCCACGTAGGCTTTTATGATACCTTTGGGATCGTCGGTGCTGATGCGCCCGAAGGTAAGTGGAGATGCTGGCGTACGACCGGCTAATGCGCCATACGTATTCTCTTCACCCACCGAAGTTCCCAAAATCGGAGCCGTGCTGATTTCAATATCGGGTAAGAACGATTTCGCCCAGTTGCCGCAGTGGAACAGAACGCACTTGTTTTCATCGTCGGCGTAGTTGTTATTCCAGTCGACCAGTGCACTTGGCGAACCCGATGCCAGTTGCATGGCGTACATACTCAGTGTACCCGTTACATCCACTTCGCAGGCGCTGGGGAGCATGTTCTCACTCATGATGCTCATGCTCGTGCAGACGTTACAGCCGTAATTTTGCTGAAGCGATGTCCAGCACTGGATAGCCGTAGCGTCCAGTGAATGCTCAGCCATAAAGTCGTTGAGAACCACGTCTAGCTTGGCAATCTGAACGAGCTTATCATCCGGTGTCCGACCCGTTGGTGTATACGCCTTGATGGCATCCAGCCGGTCTTTTACCGATTGATCGGCTGCGGTCAGTTTATTGGCATTGCCCAGAATTTGCGACAGGTCGACGGTAACAACCGAAATACCGTTTCGCTGGAGGATTTTCTCACTGTAACGAACCGTATTGAACCCACCCGGACGAGCCCCGATTGCCCCAATCCGAACGTTCCGCAAGCCTTTTACAACGCGGCAGGTTGCCATGAAGTTGAGCAGATCGGTATGGAAGCTCGGGTCTGACGGATGCACCACATGCTTGGTGGTCAGCGAGTATTTAATGCCAAACTGATAGAAGTTATTGCAAACCGAGATTTTGCCACACCACGCATCCCGCCGACGAGCTACATCCAGTCGATTCAAATCATCGGGATAGGCCTGAACAAGAACTGGTACATCCAGACGAGCCCATTTCAGCGTTTCGGCAATCCCTTTTTCATCTCCGAAGTTGGGTAGAACGACCAGAATGCCCATAATCTCATCGGCATGTTTCCGGAACAGTTCAGCGCATTTCTGGGCTTCCTGAAACGTTTCAACACCGCCGAGCTTGGTTGTCGATTCATCGAGCATAATGGGTTTAACACCCGCTTTCTGAAAGGCTTCCAGCAGATCGGCTCGGCACTCGCCAACTAATTTATCGGGAAAGAAGTCCCGGTTACCAATAATAACGCCTAGGGTGATGGGGGTACTTGGCTTTACGCTCATGGTTTAGAAGATCGCTATACGTCAATTCAATAGCTAGCTGAACAGAAGCTCATCTGGCTAGCCAGACAAAGGTAAAAACAATATATAGAAAACAAAAGAAAGAAAAAGTAAATACGTAACGTTCATCCATTCCCTGTAAACGCTGAACTTTCGGAAAATTGACCAGATTTTATCGGGCAAATGTGGTACAAATCTAAGCTAAATACACTACGAATGAAGCCTTTTTAGTGTTATACACAGCTTCAATTTAAAAATAACGCGAATACTTTCGTTTACTTTCTAAATGGTCACTACTTTTGCGTTTTGGCATCGTACTTCAACTCCTACACATGAAAAAAGCCTTTTCGTTCGTCTGCCTACTCTTGTTGTTCATTTCGCCTGGCTTTGCCCAGAAACAGGCGACCTGGATCTGGTATCCGGGCGATTTTGAGATCTGGTTAGGCAACAACATGCAGAACCGACGCACCGAACGGGGTACGTTCCTCCCTCCTTTCTGGAAGCTGGACAGCCACTATAATCTGATCGATTTTCACAAGGACTTCGACCTGGCGCAAGCCGAGGAAGTTGACCTGTTTGTGGAAGGTAAGTACAATGTCAAGATCGACGGAAAGGCGTTTTCGGGCTATCCGAAGCGGATTACGGTACCGGCCGGAAAGCATAAAGTAAGCCTGAAAGTCTTCTGTCAGGATCGGGTTCCGGCTATTTATGTACGAGGCCAAAACGTGGTTTCAGATAATTCCTGGTTAGTGACATTTGAGGACAAAGAATGGATTGACGAAACTGGCAAAGCGTCCGACCAGTCGGGGACAACCTGGCTCAAAGCGGGTTCCTGGAATTTTACTGAACCTCAATTACCGCCGTCCAAATTCAAACTGAATACCAATGAGGTACAAGCCGTAAAGGTGGACAAAAAAGCAGGCTCCCTCCTGCTCGATTTCGGCAAAGAAACCTTTGGGTTTATCAAGCTGAAAGGCTTGTCGGGGAAAGGCAACGTCATGATTTACTACGGCGAATCGCAGGAAGAGGCTTTGGCCACGGCAACCTGCGAAACAACTGATAATCTGCAAATTGACCAGACGCAGAAACGTGATTCGACCATGGAACTGACCAAAGCGTTTCGGTACGTGAATATCCAGTTCGATGGGAGTGTCTCGATGGATGGCGTTTCGATGCTGTACGAGTTTCTGCCCGTTGCCGATCGGGGCAGTTTCCGGTGTTCCGACGAGCAGATCAACAAAATATATGACGTTGCGGCTTATACGCTTCACCTGAATACCCGCGAGTTTTTCATCGACGGGATCAAACGCGACCGCTGGATCTGGTCGGGCGATGCCGCGCAGAGTTACCTGATGAATTATTACCTCCTGTTCGACTCGCCTTCGGTAACGCGGACGTTGTTGGCACTACGTGGCAAAGACCCCGTTACGAGCCACATCAATACCATTATGGACTACACCTTTTACTGGTTTATAGGCATTTACGACTACTACCAATATACGGGAGACAAAACCTTTATCCAGCAGTTTTACCCACGCATGCAAAGTTTGATGGACTACTGCCTGTCGCGTCGGAACAAGAATGGCCTGCTGGAAGGGCTCGCGGGCGACTGGGTATTTATCGACTGGGCGGATGGGTTGAGCAAGAAAGGCGAGGTCAGTTTTGAGCAGTTGCTGTTTGCCCGAAGTCTGGAAACGATGGCCCTCTGCGCCAACATTGTGAACGACGCCCCCAACGCGACAAAGTACAATCAGTTAGCTACCGACGTAAAGGGGAAGCTCTTCAATGCTTATTGGAACGAGAGCAAACACGCGCTCGTACACAGCCGGATTGACGGCGTGCCTACCGACAACGTAACGCGCTACGCCAACATGTTTGCTATCTTCTTCAATTACCTGGATGAATCTCAAAAACAGGCCGTTAAGCAACATGTTCTACTGAATCCCAACATTCCAAAAATAACCACCCCCTACATGCGTTTCTACGAGCTCGAAGCCCTTTGCGCCCTCGGTGAGCAAACCTATGTGACCAAAGAAATCAAGGATTACTGGGGTGGTATGCTAAACCTAGGAGCGACTTCCTTCTGGGAAGAATACAATCCCTCGAAAAAGGGCGCTGAACACTATGCGATGTACGGCCGCGACTTCGGCAAAAGTCTTTGCCACGCCTGGGGAGCCAGTCCCATTTATCTGCTCGGCAAATACTACCTGGGTGTAAAACCAACCTCCCCCGCCTACGCGACCTATTTAATTGAGCCTCAGCTCGGTGGCCTACAATGGATTGACGGCAAAGTGCCGACTCCAGACGGTGACGTCAGTGTGTATTGTAGCACTAAAGAAATCAAGGTAACGGGTGCCGCCGGCATTGGGACGCTCCGGTTTAAAAGTAAAGCTAAACCTGTGTGTAAGCAGGGTGACGTGCGGTCTGTGAGTGCCGGGCTGTATGAACTGATGGTGGAGAAAGGGAAGAGTTATGTGGTGAGTTATAAGGGGTAACGCTATTACTTACTGGCAGCAAGTTTTTGTTGAATACCGTTTACAAATTCAACAGGAACACCCGCAATGTCAGCGATTTGCTCGGCACTCAACGATAGCTTTGTCAGTAAGTTTTTCACAATCCGTTCTTCTGCTTTCTCGGCTCCCCGTAAGTAGAGAACATCCCTTTCTTCGCTAATATATTTGGCAATACTGTCCATAGTGTCCTTTAATGTCAGTTCTAAGTTACGCAAAGGTCAGTAACATTATATCCAATTTTATGTCCCAGCCCAAAACAGATGAACGGAATCAAAAAACAGAGAGGACTTAGACGATATTATAAAAGTCTTGCGTCAGAAAATGATCTTGACAAAGCAAAGTGGCTTGACTTTGACAATCCTGAAACTTGGTTTGACAATTGGCATTTACACTTTGACTGGAAAGGCTATGGTAACGATAGCTTTAAAAGACGAAGACCACATTTAGATAAGCTGTTTAGGCACTTTGACTTACTCGTTGAAAAAACTAAAATACTAAAAAAGGGCTTTCAGTTATACGCTATAGTACTCGATTTTGATAGCCACAGCGACGCATTATTTTTACACACACCAAATCCCAATAACAGTCAATTCCCGTTCAAAGTCTCAGACCTTCAATTGACAACGACATTGACTAATAAACAACTGAATGACTATATAAATAATTTAGACGGCTATGAAAAGCTATATGGGCAAGCTGGCGAAGCCTTCTGCTTATTATACAGAAAACATGCTGGACAATCTTTTTGAAGAAAAACCGGCTATATACGAATTTTATATCAGGCAGTTTGGCACGAAAATTACAAAGCCCATACCAGCCCTACCCTCCTAATACCTCTGCTTACCAAAATAATTCTGTAGTAAACGACCTGCAAACGCAAAGAGTACTCCACTCGAGATCGAAGCAAGCACGACTATTCCCGGAGCGAGTTCATCCTCAGGGGAGGTATGATCAAGGACGATTAGTTTAAACAGGAAGAGAAAGCCTGTTAGACCTACGACAAAACCAATCAGTATACCCGCTTTGCTTTTCATGGATGTTAATGTTTATGTTTTAAAACCTAACTTCCGGCAATTGGAGACCCGAAAATACCGACCGCCAGTTCTATCCAGATAAGGAGCAACGCTACCAGAATAACTGCACACAGCGCGATGCGGTGCTTCGCGGTGGTTACTGTTCTCAAAACAAGCTCAATTAGGAGACCTGTACCAAATAGCAGGACACCCGCAACGACAAAATCGGATAGTGTCCAGTTCACTTCATTCGTGAACTGCATCGCGATGAATGGAATGAGCAAAAGCGTTGCTACTGCTAACAAAATGCCCGTAAGGCGTTGGTTCTTAATAGCCATGTCTGTTCTGTTTTATATTGTGCGAGCAAAATTACCAAAGAACTTTGTATTTCAAAGTAAATAAACAAAAAAACTCAAAACATTAGACTTCCTCTGCATTCTTTGCGCTTACCCTTGCGCCCTTTGCGGTTAAAAACAATGCTAACATCCTACAATCACCGGCGAAAATAGCATAGTCCAAAGGGGATTATTCCTATTAATTTTGATTTTTATGCTATTCACTTATCATGCCTCTTAGCCATATCCGAATTCGATACCCATTACTGGCTTTTGCTCTTACCGCGCTTACAACAGCCTGGGGGCAAACAAACGCGCTGGTCAATACGTCGCAGAGCAGGTTCGCGAAGCTGGAAAGTACGGATCTGAACGCGGTGAAATGGACAACCGGCTTCTGGGCGGATCGCTTTGCCATTTGCCGGGATTCGATGGTGCCGCACTTGTGGAATACCTACACCGATGCCAACATCAGCCATGCCTTTCGGAATTTTGAGATAGCGGCTGGTCTGGAAACGGGCAACTTCAAAGGGCCTTCTTTCCATGACGGCGATTTCTACAAAACGCTGGAATCGGTGGCGAGTATGTATGCGCTTACCAAAGATAAAAAGCTGGACGCCATGATGGACAAAGCCATTGCGGTGATCGGCAAAGCGCAGGCACCCGATGGCTACGTGTATACCAAAGCCATTATTCAGCAGAAGAAAACGGGTGAAACAAAGATGTTTGATGATAAGCTCAGTTTTGAGGCTTATAATTTCGGACACCTGATGACGGCCGCTTGCGTGCATTACCGGGCAACGGGTAAAATCTCCCTCCTGAACATCGCGAAAAAAGCAACCGATTTTCTGATCGGATTTTATACCAACGCCAGCCCCGAGCAGGCCCGTAACGCCATTTGTCCGTCGCACTACATGGGCATCACCGAAATGTACCGCACCACCCGCGACCCGAAATACCTGGCCTTAGCGCAAAAGCTAATCGACATTCGGGGACTTTCGGAAGGAACCGATGACAACTCCGACCGGGTGCCGTTTCGGAAGATGAAAAAGGTAATCGGCCATGCCGTTCGGGCGAATTATCTGTTTGCCGGAGCCGCCGATGTGTTTGCCGAAACCGGCGATAGTACGCTGCTTTCCACGCTGGACTTACTGTGGGATGATGTCGTCAATCATAAAATGTACGTTACCGGCGGTTGTGGTGCGCTCTACGATGGTGTCTCGCCCGAAGGAACCGCCTATAAACCCGATACGGTGCAGAAAATCCATCAGGCGTACGGCAAAGCGTATCAGTTACCGAATCATTCGGCCCACAACGAGACTTGTGCCAACATCGGCAACCTGCACTGGAATTACCGGATGCTGCAAATCACGGGCGACGCCAAGTACGCCGACGTGATGGAATTGGCCCTGTACAATAGTATTCTGTCGGGGATCAGTCTGGATGGCAACAAGTTTTTCTACACCAATCCATTGAGTGCGTCGGATGATTATCCGTACCAGATGCGCTGGATGGGTGGCCGTCAGAATTACATTCGCTTATCAAACTGCTGCCCACCCAATACCGTTCGCACGATTTCGGAAGTGAGCAACTATGCGTACAGCATTTCAGATAAAGGACTGTGGCTGAATCTATTCGGTAGCAATCAGTTGAACACCACCCTCAAAGATGGGTCGGCTATTCGACTGGCCCAAACGACGAATTACCCCTGGGATGGCGCGATTAGTCTTCAGCTGGAGCAAGCTCCCGCCAAGCCCTTTTCGGTCTTTGTCCGGATTCCCGGCTGGTGTCAGGGGGCAACGATCACCATAAACGGAAAGGCAGTCACGGCCCGTCTTCAGGCAGGCACCTACGCCGAACTCAACCGAACCTGGGCTACAGGTGATAAAGTAGCCATCAATCTGCCGATGCCGGTTAAACTCATCGAAGCGAATCCATTGGTGGAAGAGAACCGCAACCAGGTGGCCGTCAAACGTGGCCCGATTGTGTATTGCGTCGAGTCAGTAGATAACCAAAAGACGAAGCTGAACAACATTGCATTATGGGCCAAAGTCAATCTTAAACCGACCCTCGTCAAGATCGATAACAGCGATGTGATGGCGCTGGAAGGTGACGCCAAACTACTCAACGAAGGCAACTGGACGAATCAATTGTACCGTGAGGTATCGGACAAAGCACCCCAACCAACGCCCATTCGGTTAATTCCGTACTACGCCTGGGCCAACCGCGGGCATTCCGAAATGGAAGTCTGGATTCCGCTAATTCGGTGAAGTACTTGATCCGTTTGTCTTTTTTTGTCATTCCGACGCAGGAGGAATCTCAAGCCTACTAATCAGTCAAGCTTGAGATTCCTCCTGACGTCGGAATGACAAAAAAAGACAAACCCAATTGCCGGTAGTCTAAGACTACGCCTAACAGTAATCAACCAAAATGAGCAAACTCCTCCTCTACCTCACTCTATTCATTTTCTCCATCCAGCCATCCAACGCTCAGGCGAAAAAGAATCCGGCCGTTACCATCGTCGTTCCTGCGTCAGTTCACGTACGAATTACCTTCGGAGCGGAGAAACTGAAACAGGCGTTAACAAAGGCGGGTTATCAGGTGACGATAACACAGAACACAAAGGCACGAGACAAGCAGCAGATTGTGATTGGGTTATGGGCAGATAATACGATCAAACAGGTAGCTTCGAGCTATGCACTTACGACATCAAGGGATACGACGAAAGAAGGTTTTACAATCAGAAAAGAAACCCAAAAACCGCTCCTGATTGCTGGCACCGACCCGTCCGGGGCATTGTATGGCTGCCTGGAACTAGCTTCACAGATCGCTGAAACAGGCAAACTTCCTGAACAAATCAACGTGACCGATAAGCCAGAAATGGTGCTTCGGGGCACGTGTGTAGGTATTCAGAAACCTACCTATCTGCCAGGTCGGGATGTGTATGAGTACCCGTATACTCCCGAAACGTTTCCGTGGTTATATGACAAAGCGCTGTGGATTCGATATCTGGATATGATGGTCGAAAATCGCTACAACTCGCTGTATTTGTGGAACGGGCATCCCTTTGCGTCGCTGGTTCGGCTGAAAGACTATCCCTATGCGGTTGAGGTGGACGATGCGACCTTCAAAAAGAACGAGGAAATGTTCCGTTTTTTGACCGAAGAAGCCGACAAACGGGGCATCTGGGTGATTCAGATGTTCTACAATATCATCGTCTCGAAACCCTTTGCCGAACATCACCACATCAAAACCCAGGATCGAAACCGCCCGATCATTCCCCTCATCGCCGATTATACCCGAAAGTCAATTGCTGCCTTTGTTGAAAAATACCCCAATGTGGGGCTGCTGATTGCATTGGGCGAAGCCATGGAAGGCGTTGGGCAGGACGATGTGGACTGGTTCACAAAAACGATTATTCCGGGCGTGAAAGATGGCTTGAAAGCTCTCGGCAAAACCACCGAACCGCCTATCGTACTCCGCGCCCACGACACCGATGCGCCCCGTGTCATGAAAGCCGCGTTGCCCTTGTACAAGAATCTGTACACGGAGGCCAAGTTCAACGGCGAAGCCCTGACCACCTATACGCCACGCGGCAAATGGGCCGAACTTCACCGGACATTGAGCAATATCGGTACGGTTCAAATTGAAAATGTGCACATCCTGGCGAATCTGGAACCGTTTCGCTACGGTTCCTCCGATTTTATTCAGAAGTCGGTGCAGGCGATGCACAGTGTGTATGGTGCCAACGGCCTGCATCTGTATCCGCAGGCGTCGTACTGGGATTGGCCCTACACAGCCGACAAAACATCCCCTCGCCTGCTCCAACTCGACCGCGACTGGATCTGGTACAAAACCTGGGGGCGCTACGCCTGGAAATCAGGTCGAAACCGCCCGGCTGAAATTGCTTATTGGGGCAATCAACTGGCCGAGAAATACGGTTTACCGCTCGACAAGGGCAAAGACGTACTGGAAGCCTACGACCAAACGGGCGAGATTTCTCCGAAACTACTACGTCGATACGGCATCACCGACGGCAACCGCCAAACGTTGACGTTAGGCATGTTGATGACCCAGCTTATCAATCCGTTTCGTTACGGACTACTTACGTTACTCTATGAATCAGAAGCCCCCGAAGGCGAGATGATTATCGACTACGCTGAGAAGGATTGGAAACACGAAAAACACATTGGCGAAACACCCGTTCAGATAGCTGATGAGGTTATAGAACATGGCAAACAAGCGGTTATAGCCATCGACAAAGCGGCTGGTGCAGTCACCAAAGACAAAGCCGAGTTTGACCGCCTGAAGAACGATGTCTATTGCCAAAACGCCATGGCGAATTTCTACGCTCAGAAAGCCCGTGCGGCATTGTCCATTCTGCGTTATAAATATTCCAATGACGTTCGCGACCTCGACAAGGCACTTCCCCTATTGGAAAGCAGCGTCAATCACTACGCTGATTTAGTGAAGCTAACGAAAGACACTTATCTGTATGCCAACAGCATGCAGACGAAACAACGCAAAATTCCCATGCGGGGCGTCGATGCCACCTACATAACCTGGGACGAAATGCTGCCGGTTTATCAGAAAGAGTTGGCCCATTTCAAACACTCCATTGATTCGCTGAAATCAACCAACAAAGCAGTCGTCAAAGCGCCCATTCTACTAAAACCAGCAACGGTTACGATACAAAGCCCTCAGATTGAGACCTATTCCCTAGAAAAAGGACAGCGCGTATTTACAGATACCGCTGCTACTATCAGTGGATTTGCGCCAGAACTAAAGAACTTAAAAGGGCTTAAACTGACCAAAGCGAAAATGCAATCGGAGCGAACCAGCCTGACCTTTACAGCCACAGAACCCGTGAAGCTTTTGGTAGGCTTTTTCAACGAAAAGAATCCCAACTACCTGCCAACGCCTGAACTCGAAACCGATGCCAGCGCCAATGATTACGGCCAATCGGAAATCAAGATCTCGAACGCGATTCTGGTCGATGGGCTCCCCCCCGTGAACGTTCACGCCTATTCCTTCAAAGCGGGTAAACACACCCTGAACCTGGGCAAAGGTGCTTGTTTACTACTGGGTTTTATGGACGGCAATCAGGAGATTCCAATTTTCGATGCGGCCGGGGTCGCGCCCGACCTTGCGGGGAATAAGAAGAACATCGATTGGCTATTTGAATAGGCCTTTTAATGTGGCGTCGGTTATTAGTAACCGACGCCACATTAAACCGTTTCCCTGTTCAAGTAAACACCCTTTATGCGTGTTACGTTTTGGTTGTTACCTTGCGCCTTATTTGCAACAGGGTAAATCCAACGTATGACGACTGGCCCAAGCGCACATTTGCTACTGGTTGAAGATGAACCCAAGGTAGCCACGTTCATTAAAAAAGGGCTTCAAACCCAGGCCTACACTGTAGAGGTGGCCTTAACGGGAGAAGAAGGCAAACAACTCTTCGACACTACGGCGTTCGATCTGGTCATTCTGGACGTTAATCTGCCTGACATGAATGGCCTTGAACTGGCCGAATATATTCGAGGCAAGAACGCCAAGCTGCCGATTCTCATGTTGACCGCCCTGGATACAACGGCCGATAAACTGCTGGGTTTCGAAGCCGGAGCCGATGATTACCTGGCCAAACCGTTTGATTTTCTGGAATTACTGGCCCGACTGAAAGCCCTGCTCCGTCGGTCGGTTCCTGCTGAGGAAGTGGGTCGGGTTATGCGTGTGGCCGATCTGGAACTTGATCTGCACGAACGGGTAGCCCGCCGAAGAGGGCAAACCATCGAACTGACCGCCCGCGAATTTGCCCTGCTGGAATACCTGATGCGGAATGCCGGACGGGTTGTGTCTCGGGTGGATATAGCCGAGCAGGTTTGGGATATTGGTTTCGACACAGGGACGAACGTAATTGACGTTTACGTTAGTTATCTGCGCGCTAAAATCGACAAAGATTCGCCCACCAAACTGATTCACACGCTGATTGGGATGGGGTATGTGCTGAAAGAAAAATGAGCCTCCGCAACCGACTGACCCTTTTATTCACGGCTATTGTCTCGGTCTTACTGGCCCTGTTTTGTCTCCTTCTCTACGTGGTAGCCAGGCAGTATGTATCGAACGAATTTCAGACCCGGCTACAGTCAGAAGCACTAACGGCGGGTCATTTATTAGTCGGTCGCGAACCGGTTGGACCTACGCTGTTCAAACTGATAGACAAAAACCAGTTGACGGTTTTACCCCAGGAAGAGATCATTATTTACAATAACCATAATCAGTTAATCTACGAAAGCGGTACCGATTACCTAACCGTTACCCCCGGAATACTAAAGCGGGTTCGGCAAGTACGAACGCTCCACTGGCGCGATAACGAACGCGATGTAGTGGGTATTTTTTTTACTGAGAATCAAACTCCTTCGGTCATTTTTGCGTCGGCCGTCGATACGTTTGGGGGTCGTACGATCCAGAATCTAGCCTACATTCTGGCCATTGGCTGGTTCTTGATGACTGCCCTGATGGTAGTTGCCGGCCGATTTTACGCGGGTCGAACACTGCAACCTATTAACCAGATCAATCGACGGATGGATGAGATTACCGCGTCGAATCTATCGCTACGATTACCCGAAGGAGCTAGCGGAGACGAACTAACCCAACTAGCCCAGCGATTCAACCGAATGCTGACCCGGCTGGAAGAAGCCTTTAGTCTACAGCGGTCGTTTGTATCGCATGCCTCCCACGAACTACGCACCCCACTAACGGCCATTACGGGCCAGTTGGAAGTGTCTCTATTGGCAGAAGACGAGCCGGATGAGCTTCGGGCTACACTTCATTCAGTGCTGGACGATGTACGGGGGTTAAATCGAATGGTCAACGGATTACTGTCGCTGGCTAAAGCGAACATGGACGAATCGTCGGTACCGATGGGGCGTGTGCAACTTGATACGTTATTGGATCAGGTTCGACTTGATTTTCAGCGTCTCCAGCCAAACTACACAATTCATGTACACTTAATCCCGCCCGATGCGCCCGATAGCCTTTGGCAACTCATCGGCAGTGAGCCGCTGTTACGAACGGCTTTTTTTAATCTGATTGACAACGGAGGCAAATTTTCGCCAGATCATACCGTATCCGTAACCTTATCTTCGAACAGTAAATCTGTACAATTGAGCGTTCATAACGCCGGTTCAACCATTCCCGCCGACCAACTGACAGCCATCTTTATTCCCTTCCAGCGTGGTCGTAATGCCAGCGGGCAACCGGGTTATGGCATCGGCCTTCCGCTCGCCGAACGAATCATTCGCTTGCATCAGGGTCATATTCAGGTCGACTCATCGGCTGATGCGGGCACTACATTTACAGTCACGCTGCCCCGCTAATTTTCCCTCTCCCCCGGCCCCTCTCCCGCAACGGCGGACCGCCCAAAACCCCCGTTCTCGCTTGGCTTTGCCAAGCGAGAACGTTAAGGCTAAATATATTTCTAATGCCGTTCTAATGCGGCTCTAACACGAGCCTAACGCTGGGGTATGACCTTTGTAAAGTCAATCAGGCAGCGCTTTTCAGATAACCTGCCACTAGTATTGACGAATACTTAAACAACAAGAAAAATCATGAAAACATACCTGTTTATACTAGCCTTCAGTGGCCTTTCGATCCTGACAGCCTCCGCCCAGGACGATTCTAAATTACGGAAAGACGTTACCTATTCGGCCAATAATTACAAGCATCCGAATAAAGCCGCAACTGCCCGAAAATGGGAAACGAAACAGGGAATTGAAGTTAACGCGCCCGGTCTTACCACCGGTCCAATGACCAGCTATAAACAGCCAATTCCAAATGCCGTACCGGCTGGTGGTGTGGTTGTAGCACATACGCCTGATATGGACGTTGCCAAACATAATTATAAACATAACTATAAGATTCAGCGCGTTAGCATAGGCAATCCAGAAAATCAGTCTGCTTCGGAAGTTGCGAATAAGATGCAAGCCAAATCCACAACGGAAGGCAATTAATGGGTGGTCATTCGTAGTCAATAAGGATGTTTATCTCAACTACCACGATTGGTCAAAACGCCTGGAGCAATAGCAGACCGCTTCTGGTTCATGGGTTGGTTTACAACCTCAAAACCGGTCTGCCTTATGCACTCATAACTTATGTACTCACCTGATTTATCAATGAGCCTGGGCAGTATAGTCTATGCTTTGTCCAAATTAGATGGTCGCCTTCATAAACAGGAGCAATGGGCAGTTCGGGAACTCCTGGCAAAAGGGCCCTACGGTGATTTGGCTCTTTCCGCTTTCTTTTTACGCGAAAATACCGACCAACCAGGAGCCGATGCGTATGCATTTGGTATGCGTCGACTCGTAGCAAAACGACTCGAGCTTACGGAACATATCAAGAAGCGGTTCGTTCGTATTCTGTTACGCGTTGCTGGAGCGCATAACGGTATCTCGCAACAGGAACGATTGTTCATCCAACAGTTTTGGCAGGAGATTCGGGTGCTTTGAATTGCAAAAAGCGAGGAGTAGAGTGTAGCAATGTTCGTCACACAACAAAGCAACAACTTTCCCTCGCTTTTTGCTGTCTCACTCAGTTAATGTCTGGTAGTTAGACACATTGACTATCTTTTTACCCCTATTATATAGTTTTTAGTTGCAAATGATAGTGGTTCCGCCAAATTAACTAATAAACTAGTTTTACAACTAACAAATAAGTTATACATTTAGCCCCGTAGCGATTAGGATATGATTCAACCTCATTATCTGATCTTAAATTCACGTTGGCTATGATTCGGAATTACATCACAGTTGCCTGGCGTAATCTGCTGAAATATAAGGCGATTTCGTTCATCATGATTTTGGGATTAGCTTCTAGTATAGCTGCTTTCCTACTACTAGCTCAGTACCTATTCTCTGAGTTTAGCTATGATGAATTCCATACGAATGGGGATAACATCTATCGGATCCAACTGGATGATTACAAACAGGGCGTTCTGACGAACAGCAGTGTAATCAGCTATCATGCTGAAGCTCCGGCCATAAAAGAAACCTTTCCTGAAATCGAGAATTTTGTTCGGTTGCACCGGGCAGATGGCATGATCAGTTACCGGAAACCAACGGGTGAACTGGTCAGCTATCACGAGAAAAAAGCATTCTATGCTGACTCTTCTTTATTTCATGTATTTTCCTTCCCGCTGCTGAAAGGTTCGGCCAATCGGGTGCTACGTCGGCCTGAGTCGGTTGTAATTTCCGCGAAGATGGCACAGAGGTATTTTGGTCAGGAAAATCCGATTGGCAAAACCCTTCGGTTAAGCACAGATTGGCAGGGAGGTGACTATGTAGTAGAGGGAGTATTCGCTGATATTCCGACGAATAGTCATATCCATTTCGATTTTGTTTTTTCCATCCAGAACCTGCTCAAAAATCAACAGTTTGCTACTGGAGGCTGGTACTGGACTAATTTTTATACGTATCTGCTCCTAAGACCAGACACCTCACCAGAAACGTTAGAGGGCAGACTCTCCAATATTATCGAAAAGCACATTGGTAATCAACTGAGAAAATACAAGATCAGGCAAACATTTGTTTTACAACCCCTTCGTGCCATTCATCTCCATTCCCACACGGCTACAGAAGTTGAAGCAAACGGAAAAATTGGTATCGTTTATGTGCTTATCCTGGTTGCTTTCCTGATTCTGGCAATTGGCTGGCTCAATTATATCAACCTATCCACGGCAAGAGGTATTGAACGGGCAAAAGAGATAGGAATCCGAAAAGCGATGGGTTCTGAAAAAAGGCAATTGATCCATCAGTTTTTAATTGAAACTCTGGGTATCAATCTGTTATCGGTGTTACTAGGAGTCGGCCTTTTTTTATTGGCGCTGATCATCTTTATTGACTGGATTCAGGCTACCAATGGTTTTTCCATGCTTCAGAAGCCCCTATTTTGGATCATATCCTTAACGGTAGTTTGTCTGGGGTTCTTTCTTTCCGGGTTTTATCCCTCTTTTATCCTTTCTTCATTTAAACCAATTACTATTTTAAAGGGGTATTTGCCTAAACAAGTCGGTGGCGAATCGTTCCGTAAAGCGTTGGTTGTGTTTCAATTTACGGCTTCAATTTTCCTGATCATTGCCACACTGGTTATTAATCAGCAACTCAATTTCATGCAGCAGCAGGATTTAGGGATGAACATCGACCAGAAGCTTATTATTAAAGCACCCAAAGTATTACGAACGGATAGCTTTACGAATGACATTCGCTTTTTCAAGGATCGATTAGTTGGGCAGACGAGTGTAGAGCAGGTAACAACTTCCTCCGAAGTTCCGGGGCAGGAAATTTTCTGGACGGACGAATTGCAACGGCTCCATGAGGCTACCACCGATTATAACCTGTGCAGTATGCTGGCTGTTGACGAAGATTTTATTCCGACGTATAAAATCAAGTTGCTGGCAGGGCGAAATTTCAATAAAGACTTAGTGCTTGATAACGACGCTGTTATCATCAATCAGAGCGCGGCAAAAGCTTTTGGCTTCGCCAACGCCGAACAGGCGCTCAATCAGGAAATTGGCAACGTACTACCCAAAAAAATTGTCGGCGTCGTCAATGACTTCCATCAACAATCCCTGAAAACGGCAAATCGTCCTATCATTTTTCAGCATATTCCCTGGAGTAGTTCCTTTCTGACGATTGCACTACGCAGTAAAAATGTACAGAAATCAATAGTGATGCTTCAAAAAGTCTATCAGGAAGCGTTTCCCGGCAATGCATTTGAGTTCTTTTTCCTGGATGATCATTTTCAGCAACAGTACGAATCAGATGAACGGGTAGCGTCTCTGCTCAGTTGGTTCGCACTATTAGCGATTAGTATTGCCTGTCTAGGTCTTTTAGGTCTGGCCATGTTCACAGCTAAAAATCGCACAAAGGAAATTGGTATTCGAAAAGTGCTCGGAGCCAGCGTTGGAAGTATTGTCGTGCTATTATCCAAAGATTTCCTTAAGCCAGTCGGTCTGGCGATCCTAATAGCGTCCCCCATTGCCTGGTACGCTATGAGTTGGTGGTTACAGGATTTCGCGTATAAAACGGACATTAAGTGGTGGACATTTGTGGCAGCGGGTGGACTGTCCGTAGTGATTGCATTGATAACCGTAAGTTTTCAAAGTGTCAAAGCTGCGTTGATGAACCCCGTCAAGAGTTTACGTAGCGAATAGACATCTGTTGGATACGTTCTCAATCCACCCTACCCTTCTCAGCATCGGCAGCGTTGTCGGTATGTCGGCGTTTACGCGCAAAGGTGTCCTTGCCAAACTGATACGTAAATGCCAGACCAATTCTACGGGTATCGGTTTCGTTGGTGTGAAACGCTTCGGCCTGTTTTAGACTAACCGTTTGGTCGGTTGGTGTCCAGGAATGAAAAATATCTTCCAGCGTAAGCCGGAGACTCCCTTTGTTCTGCAAGATTTTCTTCTGGACAGCGGCAGCCAGCCGAAAGCGCGGATTGGTGATGGTTTGCCCGGAAATGTTTTTACCTGAATAAAAACTACTCAACTCACCAGCCCAGCCTTTCTCGAATTTGAATTGATTGAATACATCCATTCGTACGCTGAACAAACCTGGGGTAAGCGTTTCAGAATAGGCAGTGCCCTTCAGCGCCATCCGTCCCATCATTCCATTGGCGTTAATAGTCCACCATTTTGTCGGCGACAGCGATACATTCGTAGCAAGCGCCAGAATATAGCCACTGGCCACATTGTCGGGACGGATATAAAAAACATCGCCCACAGCCTGCGTTAACTGAAAAATTATATCCGAAAAACGACCATATTGGATTGAGACACCAATGTATTGTTTGTGCTGGTATTTGAGTTCGTACTGATAATTGTACTGGGGTTTCAAATACGGGTTACCAGTCGTAAAAGAATACTGATCCCGATAAAACAGAAAAGGGTTAAGTGACTGGTAATTAGGCCTGTTTATCCGCCGGGTAACGCTGGCAGTCAGGCTATTATTCCCGGCGCTATCGACTTTATAGCTCAAAAAAGCAGTTGGAAATAAGCTTGTATAATTCCGACTGAACGACGTTTCGGGAACTTCAGGATTACCCAACTGGCGTCCATCTATCTGGGTATGTTCAAGTCGAAAACCAGCCTGTGCCGCCAATCGCTTCCACTCTTTTCGGAGATTCGTGTAAGCCGCATAAATCGTTTCGTGGTAGGTAAAGTGGTTGGATTTGCTGAAATCGGGTGTTTTGATCGCTCCCAGTATGGTGTAATACTGCGAGTTGTTATCATTGTTGACCACGCTCGATTTAATACCGGCTTCCAGTTTTGCCTTGTCACGGAGCGGGTGTAGGTAATCGGCTTTTGCCGAGTAAATCGTAATATCAGACGGTAAACTATACACGAACTGATTGCTATTGACGAGCGTACCATCAGGCTGATTTACAGCCGTTTTCAGCACCTGATCGCCCGTCGAATTATAGGTGATATAATTCAGATCAGCACTCAATTCCCGGCCTGTATCCTTGAATTTATGCTGAACATTGGCATTGACGCTGGGATTCATCCACGGGTAATTACCGTTGGTACTGCCCGTCCCAATTGAACTCAGTTCCGAACGCGCACTATAGGTTTTGCTGACGTAATCGAGTCCATCCTGCCGGGATCGATTCTGAATGGCCACGAGGAATCCATAGGTCGTATTTTCTGA
>NZ_BAAHBG010000038.1:0-169146 GCF_054776855.1 Spirosoma migulaei | reverse complement strand
AAGAGCAACTGGCTACGAAAGCGTTTTACGTTCGGGATGGCTACTTCAAGAATGTAGATGCCTGTATTTTCTGAAGCCGCATAATCCATACCCAGTCTGGCCATCACGCCGTGGCTGCTGTAGGTATAGTTATTCTGCAACTGCACCGATGAGTTCAGGACTCCATTGGCGTCATAAAATGTCCGATCATACCCATCATTCGAATAGTTGCCGTCTTTGTTATAGCCGATACTCCCGAACAGATTGAGTTTTTTGTGATTGTAATTCAGGTTGATCACATCATTACTTCGACTTGTAACACCCTGGCTATAAGCAGCCGAGACACTTCCCGTAAAACCCAGTACGCGAGTCCGTTTCAATCGAATATTAATGATCGAACTCCCGGCCGCGTCGTATTTGGCGGGCGGGTTCGTCATCAGTTCCAGTTTATCCAAAGAGCCGCCCGGCAGGGATTTCAAATAAGCCGCCAAATCCTGCCCCGACATATAGGTAGGCCGACCATCGATCAGGACCAGTACACCCGTTTTTCCGTTCAGGCTGATTGATCCGTCGGTGTCTATCGTTACGCCGGGCGTTTTTTCCAGTACTTCCAGCGTATTGCTACTGGCGCTACCAATCATCGCATCTACATTCACAATTGTTTTATCAATATCCTGCTCGATCATCGGACGTTTGGCCACTACAGTTACCTCTTTCAGTGTTGTTTTTGACGGACTTAGGATAAATACAGGCAAGTCGATAATTGGATGCTGGTCGTCAATGGTTATCGTTCCGCTTCGGTAGTCGTTATTCCCAACGCTTGTTATCTGTATCCGATAGCTGCTGTTTATGAGGTTTTTAAAGGAAAATTTCCCGCTGCTGTTGGTTAGCTCACCCAGTGCCTGCGTCGAGTCAGTCAGGCTGATCAGGCGAACGGTGGCACCCGGCACGGGTTCATTCTGGAGATCCTTCACAAGCCCATTGATGAGCTTAGTTTGCGCTTGGGCGGATAATGAAATCGCCACAATAAAGTAGAGAATAAATAGCAAAACAGGTCGCATGGTGTAACGTTTTAGAGCCCGGCTCCATAAGATGATGAGCAAATATTGGCGGGTTGGGTGGGCTCAAAAACTAATTATGTTGAACAACAGGCTTGACCTGACAGAATCAGGATTTGGGATGTCGAACCGATTCGTAATCGTTTACCGGGATTTCGTCAGCTATTTTTACGTGTCCGTCCTGGACGTTTAGTGGTATCAATTTGTGTGCTCAGCTTTGTACCTCCCAATCCAGACAGTGATCGTGAAAAAACAACAAACCACCGGTATAAACGAGCTAACCGAATTACAGAAGCATGCGCTCATCTGGGTGCTTTCTGCCATTCCAATCTATCTGATCATCAATTTGTATACGGAAACGGTAGTGGAGAGAGACGATGAAGAAGCGGCCCTGGCTGGCACATTTCTTTGTCTGGTTGGCATTTATTTTGGTCGATACCTGGCGTACTTGTGGATACCCGCCAACAAAAAGGTTCCCAGTTGGCTATTAGTCTTTTTACCTCTACTACTGACAGGCTTCGCGTTTGTGGTTGCGCAGTTTGCCAACAGTTTACGTAATCATTCGGACCAGTTAATGTTTGTCATCTTTCTGATCATACCGTTCTTTCTCTTTTGCGTACTAAGCGGCCTTTTCCTTAAACTAATCCGCACACGAATTAATAGCCAGTTGTACGAAGCCAAAGCCCAGGCAGAACAAAGTCAGAGTGAACTCCATTTACTGCAATCGCAGTTGAGTCCGCATTTTTTGTTCAATACGTTGAATAATCTGTACGGGCTTTCAATTTCGCAGCCGGATAAAACGCCAACGCTTCTATTGAAACTCGCCGACTTATTACGGTACTCTGTATACGACTCCAAAGAGTTGTTCGTCCCCTTAACCGATGAGCTGGCGTATATTAACAATTACATCGAATTTGAGAAAATACGCATTGGCAATCGGCTGGACTTAACAACGTCGATAGAAAATGGGATCGATCCGACTTTCAAGATTGCCCCAATGCTCTTGATCGTCTTTATTGAAAATGCGTTTAAGCATTCGAAGAATACACTCGATCAGAAAATAATAGTTGATATTCAGGTAAAAGTATGGGCAAATTCAATTCTGTTTTCCGTAAAAAACTCATTTGGCCCTGCCGATAACAAGCAGGAGACGCTGGAAAAAAGCAGTGGCCTTGGGCTTGCTAACGTGAAGAAGCGACTTGAGTTATTATATCCTACTATGCATGACCTGACCATTCAGGAGAAGGATGGATTTTATACGGTGTTATTGCAACTTCGGACAAAGTAAATTTATTCAACACAGAGCCACAGAGTTATTATGAGAAATTGTATAAGCTTTCCCTATTTATTTTTTTGTCATTCCGACGCCAGGAGGAATCTCAAGCTTGATTTACAAGGGGCTTTGAGATTCCTCCTGGCGTCGGAATGACAAAAAAACCCCTACCTCTGTGCCCCTATGCTTAAAAACATAAAATGAAGACTGTCAACTGTTTAATTGTCGATGATGAGCCCATTGCAAGGGAGATTATACAAACGTATTGCAATCATCTGCCCATTCTGAACGTGGTTGCTTCCTGCGACAATGCCATAGCTGCCAAAGCTGAATTGCATAAGCAGCCCGTCGATATTCTATTTCTAGACATCAACATGCCCATTCTGAACGGCATAGCATTTTTAAAAACGCTCAAAAATCAACCACAGGTCATTTTCACAACGGCCTATAAAGAATACGCGCTGGATGCTTTCGATTTATCGGCCTGTGATTATTTACTAAAACCCTTTTCACTAGAACGATTTATTGTTGCCGTCGATAAAGCGCTGGAGCGTTTGCAAGCTCATTCAACACCAAGTCCGGCAGCTATTCCAGAGAAGTCCGAAGCCTACACATTTATTAAAACCGACGGTAAAATCTATAAACTAGTACATGAGGATTTACTATTTGCGGAAGCCAATGGGAATTACACAAAAATCACTACCTCGCAGACTACATTCATGCCAAGCATGACGTTTTCGAGTTTTGTCAATCTGCTTCCCAGTAACCTGTTCCTTCGTGTACACCGCTCGTTTATCGTCAACAAATCAAAAATTACCCATATCGAAGGCAATCGGATTTTTATCGACAAAACCGAAATCCCGATTGGCAGTAATTATAGAGAAGAGTTCCTGAGAGAGCTAGGATTGTAGATGGACTCCCTTTTAAACGCAAAGGGCGCAAAGGTGAACACAAAGAACGCTAAGTATAAAGATAAAAACTTTGCGTTCTTTGCGCTCACCTTTGCGCCCCTTGCGTTTAAAATTCTTAATTGGCGATGATCAACTCGATTTCGTTATCATGAAACACCTGCTTGTGCTTCTCCTCAATGCCCGCATCGGTGATGATGTAATCGATCAATGATAAAGCACCTAAACTGGCGAATGCGCTCTTGCCCATCTTGGTCGAATCAGCGACTAAATAAGTCGTGTCGGCGGCATCGATCATCGCTTTCTTAACAACTAAATCGCTGAGGCTTGGATAGGTTAGACCAGCCTTGAGTGAAATCCCCGCCGTAGCCAGAAAGAGCTTCTGCACGTTAATACCTTTAAAGAAATCGGCGGCTTTTTGACCGGTCAGCGATAAGGTTGGTGGTTTAAACTCACCACCGGTCACAATCAGCTCGATACCTGGTTCAGCCCCCAAAATCAGGGCAATGTTCAGCGCATTGGTAATGACCGTGAGGTTCTTGTAACCGCGGAGTTTCTTGGCTATTTCGGTTGTTGTCGAGCCCGAATCCAGAATGATGCTATCACCGCTTTCAATGAATTCCAGGCACTTAGCGGCAATCAGCTCTTTTTTGTCGATATTTTCCTGGTTACCAAGGGATACCGTTCTGACCTGATCTTCAACGTTTTTCAGGTAGGCACCCCCATGTTCTTTGGTCACCAGCCCATCCTTTTCCAGTTTTTCGAGGTCCTGACGTATCGTCACCTCCGTTACCTTAAAGATTCTCGCCAGATCGACCACCTTGGCTGAGCCATCCTCCTTCAATAATTCGAGTATTTTATCCCGACGCTGATTCGGTAGCATACTATTTTTCTTTTCTGAATCAGCCAAAAGTAAGTAAAAGTATAATATTCGTTGCTATAGATACTAAACGAAAGCAATCGATAAGAAGCAAAAATGGGCTCGGCATCTGCTTAAGTCATTCAACTAAGTAGCTAATTCACTAAACATCAGTCAGCTCGAACAAGTATAATTATATCCTAGAAAACTAATATCGCTAAGAGTGTGGGGTAAAATATCAAAACTTTGTCTTAGAATCAGCACATTTTAAAACGCACCCTATCCATCAATCAATTAGTAGCTAAACGGTTCTGAAACTACCTTGCCAATAGCGTAGTTCCGGACCAAGCCAAGCTGGCAATTGTCTACTTAAGGCCCAATACGCTTACGTTAGTTCAGTTTTCATTTAGGTACAAAAAGCTTTAGCATCCGTAACAATGGTACATGAACAGGAAGAGAAAGACGAGTTTTCTTTCGAAAAAGAGCCCATAAGTATCTCAAAAGATCTGCCAGAAACCAAAGTTTTTTCTGATGAGTATTTTATAAAGGCCTGTTTCACCAATTCACCCAAAGAAGGGTTTGAGCTACTTTTTCGAAAGTACTATACGAACCTGTGTAACCATGCTATCCGCTATGTCTATTCAAAAGAAATCGCCGAAGATATTGTCGCTGAAGTATTTACAAATTTCTGGAACAACAAAATCCATGAGAGTATAACGACTTCCTTCAGATCATACTTATACATTTCAGTAAAAAACAGAGCGAATAATTATATAAAGCTGGAATTAAATCGTAACACAAATTTTGATA
Organism: Spirosoma migulaei; assembly: GCF_054776855.1. Classification (NCBI taxonomy): domain Bacteria; kingdom Pseudomonadati; phylum Bacteroidota; class Cytophagia; order Cytophagales; family Cytophagaceae; genus Spirosoma; species Spirosoma migulaei. The sequence continues at coordinate 164,259 of NZ_BAAHBG010000038.1, read as the reverse complement.
ATTATTCGGTCGATAGCCAAACCAGCAACACGGTTCCTGTACTACAACCGAATGAAATTACCCATTTCCATGAGCTTAGTCAAAAATTGGACATAGCTATTCAACACCTTCCACAACAAGCAAGGCGTGCTTTTCAATTAAACAGACTGGAAGGAAAAAAATATAGCGAAGTTGCAACAGAAATGGAACTCACAGTAAGCGCTGTTGAGCGGCTTATTAGTAGAGCTTTAGCAAAGATCCGAGAAGAATTAAAATCACAATATATATTAAATATTGTTTTAGTCTATTTATTTTATTAACGCACCAATCAACCTGAATTTTAAATAAGCTTATCATGAAACCAATCTTAACAAAAAAAATAATATTCGATTATTTTGATGGAAAGACAACATCCATACAGCATAAATTTATTGAAGAATGGCTTAGTGATCCAGAAAATAAAGAGTTATTTTTTCAATATTTAGATGAATGGGAACAGACACACCCTCAGTACATTTTTAACATTGATAGCGGCTTAAAAAAAGTATATCAGAATATAGCAAATCCAGTAAACGAAACCAGAGAAGTTGTCATACCTTCAGAAAGTAGGAACTTCTACGTCTATTTCCAATGGGTAGCGGCTGCAGCCATTGTGTTAACGTTTGTCTGGGTAGGTTGGTTACGGCTCAACAGACCGGATTTTATTTCGTATAACCAACTCGTAAAAAATACCAAAGCACAAACGGGTGAAATTTATGAAAAAGAAAATTTCACAACTAAACCCATGCTGATCAACCTGCCCGATAAGAGTTCAATAATTTTACAGCCAAAAAGTAAAATTTGCTACTCACCCAAACAGTATAATAAAACAAAGCGAGAAGTTATCCTATCAGGCGAGGCCTTTTTTGAGGTACAGAAAAACTCAAAGATACCTTTCTTCGTGTACACGAATGAACTAATAACTAAAGTTTTAGGTACTAGCTTTTCGGTTAAAACCCAGCCTAAAACATCTGAAATAGAAGTAATTGTTAAGACGGGAAAGGTTGCCGTCTTCCTGCAATACGATCGGGATAAAGATCAAAAATTAGAAAGTAATACGCTCAATGGATTCATTTTAAATCCAAACGAAAAAGTAAAAGTAAATCGTAATAAGTATAAAATCGACAAGCCAGTCATTGTCGATCAATCTCAACTTGAACTTCCCATTCAACGATTTACATTCAATTTCGATGATACACCGGCTATCGAAGTGTTGAAGGTGCTAGAAAAAGCCTATAGCATCGACATTGTTTATAACAAAGAAAAACTGGCTCATTGTCGGCTAACGGCGCACCTGTCGGATGAGCCTCTTTCAGAAAAATTAGAATTAATCTGCACGGCTTTAGAGGCAAGTTATCAGGAACTCGACAATCAAATAATTTTAAAATCAAATGGGTGCAGGTAAGTACTCGAAGCCTGCATTATTCTTCCTCTTTTTTCCTTCAAAGCTTATATTTTCCTAAAGTTACTAAACTCACTCCTACTCCCACTTAAACAAAAAAGTACAAATCCATGAAAAACCCGCTACGGATTTTTAGGGCAAAAAGTAAATTTCTGCGAATCGTATTCTCGCAGCTTATGCTATCGATTATATTTTTTAGTATATCCATCGCGAGTGGTGGCTATGCTCAGGAATTACTCAATAAGCGAATTAGTTTAAAAGTAGAAAATCGATCAATTAAACAGGTATTGAATGAGATTGAAAAATCAGCTGAAATTCGGTTCATCTACAGTTCAAGCCTTATTCGTTCAGAGCGAAAAATAACCCTTTCGCTCGACAATTCAACACTCGGTGAAGTCCTGGAAAATATCCTAAAGCCACTCCAATTGGAGTATAAGGTATTAGGTAAACAGATCGTATTAAATCGGGCTGAAGTAAAAACGAGTTCAATCCAGCATCAGTCGACAGAATTAGTAGCCGAAATTCCGGCCGATATCCCCATTAAAGGTTCTGTAAAAGACGATAAAGGCGAGCCCATTATTGGTGCCAGTATCATCATTAAAGGCCTGACTAAGGGTACGACGACGGATGTTGACGGAAAATTTTCTCTTTCCGTTGCCAGTCAAAATGCCGAGCTGATTTTCAGTTTTATTGGCTATGAATCTCAGAGCATCGCTATTGGCAATAGAACGGCATTCGATATTGTGTTGAAGCCTGATTTAAAGCAACTGGACGAAATTGTTGTAGTGGGTTATGGCGAAATAAAAAAGACAGATTTAACGGGTGCGGTTGCCTCGATTCAGTCGAAAGATATCACCCGAGCAAATCCAGTTGTGGCTGCCAGGGCTATTCAGGGGCAAGTGGCAGGGGCTACGGTAACCAAGTCGAGTAACAAACCAGGGGCGGGTTATAGCATTACCATCCGGGGCGAAAACACGATCAATAACTCGACGGAGCCATTAATTGTCATTGATGGGTTGATTGGTGGAGACCTGAACAACCTGAACCCCAATGATATTCAGTCGATGGACGTATTGAAAGATGCTTCCTCAACCGCCATTTATGGAGCACGGGGTGCCAATGGTGTTGTGATTGTCACGACGAAAAAAGGACTTTCGGGCAAACCCAGAGTGAGCTATGATAGCTACGTTGGCCTGAAAACACCGGCGCACATCCCCCGGTTAATGAATGCCCAGGAGTTTTATAAGGCGACGTATACAGATAGGGTTCTGGAAGGTTCTACAGGAGCGACGTTTACGGCTGCTGAACTGGACGTCATAAATAGTGGAAAATCGACCGATTGGGTGGGCTTAATTACGCGACAGGCGCTTCAAATGAGCCATAATTTGAGCGTATCGGGCGGTAGTGATAAAACGACCTATCGATTCTCGGGTGGGTATTTAAATGAAAATGGCAATGTGCTCTCTACAGGCTTTAAGCGGTATAACTTAAATGCAGGTTTAGATAGCAAGTTGGGCAATCGCTTCAAAGTAGGCTTCACCTCTTATCTGACCTACAGCAACCAGGATGTGGGTTCTCAGGAGTCGTTACGGGGTGCTTACCGGGCCCGGCCAACGGGCGTGGCCTATTATAATGACCTCGCCAATCCATCCGAAAATGGAGATATCAACGTTGATGGACTTGCCTTCTGGATGGGAATAAACGACAAACAGGTGCCAAACCCACTGGCCGATGTTGATCCCAAGAATTCGAAGCTTCAAACGACCGTGATGACCGCCCTGGGCAACGCCTATGCCGAGGTAGCCTTAGTCAAAGGATTAACCTTTCGTACATCGCTTTCGGCGTCCTATAGTGCTACCAAAATAGGCGATTTCAGGGGCCAATGGACAAAATCGCAGATTGGTGCCAAGCCAAGAGCCCAGTATGATAATAAGACAATGGGCAACTATACGATCGATAATATCCTGAACTATAACCTGGAATTAGGAAAGCATAAAATTACGGTAACGGGCTTGCAAAGTGCCTTTTATCAACGCAACGAAACCTATACGATAGCCGCCAAAGACTTGCCCTTTGCGTCTGATTGGTACGCGCTGTCGACGGGAACGGTTACGTCCTATGCCAGCTCGCTTACCGAAAAGTCGCTTCTGTCTTTTATGGGACGGGTTAATTATGGGTACAACGACAAATATTTGCTGACCCTAACGGGCCGCTCAGATGCGGCCTCGCAACTGGCAGAAGGCAACAAATGGGCATTTTTCCCGTCGGTTGCGCTAGCCTGGCGAATGGGCGATGAGCCATTTATCAGTAAGCTAAATGTATTCTCCAACCTCAAAATGCGGCTTAGCTATGGCCAGGTGGGGAACTCAACCGTCAACCCATATAGTACCCAGGCAACGCTGCTGAACACAGGTTATGATTTTGATGGCACCGCTGCCTATGGATTTGCACCAGCCACGTTAGCCAACAAAGATTTGCGCTGGGAACGCAGTAAGGAATTTAACCTGGGGATCGACTTCGGTTTCTTTAAAAACCGGATTGCTGCCTCGCTCGAATTATACAATCGGAAAACGGTCGATTTGATTCTGAACCAGAAAATTCCAACCGTAACCGGCTTCAGCCAGGTGGTCGCCAATGTGGGTACTATTGAGAATAAGGGTATCGAACTTACGCTCAATACGGTTAACATTGCCAAGGATAATTTCTCCTGGAACAGTACGTTTGCCTTCACCCTCAATAGAAACAAACTACTATCCTTATACGGTGATGGTCAGACTGTTGACAAAGGAAACAAACTCTTTGTGGGTTCCCCGATCCGCTCGAACTTCGATTATCAGTTTGCGGGCATCTGGCAAACGGCCGACAAAGATTTAGCGGCTAAATACAAGCAGGAGCCCGGTTCGGTGCGGGTAGTCGATCAGAACAACGATGGCCAGATTTCGTCGACCGACGCCATCGACGACCGGGTTGTACTTGGCACCCAACTCCCCAACTGGATTTTGGGGGTTACCAACCGGTTCAAATACAAAAACCTGGACTTCTCCTTCTTTACGTACTACCGAAATGGCGTGCAATACAGCAACAATACGCTCGCAGGGACGTTTGGCGAAATGAACAACACGCGGTATAACAAGCTGGCTTCGCTGGATTACTGGCGGAGTGATAACCCATCCAATACCTACTTTGGCGTTGTGGCGGCCAATCCCTATCGGAGCGCGATCAATTATCAGGATGCCAGCTTTCTACGAATTTCTGACATTACGCTGGGCTATACCTTGCCCAGAAAAGCGCTCGATGGCCTGAAAATTTCAAATGCCCGTTTTTATACCCAGATCCTGAATCCGTTTGTGTTCACCAAATTCACCGGCTTCGACCCAGAATTCAATTCATCGATCTATCAGGATGATGTACCGTCGGCCGTGTACTCGTTGGGCGTAAACGTCAGCTTCTAACCTCGAACCCACTAACAGAACGACAATGAAATCAACACGATATATACGGTTTACTACATTCACCATTGCCCTGATAGGGATGGTTGTAGCCGGTTGTAAAGAGGATTTTCTAACTGAAAAACCACTGACTACCCTCACAACAGACGTTTATTATTCAACCGAGGCTGGCTTCGAAGATCTGGTCAGATCCTGTTATCCGTTGCTGCGAAATATTCACCAGGCTCGCACACTTGTTTTAAATGGCACGGATATTTTCTCCCAAACGGGCTTTAGCGATCCCAAGTTTGCAACCCTATCAACCAGTGCGCTGGAACACTACGATGTTCGCCTGAATGCTACGTTACCCGAATTACAAACCCTCTGGACCTTACTCTATGCCGAAATTGCCCGCACGAATACCGTTGTCAGTCGCGCAGATGGGATCACAACCATGACGGCTGATGCCAAAGCGGTGCGCGTGTCTGAAGCCAAGTTTTTGCGGGCGTTAGCTTATTTCTACCTGGTTCAGCAATGGGGCGATGTACCTATGCCGCTCACCGAAACAGTCAGCCCGAGCAAAGACGCAAAGCGGGTCGCTTCGGCCGATGTCTACAAACAGATTCTTGCGGACCTAGTCGACGCCGAAGCGAAACTGCCGGTTACGGCCAGTAATTACGGACGGGTCACCAAAGGCGCTGTTCAGTTTTTGTTATCCCGTGTCTATCTAACGCGTGGCTGGAATTTCAACAATGCATTGGGTGGCTCGGCTGCCGATTTTGATCTGGCGCTTCAATATGCCGATAAAATTATTGATGCTTATCCGTTGGCAACCACCTATAGCGCCTTGTTTCCGACACGCTCCGAAAATCCGTTGAAACAATACACGGGTGCTCAGAATGACAAAAACGCCGAAATCGTTTTTGCCGTCCAGTACAATTCCGATGTGTTGACCAACAAAACCGACCCAGCGTTTACGCAGGATGCCGCTGGTGGGAACAATTTGCACTCTGTTTTCGGCGGAAGTGGCGATAGCTATCCGGGCACCAAAGGCCGTACGACGGATTACAACCGGTATCAACCCATTCACGTGACCAATCCGGCCATGTATCGCCTGTTCGACCCGGAAAATGATTCCCGTTACGATCTCAATTTTGTGGAAGTTGGGTATGCCTTATTGCCGGTAGCCGGGTTCAAACCGTTGCCCGTCGTGAACCCCAACCTTAAAATTGACATAAAAGCAGGCGATACGGTTGTCTATTTCCGCCCCTGGAACAAACCCGCCGTTGCACTAGCCGACCGGGGAATTGATCTGGGTGGCAAAAAGAACTATTCGGTTGTGAATGTAGAAGAATACAGTGGTGGATACGGATTCGTCAATGGAAGCGCCGTAAACGTGAGCGGATTCCCCGGCGACCAGCCGTTGATGTGGAAATTCTGGCAGCCCGGTATTGCCTATGGCGATGCATTCGGCACGTTCAACGAAGCGATTTTCCGATCAGCCGAAGCGTATTTAATTGCTGCCGAAGCCATTGTAAAAGGAGCCAAAGGCGGCAAACTAGGCGGTGCCGAAGTATATTATAACAAAGTGCTGGATCGGGCATTGGTCAAAAAAGGAACTGATCCGCAATGCGCGAAGAGCCCCGAAAATGTTAAATCACTGGAAGCCGTATCGTATCGCGCCACATCGGCGAACATTACGATAGACCTGATTCTTGACGAACGTGCCCGCGAATTGATGGGTGAATATTCAAGATGGTTCGATCTGAAACGGACCGGCAAACTGGTTGAACGGGTAAAAAAATATAATCCCTGGGCTGCAAAAAGTGCTTCCATATCCGACAAACACAATCTGCGGCCAATTCCACAAGGTGAGATCGACTTGTCGTACCCCGCAATGCCGCAAAATCCTGGCTATTAAGATGATAGATTGCGCGAACGTCTTCGTTCGCGCAATCCCACAACCTAATATTTACAATGAAATCCTTACTCTCACTAGCCTTACTCTCACTTCTTACCATCAATGCCCAGGCCCAATGGAAAGACCTCTTTAACGGAACCGACTTAAAAGGCTGGGTGAAGCGCAACGGCAACGCCGACTACAAGATTGTCAATAAGGCAATTGTTGGCGTTTCGCAGATGAATACGCCCAATTCGTTCCTGTGTACCGAAGAAACCTACGGCGACTTTGTGCTGGAACTAGAGGTAAAAGTTGATCCGGGCTTAAACTCGGGCATTCAAATCAGAAGTATAAGCGACCCTGCCATTATGAATGGGCGTGTACACGGCTATCAGGTTGAAATTGATCCCGGCGACCGGGTCTGGAGTGGCGGCATTTTCGATGAATCCCGAATGGGTTGGCTGTATCCGCTATCCATCAATCCCCAGGGCCAGAAAGCGTTCCATGTTGGCCAATGGAACAAATATCATATTGAAGCTATTGGTCCCCGATTTAGAACCTGGATCAACGGAATCCCCTGCGCGAATCTCCTTGACTCACAAACGGCTCGCGGAATCATTGCCCTACAGGTTCATCAAATCAAAAAGGAAGAACAAAAAGGACTTACCGTTCAGTGGCGGAACATCCGAATTGCCACCGATAACCTGAAAGATGCCGTTTGGCAAGGCGGTGATGCCATCGAAGAAGTAAACTACCTCCCCAATCAACTCTCCGACAATGAGAAGCGAAAAGGCTGGCGATTGCTTTGGGATGGCAAAACATCCGCAGGCTGGCGAGTAGCCAATGGCGATGCATTCCCTAAAGAAGGCTGGGCGATGCGGGATGGCGAATTGATCGTCCTGGGTTCTAAAAAAGATAGCCTGCGCAAAGGTGGAGATATTGTCACCGATCAGGCATTCACAAATTTCGAATTGGAACTCGATTTTAAGGTATCAACGAAGGGCAATAGTGGCGTAAAATATTTCGTGGTTGAAGACCGGACCAAAAAGCCGGGCACCGGCGCAGGGCCGGAGTTTCAGATTCTGGATGATAAAGAGCACCCGGATGCCAAAGAAGGTGTAAACGGCAACCGGACAACCGGCTCGCTCTACGACCTCATCACCGCCGAAAACCTCTCAGAAGGCACGATGGCCAGACGAATGAACCCGCCGGGGAAATGGAACAAACTGCGAATTGTTGTGAAAGGTGGGCATGTTGAACATTGGCTCAATAACCTCAAAGCGGTAGAATACGACCGATATTCGCAGATATTCCGCAATCTGGTAGCCAAAAGCAAATACAAAACGTATCCCAATTTTGCCCAGGCGCCGTCCGGCCACATCCTGTTCCAGGACCACGGCGATGAGGTAGCTTTCAGGAGTATTAAGATTCGGGAGTTTTAGGTTTTTACTGACTGTCGGAGTGATGTCAGTTTCTTAAAACTGACACAGTAGGTTTCTTAAAACCTACCGAATAAACTATCAACTCAACGAGGTTTTGAGAAACCTCGCTTGTCAGTTTTAAGAAACTGACTCCACGCTCAATAGTATTATGTCCTCACAGCAACGGGGGTAGAGATGCTTTTATATAGACTTTCCAAAAAATGAACAGACGGAATTTTGTAACACTCAGCGCAACTACTCTTTGCTTGCTTCCAACACTGGGATTTAAAGGCTTTACCAGCCTAGCCCCTCCCAAACCCGAATGGCTGCTTGAGTGGATAAAAATCAATGACCAGCAGTTGGCCAATTACAAACCCCTAAAGGTCACGAACCCGGCCAACAAGTATGTGGGTGGCTACATGAACGATATGGACATGCCGAATCCGCACTCCACGAGCGGGTTCATTATGCGGGCAAGCACCCTCATTGCCTGTCCGGAATCGACTCACTATCAATCGAAAGAAGTACTAAAAGAAGTCGAAGCCGCGGCCAGGGCATTGCTGAAGATGCAGCACGAAGATGGCACGATTGATTTGTTGGACACCAACTTTCATTCAACACCCGACACGGCGTTCCTGCTCGAAAATATCGTTCCGGCCTATAAATTCATCAGGCAAGCCAATGTTAACGGTTCAGAAACAACCCTCGATTTACTAAAGGCGTTTTTAAAAAAAGCGGGTGATGCTCTGAGTGTAGGGGGTATTCATACACCAAACCATCGCTGGGTCGTATCGGCGGCACTGACCAAATTAAATGAGGTGTTTCCCGATCCCCGATACACCAAACGCATTGACCAATGGCTCGCCGAACATATTGACTTAGACCCCGATGGACAGTTCAACGAAAAGAGCACCAACACCTACTCGCCCATCGTCGATCGGTCGTTGATCATCATGGCCCGAGGGCTGAAAAAGCCGGAGCTGTTTGAGCCCGTCCGCAAAAACCTGATGATGACCTTGTATTACGTTCATCCCAATGGCGAGGTCGTCACGGAGGCATCGAACCGGCAGGACAAAGGTACCATTGGCAACATGGCCAAGTATTACTACTGCTATCGCTACATGGCCCTGCTCGACAAAAACGGCGAAATGGCTGCCATGTGTCGGTTGATCGAGAAAACGTGTCCGAAAGAGCAACTAGCGGGCTACCTCGATTATTTTCTGGAAGACCCCACACTCTGGAACGAACTCCCCGCCAGCAAACCCTTACCAACCAACTATGCCAAAGCGTTTCCGTACTCGGGTGTCGTACGCATCCGGCGGGACAACTGGGACGCGACCCTACTATCGAACAATGCCAGTTGGCTCACGTTTCACAAAGGCAATGCCGTTTTACAGGGCATGCGGGTGGCGGCTTCGTTCTTCGGGAAAGGACAGTTCCAAACCGAAAAAATTGAACAGCAGGGTAACTCTTGGGTGATGCACAAATCGCTGGAAGGGCCTTATTATCAGCCAATCGCTAAAGATCAGATCGACCCGAATGGCGATTGGGACAAAATGCTCCGGGCCAATCGTCCACAAAGCGAGGTGCAAAAGCTCGACACGACCGTGAAGATTACCGAGGCAACGAAGGGTCTGAAAGTAGACATCGACATTACCGGTACTGAGGGTGTGCCGGTAGCGTTGGAGTTAATTTTTCGGCCCGGCGGCACGCTGGCAGGTGTCAAAAAACATCCTAAGAAAGAAACCGCCTACCTCCTATCGGGCGAATCAGGCTCGTATTCGGTTGGCGCCGACACCATCCAGTTTGGGCCGGGAAAGTCCGAACACACAGGCGTGCAACTACGGGGGGCCTTACCGGCAATGGATGTCCCAACAGTATACATTACAGGCTTTACACCTTTTAAACATAGCCTTTTGATAGGCTAATTCATGTTCGTCCAAAGCCGAGAAAAGCCGTGCCACGGTTTATTTCAGCGTCACGTAAGAACCGTGGCACGGCTTTTCTCGGCTTTGGCGAATGCCCTGATAAAAACAAAGGAGTAAACTCGAAACTCAATGAAATCCATTAACCTGAAATACAGCGTACTTTCTTTCGCTGTCGTCATTTATGCCTGCTCCGTTAAAGTAGCGACAAAAAGCCCCGTTGCCACAACGGTCGCTGCGACTTCGCCCAGTCAGACTTCCCAGCCAACGGACAGTTTGCCAACGGTTGCCCCGTTTATATTAACGCCCCTCACGCCCGAACAAAGCCAGGCAAAATTCATCATTCCAGAAGGGTATCACATGGAACTGGTGGCGAGTGAGCCGATGATTACCGAACCCGTGGCCATTGCCTGGGATGGTAATGCGAAAATGTATGTGGCGCAAATGGAAACGTATACGCAGGATGCGGATGGCACAGGCACTAAAGATAAAATCAGCCGGGTTATGCTGCTGGAAGACACCAACAATGACGGTAAAATGGACAAGAGTTCGGTGTTTATCAAAGAAATGGTATTACCCCGCATGCTGCTTTGCGTAAACCACGAACTGCTGGTCAACGAAACCGATACCTATGATATTTACAGTTACAAAGACACGAATGGCGACGGGGTATCGGATGTAAAAAAGGCGGTTTATACCGTAGGCAAAGTGGCTCCGGGCAATCTGGAACACCAGCGAAGTGGGTTGGTCTGGAACCTCGACAATTACATCTATCAAACCGTCGACCCGATCCGGTTTCGGTACGTAAATGGTATGCTTCGACCAGATTCGCTGCACAGTGGCTCAAATGGGCAGTGGGGTTTAACGTTCGATAACTACGGGCGCTTATTCTTTAGCCGGGGAGGGGGAGAAAACGCAGGATCTGGTTTTCAGATCAATCCAAAATATGGCCAGTTAGAGTTTGCCGATGCGTACAGCGAAGAAACCTTCAGCCCGGTTTGGTCGAGTATTCAGAATCCTGATGTACAGGGCGGGTTGCCCCGCGTACGTCCAGATAGCACCCTGAACCATTTCACCTCGGCCAATGGCCAATCCATTTTCAGAGGAGACCGCCTTCCTGCCGATCTGGTGGGTGATTATATCATCAACGAACCCGTTGCGCGGATCATCCGGCGGGCTAAAGTCGTCAACCGAGATGGGAAAACGTACCTGGAGAATGTATATGATCACAAAGAATTCATTTCCAGCACCGATGCGTTTTTCAGGCCCGTCAATACGTACTCAGGCCCCGATGGATGCCTGTACATTATCGACATGAACCGGGGCATCATTCAGGAATCCAACTGGACTCAGAAAGGAAGTTATCTGCGGGGAAAGATCGATTATTACGGACTGGCCAAGGTGAATCAACGGGGCAGAATCTGGCGATTGGTGCATGATGGGTATAAACGTGGTCCCAAACCTGCCCTACTTGATGTTCCGGCGGCTAGCCTGCTCACCTATCTGGACCATCCTAACGGCTGGTGGCGCGATAACGCCCAAAAGCAGATCATCGTTTTAGGCGACAAATCGGTGGTTCCTGACTTGAAATTGATGGCGACGGGCAAGAAAAATGCATCTGCTCTGGGGCGACTACACGCTTTATGGACACTCGAAGGCTTGAACGAAATCAACAAAGAAGTCCTTGATGTCGCCTTAAACGATACCGATCCACAGATCCGGCGAGCAGCTATCTGGATGAGCGAACCGTACATCAAACAGAATGATAATCAATGGATTGAGAAGCTAGGCAAACTAACCGCCGATTCGAATTACGATGTAAAAACGCAATTGCTGTTATCGCTGGGATCAAACAAAAACGAATCAGCCAAGGCGATTGCACAAGCCATTCTAGCACAGAACCCAACCAACCAAATGCTGGCGAGTGTGAAAAAGAGCATTGATAAAAATGAAGATGCCAAAATCTACGGGGCTAAACTGGCCGGCTTCACCCCTGCCGAACGAAAACTGATTACGAACGGAAGCGAAATTTATAAGTCCATGTGTTCGCCCTGTCACGGTGGCGATGGCAACGGACTTCCAACCAAGGCAGCCCCCGCACTGCGTGGAGCAAGACACGTAAACGCCGATAAAGAGATCGCGATCCGAATCCTATTGCACGGATTGAAAGGCCCCATCGACGGCAAAACGTATCCGAGCGAAATGGCTTCCATGAAAGATAACTCCGACGAATGGATCGCTTCGGTGCTGAGCTATATACGGTATGAATTTGTGGGCACGTCGATGCGGGTCGGCAAGGGCCGCCAATCGGCAGTTGTACAACCGACTGATGTAAAAGCACTTCGAGATCAATATTCAGCCGTCAATACGGCCTGGACAATCGATGCGTTTGACAGCTTACTCCCTGGACCCCCTAAAAATTAACGCAATCAGGTAAATTGCAGAAGTAGTATTTTTGACAGGATTACAGGATTAACAGGATGATTATGAGGCTGTTTAAACTTCCTCCAATTGCTATTAATTGGGGATCGAATTTGTCATTCCGACGATAGGAGGAATCTCAAACTTCAGTGTTAGTCAAGTTTGAGATTCCTCCTATCGTCGGAATGACAAATTCACATTGATTTTTAATCGAAAAACAAAAGTTTAAACAGGTTCTATGATTAAAAAACCCTGTCAATCCTGTCAAAAAAAGAAAGCACAATCTGTGCTCATAATCATTTAGATAAGTACATGAAAACCGCTTTCTTCTCATCAATCATTTTAGCCGTAATCGGGATTACTTCTCAGGTTGTTTTAGCACAGTCCCCGCTGAAACAACCCGTCGATCTGGTGAATCCACTAGTCGATGCGGCCAACTCGCGCTGGTTCTTTTTCAACTCAGCGACCCGCCCATTTGGCATGGTCAATTTAAGCCCCGATAACGCGATCGATGCAGACTGGAATGCGGGCTATCGGTACGAAAAAGACAGTATAAAGTGTTTCAGCCATGTTCACTGCTGGCAACTGTCGGGCATTCCGGTATTGCCTACAACTGGCGAGTTCAAGGGTCATTTGGGGTCAAATCAGTACGGTTCCAGATTCAGTCATGCCAAAGAAGTAATTAAAGCGGGCTACCATAAAGTTGTTTTGGATGCATACGACATAACGGCTGAATTAACCTCGACCACCCGCGTTGGTTTTCACAAATACACGTTTCCGAAGTCGGACCAAAGCCACATCCTGTTTGATTTTTCGACCTTTTTAGGGCCATCGGATACGGAGAAAGGCCACGTAAAAAAAGTAAGCAATCGAGAGTTGGAGGGCTACGCCATTATGGCGCCAACGGTTCGTCGGCCCAAAACCCTGACGGTCTATTTCGTGGCTATGTTCGATAAACCATTCGAATCATTCAACGGCTGGCGAAACGGAAAGCTGGAAGAACTCACCAATGAGATTGACGGTGAGCGTACCGGCGCTTACGTCAGTTTCAAAACCAAAGCGGGCGACGTACGGAAAATGAAAGTGGCCATTTCGTACGTCAGTGCGGAGCAGGCACGACTCAATCTCAACACCGAATTACCGCACTGGGATTTTGAGCGCACCATTCAGGAAAGCCGGACGGACTGGAACAACTGGTTGAGTCGCATCGAGGTAGAAGGCGGCAATGAAACCGAACAGAGTCGTTTCTACACCGACTTATGGCATGCCCTACAGGGACGACGTATAGTGTCGGACGTTAACGGAAAATACTCCGATATGACAGGCCCGAAACAGCGTATCGGCCAGATACCGCTTAACGCTAATGGAAAGCCTAAATTCAACCATCACAATTCGGATTCGTTCTGGGGTGCACAGTGGACCATCAATACGCTTTGGCATCTGGTATATCCCGAAGTCACCGAATCGTTCGTCAATTCGATGGTGATGATGTACCAGGATGGCGGGCTTATTCCACGAGGGCCAGCGGGTGGCAATTATACCTACGTGATGACGGGTGCGGCTACGACCCCCTTCATTGTCAGCGCTTACCTCAAGGGAATCAAGGGGTTCGATATTGCCAAAGCGTACGAAGGTCTGCGAAAAAATCATTTCCCCGGCGGCATGATGAGCAAGGCGGGTTATGAACACAATACATTCAAAGGGGGTGGTATCGAATACTACATGGAGCGGGGCTACGTGCCGCATCCGTTGAGCAAAACCCGCTATGGCTTCCATCAGGATGGTTCGACCCAAACGCTGGAGTATGCCTATCAGGATTATACGCTGGCGCAGATGGCCAAACAGTTGGGCAAGACTGATGATTACGCCCTATTTATGAAGCGGGCCGAAAACTATAAAAACATCTGGAATCCCGAAATAGGCTGGATGTGGAACCGAACCCTGGACGGGAAATGGGCCGAGCCCGTCGATATATTACGCTACGACAACGGTTGGGAGGAAGGAAATGCCGCCCAGTTTACCTGGTTTGTTCCGCACGATATTCAGGGCTTGATCAACTTGATGGGCGGTCGGGAAGCGTTCACAACCAAGCTAAACGGTTCGCTTGAGAAAGCCCAGCAGCACGATTTCGTGTCAGGAAAATCGCACGATAAAGAAACGCTGGAGGAATTACGACGGGTGTACATCAACTACGGCAATCAACCGAGCATCCAAACAGCCTTTTTGTTCAACTATTCGGGAGCGCCCTGGCTCACCCAATATTGGTCGCGGCAAGTGGTTGAGAAAGTGTACAGCGGCATTTCGCCCAAGTACGGCTATAGCGGAGACGAGGATCAGGGCCTGATGGGCAGCTTGTCAGTTCTAATGAAAACAGGCATTTTCTCGACCAATGGCGGCACAACAGCGAAACCATTTTATGAAATCAGCAGCCCCATTTTCAACAAAATCACCATTCACCTAAACCCTGCCTATTACAAAGGGAAGCAATTTGTGATCGATGCCAGAAACAACTCGGCCCAGAACCTCTACATCCAGTCGGCGCAATTGAATGGCAAGGCTCTCAACCAACCGTGGGTGTCGCACGAAACCGTCATCAATGGGGGAAAATTAACCCTGCAAATGGGCGATAAACCCAATAAAGATTGGGGTAGCAAGCCCGAAGATGCTCCTGAGTCGATGTCATCGAAGTAGGGCTTGTAGCACGGCTGGGCTGACGCGCTAGTGGTAACTGGCGATTATAAAATCAGATAATCCCGTGCGACCCCTACAGGGTCGAATGCTTATAGCAGAATTATATTTCTGTAAACATTCGACCCTGTAGGGGTCGCACAAGAAATCAAATTTATAGAGTATGATTAAGTTGAGAGGGCTTCTATTTGCATTGATTTGCGGCATAGGTGCAAAGACGTACGCCCAAAAAACTACGGCGATCTGGCTGGACGATCTGACGATTAAATCGTTTTCGGAGGGTATTCCAGCGGTGCTGGGCAAGACAAATGCCGCAGGTGATTCAATGCTCATGAACCGACAGTATTTCAACCACGGCGTGGGCGTAAATGCCACCAGTATACTTGCGTTTTATCTGGATGGAAAAGCCGCCGGATTTACCGCTCTGGTGGGCGTCGATGATAAGGGGAATAAGGAGTTACCCCATACATTTTACGTAATCGGCGACCGGAAAATTCTGTTCGACAGTGGGGAAATGAAGTTGGGCGATACACCAAAAAAAGTGAGTATCGATTTGACGGGCATCAAGCGGTTAGGTCTGTTGGTAAAGGTGAATGACGAAGGCCGGACGAAAGTCTATTCCAACTGGGCCAACGCGCAGTTCGTTATGCTGGACAATCATCGGCCCACAACCATTCCTAACTCAGATGAGAAGTATATTCTGACACCGGCTTCGCCCAAAACACCAAGAATTAACTCGGCCACCGTTTTCGGCGCTACGCCCAACAATCCCTTTCTATACACGATCGCAACAACAGGCGAGCGTCCGATGCAATTTTCAGCCATCGGGCTTCCGAAAGGGCTTTCACTGGACGAAAAAACGGGTATCATTTCGGGGAAGGTAGCGCAACGAGGTACGTATGTGGCAACGTTGAAGACTAAAAATGCACTGGGAGAAGCTACTAAAAAACTAACGATTAAGATTGGTGATACCATTGCCCTTACGCCCCCAATCGGGTGGAATGGCTGGAACTCCTGGGCTCGAAACATTGATCAGGAAAAAGTGATTGCCTCTGCCGATGCCATGGTGAAAATGGGCTTACGCGACCACGGCTGGACCTACATCAACATCGACGATGCCTGGCAGGGCAAACGGGGTGGTAAATTCAACGCCATTCAACCCAACGAAAAGTTTCCGAAGTTCGGAGATATGGTGGAGTATATTCACGGCCTGGGTTTGAAAGTCGGGGTTTACTCAACGCCCATGATTACGAGTTACGCGGGTTATATCGGTGGCTCATCTAATTTCGAAAACGGCCAGTTAACCGATTCCATTGTGGCCAACAAACGTGCGTTTCGCTACGTTGGGAAATACCGTTTTGAAACCAACGACGCTCGTCAACTAGCCGATTGGGGTATCGACTACCTCAAATACGATTGGCGAATCGAGGTTCCGTCAGCCGAGCGTATGTCGGTAGCGTTGAAGCAATCAGGGCGTGACATTTTATACAGCATTTCCAACTCAGCCCCGTTTGCCAACGTTAAAGACTGGGCACGGCTAACCAATTCGTACCGCACCGGCCCCGACATTCGAGATAGTTGGTACAGCCTGTTCGTCTCGGCTTTTACACTCGACAAGTGGGCACCCTATGGCGGTCCCGGTCACTGGAACGACCCCGACATGATGATTGTGGGCAACGTTACTACCGGCACCCAACTTCACCCCACCCGCCTAACCCCCGACGAACAATACAGCCACGTAAGCCTGTTCAGTCTGTTAGCTGCACCCTTGCTCATTGGTTGCCCAATCGAACAACTCGACGCCTTCACCCTGAATTTGCTCACCAACGACGAAGTGATTGCTATCGATCAGGACCCGCTAGGCAAATCGGCCCGGCTGGTGATGGATGAAAAGGGTATTCAACTCTGGCTCAAACCACTGGAAGATGGATCGTATGCCGTAGGGCTATTCAACGTAGGTGATTTCGGCAAAACACCGGAATCGTATTTTCGGTGGGGCGATGAACCAACAAAATCGTTCACTTTTAACTTTACCAAAATCGGTTTGTCAGGCAAATACAGGCTTCGCGATGTGTGGCGGCAGAAAGACGTTGGTACCTTTACAGGCTCATTCAAAACGGACATACGGCATCACGGCGTTGTACTACTGCGGATGTTTCCGGGAAAACAACCTAAAATCAGTCAGAAACATGACTAAGAAAAGACCCTTTAAACTAGCATTTGCCTCATTAGTAGTGCTTTCCATCTTCATGGTAGGCTTCAGGATCATCTCCTATGAAGAACCCAGAATTTCGCTCGAAAACTATACGATAGAAGACGGATTTGACTTAAAATTGATTGCGTCTGAGTCATTGTTGAAAGCCCCCGTCAGTATGGATTTTGATGATAAGGGCCGAATGTGGGTGGTTGAAATGATTAGTTATATGCCCAACCTGGAAGGTATCGGCGAAGAAGAGCCAACCGGCAAGATTTCCATTTTAGAAGATCTGAATAAAGATGGCGTGGCCGATCATGCCAAGGTATTTCTGGATAAGCTTGTTCTGCCAAG
Organism: Spirosoma migulaei; assembly: GCF_054776855.1. Lineage (NCBI taxonomy): Bacteria > Pseudomonadati > Bacteroidota > Cytophagia > Cytophagales > Cytophagaceae > Spirosoma > Spirosoma migulaei. Next base: position 146,508 of record NZ_BAAHBG010000038.1, on the reverse strand, counting down.
AGGGTTGGCACATGTTTATGGCGGTCTATTGTATGTCGACGGCCCCAAGCTGTGGTTTGTCGAAATCAAAAACGACAAGCCCGGCAAAAAAACGCTGGTCGATCCTGTCTATGCCGAAGGTGGAAATGTGGAACACTCGTCCAACGGTCTGATGATGAACATCGACAACTGGATTTACAACGCCAATTATAATTTCAGGTACCAGCTAAAAAATGGTAAATGGATCAAAGAACCTACTACAGCGCGTGGTCAGTGGGGCATAACGAAAGACAATTTTGGTCGGCTGTATTACAATAACAACTCCACCAATTTACAGGGAGATTTTGTGCTGCCCAACAAACTGATCCGGAACAAATACTTTAAACCGACTATTGCAGAAGGAAAACGATTAGCCAGTAATCGGGTATATCCTATTCATAAAACCTCCGTCAACCGGGGCTATCAGGATGGCGTTTTGGATGAAAAAGGCTATTTAAAAGATGTCACGGCGGCTTGTGGCCCCCTCGTATACAGAGGTGGCGTTTTCCCGGAAGCCTATACTCAAAATGCGTTTGTCTGCGTTCCCGAAGCCAATCTGATCAAGCGGAATGTGCTACAGTTTAATGGGCTTCAAACAACGGCCAGTCAGGCAATTGAAGGGAAAGAATTTATAGCGTCCACCGACGAAGGTTTCCGTCCGGTCAATTTGTTTACGGGTCCCGATGGCGCGATGTATATAGTCGATATGCACCGGGGCATCATCCAGCACAAGGCCTACATTTCGCAATACCTGGCCGAACAACTAGCCGCTAAAAAGCTGGATACGCTACAGAATGCAGGGCGTATTTTAAAAGTGACCAGCAAAACAATAAAGCCCAACTCCGTACCTGATTTGTCGAAGGCTACCAGCGCCCAATTGGTGGCATTGCTTAGCCATCCAAATGGCTGGTTAAGGGATCGCGCTCAACAATTGTTGATTCAGAAGAAAGACCTCTCGGTTGTTAGCCAGCTCACCAAGTTGACGAAGCTAACCAATTCATTTTCAACCGACATCCATGCGCTTTATGTCTTAGATGGGTTAAACGCCCTTTCGTTTGAAAGCCTGACTGCGCTTGTCAGCCAATCAAAAAATCCAGAAACCATTGCCCATGCGTTAGGCCTGTTGGAGCGATTTGCCAGTACGCCACATGTTGCTAAGATGAAGGCGCTCAGCACGCAATTACTGGCTCAGAATAATGAAACAATCGACCTGTATCTGTCGACGTCGCTAGCTCCCTGGCTCGTGGTATCGGACGCTACATTTTTACCCTTTCTGGCAGAAATAGACAAAAAACATGCAAGCCAGGGCATTTTCCAGGAAGCTATAACGAGTAGCATTAGCGGTAAAGAAGAGGTGTACCTGGCCTCGATGAATCCAACCGATCTGCTGAAAAAGGATTTAACCCTAGCAAGTACGAACCGGCAGAAAAAAGAGATGAATTCCATTTTCGTCGCTGAAAAAAATGCCGTGGACCCCCGCACAAAAGGCTTAAAATTATTCAGAAGCATTTGCGCGACTTGCCACGGTGCCGATGGCAAAGGCATTCAGGATCTGGCTCCGCCACTCAAAGATTCGGAATACATCAATGGCTCGATGAAACGACTGGCGGCTATCATTCTGCACGGGGTTAGTGGCCCGATTCACGTAAACGGCAAGTTGTACCAACTAAACAACGAGATGCCGGCGCTTATCAATAATAAGGAAATCAGCGATCAGGATATTGCCGACATTATTCGGTTTACCCAGAATGCCTTCGCGAAAGATGGAAAAGGGATTACTACTGAAGATGTCAAAAAAATGAGGGATAAAAAGCCTTCTGGAAGCGGCATTTTTAACGAAAAACAATTGCTGGAAGGTGACTTTGATAAATAATGAAGTTGTTTGAATTTTTGCTGTTCAAGAAAACATGTAATTATGTTTTGTCATTCCGACGACAGGAGGAATCCGCTCCGGCGGCCGGGTCAAGCTTGTCTATTATGAAACTTGAGATTCCTCCTGTCGTCGGAATGACAAAAATTCACCCAGTTTTAACAAAAAAGAATGTTTAAACAGCTTCGATAACAAACGTCAATTAGCCTCAATAAACAGGCATCTTTTCAAGACTATTTTCTAACAACTTCGGAGCTTTTATAAAAAAGCCCCACAGTGCTTTTGTGCCCTTCCTATTCCCGTAATGGTAAAAAAACTACCTAACCTAACATGATCAAATTCTATACAATTCTATTCCTGTTCACCTCTTTCGGCGCTTATGCCCAAACGACAACTGTTGTCTGGCTGGACGATTTGCCTATTCAAACCTTTTCGGAAGGCATTCGTCCGGTTCAGGCGAAGGGCAATTACACGGGCGATACGTTGCGAATCAACGGCACCCGATATGCACGGGGGCTGGGTGCCCAATCGCCTTGTGTGCTGGCGTTTGCCCTTACGAAGCAGGCCAAACGGTTTTCGGCGCTGATCGGTGTAGATGATCTGGGCAATAAAGACATTCCCCTTACTTTTTATGTACTGGGCGATGGTAAGGTGCTGTTTGAGAGCAAAGCCATGCGCATCGGCGATGCCCCTGTTCCCATCAATGTTGATCTGACAGGAATCAGCCAGTTGGGACTTTTGGTAACCGATAAGGTAGGCGGCATTGCGAACAAAAAAACCTACTGCAATTGGATCAATGCACAAGTAGACATGGTTGGAAAGGCGCTGCCTGAGCACGTACAAACTACTGACAAACAATACAGTTTAACACCTCTACCCTCCCCAAAACCAAGAATCAACTCGGCGAAGGTAGTTGGGGCAACACCCAATAATCCGTTCCTATATACCATTGCCACAACGGGCCAAAGGCCTATGACTTTTTCGGCAAAAGGCCTTCCCAAAAGGCTTTTGCTCGACAAAAAAACAGGCATTATCACAGGGAAAATTGCCGAAAGAGGTACCTATACAACCACACTCACAGCAAAAAATGCAGTTGGTGAGGCCACTAAGCAATTGACCATTAAAATTGGTGATGCCATTGCGCTTACCCCACCCATTGGCTGGAACGGCTGGAATGCCTGGGAAGCGAACATTGATCGCGAAAAGGTCGTTGCTTCTGCCGATGCAATGGTAAAAACGGGCTTACGTGACCACGGCTGGACGTATATCAACATCGACGATGCCTGGCAAGGTGTACGAGGTGGGCCACTAACGGCCCTTCAACCGAATGAGAAGTTTCCGAAGTTTAAGGAAATGGTCGGGTACATTCACTCGCTCGGATTGAAAGCGGGCTTGTATTCCACGCCTTACATATCTAGTTACGGGGGCTATGCGGGTGCTTCGTCTGATTTTGAAAAAGGCGGTGAAAGCCACGAGTCAATCAAAGAGAATCGGCGGGCGTTTAACCGCATTGCCAGGTACCGCTTTGAAACTAACGATGCCCGTCAAATGGCCGAGTGGGGCATTGATTTCCTGAAGTACGACTGGCGAATTGATGTCAACTCGACCGAACGGATGTCTACCGCACTCAAGCAATCGAGCCGGGATATTGTGTTCAGTTTATCCAACAATGCTCCGTTTGACAAAGTAACGGATTGGGCCCGTCTGTCAAACATGTACCGAACCGGGCCCGATATCAAAGATAGCTGGACCAGCCTGTACCTGACGTCCTTTTCACTGGATAAATGGAGTGAGTTTTCAGGACCCGGTCATTGGGCCGACCCCGATATGATGATTGTAGGCAAAGTTTCCATTGGGCCTGTCCTGCACGATACCCGCCTGACACCCGACGAGCAGTACAGCCACGTTAGTATGTTCAGCCTGTTGACGGCTCCACTGCTGATCGGTTGCCCCATTGAACAATTGGACGATTTCACCCTGAATCTACTGGCAAATGATGAAGTCATTGAGATCAATCAGGACCCACTGGGCAAAGCGGCAAGACTTGTCAGGGATGAAGATGGTGTCCAGATCTGGCTTAAACCGTTAGAAGATGGCTCGTATGCAGTCGGCCTGTTCAACACGGCCGACTTTGGAAAAACACCTCAATCGTACTTCCATTGGGGCACTGAAACACCAAAATCATTCACGTTTGATTTCGCTAAAATTGGTCTGAAAGGCAACTATAAACTGCGTGATGTGTGGCGGCAAAAGGATCTGGGCACGTTTAACGGGTCGTTCAAAACCGACATTCGGCATCACGGTGTGGTGATGTTGAAACTGGTTTCAAGCAAGTAGTTGGGTGGTGTCGGGTTCTCAAACCCGACACCCTTTTAAACCTTTAATTATTAATGACTATGCGAACCGTACTCATCATTTGCACTACCTTCTACCTCCTATTCGGAGGCTCCATTTTTGGCCAACCGAACGCGTCGCGTGATGCTATTTATACCAAAACCTACACGTATCAAACCCTGTCGACGTATCAAAAACAGTTGTTCGAGGATTTTCTGGCGGATGAAATTCCAGCCGGTAAAAAAGTAGCCGACATCCTGACCAACCACACCAGTCTGCGAAACAAAACGCGGTTGGCCGAGGCTCTTTTGTTTCGCAACAAACCGGGCGACAAGGAAAATGCGGCTGAGATTCTGACCTGGATTTTGAAAAACCAGCATCGCGACGAGAACACGAAAATCTACGGAATCTGGAAAACGACCGTGGAGGGCGACAAGTTTGACCAAAACTGGCGGGAGTTCATCGGTTGCGATTTGATTATTATCCGTCAGAAATACCGTCATCTGTTACCAGCCGATATTCTGAAAGAACTTGAAACTGGTTTGGTTCATGCCGCTCGTGGTGCCCTGAAACGGAACGTCGCTCCCGATTATACGAATATCTCTATCATGAGTTCGTTTTTGATGGATTACGTTGGCACTGAGTTCAGGATAGACGAATTAAAAATGGCCGGATTGCAGAAGGCCCGTGCCATTTTCAAGCTTTACCAATCGCACAAAACGTTCAGCGAATACAACTCACCAACGTATTACGGGGTCACGCTAATTGCGCTTGCCTTCTGGCGCGAGCTGGCGTTTTCACCAGAGATGAAGCAAATGGGACAAACACTCGAACAGGAGTTTTGGCACGAGGCTGCAACCTTTTACAACCCCAATCTCAAAAATATGCCTGGCCCCTATTTCCGGGGCTACGGCATGGACATGCAGAAATATTTTTCGATCATGGGCATCTGGATTGCCATTGCCGTTGATAATGCAAAGCATGCACCAATACCTGCGACAACAGATGGGCCGAAATATGGCGAAATGAGTAACCTGGCTCCTATTTTCAACCTGGGGCTGGCCATTCCAAAAGCAGATTTAGCAACTCTTAAAGGCTTTTCAGGTCCACGGTTTATCAGCCGAACGGTTCCCAACACCTACGCAGGTGACAGTCTGAAGCAGGTAACAGCCACGATTTATAAAGATTGGATGATGGGCGGTGTATGGGGCAATCGACGGGTATGGAATCAAATTAAAACGGGCGCTATACACTGGAAAACGGCCAATGGCGATGTAAGCTGGTTGCTGGTACCCGGTAATGGAAAGACGAACGTAAAAGTCAGCAAAACGACGATGAACCTGTATTTGGCGGACACCAAAGCGACGACTGTTGAACTGTATGTATGCGCCCAAAATGCGGTAACCGACTCATTCAAAGACAACCTATGGACATTGCCCTCCATGACGATGAACATAAATACAACGTTGAAACGCACACAGACCGAGAAGGTCGATCCGGCACTTTTTGCGAAAGAATGGGAAGTTTCGGGCTCTTGTCCCAATGTTATCAAGGTCGTTTACGAAATTCCCGCTTCCTGGGATACCGCGACGCCGTTACTGGAAATCACGCCTAAACAATAAAACACGTCTTTAACTCTTCATCATGCAAACCCAGACACTATACAGGTTCTTGATTCGCTCGCTCTTTCTGACACTGGGCATGCTGGTTGTCTGGTGGGGCCTCGATTCGTTTTTCAATGGTTCGGTTTGGGACGGCATGGTTGTCAGCAAATCGGCGCTAACGGTCGAGTACTGCGAGTTTAACAATGTGGCCCGCTTTTTTCACCAACGGATGAATACGTATTCCAATCTGGCGTATTTCTTCTTTGGGGTACTGATCCTACAAATTGCTTACGACGATTATAAAAACGAAGGCATAAAGCGCCAGAATCGGTTAGAATCGTTTCCAATGCTGTCGGCCTTGATGGGTATCTGCTTTATTTATCTGGGCTTTGGCAGCGCTTTTTTTCACGCATCGCTCACCTACCTTGGCCAGCGAGTCGATATGAACGGCACCTACGGCATTACGCTGGTGCTGGTGAGTATCGGGCTGTATCACGTTCTGCATAAAGTCAGGTTCACGCAACCCGTCAAAACTATCTGGGCCGTTTCGCTGCTGATTCTGATTATCCTGTTTTTAAAAATCGCGTTACTGATTCCAAGCTCCAAATTATTGCCCGGCCTGATTCTGGCGCTACTGATCTTTATCGCCATCAATTATGTCCAGTTTAGAAAAGAGCGGTCGGGGCTATTAGCCATTGCAAGCCTTGTATTGATGGTAGTCGCCGTCCGGTTTCGCACGTTGGATGTGCAGAAAATAGGCTGTGATCCCCACTCCCTTATCCAGGGACATTCCATCTGGCATTTACTGACGGCACTCAGCAGTGTTTGTAGCTATTCCTTTTTCCGATTCGCAGGGAGGAAAAAAATAGCCGCATTGTGATGTCGTTTTTTTGCGGTGATGTCGGGTTCTAAAACCCGACATAAAGAGGTTTCTCAAAACCTCGTGTCAATAGGTTTTGAGAAACCTCAATGTCAGATTTAAGAATCTGACACCACGATTTACATGGTGCTATATAGAAAAATATGCTTAGGCTCTACTTCATTTTCTTATCCTTCCTTTTTGCCTACAGCGCAAAAAGCCAACAACTACCTCCACCCATCAACCTGCGGTGCGATTTATTACTGCACACGAATGCTGTTCGTAAAAATGGAGCAGTGGTAAGTACGACACTGGAATCAGCCAGTAAGCAGCAGGGGCACTATCAGTTTGCTACGATTACCAGCAAACAACCGACGTTTAGTTGGGAGGTTGATACAGCCATAAAGGGGATTTCGGCTTACCGCATTTTAGTGGCTTCATCGTCTCAAATACTAGAGAATAACAAAGCCGATTATTGGGATTCCGGCAAAGTAAAATCAACTCAGAGCCGGGCCACCTACACAGGTAAACCATTAGAAACCCGCAATGTCTATTATTGGCAAGTTCAGGTCTGGAATGAGAAAGGAATAAAAACAACTTTCTCAAAACCAGTTTCTTTTTATTACGGGGAACATAATCCATTGGAGCTATTTACCCATTATCCGCTGACTATTGATACACAAAAGCCGACAGCTATAAAACAAACAGAATCAGGCGCTTACTTTCTGGATTTCGGGAAAGATGCACTTGCCCAATTGACACTCCATCTAATAAGCGATGTTACCGATACTATCTGGATTGAAGTAGGTGAAGCGATTGAAAAACCGTACACGATTCACAAAAATCCGGGACGTAATATCCGCTATCTCAGAAAGCCGTTGCTCCTTGAAAAAGGCACTCATGACTATACCATTCAGTGGCCGGTTGATGCCAAACGAAATAGCCGGAATCCGATTCTGATGCCCGATTATATTGGTGAAGTATACCCGTTTCGATACCTATCAATTACGGGTTATACAGGCAAGATTGACAAGGAATCCGTTCAGCGACGCATGGTTTATTATCCATTCAATGAACAGGCGTCGGGTTTTACGTCGAGCGATACCATTCTGAATCAGATATGGGAGTTATGCAGGTATTCGATCAAGGCAACCAGTTTCACAGGCTATTACGTTGACGGCGACCGGGAGCGGATTCCGTACGAAGCCGATGCGCTGATTAACCAGCTATCGCATTATGCGGTCGATACCGAATACAGTATGGCCCGTCGTACGATGACGTATTTACTCTATCACCCGACCTGGCCAACCGAATGGAGTTTGCAAAATGTACTGATTGCCTGGAACGACTATCTATACACCGGTGATGAGCGACTTCTTAAGATGTACTATTCTGAATTACAGAAGAAAATACTCATGCCTTTGGCGGATGATACTGGCCTGATCAGTACCCGAACCAACAAGCAAACCGATGCTTTTTTAGCTTCGATCCATATGAACAAACTCTTTGATGGCCGACGGGGTCTGCACGACAATGTCGATTGGCCACAAACCAGCGATTACATCGGTCCCGAAAAAGAATACAAAGGCGAAACGGATGGCTTTGTCTACCGACCCTACAACGCCGTCGTCAATGCCTATTACTACCGAAATCTGGTCTTGATGACGCAGATTGCCAATGTCTTAAACAAGCCCGAAGATGCCGCCTTATATCTCCGAAAAAGCCGTGAGGTTTACAATGCCTTTAGGTTTGTATTTCGCGACAGCAAAACGGGCTTGATTCACGATGGCGATAGCACGACGCATTCCTCGCTCCACGCCAATATGTTTGCTCTAGTATTTGGGCTGATTCCTGCTGATGATCTGGCATCCGTGAAGCAATTTATCAAGAGTCGCCGGATGGCTTGCAGTGTATATGGTGCCCAGTTTTTACTGGATGCTTTGTACGATTACGACATGGGCGATTACGCACTCGAACTCCTGACCGCTACCACACAACGGAGCTGGTATAACATGATTCGAACCGGCTCGACCATCACACTGGAAGCCTGGGACAAAGTATATAAACCCAACCTGGACTTAAACCACGCCTGGGGAGCAGCACCCGCCAACCTGATTGTCAGAAAGTTAATGGGCATCGAAACGATTGCGCCTGGTTTCGAGACCTTTCAGATAAAGCCTCAACTTGGTAGCCTAACCTACGCAAGTTTAAAAGCCCCAACGATAAAGGGCAATATATCAGTAACGTTTAGAAAACAGATCACCCAGGCGACGATGGACATTGTGATTCCCGGCGGCACTACAGCCTATGTGTATATGCCCAATGCATCGGGCAGGCGCAATTTATTTTTAGATGGAAAACCCATTAGGAATGAACCTAGAAATGGCTTTTCACTCCTACAAAATGTGCGTTCAGGAAAACACACTATAGTATTGAATTAACTCATCTGTCAGCAACCCTTAATTCAGGTTAATAATGAAAGAGGAACAGTCAATTAATCGTCGGGAATTCGTTGGGAAAGCAGCCACCGCCGTGGCCGGTTTCATGATTGTACCCCGTTTTGTGTTGGGCGGAAAACGCCCCGATGGTACAAAATATCTACCCCCCAGCGATGTCATTTCATTAGGCTTCATCGGTACCGGCAAGCAGGGCAAAGGACTGATCAATTCGTTTCTGGGAACCAACGAAGCCAAAATTGTGGCCATTAGCGAGGTCTACAAAGCCAAATCGCAGTTGGCCCTTGATCGAATTAAAGCCCATTACGACAAGAATCCTCAATCAGGCACATACTCCGATATTCCGGTCTATACGGACTTCCGGGAGTTACTAGCCCGCAAAGACGTCGATGCCGTGGTGATTGCCACTCCCGATCACTGGCACGCAGCCATGGCCGTTCGGGCAGCCGAAGCCGGGAAAGATATTTATTGTGAAAAGCCCCTGGCTCTGACCGTTAAAGAAGGTCGGGCAATGGTGAATGCAGCTCGTAAATATAATCGGGTATTCCAGACAGGAAGTATGCAACGATCCTGGCCAGAGTTCCGGCAAACGGCCGAACTGATTCGGAATGGCTACATCGGGGATGTGAAGAGTATTAAAGTTAACGTTGGCCCCCCACCTACTCCATACGACCTCCCCGCCGAGCCCATTCCCGACGGATTGGACTGGAGTAAATGGCTCGGCCCGAACGCTCCCGTTGCCTTCAATTCGGAGTTAGCGCCACCCATCTCAAAAGACGTATTCCCCAACTGGCGAAACTACCGGGAGTTCGGTGGCGGCATGGTGACCGATTGGGGCGCTCACATGTTTGACATTGTGCAATGGTCATTGGATATGGACAACAGCGGGCCCGTTGAGGTCATTGCTCCCGACGGCAAGGAACACCCATTCCTGACGTATAAATACGACAACGGGATCACAATGACGCACGAAAAATGGGACTGGAGTAATGCCATTCTCTTCACCGGAACCGAAGGCGAACTCCGGGTTCAGCGCCGGAAACTGGAAACAACACCCGCTTCGTTAGCCACAAAAGTTATCGGCGAAACGGAAAAACACGTGTACCATAGCGATAATCATTACAAGGATTTCTTCGATGCCATGCGGAAACGTAGCAAGCCCATTTGTGATGTAGAAATCGGCCATCGTACAGCGTCAGTTTGCAACATTGGCAACATTGCGTATCGACTGAAACGGCCGCTGCAGTGGAACCCCAAGAAAGAAACGTTCAAAAATGACGACGAAGCCAACGCCCTGCTCGGTCGCCCGATGACTAATGAATGGGGGATTAAGATTTAGATTCCTAACTAATACACAGATTATCAACCCAATAATAAGTACAACAAAACATTCTATAGTCTCATTTTTGTCATCCCGACGACAGGAGGGATCTCAAGCGTCTGGCAACTTGAGATCCCTCCTGTCGTCGGGATGACAAAACTATCGATTGATTAACCCTTAACAGGGCAAGCAACGACCTTTCCTCAGAAACAGTAACCGTTTAATAAAAATGAACAAATTCATCAAATTAGGTGCCGTCGCACTTGTCGTCGGTGGTGGCGTTTTTTGCCTTAGCATGGCAAATCAAAAGCAGCAAGCGCCCAATATCGTGTATATTCTGGCCGATGATCTTGGCTATGGCGATGTGTCGGTCTATAATCCGAACGGACAAATTTCGACACCTAATATTGACAAACTGGCTTCGCAGGGCATGCGTTTTACCGACGCCCATTCACCTTCATCGGTCTGTACACCTACCCGATATTCGCTGTTGACGGGTCGTTATCCCTGGCGCAGCCGCTTGCCAGTAGGCGTTTTACGTGGCTATAGCCGAACCCTCATCGAAGCCGACCGAGCAACTGTGGCTTCGTTTTTAAAAAGTAATGGTTATCAGACCGGTGTAATTGGCAAATGGCATTTGGGACTGGATTGGGAGGTAAAAAAGGGCAATGAAGCGCTACTGACAACCACCGATTACGGAATTAATACCGAGATGGACACAGCAGTCATTGATTTTTCCAGAAAGCCCGCGCAAGGCCCGAACACAGTTGGATTTGACTATTCGTACATCTTGCCTGCCTCGCTGGATATGCCCCCCTATTGCTACCTGGAGAATCAGAAACTAACCGAATTACCCACCGGGTATACCGATGGAAATAAGTTACAAACGGGCTATACCGGTCCATTCTGGCGGGCGGGAAAAATGTCGCCCTCCTTCGACTTCTATGGTGTTCTGCCCACGTTTGTTGCCAAGGCCACCGATTTCCTGAAAAAGCAGACCCGTAAGCAGCCATTCTTCCTGTACCTGCCTTTAGCGGCACCGCATACGCCCTGGGTGCCGTCTAAAAATTACACAGGCAAGTCGAAAGCGGGTGAGTATGGCGATTTTGTGCAGCAGGTAGATGCCGCCGTTGGCGAAGTACTAAAAACGCTGGAACAGTCGGGTCTGGCCGACAATACTATCGTCCTGTTTGCGAGTGATAACGGCCCCTATTGGCGCGAGAACTTTGTGAAGCAATTTAACCACAGAGCCGCCGGGGAATTCCGGGGTATGAAAGGCGATGCCTTTGAAGGCGGGCATCGTATACCGTTTATCGTTCGCTGGCCGGGTAAGGTAAAAGCCGGATCGGTGAGTAACGCGACCACTACCTTAGCGAACCTAATGGCAACCTGTAAAGAGATTCTTGGCAACAAAACACCCAACCCCGAAGACAGCTATAGTATTCTGCCCGTACTGCTGGGCAAAGCCAAACAGGTTGGCAATCAACCAGCTGTCGTCCATAGTTCATCGATTGGTTATTTTGCCATCCGGAAAGGAGATTGGAAACTCATACAGGGCCTTGGATCGGGTGGTTTTACGGAGCCACGAGACGTAAAACCAAAGGCGGGAGAACCCGTCGGGCAGTTGTATAACCTGGCAACCGATCAGCTCGAAACTACCAATCTATACCAGAAAAATCCAGAGAAAGTCAAGGAGTTAACCGCGTTACTAGACCAAATCAGGCAAGGCAAAACGAGGTAGATTCCGGTAAAAGCCGACTTGTGTTCGATCAATCATTCACGGTAAGTACCGCTTCCGAGTGAATCGGATCGCCTTTACTGGTCACGCCCTCTACAACCACGCGATACGTGCCTGCCTGATCGGAGGTGAAAAAGAAAAGTGCTACGGGAGGTTGTGTCGATGTAAGGTTTACAAGTGGGTTCCAGTATAAGGTAGATCGAAAATCGTCTGCACCGGAATTTGTTGTTGGACGATCATAATCCGGCGATCGAAAGGGTACGTCATGATCAAACCCACGAACGTTCACCACAGACAACGGTTTCGAAATTCGTTCAGAAGTTCGTTTGGTAAATACGTTAATCAATCCATTCGAGCCGCTTGCCCCCTGATTGGCTGTAATCATGCCATTGACTTCAATATGGTCGATCATCGTTGGGCTTAGCTGCATCATTCGGTTACCAGCCGTTTCCCCTACTACCTGTACATTATTGATATACAGATTGGGTTCATGGGAAGCCAGGTCACCGTTGCCCGATGGCTCTTTGCCGTTGGGCGCTTTGGCACTTAGATCTTTACTGTTGGGAACACTGCTCCTGGCCCAGATGAGGTACCAGTTTGCCTGGTCATTTACTAACCTAAACGAGGGCAATTTGGCGGCAATGGCGTCTGCTACTGTAGCATAACCTTCCATGCTTTCACCTTTTATAGACACATCCGGCTGGGCGTACGAATTTTCATACGTCACTCGTTTCTTCGCCCTCACGTTTACGGTTTGAAGGATCCTGGCCTGGAGTGTGTCTCCCGTATACACCCGATGCGGAGTTCTTGTGGTTTTCAAATGCAGCTTAACATCCGGCAATTTTTCTGGTAGGTTGGGGCGGTCTTTATTGATCACAACAACGGCGCCTTCCGATGGCTGAACAACAAATTTGGTACTATCATAAATTGTCAGATTCGTCAGCGAAAATTCTCCACTCTTATGGGTAGAGGTGCGGTAAATTCCACCCAGATTTTCAGGGACCAGGGTTAATTCGGCCTTCTTCCCTTTCCCTTTTTTGTCTTTATACAGACCATCAATCGTGATTCCTTTTTCGATAGGATAGCTGAATGGGGTACGTGATTCGGTGGCAGGCTCAAAAAAGGATAGCGCTGTTTTGATCGTCATTGGCGCGGCTATCGGCAGTACGAGTGTTTCATCAATGACCGAAACCGAAAAACTCCCGTCGATACGCTCGCCTAGCCCAGTCGTATCGAGCCTAAGAAGCATTTTCACTTTGGCTCGTTTTTTATACTCGGGCTGATCAAAAGCAATGGCCAATTCCTTATCCGTAAGAGGCTTAGGAGCCACACCATCGACCCGATCAATGAGGTTCAACACCTGGACTGGCTTATAAAAAAAATGGTCGATGCCATAATTCCGCATCCACTGGGTGTAGGCCCGTACTACATACACACCCGGTTTCAACTCCGCAGGCAATGGAAAGACGCCTGCTGCTCTACCCGTATCAATGGGGAGAATCCGGGTTTGGGACACTTGCCGATCGGCGTCGATTAAGTCGACATACAAGACTTTACTAAGCGTATCCATCAGACCCGGAATCCGGTAAGTCATGTAGGCGCTGAACCAGATATTGTCGCCGGGATAGTAATAAGCTCTATCCGTATGCAGATACACCTGCTCCTGAAGCCGCTTGGCAGCAAGGTTACTTCGGGCGTGCGTGACAAGTTGGGTTCCGGGTTTATAATCGAGTGGCAACATACCCGACACGCGAGACTCGGCCATACTTCCCGATATGGCCACATCGGTTGGATTGAGTATAGTACCTTCTTTATTGACCTGAACAAACCCACCCCTAACCTCAAGCCAGCTAACGGGATAACCGACATCTTTATAAAAACTATTCGAGATAAACTCATTGGTGTACTGTACCTCCACCTTCTCGGGAAAGGCAATTCGATAGTCATTAACCGTTGCCCCTTTCGTCACCAGCGAAGTCGTATCCCTGGGCGCGAGATTATACTCAAGTTCAGCGCTGAAATTTCGGCTACGCGGTTTTCCTTTTACTTTTTCTCTGTAGAGCAGAAAGCCCTGACCATTAAGTTGGTGATCCAGAATCGACTTCATGAGGTGCTTTGCGGACCCTCGATAGGCTCGTTCCCGATTTTTGGTCCAGGTACGTGCTACCGATGCATCGGCGGTTTCCAGTTCCTCAAATCGGATAGTCCCAACAATGGAGTAGTCCGTTGCGGAGTAGCCAACGTTTTTCAACTGAAAAAAAAGCCTATAGCCGAGCGCTTTATTTTCAATCTCTACCGGAATCAACGCTGTTGCAATCGTCCTGCCTTTCTCCTCAATCAGATCAATTACCCACGGATTCACGATCCGGCAATTGGCCGTATTTCCCAGAAACACACGCTCGAATCGTTTTACCTGTTTCTCCCACAGCTTATCCCGGCTTGCTTTTACGCTTACTTCCGATACTTGCCGGGTATCGGGCTGCAATTGAATGCTGATTGACTTCGTATCGACCTCTACGAGTAGTCTTAGCTGCTGTGGAGTATAGCCAATAAATGAAAAGACAATTTCCGAAGCACCCAACGGCAGTTGTTGGAGCATAAATTCACCTCTGTCGTTCGTTGTTGTCCCAATTGTTGTATTGTTCACATAGACATTGGCAAACGGTAACGGTTTCTGCGTGTTGGCATCGATAACACGGCCGGAAATTTTACCGGTTTGGGCCTGCAAACTACTGATTTTCAGTAGTAGCAGAACAGCGCAAAGAAAGTGCTTCATATCAGTATCAGGGCATTCAAATCACTAGCTAGATGCAGGAAGTAGTATTTAACCTCATGGTCAATTTTACACCTAATAAACCGAGTAAATTTACCTTTTTCAAAATGGTTCTTACTCCTCCGTATCAGCTTGCGTTAAGTCATTTGCGTTCTTTTCTTCCTGAGTATTCATTAAAATCCGCACATATACCGAAGCTATTACATAATCAAAGAGAAAACAAAAACTTAGATAGTCTTTAATCAGCTTTTGAGGGCTTTTTTCTAATAAAATCGATTAAAAAGAAAGTAAAAGAAAAAATTCGAAATAAAAAGCAGGACAGTACAGGAGAGTACATGCAGGGTAGCCTCCTACCTTCACATATCTTTTTTGGCAATTTTCAATGATTGAATTGACTATTTTACCGATAAATCTATGAACATGAACTCTATTCCAACACTACGAAGCGTTTGGTTAGTCAGCCTAATTTTCGTTTTTCTTTTCTTTTCTTTGGCTCCTGGATTTGGCCAAACAAAGGCCATCACCATCACGGGGAAAATTACAGACGAAACCGGCAAACCCCTCCCAGGGGCGTCAATCCTGATAAAATCGTCCAAGACCGGTACGATCTCGAATCAGGACGGCGCCTATTCGATTGCCGCCGATGAGAATGCGGTGTTAGTGGTTAGCTCCATCAGCTATGAATCGCAGGAAATTCAGATCAGCAATCGGTCGGTGATTGACGTAGCGATGCAGGCATCCAATAAGACGCTTAATGAGGTAGTTGTGGTTGGTTACGGTACGCAAAGTAAACGGGCCATCACGGGGGCTGTGGCCTCCGTTGGATTCAATGAGTTTAAAGACCGCTCGTTTAGTAATGTTACACAATCCCTGGCTGGTAAAATTGCGGGGGTAAATATCACCCAGTCGCAGGGAGCGCCGGGCGTTGCTCCCATCATTCGGATACGGGGCATTAGTTCAATTACGGCGGGCACGAATCCACTGTTTGTGGTGGATGGGGTTCCACTCGAAAACTTCAATCTCAACCTGATCAACCCACAGGATATTGAGTCGGTCGATGTGCTGAAAGATGCCTCGTCGGCCGCTATTTATGGATCTCGTGGTGCCAGCGGGGTAATCCTGATTACCACGAAACTAGGCAAACCGGGTAAAACTAACATTAGCGCAGGTTATGAGTACGGTACGCAACAGGTGATCCGGAAGGTAAACATGATGAATGCCCAGCAGTGGATCAGCTACTATAATGATGCCCACAACAACGCCTGGGTCGATCTGAATCCGGGTGTTAATAAAGCAACAGACCCTAACAGTGCCCGCCCGGTTACCTACCGCATTCCCGATGATTTCATTACGAATCCACAGCAGTTTGGCAACGGTACTGACTGGCAGGATGTGATGTTTCGGGTGGCCCCTTCACATAACGCGCAGCTTTCGGTATCGGGTGGTACCGAAAAAACACAGTTTCTGTTTTCGGGCGCTTATTTAGATCAACAGGCTATTCTCGACCAGAACTATTACAAACGCCTGGCCATCCGCTCGAATATCAAACATAAACTCTCCGACCGATTCACAATTGGATTGAATCTGGGAGCCACAACTATTTTCGATCGGACGGATGGAACGCAGGGCAAAAGTGACGTAGTGAGTCTGGCCTTGCAAAGTGATCCTATTTTTCCGGTATTCAACGAAAACGGGAATCTGGGTTATCGTGACCCAAACTCAGTCTGGAATAAATACCTGCCCTACAACGACTTAAACCTGTGGCACCCCTACTCGTTGACGCGTTATATCGACAAACAGAACAAGTCATTCAACACGCTCGGTACGGCTTTCGGCGAGTATTACATCACGGATAACCTCAAATTCCGGTCAAGTATCAGCGGCAACCTCTTCAATACCCGCTATAATTCGTATCGATTCAAGAACCAGGGCTATGGGTATTCCAGCCTGCTGGCTGCCGAAGGAAATTCCCAAACGAGTTATTCGCTGAACTGGCTGTCAGAAAATACACTGACCTACGATAACCGCTTTGGTGATCACAACCTGAATGTGCTGGCCGGGTATAGCGTTCAGAAACAGCGCGATGAGTTCGCTAGCGTTACCTCGGGCAGTTTCCCGAACGACCTGGTTGAAACCCTGAATGCCGGGGTTGTCACGAGTGGTTCAACAAGTGCTACCGAATGGTCGATCATCTCCTATCTGGCGCGGGCTCAGTACAATTTCCAGAATAAATACTTCCTGACAGGCGCCATTCGGCGGGATGGTAGCTCGCGTTTCGGAACGGCCACGCGCTGGGGTTATTTCCCATCGGTTTCGGCAGGCTGGTTGGTTTCTGACGAGCAATTCATGCAGAACCTGAAAGCGGTTAATCTGCTAAAATTGCGCGTAAGTTATGGCGTTGCGGGTAACAATCAGATACCTAACTACGGATCGATCAGTTTATTAGGCACATCGAACTATGCATCGGGCACGAACCTGGCATCGGGCCTGGCCATTGGTAATATTGCCAATACCAACCTAAAATGGGAACGAACCAATCAGCTGAACATTGGGCTGGACCTTCGGCTATTCAACGACCGGATTGGCGTATCGGCGGAGTTTTACAACTCCATTACGAAAGACATGCTGCTCAACGTTCCCATTCCCGATATTTCAGGGTTCTCGAACCAGTTGACCAACATTGGTCAGATGCAGAATCGGGGGATTGAACTGAACCTCAATACCAAGAATGTTGTCGGCAAATTTACCTGGACCACCGATTTCAATATCAGCCGCAACCGGAACAAAGTGCTGCAACTCGGCAACGGAAATGCGCCGATTATCTACACCGATTTTCTGGTAGCGGTTAAAACCGAAGTAGGTCAGCCGATTTCTAATTTCTACGGCTATCAGACTGATGGCATATTCCAGAATCAGGCCGCTATCGACGCAGCCCCGCACTACAGCACCACCAAACCCGGCGATCCCATCATCCGGGATGTAAACGGCGACGGAAAAATCACGGCCGACGACCGCACCACGCTGGGAAATTATCAGCCTAAATTCACAGCGGGCCTGACCAATAATTTCTCCTTTAAAGGCTTCGATGTCTCGTTCATGTTCCAGGGCTCCTTCGGCGGAAAAATCGTGAACCAGAGTTACCGGTATTCTGGCTTCTGGAATAATGGCCGGAATATGTACGCCTTCGTCGATAATCGCTGGCGTTCGGAAGCTAACCCCGGCGATGGCATACATCCGCGCGCGACGTTGAATCTGACAGGTTTACAGGATCAGTTTACGAGTCTGTGGGTTGAAGATGCTTCGTTTGTTCGGCTGAAAAACATCCGGGTGTCGTACACAATCCCAGCGTCGTTGCTGGCAAAAACGCCCCTGAAGACAACCCGCGTATATGTCAACGCCGACAACGTTTACCTCTGGAGCAAATACTCCAACTACGACCCCGAGAATACGACCTATAACGCCACCAGTTATTCGGCGGGTAGCAACGGCTTGAATGCGTCTGGCAATGCGCCCAACGGTGCCTTCATCGGCGTAGATTATGGCTCCTACCCCATTCCAAGGGTCATCACCATAGGTCTTAAAACAGATTTTTAAGGTAAGAAGCCCAGTCTAAATTTACTCACAATGGACGAAATAGGAAGGAGAAGTTAACCAGGCGACGGCATCGCTCTTTCACTCATTCAGTCTTTCACTCTTTATCAAATGAAAACGATAAAACATATTCTAACCATCGTCTGTATCTGCCTGGCGGCTACAGGCTGTAAAGAGTCGTTTCTGGAACTCAAACCGATTTCCAACCCAACGGCCGATAACTTCAAAACAACGGATGATTTTGAACTGGCGGTCAACGCAGCTTACTCCTCGCTGTACACGATCTATCACCCTGAGGGCGCTATGTCGTATGTGAACGAGCAGATGAGCGACAACGCCATTGTGTACAATATTGCAGGGATTCAGGCCGATAAATGGCAGTTTAAAGACCTGGCCCTGTCGACCACCAACACCGTCGTGTATCAATTCTGGCAGGACTACTACAAGGCGCTGTTCAACGCGAATATTGTCCTAAACAAGATTGAAGGAGCCAGCCTGGATGCTACCTATAAAGATGGTGTGAAAGCCCAGATGATGTTTTTGCGTGCGCTTTATTACTTCAATATGGTGCAAACCTGGGGCGATTTACCGATCGTGACAACTCCACTTACGGGCGAGGAAAGCTATAACGTATTACGCTCTCCCCAGTCTGCGGTCTATGACCAGATCAAAAAAGACCTCACCGCAGCCATCGATAAACTTCCGCTGGCATCAGCCGTGACGATTCCAGGCCGGGTATCGAAAGGAGCGGCCCAAACACTACTTGGAAAAGTATACCTAGCCCTCGGCGATAAAACGTCGGCGGCTACGGTCTTGAAGGAAGTGGTGAACAGCAATCAATATTCGTTGATCCCGACCTTTGCCGGTTTGTGGGGGCCGACGGTTAAAAACACGAAAGAGTCCATTTTCGAGATTCAGTACCTGGGCGGAAGCGCTTCAGCACCGTTCAGCCGGTATTATCAAACCTACTATCCCGTTACGGCTGGCTTAGGCTTCATCGGTACGGGCATGAATCAGATCACCGACGATCTGTACAACGAATACGAAGCGGGCGATCCGCGTCGGGATATAACGATTGCCCTTGGCTACACGAGTGGCACGACCTTCACTCCCCAGAAATTCCCTACCAAATGGACGAATACGGGAGCTACGATTGTCAATGGCGTTTCGCTTGCCAACAACAACTTCATGGTCCTGCGCTATGCCGATGTGTTGCTGATGCTCTCAGAAGCCACCGGCGATGCCAGTTACCTGAATCAGGTACGGACACGGGCGGGCTTACCGAAGTTCGGCGATGCGACCTACCCATCGGCAAAATATGCAACGCTCGACCTGGCCATCGAACACGAACGACGTATGGAATTGGCCATTGAGTTTCAGCGCTGGTTCGATTTGAAACGGACGAATCGGGCCGTCCCTGTCCTGAGCGCAAAAGGAAAAGCCATTACCCAAACCAAGCTGCTGCTGCCCATCCCGCAAATTGTACGCTTGCAGAACGAAGCGATTGTCCAGAATCCGGGGTATTGATTGGTTGCAGGTTTACGGTTTTAGGTATATGGTTTACGGTAGGCTGGCGCGTCAATAATTTCGTGCGTCAGCCTACCGTAAACCATATACCTAAAACCATAAACTATTTATGATTGCTAAAATCATACAGAGCGCCGAAAAAATCATACACATTCTCAGCACAGAAAAATTCATTCTTTGTACATGCTAAACCTGACACGTAAACGACTACTTCTCTTCGCCTTTTTATCTAGTGCAATCATTGCGTGTAAAACGAATGAAAACCTATCAGACCCTAACAAGCTTGCAGTATCGGAGAACAGTCGATTTCTGGCCATTGGCGACAACAAACCGTTTTTCTGGCTGGGCGATACAGGTTGGTTACTATTCGGGAAGTTGACGCGGGAAGAAGCTGAAACCTATCTGGAGAACCGGAAGCAAAAAGGCTTTAACGTCATTCAGGTGATGGTGTTGCACACACTCGATGTCACAAATGCTTATGGCGACTCAGCCCTGATTAGCAAGAATGTGGCAACGCCTAAGCTCACTAAAGGCAACGCATTCACCGATTCAACTGAATACGATTTCTGGGATCACGTTGATTTTGTGGTTGATAAAGCGGCCGAAAAAGGAATCTACATGGCGCTGGTTCCGGTTTGGGGTAACAATGTAAAAAAGGGAGGAGTCAATCAGCAGCAGGGAAAAACATACGCGGAATTCCTGGCCAATCGCTACAAAAACCGTCCGAATATTATCTGGCTCGATGGCGGAGACATTAAAGGCAGTGACTCGCTGGAGGTCTGGAAAACCATTGGCAGCACGATCAATAAGATCGATTCGACGCATTTGATTACGTTTCACCCGCGCGGCCGATCATCGTCATCGGAGTGGTTTCACAACGAAAACTGGCTGGATTTCAACATGGTGCAGTCGGGTCACAAGACCTATGCTCAGGATACGGCGGCCAAAGAAACCCTGCATTATGGCGAAGATAACTGGCGGTATATCCAGACTGATTTAGCCCTGAAACCCACCAAGCCAACCATCGACGGCGAACCGTCGTACGAGGGGATTCCGCATGGACTGCACGATGTGAATCTGCCTCGCTGGACGGCCGATGATGTGCGCAGATACGGCTACTGGTCGGTGCTGGCAGGTGCTTTTGGGTACACGTACGGGCATAACTCGGTGATGCAGATGTATAAAAAGGGCGACAAAAAAACGTCTTTTGGCCCGATTGAAACCTGGGACAAAGCCATCGACGCACCCGGTGCCGGGCAGATGATTTACCTGAAAAATCTGCTACTCACCTATTCCTTTTTCGACCGCGTTCCCGACCAGTCCTTGATTGCCGATCAGGGCAACCAGTATGATTATTTAGTAGCCAGCCGGGGAGCCGATTACGCGCTCATTTACACCTACACCGGACGGAACATAAAGCTGAACATGGGCAAACTTCCGGGTGATAGCGTAACTGCATCGTGGTTCAACCCGCGTGATGGCAAAACGACCGCCATTGGGGATGTTGCCAATAAAGGCATTCAGGAATTCAACCCACCCGCCGAACCGAAAGCCGGTAATGACTGGGTACTAGTCATTCAGAAAAAATGAACCGACTTATTATCACGCTCGTCGCGCTGCTTTTTCTGAGTTCCTGCTCGAAATCGGTGTATCTATTCAGCTCGTTCCATGAACCCGCTAACGAGGGGCTTCGGCTGTTGTATAGCTACGACGGTTACAACTGGACAGACCTGAATCGCACCTTTTTGAAACCTGAAATTGGCAATCAGAAGGTAATGCGCGATCCGTCTATTGCACAAGGAAAAGATGGTACATTTCATCTGGTCTGGACAAGCAGTTGGAAGGACGACAAAGGCTTCGGCTACGCCAGTTCCAACGATCTGATTCACTGGTCGGAGGAACGGTTTTTACCGGTGATGGAACACGAACCCACAACTGTAAATGTCTGGGCACCCGAATTGTTTTATGATGATGAAGCTGACCAGTTTGTGATCATCTGGGCCTCCACCATTCCGGGTCGGTTTGAGCGGGGCATCGAGGATGAAAAGAACAACCATCGGATGTACTACACGACCACCAAAGACTTCAAAACCTTCTCCCCCACCAAACTCTTTCTCGACCCCAAATTCAGTGTCATCGACGCCGTGATCGTGAAGCGAAAACCCGGTGATTATGTGCTGGTTCTGAAAGACAACACGCGTCCGGAGCGAAATATAAAAGTGGCTTTTGGAACGAACGCAACCGGCCCTTACACCAATGTGTCGGAACCCTTCACAACGAAATTCACCGAAGGCCCGTCGGTCGCCAAGGTAGGCAACGATTGGCTGATCTATTTCGACTCGTACCAGGACAAAAAATACGGTGCCGTAAAGACCCACGATTTCAAAACCTTCACCGATGTTTCGGCCCAAACGGCAATCCCGGAAGGCCATAAACATGGGACGATTTTTAAGGTGAAGAAGAGGGTTTTGAAGGGGTTGTTGAAATAGTACTAAGTTGTTGTCATTCCGACCGTAGGGAGGAATCTCAAGCCTGACTTATAGGATACTTGAGATTCCTCCCTACGGTCGGAATGACAAAATCAACTGACTTAAAAATGAAATACGGTCTTTTAATAGCTCTCCTTCTTTCCCTAACTCAGCTCACGTTAGCCCAGCAAACGGAAAAACGCTACCTGTCGGGCACGGGGAACTCCACTACTGTAAACTGGCAATTCTATTGCACGGCTGGGCAGAATTCGGGCAAGTGGACAACCATTCCAGTACCGTCGAACTGGGAGTTGCAGGGGTTTGGCAAATACAATTACGGTTTCGCCAAAGATAGCTCGCGGGGAAAAGAGCAGGGATTATACAAATATGAATTTCAGGTACCAGCATCCTGGAAAGGCAAACACATCAACCTTGTGTTTGAGGGAGCCATGACCGACACCGAAGTCAAGATAAACGGCAAGTCGGCGGGGCAAATCCATCAGGGTTCATACTACGCCTTCAAGTACGACATTTCGAATTTATTGACCTATGGATCAGGCAATTTACTGGAAGCTACGGTATCGAAACACTCGGCAAATCAGTCCGTAAATGAAGCCGAGCGAAAAGGAGATTTCTGGATTTTCGGTGGCATTTTCCGGCCCGTTTATCTGGAAGCCCTCCCCGCCGAACACATCGCCAACGTAGCCATCGACGCTAAAGCGAACGGCACGTTTACCGCTCAACTTCAGCTCAACACAAGCGGTAAAACAACAGATATTTCGGCTCAGATCTATACAATTTCAGGCCAAAAAGTAGGTACACCGTTTCGTGTAAAAACTGGCACCGGAAGTCAGTTAGCAACACTTACAAAATCTATATCAAATCCACTTCTGTGGACCTCCGAAACACCGAATCGGTACAAAGTAACATTCAGCCTAACCCAGAACGGGAAGCTGATTCACACGCTGACGAAGTCATTTGGTTTCCGAACGGTGGAGGTAAAGCAACGGGATGGCATTTACGTGAACGGCACGAAAATCAAGCTTAAGGGTGTCAACCGGCATTCATTCTGGCCATCGTCGGGTCGGGCGTTAAGTAAGAAGCTGAGTATCCTGGATGTGAACCTGATGAAGGACATGAACATGAACGCCGTTCGGATGTCGCACTATCCCCCCGACGATCACTTCCTGGACGTTTGCGATTCGCTTGGCTTGTTCGTATTCGATGAACTGGCGGGTTGGCATGGCCATTACGATACGCCAACCGGCACCAAATTACTCAAAGAGCTTATTACACACGATGTAAGTCATCCATCGGTTATTTTCTGGATCAACGGGAACGAAGGTGGTCACAATTACGAACTCGACCCGTTGTTCGCCCAACTGGATATTCAGAAACGGCACGTGATCCATGCCTGGGAGGATTTCGGCGGCTTCGATACGCAGCATTATCGGGAGTACAACTACGGCATTGGCAACTACAACCACGGCCATTCCATAACCCTACCGACTGAATTTCTGCATGGCATGTACGATGGCGGCCACGGGGCGGGCCTCGAAGATTACTGGGAAGCCATGTGGCACGATCCACTGGCGGCTGGTGGTTTCCTCTGGGATTTCGCGGATCAGGGCGTGGTTCGTACCGACCGAAATGAGGGTAAAGGCCCCCTTGATACAGACGGCAATCGGGGTGCCGATGGCATTGTCGGTCCGTATCGGGAAAAAGAAGGCAGTTTTTTTACGATTAAAGAAGTTTGGTCGCCCATCAAACTGGCGCACCGGGAAATCACCCCGGCGTTTGACGGCAGCTTCCCAATTGAAAACCGCTACCAGTTCACGAACACCAATCAATGTTCGTTTACCGGAAAACTGGTCAAAGTAGGCGGGCCATACGATGTTTCGAAACCGGCAGCGAAAGCATTTTCGATTGCTGCGCCAAACCTGAAACCCTTCGAAAAAGGGACGCTAAAAGCCTATCTGCCTGCTGATTGGAAGGACTATGATTTTCTATACATCACGGCAATCGACCCACACAAACGCGAGCTGTTTACCTGGAGTTTCCCCATTTCTCTACCGAACAAAGTAGCAGCCTCACTCATCAGCAAGGACGGTTCCGGCACCGTCACAATGACTGAAACCGATTCACTCTATACTGTTTCAGCAAACGGCATTCAACTGACATTCAGCAGACGAACCGGGTTATTGAAACAAGTGGCCAACAGCGCGGGAAAAATCCCGTTCACCAACGGCCCCATTTTGCAGGAAGGCGTGAATAACTTCAAAAACTTCACCGAACATAGCGACGGAAAAAGCGTCATCATCGAATCGACCTTCGACCGTAAATCAAGCTACAATACCTTGCAATGGACCATTTACCCGTCGGGCTGGGTCAAAATGCGGGTGCGGTATTTCCCGGATGGCTATTTCACGATGATGGACGGGGTCAATTTTTCGTTCCCAGAATCGGAGATGAAAGCGGTGAACTGGATGGGGAAAGGCCCGTATCGCGTCTGGAAAAACCGGATGAAAGGAGGAGCGTTAGGCGTTTGGAACAAAGCGTATAACAACTCAGAAACGGGTGAAGCGCCGTTTATTTACCCCGAATTCAAAGGCTATCACGCCAATATGTACTGGTGCCGATTTGAAACATCGGGTCAACCTTTTACCGTGGCCACGGAAAACGAAGACGTCTTCTTCCGGTTATTCACCCCCAACTGGAAAACTGACCAATGGCACAACTACGAGCCAACGTTCCCATCGGGCGACATCTCCTTCATGCAGGGAATCAGCAGTATCGGCACAAAAACACAACGCAACGAAACCACAGGACCAATGGGCATGAAACACATTTTTTACGACTACGAAAAAGAACCCGCCCGCGCCAAAGAATTGACGTTGTACTTTGACTTTTCAGGGAAATGAACTTCGTTTTTGCAGTAGTGATGTCAGGTTCTAAACCTGACATTGTGCGGTTTCTCAAAACCGCGTGAACAAGCCAAAGTCGGTTTTGAGAAACCTCCCAGTGTCGGGTTGAAGAACCGCTCGGGCGGCCCCGCCGACACCACGCTCCAACTATAGAAATTAACATGAACCGACTCCTAGCCACAATACTCCTGACCCTCCTCCCCTCGCTCCTCTTCGCGCAGCAGGCCGAAATCTGGGTGGCACCAGATGGATCGGATATGAATGCGGGGACGAAGGAAAAACCGGTGGCTAGTTTGCAGATGGCGTTGCGTAAGGTCCGCGAACTGCGTCGGCTAGCCGATCCGAGTATTGCTACAGGCGCTCATATCTATCTAAAAAATGGGCTTTATGCGTTAAATGAGCCTGTTTTTATTCGCCCGGAAGATTCAGGAACACCAGCAGCCCCAACGGTAATCGAAGCCGCTCCGACGGAAAAACCCATTTTAAGTGGGGGCATTTCTATACCAGGCTGGCAAAAAGTAAAAGGCACCATTCCTGGTTTACCCAAAGAAGCCATCGGAAACGTCTGGATGGCCGATGCGCCGAACGTGGGTGGGCGGCTTCTGGAATTTCGGCAACTGTGGGTGAATGGCACTAAAGCAACGCGCGCTAAAGACACGCCTTATCCGTTGATGAATCGTATTTTGTCTTGGAATAAACAGGAACAAACCTGCTGGATTCCAGCGCCTAAAGTCGGTGATTTATCGAAAGCAGTTGGTTTGGAAATGCTTATTCATCAATGGTGGGCGATTGCCAATCTTCGTATTAAACGCATTGAGGTGCAAGGCGATAGCGCCAAATTGTGGTTCCATCAACCCGAAAGTCGCATTCAATCCGAGCATCCGTGGCCTTCGCCCTGGCTTTCGAAAGAAACCGGCAACTCTGCCTTCTACCTGACAAACGCCATTCAATTCCTGAACCAGCCCGGCGAATGGTTTCTGGATACCAAAGCGAAAAAAATCTACTACATCCCCCGTCCGAACGAGAATCTGGCAACGGCTCAGGTGATTGCCCCAAACCTCGAAACGCTGGTACGCATGACAGGAACGGTCGATAATCCGGTAGCAAACGTGATGTTCAAAGGCATCTCATTCCAGCATTCGGGCTGGCTTCGTCCTTCGCAGCAGGGGCATGTGCCGCATCAGGCGGGTCAGTATATGCTGGATGCGTATAAGTTGAAAATTCCGGGTACGCCCGATAAAAAGTCACTGGAAAATCAGGCCTGGGTCGGTCGTCCGGCAGCGGCTGTGGACGTTTCCTTTGCCAATCATACGGGCTTCGAAAACTGCCGGTTTGAGCACCTGGCAGCAACCGGACTCGATTATCACAAAGGCGTTCACGACAATGTCATCCGGGGCAATCTGTTCACCGACATTGGTGGCACGGGCATTCAGGCAGGTGTTTTCTCCGACGAAGCCACTGAAATTCACTTACCCTACAACCCAACCGATGAGTGGGAAGTCTGCAGCAACCTGACCATCAGCAACAACCTGATTACCAACGTAACCAACGAAGACTGGGGCTGCGTGGCCATTGGAGCGGGGTATGTTAGAGGCATTACCATCGAGCATAATGAGATAAACGAGGTAGGCTATAGCGGTATCAGTATGGGCTGGGGATGGACCAAAACCATCAACGCGATGCGGAACAATAAAGTGGTGGCGAACAAGATTCACCACTTTGCCAAACACATGTACGATGCAGCCGCCATCTATACCCTGTCGGCGCAACCGGGTTCGACTATTGCAGAGAATTATATCGATAGTGTCTACAAAGCACCTTATGCGCATCTGCCTGCCCACTGGTTTTATCTGTATACCGATGAAGGCTCGTCGTATTTCACGATCAAAGACAACTGGACGCCCTCCGAAAAATTCTTGCAAAACGCCAACGGCCCGAACAACGTCTGGGCGCATAACGGCCCTCAGGTAGCGGATAGCATTAAAGCAAAAGCAGGTCTCCAGACACCGTATCAATACCTGCTGAACAACAAAGTCAGACCCGACGCACGCTGGGGCATTAATAAAGAAAATCCGGTTATTGTCGAGCTGGTTGCCGATGCGAAACAACCTATTGATATACAGCGAATAAAGGAGGTAATGATTCGCTCTAAAGTTAATCCGGAAGCGCTCTATCAATGGGAAAATCATTACGTTATTTTCGACAAAGTGCAGGACGTGTTCGTGCTGAGTGAGCGCTTGAAAGGAGCTTTCCCAACGGCGAAAGTCAAGACCTATTACGATTTATTCTACGAATTCAACCGGAACAACTGCGCCACCGGGCCGGTAGCAGGGGAATGGGATCACACGATACTCACCGCCAATCTGGTGGCCGACACGAAGCTACAGAACGACTATCTGGCCTACCATGCCACGCGGTTCGAGAAATGGCCGGAAGTGGCGAAAGGATTCTGTAATGCCAATTTCCAGCAGCTGCTTCTATTCCGAAACGGGCGGCAACTCATGCTGGTCATCAGCATTCCCAAAGGCGAAAGTTTAGACAAACTCAATCCCAAAACTACCGAAAACAACCCGCGCGTCGATGAGTGGAATGCCCGAATGAAGAAGTATCAGGAAGGGATTTCTGGGGCGAAGCCGGGTGAGGTGTGGGTGGGATTTAAGATGATAAAGTAAAAATCAGGTGATCCCGTGGTGTCGGGTTCTGAACCCGACACGGTGCGGTTTCTCAAAACCGCTTTAGAAGTATTCGCGCGGTTTTAAGAAACCGCACAATGTCTGGTTGAAGAACCTGCCATCACTAGCTAAGTAGCAATCAAAATAACAAACCATGTTACGATTAGGCATTTTAGGATTAGGCGAAGGGCGCAGTACGATGTCAGCGGCACTGTCGAGCCCGAATTATGAGTTGGTGAAAGTTTGCGATCAGAAAATCGAACTGTGCCAGCAACGGGCCAAAGAATTTGATTTTCAACACTATACGACCAATTACCAGGATTTGCTCGATGATCCAACCCTTGACGTCATCGCGATTTATACGCCCGATAAATTCCACGCGGAGCATACCAAACAGGCCATGCTTCACGGCAAGCATGTGGTGTGTACAAAGCCATTTATCGATGATTTATCGAAGGCAAAAGAACTCATCGACATCAGCGAACAAACTGGTAAAAAGGTATTTGTTGGGCAGAGTTCGCGCTTTTTTGAGCCGATGAAAAAGCAACGCGCCGATTTTAACGCGGGGCTAATCGGTGAACTGATCACCATTGAAGGCTATTATCACGCCGACCATCGCTGGTTCCTGGACAAAGGCTGGTCGTTGGAAAATGCGTTCAAATGGTTGTACGGTGGACTCAGTCACCCGGTCGATTTTATTCGCTGGTATCTGCCCAACATTGAGGAGGTGATGGGCTACGGCATGCTCAGCGCCAACGGTCGGAAGGGCGGCCTGAAAAACGTGGA
Organism: Spirosoma migulaei; assembly: GCF_054776855.1. Taxonomy (NCBI): domain Bacteria; kingdom Pseudomonadati; phylum Bacteroidota; class Cytophagia; order Cytophagales; family Cytophagaceae; genus Spirosoma; species Spirosoma migulaei. The sequence continues at coordinate 117,567 of NZ_BAAHBG010000038.1, read as the reverse complement.
TACCATGCACTTCATTTTCAAAGCCACCGACGGACGCATCGCCCGCGTGAGTGGTGCCTACACCGGCCCCGTTCAACCCAACGTTCGCGACTCCGAAATGAGCTGTATTCTGCGCGGCACCGAAGGATGCAGCCAGGCCGATTACATGGATTTACGCTACGCCATCACGACCAGCACGGGCGAGGAAATCGTACAAACCTGGGAGCACAAACTGAAGCATTACTTCCGGTTTGAAGGCAAAAGCCATCATGCGGGCGAGTACCAGAACTACCTCGACTATTTCGCCACCTGCCTGGAATCGGGCCAGACAGCGTACCCAGATATTAGAGAAGGCATCGGCACAGTGGCCCTGCTTCAGTCGATGGACAAGTCTCTGCAAACCGGCCAGCCGGTGAAGGTGCAGGATGTGCTGAGAGAGTATGGGTTGTCATAAATTAATGAATAATGGATAATGAACAATGTAAAATGGAAATGCAAGCCCCTCATTATCAATTATACATTATCCATTATCCATTATCCATTCACCTAGTATATGAACAACATCACTGATCGCTTAACCGCCTTAGACTACGGTATCGTTTTAGCTTACCTGGTCATTCTAGCCATCATCGGCTATAGGGCGAGTAAGCCGCAAAAAGGCCACACAGATGAAACCCTGTTTCTAGCAAATAAATCGCTGGGCTGGGCGAGCATTGGCTTCAATATGTGGGGGACTAACGTAGGGCCATCCATGTTGCTGGCGTTTGCGAGCATCGGGTATAGTACGGGCATTGTGGCGATAAATTTCGATTGGTATGCGTTCGTATTTCTGTTCCTGCTGGCCATTGTTTTCGCGCCCAAGTATTTAGCCGCCAATGTATCAACTATGCCCGAGTTCATGGGGCAACGCTATGGAGAATCTACCCAAACTATTCTGGCCTGGTATGCGCTGATTAAAATCCTGATCTCGTGGTTGTCGCTGGGGCTGTTTGCCGGTGGCTTTCTGGTTCGGCAGATTTTGGGCATTCCCATGTGGCAATCGGTTATTGTACTGGTGCTGTTTGCGGGCCTGTTCGCGTACACGGGTGGACTGAAAGCCATTGCGCGCGTGAATGTGTTTCAGATGATCCTGCTGATCGTCGTCTCGCTGACACTCACGATTTTAGGCATCAATAAAGTGGGTGGCCTGGAAGCCGTTTATCAGAAAGCGCCCGCTGGCTACTGGAATCTGATTCACCCCGCCAGCGATACCAAGTACCCCTGGCCCGCTATTCTGCTAGGGTATCCCGTGGCCGCTATTGCCTTTTTCTGTACGGATCAAAGTATGGTGCAATCGGTGCTGGGCGCTCGAAATCTGGAGCAGGGGCAATTGGGCGTCAACTTCATCGGCTGGCTCAAGATCCTGTCGCTGCCGCTCTTTATTCTGCCGGGCATTCTTTGCTTTATTCTGTTTCCGAACCTCAACGACCCCGCCGAAGCCTATATGACGATGGTTACGAACCTGTTTCCGCCGGGTATGAATGGGCTGGTGATTGTGGTACTGATTGCGGTTTTGGTGGGTACGATTGGCTCGTCGTTAAACTCGTTGAGCACGGTATTCACGATGGACGTCTACGCCCGAAAAATCAACCCAAACGCCAGCAACCAGCAATTGATCAAAGTGGGGCGAATGACGGTTGTGGTGGGTTGCCTGTTTGCCATTCTGATGGCATTGGCCATTGACAGCATCAAAGGACTCAACCTGTTCGATGTATTTCAGTCGGTGCTGGGGTTCATTGCCCCGCCCTTGTCTGTTGTTTTTCTACTGACCGTTTTCTGGAAACGTACTACCCGAACAGCCGTAAATACCGTTTTGTCAGCAGGCTCGGCATTCAGTCTGGGCGTGGGCATTCTATATTTATGGGTTCTACCTCCCGATGAATATCCTTTTTGGCCGCACTATCTGTTGTTATCATTCGCCATTTTTGCGGTATTGTTGATCAAGGCGATTCTTATTTCAGTACTCGATAAAAATCCGTCTATTTATACACCCGTTACGGCTACCGCCATTCTGAAACCTACCCAACGGGTCTGGATAGCCTGGATTGCGCTGATTGTCATAATGGTGGGATTGTATCTTGTATTTTATTAAGTAGCCTGGACGGCCACGTCCGCGTGTAATCGAACTTGATTTTACCCGGACGTGGCCGTCCAGGCTACAGTGGCTTATGAAAAACAGTATGCGCCTACACCTTTCTCTTTTAATAAGCTGTCTAACCCTGTCAACGCAGGCGCAACCTCCTGTTCCGCCGTCGCTTGTTCTGTGGTACAAACAACCTGCGAATCAGTGGGTAGAAGCGCTCCCTATTGGCAATGGCCGATTGGGCGGCATGGTATTCGGAGGTATTCTGGAGGATCATATTCAGTTCAACGAAGCAACCCTCTGGACAGGGGAACCGCGTGAGTATCAGCGGGAAGGAGCAGTTCAGTACCTGCCCCAGATTCGCCAGCTCCTGACCGAAGGCAAACAGGCAGAAGCCGAAAAGTTAGCTCAGGAGAAATTCATGGGCAAGCAGAGCCATGAATCAGATTATACCCAGAAAAAAGATGCCTGGTTTGCCAGCGTTCGCGATGTAATAAACAAAAAAACGAGCCCTGCATCGGCTGAATTTGATGATCAGGCCTGGAAAACAATGTCGGTTCCAACGGCTGATGGCTGGGAAAAATCTGGCCTTGAAGGCCTGGATGGGGCCGTCTGGTTTCGTACCTCGTTTGAATTACCCGCAGCCTGGGCAGGCAAGGATGTTATACTGGATATGGGTAGAATCCGCGACCAGGATTTTACGTACCTGAACGGCGAACTTATTGGTACAGCCGAAGGCATCGCCAAAAACCGACGTTATACCATTCCGGCGGCAAAACTGCGCGTCGGCAAGAATCAACTGGCCATTCAGGTCATTAACCTCTTCGATAAAGGCGGGTTTATCGGTGTCAAAACCAATGAGCCAACCTTTGTCGTTTATCCCGAAGGTCAGCAACCAACGGACGGCGTTCCACTCGCTAACCCATTCAAGTATTGGATTCAGGACGATGCGCCCCCTGCCGCCCCCCGTTATCAGGCTGATTATCAACCCTTCGGTGATCTCTGGTTACGATTTAAAGAACATGGTCTAGCCATGAACTATCGCTTTGAACTGGATCTAACAAAGGCACTCTCTCGCGTTTCGTACACGGCCGATGGGGTTCGATTTACCCGCGAATACCTCGCCAGCGCACCCGACCAGGCTATTGCCATTCACCTAACGGCGAGTAAGCCAGGTCAAATTAGTTTCGAGACAACCCTGACCAGCCTGCATAAAAGCAGCTCCGTTCGGCGCATTGATAATCAGACGATTGCCTTGTCGGTGCAGGTCAGAAATGGCGCATTAAAAGGCGAAAGTCTGCTGCATATACAGACGCAGAAAGGCCAGATAAGCGTGTCGGACGGAAAGCTCATTGTTTCGGGAGCGGATGAAGCGACGCTCTACCTAACCGCAGGCACCAATTTCAAAAACTACAAAGACGTTTCCGGTGATCCGGCCATGATGAGCCAGCGACCCTTGCAAGCCCTACGCACAAAACGCTTCGAAACCGTTAAAGCGGCTCATATACGGGAATACCAGGCTTATTTCAATACCTTGACAATCGATCTGGGCGGCTCGCCCAATGAGGGACTTCCTACCGATGAACGACTGCAACAATTCGAGAAATCGTACGATCCATCGTTAGCGGCTTTATACCTCCAGTATGGTCGGTATTTATTGATCTCGAGTTCAAGGCCAGGCAATCAAACGGCCAATTTGCAGGGTATCTGGAACGACTTGCTCACCCCTCCCTGGGGCAGTAAATACACGACCAATATAAATCTGGAAATGAACTACTGGCCCGCCGAAATGCTGAATCTATCGGCCTGCCACGAACCGTTGTTAGCCGCCATCGAAGAAATGGCCGAATCAGGCCGGAAGACGGCCAAAGCGCACTATAATGCCCGCGGCTGGGTGCTGCACCACAACACCGATCTCTGGCGGGGAACGGCACCTATCAACGCATCGAATCATGGTATCTGGGTGAGTGGGGGTGCCTGGGTATCGCATCACCTCTGGGAGCATTACCGGTATACGCAGGATCGGACTTTCCTCCAAAAACGGGGGTATCCGCTGATGAAAGATGCCGCCCGCTTCTTCGTCGATTTTCTCATTAAAGACCCAAAAACCGGCTGGCTCATCAGTACGCCCTCCAATTCGCCTGAACACGGTGGTCTGGTGGCTGGTCCGACGATGGATCACCAGATTATCCGCGATCTGTTCAAAAACTGCATTGCTGCCAGTGAAATCCTGGGTATCGATGCCGCTTTCCGGGATACGCTGAAGACCATGTACACCCAGATTGCACCGAATCAGATTGGCAAGCGCGGACAATTGCAGGAGTGGTTACAGGATGTTGACGACCCTAAAGACACGCACCGACACGTGTCGCACCTCTGGGGTGTTCACCCCGGCACCGACATTACCTGGGACAGCACGCCCGATCTGATGAAAGCCGCCCGCCAATCGCTGGTGGAGCGTGGCGATGAAGGGACAGGCTGGAGTTTAGCCTGGAAAATCAATTTCTGGGCGCGATTCCACGATGGTAATCATGCTTATAACATGCTCAAACTCCTCTTCCGGCCCGCTATTTCGCCGGAAGGTATTACGGGGGGAGGCTCCTACCCCAACCTCTTCGATGCGCACCCACCCTTTCAGATCGACGGCAATTTTGGTGGTGCCAGCGGTATCGCGGAGATGTTGGTACAAAGTCAAGGTAAAACCATTGACCTACTGCCCGCTCTTCCCTCCTCCTTACCAACGGGCTACATCAACGGCATCTGTGCACAGGGTGGTTTCGTACTGAACCTTCGCTGGCAAAATGGTCATCTGAGTGGCGTTGACATTACCTCCAAAGCCGGTCAACCCTGCATTCTCCGCTATGGCGATAAACAAGTAAGTCTGACAACTGAATCGGGAAAAACTTATAAGCTAAATGGGGAGTTGAAAGTAATATGAACTTGACGAGAATAGACTTACGGCATCAGGCCATCTCAGCATCGCTATTCAAACCTACTTCATTAAGTCAGGCAGTTGAGCAGCTTGGATTTGTTCAGGCTGACCCGATCCGGTCACCGGCACGGGCTCAGGATCTTATCCTGCGTCATCGGGTGGAAAATTATCGGGTAGGCGATCTTGAACAAAATTATTCGACTATTCTGTTAGAAGAGGATTTTCTGTACGCCTATGGCTTTATGCCACTCTCAACCTGGCAGTTGCTCCATCCGAGGCACGAACGTGAACTCAGTTCAGATGAACAACGCGTACTCGCTATTGTTGCTAGTCAAAAACGTATTCACCCGCGCGAACTGGAAGCACACCTCGGTGCAGGACGTGAGCGTAATGATTGGGGTGGTTTCTCAAAAACAACGACCCGAACCCTGCAATCGCTCCACTATCACGGTGCCTTGCGGGTGGCAGAACGGGCCAATGGTATTCGGTTATATGCGTTGGCCAACCGGCAGCATGAGCCGATGGAGCCATCGGAACGCTTGCGTCAGCTCGTCTTGTTGATTGCAAACCTACTGGGTCCGCTATCGGATCGTAGTCTGCGCGCTGTTGTGCAGCATCTGTCCCGTGGCGCACCAACCCTGGAAGGAAGGCAGTCCAGTGTAAAAAAGCTGATCGAATCTGGCGAGCTTGCCTATGCTGTTGTTGATTCTATTCGGTATGTCTGGCCTGGTTGGTGGGCAATTGACAACCGACCCAATGAAACCGTTCGCTTTCTGGCTCCTTTCGATCCACTGAGTTGGGATCGCGCACGGTTTGAGCATTTCTGGGACTGGTTGTACCGGTTTGAGGCTTATACCCCTCCTGCCAAACGGCAACTGGGGTATTATGCCATGCCGATGCTCTGGCGAGACGACATCATCGGGTGGGTTAACATCTCGAATCAGAACGGAAACTTTTTCGTTGAGCCTGGGTTCAAAAAAGACGTATCAAATGACCAGGACTTTGACCGGGAGTACGAAGCGGAAGTGGAGCGATTTCGCCTTTTTCTTCAAAAGCGATAGATCCTAACAGATTGATTCTAAGTGGTACAACTAGTGTAAAAGCAAGCCCCGGTGGCTTATTTGATAACCTGGCCTTCACATTTAAAAGGGAACGTTAGCACTGTGTCTTTTTTGTGGATATAAAACACCAGCTCGTTCTTCCGTTTAACAACCGTATCCCCAATATCAATGTGATCCTCAAATAAAGGATACCAACTCCCCAGGTCAGCATATTTGACTTGACCACCCTTGTTTACATTCCTGCCCGTTATACTAAACCACTTACCGGTAAAGTCTCGTGCTTCTACTTTGATAGCACATTCTCTGGCCCGGTAGTTTTCTGCATCCAGTTCACAACGACTTCCTCCGCAGCCTGAATTCAATCCGATAAGTACAAAGGCGAAGACGATTTGCTTCATCATTCTTATTGATTAGTGGCAATCAGGAGAAAGTAGCTAGTTAATTGATGACAGATAAAGATAATAGATCTCCTCTCCGCCAAAAAGAGGTTTAACGTTTCCTAAAGTACTTCGGTATTCTCCGCTAAACTGCACCTGTTTTCCAACAATCTGATAGTCAGAAGGAAGATTACAGACCAGTCCTGTCCATTGACTATCTATAGTCCCGGGAAGATGATAATTGACGGTGTACATAGCTACATCCTGCCGATACCCGACCATACCTTTGAGGCTTTTGGCCTGATGGGTAACGGGATTAGACTCAAAACAAGCTGGGTTAGCCGATGGTGGTATAGGCAAGTTATCTTTTTGGCAAGATACCCCTACTCCTATCAGTAGTAAAATCAGAAGCACACTTCGTTCCATAATGCCCGTTGTTCATATTGATAGGTAGAGCTTTACTCGTGTTCGAAGGTTGCAATCACTAAAAAATTAGTCTGTATTATACCTGGGAGAAAGCCGCGGGAATCAGGAACATTCGGGTGATATTGGACACAATTCGGGCATCGGTAAACTCGGGCACGGAGCTGATCTTTTTCCATTCCGGATCACTGCCAAAGGTTTTCCAGTTCTGGTCGTGCTCCTCCATGTTGTCGAAGGTTAACATATAGGTCAGATTGGGGCGCATGGGGCCAATCAGCGTTTCACCGAAAAATACAGGAGTCAGGCCTACCCGTTTGAAAATAGCGATTTCGCCCCCCTGATTAAACATCTCGATTTTCTTCTTTCCTGCCGTCTCGTTATGGCTTTCATAGCGACGTAACTCAAAAATGCGCGACTTTTTTTCGGGCACTTCCAGCCTGGGCATTAAGGCAAAGGCTTTCAGTAAGGAACTTTCAATACGTTCGTAGGCAGGCGCGGTGGCTTCGGCTGTTAAATAATCGGTTCCGGCTTGCTGGTAAGCGGTATCGTTGGCCAGTTTATCGGGCATTGAAAAATAATCGTCCAGCGCGTTGAAGGGGATAACGGCAACCAGTTTCGTAAATCCCTGCGGAAGATATTCGGTGAATACACCAATGTTTTTGCTACCTAACCGATTAAGCGCCGGAATGAGGGCATTCTGAAAATAGGTTTCGACCGCTTTTCGCTGTCTGGCATTTTTCAGGCTATAAATCCGCAATTCATAAAACTCCGGGCTTGCATTTTGCTGAGCATCGGAAGCAGCTATAGCCGCGCTTACTGGAGAAATAACGGCACTTGTGAGTAAGGATGCCTTTACGAACTTACGTCTTTTCATCAGGAGTATTTTTGGCAATTGCAGTGCCGACCGTCCCGGTCGGGTGTCTTATAAGCGTTTCTTTCCCGACCGTCCCGGTCGGCACTACAATAAAAGCAGGAACACCCTCTATTCTATCTTACTTTTTTCTAACAAACCCTGAACTAGTTCTATATTTGTAAAGTTACTTAACAAGTTTACTTTACAAATATGACCTCGCCACCCCAACATGATCAGGAGCTATCAACCGAGCTACGAACGGTTGTGACCCGGCTCATTAAAAAGCTACGCACCCAGTCGCCGACTCATGCAAAACTTTCGCTTACCGAACGGTCTGTTATTAAGCTGCTCGATAAGCAGAAAGAAATGCTGCCCAACGAAATTGCTAAAATGGAAAAGGTGACGACACAGTCGATGTCGCAGATTCTGAATCATCTGTTGGCGCTTGGCTACATTACCCGGAACCCCTCAAAAATCGATAAGCGAAAAGTTCTAATCTCACTATCGGAAACAGGTGAGGCCATTTTACATGCTGTCAGAAATGAGGTAGATGAGTGGTTGACTAAAGCCATACAGGAAACCTGCTCCACCGAAGACAAAGCAATCCTTCGTCAGGCACTGGTCCCCTTAAGCAAGCTATTGGAAGTCGACTGAATCGCGTAAGTATCTGACGTTAAAATTCTTATACACAACTTACTCATCGAATCATGAAATGGTATCAGTATGTAGCTGCATTTTTTGCCGGTGCTTTCCTGGCTAATGTAGTGCCTCATTATGTGAACGGCGTTTCTGGCGATCCGTTTCCGAGTCCGTTTGCCAATCCCCCCGGCAAGGGTCTGTCTTCGCCAATGATCAATGTTTTGTGGGCCTGTTTCAACCTGTTTATCGGCTATATACTGCTTCGGGTAAGTAAGGCTTCTCCTCAGCACAAGCTGTTGATGTTCCTGCTGTTTTTAGGCTTTACAGCTCTCTCACTAATGGCAAGTAGTTCATTCATGGACAAGATGAAGCCCTGATTTTCAGTCAATTTCAAAGAACAGTATTCAACACTCGCGTTATGACCGTAACTACATTCAATGCGTTTAAAAGTCGCAATTACAGGCTGTTCTTTGCCGGGCAATCCATTTCCCTGCTCGGCACCTGGATGCAAAAAACGGCGGTAAGCTGGGTGATCTATTCGCAGACCCATTCCAAGCTCATGCTGGGCGTTAGTGTGTTTGCCACCCTATTTCCGTCGGCTTTATTGACACCCGTTGGCGGTGTTTTTTCAGACCGATACAATCGGTATCGGGTTCTGTTGCTCACGCAGGTTTTATCCATGGTACAGGCAATCCTGCTTACCACGGTTGTGTTCTTCAAGAACTATGCGGTTTGGGAGATCATTCTACTAAGCGTCATCTTAGGCTTGATCAATGCGTTCGATGTACCCGCCCGTCAGTCGCTGGTGTATGAGCTGGTCGACGACAAAAAAGACTTACCCAATGCAGTGGCATTGAATTCTTCGATGGTCAATTTATCCAAGTTGATTGGCCCAGCCATTGCCGGTATTGCCATCGAAAAATTAGGCGAAGTGGTCTGTTTCGGTTTGAATGCCATCAGCTTCATTGCGGTAGTTAGCTCGCTCCTGCTCATGAAACTGCCAACCTACGTCCCCAGGCTACATACAAAGAATATTCTGGGAGAGTTGGCCGAGGGGTTCGCCTATGTAAAAGAAACATCATCCATACGGTTTATTATTATCATGCTGGCACTGGTTAGCTTACTGGTCTTGCCCTTCACCAGCCTGATGCCTGTTTATGCAAAGGATGTGTTTCGTGGTACAGCGTCAACCTTTGGTCTGCTCGACAGTGCCATTGGACTTGGGGCATTTATCGGAGCCATTTTTCTGGCTTCCCTAAAACCCGGGGGCAACCTGAGCAAAATACTGGCCATTAATACCTTTGTTTTTGGGGCAGGGCTCATCTTATTTTCGTACACGCCCTGGTATCCACTGGCACTGTTCTTTCTCGTGATTGGCGCGTTCGGGATGATGTCGCAGATTACGATCAGCAATACCTTGCTTCAAACCCAGGCGGCTCCTGCCATGCGGGGTCGGGTCATTAGCATGTTCGTTATGGTGTATGCCAGTGCCTTACCGATTGGTAGTCTGATTGTTGGAACCCTATCAGAACACATTGGCGTACAGGCTACTGTACTGGGAGAAGGCATTCTGGCACTTGGGATTGGTGTGCTACACCTTCGCCATCTGCACACAAACAAACCCAGGCAAACAGTATCCACTTTGCCTGAACAACTGGCTCCCGAAGTGGCTCCACCTGTCTGACACAGTGGCCAGCACTCACGAAAACAGCATCGGCATTTTAGGGCACTGAACGGTATTTTCAGGCTAACTGACCGAATCTGTTTTTAGTCTTCCAGAGAAATTCCCATTTTTGGGTACTAAATCCCCTTTCAGGGTTTACTAATTTCTAAACTGTAGGCACAACTAATGCTTTAGCTGCGTTTAAACCGTCTGGAGTTCTTTTTTCCATGGCTGGTAGTAGGTTTCAAAAACCAGTCAGTAACCATTCATCATTAATTTAGCTAACTATGAAAAATTACATCAAAGGAGTTCTGTCCGGCATTGCGGCAGGGTTACTAATTGGCTACATGACGGCCCCTAATTCCGGCAAGAAAACGCGTAAAAAAATTGTCAAAGCGCTTGATAAACAGGCCAAAGAATTGACCAGCAGCCTAAGTGAGCAGTGGGATAAGACAATTGCAAAGGCCGAGGAAGTTGTTGGCAGCGTAAAAGGATAAGCCCCAACTTATAAACGCCCAGTTTACGTAGAAATCACGATAACGATGAAGCCCTGATCGCAGGTCAGGGCTTCATCGTTATCGTGATTTCTACATACAACCTCCCCTACCAATTCTCAGCTAAATCCAATTTATCAAGATTTTTTCAGTCAGGAATTGATCAGGGAATGGGTTAAGTCCAGCCGAAAATTCGGGAGAGAAGTAAGCCCGGAAAAATGTCGCAATTCACCCCAAAAATGCCGTTTACACCCCCTATCGAAGTGGTTGATGGGCAGTAAATTTGTCTAGTAAATCAGCCAAACAACAACTACACATGACACAACTCAAATCTAAAAATTCAACTTCTCCAGCCATGAAAAAGACAAAAATCACGTATTGGGTACTAACGGGTCTGTTCGCATTTGTTATGGCGGGTTCGGCTATTCCCAATATTATGGTCAACCCCATGTCGGTGCAAGGTTTTACTGAGATGGGGTACCCTACGTACATCATTCCATTTCTGGGCTGGGCCAAGCTATTGGGTGCAATTGCCATTCTGGTTCCGGGTTTTCCTCGCCTTAAAGAGTGGGCCTATGCCGGGCTTATATTCGATCTGCTGGGTGCTACGTATTCCGTCGCAAATAGTGGTAAAGCTGTCAGCCAGTGGGCGCCTATCTTTATTTTTGTGGCGCTGGGCTTTAGCTCGTATATTTTCTATCATAAGAAATTGAAAGCTACAGCTACAGCCTCATCAGAAACTGCTCCGATACAAGAAGCGCTCTCCTAGTTTTGTGTTAAAATATAGTAACCACAGAGGCACAGAGAACACAGAGAAATAGGTCATACTATAGTTATTTCTCTGTGTTCTCTGTGCCTCTATGGTTACTAATACCTTTCGTCTGTAAGACAGATTATAGTTCTGCGCCAAACAATGATTTGAATTCCGTAATTTTGCCACATGGAAAAGACGGAATCTCTCGAAGAGTTTTATAAGAAGAAGTTCAACTGGCTGCCCGATAACCTGCAACGGGGTATTGGCCACTTTAATGTATTTCGACTCGAGGATTGCCTGGGTTTAGGCGTTCCCGGCGTGCAATACAGCCGTCGGGACTTTTATAAGATCAGCCTGATCCGGGGAGAAAACGTATACCACTATGCCGATAAAAGTATTCAGATCAACGGCGCGACTCTCATGTTTTTCAACCCACAGGTACCCTATACCTGGGAGTCATTATCTGACGATAAAACCGGCTTCTTCTGCATTTTTACCGAAGCGTTCTTCACCGAAAAAATCAGGGGGAGCCTGAGTGAGTTGCCAATGTTCATGGCAGGGAGCAAACCAGCCTATATCCTAAATGCTACTCAGGATGAACACGTTAGCACGTTATTTCTGAAAATGATCGACGAAATTGGCTCTGATTATCAATATAAGTATGACTTGCTTCGCAATTATGTAACGGAATTGATTCATTACGCGCTGAAGATGCAACCTTCGGAAACACTGCACCAGCATCTGGACGCCAAATCACGGATCACAGCCGTTTTTACCGAGTTACTGGAACGTCAGTTCCCAATCGAATCGCCTGCACAACGGTTTAAGATGCGTTCAGCCAGTGATTTTGCCAATCAGTTATCCATCCACGTCAACCACCTGAACCGATCTATTCGGGAAACGACCGGCAAAACGACCACGGATTACATTGCCGAACGACTGATCAGCGAAGCGAAAGCGTTATTGAAACATACTGACTGGACTATAGCGGAAATCAGCTACAGTCTTGGTTTTGACGAGCCAGCTCATTTCAATCACTTTTTCAAGAAACAGATCCACCTGACACCCTCTGCTTATCGAAATGTTTGAATTTGGCAAGTATTGGTTTGGATGCCGCAATGTACTGTCCTGGTAAGCCCACTACTTTTGTTCCCGTTAAACGAGCAAAATTATGGATACCAAAAACGTGTGGTTTATTACAGGAGCGTCAAAAGGATTAGGGCTTTCACTGGTCAAACAACTACTACAACAGGGTTACAACGTTGCGGCAACCTCCCGAAACATCGAAGATCTGAGTCGGGCTGTCGGTCAGGCAGACAACCACTTCCTGCCACTATCGGTTGATCTGAAAACTGAAGCAAGTGTTGAAGCAGCCATAAACGCTACTATTGCACAGTTCGGGCGTATTGATGTGGTGGTGAATAATGCGGGCTATGGCTTACTAGGCAGTATTGAAGAGTTAACCGATCAGGAAGCCCGCGAAAATTTCGATGTCAATGTATTTGGCTCCCTGAACGTGGTCCGTTCTGCGATGCCCCATCTGAGAGAACAACAGTCGGGACATATCATTAATATATCGTCCATCGGCGGCTTCACAGGTAACTTTCCGGGATTTGGGATCTACTGTGCAACCAAGTTTGCCGTAGAAGGCTTTTCGGAATCGCTGGCGGCCGAAGCTAAAGCGTTTGGCATCAATGTGACAATTGTTTCACCCGGTTATTTCCGAACGGACTTTTTGACCGCCAGTTCCCTCGGCGTTCCCAGTCGCCAGATTGACGCATACGAAGCGGTACGGGCAAGCCAGCAGGCGCACCAAACTCAGATCAACGGCAACCAACCCGGCGATCCTGAAAAGGCAGTTGCAGCGCTGATCCGGATTGCATCAGAACAAAACCCTCCGCTGCACTTATTCCTTGGCCAGGATGCGTATGACATGGCGTACACGAAAATAAATGCCGTTAAGAATGAGCTGGAAAATTGGAAAGCTATGACCGTTTCGACTGGTTTTGACGCAGAAAGTGTCATCGCTTAAACGCTGATGGCAACTTTCAGCATGGTAATTTGTCTCACCCTGGCATGATCCTGTTTAGAGACGAATAAAGTTTAACCACAGAGGCAGAGAGTACACAGAGTTTAAAAGGATAAATTATCTCTGTGTACTCTGTGCCTCTGTGGTTAAACTTTATCCAATTTCTTATTTCAATGGGTCAAAGGCACCACCCCAGGTATTGTTCTGAATCAATTTGGGGTTGTTGTCAATTGCCGTTTGCGGAATAGCAAAGAAATAATACTCTGGTTTCCAGGCAATATCATACTTCGTATCCAATTGCTTGAAGGCAAGGGTGAAGTAGTCCGTATACGCCTTATCCAGACTAACATTGTCGCGGGTGGTGGCAAAATCGGCGGGAACACCCGTCGTTTTCAGATTGATCGTTACACCGGTTCTGCGTTTACCATTCAATGTTTTTTCGATCAGTTTCCAACGACGCAGATCCCAGAACCGTTTACCTTCAAAGGCGAATTCCAGTTGACGTTCGTACAGAATCGCATCAAATAGTTCAGCCCGGCTCATGTTGGCCTGTAGACCGTAGAGTCCATCTGTACCAGCTTCAATACCTGCCCGTTTACGAATGGCTTTCAGTTGCGTGTAGGCTTCGTCCGGTTGGTTAATACCAACGGCACTTTCAGCCAGATTCAGCAGTACTTCGGCAAACCGAATTTCAATCCAATCGGTACCCGAATACTGGACATCTCCCGCCGAAACAGATGGATTTATCGCTTTGCGCGTATAAAAACCTGTGTTGCTCGCTTTCGATTCAACGGTTTTTCCGCCTACGAAATACGTCCATACTTTATTGGCCGTGTTTCCATTGAGCGGCCAGGTTGCACCATTATAAGCAATAGTTTTGTCGAAACGAGGATCACGATTTTTATAGAACAACTGATCGGTATAGGTGTATTTGGTCGACTCACCTACTTTTTTTCCGTCCAGCATCGGGAAGGCTTTCACCATTTCCCACGATGGCTGATTTGAACCACCGGCTGTTCCGGCATACGACGGGCGGGTGCTATTGTCATAGCCGTTGTTTTTCCTCAACTGATCGCCTGTTGCCGTGTTATACCCGGTGATGAAAACCGCTTCGGGGTTATTGACTTCCTGGAACCATAGTTGATCGAACGACGCGTGCAGTCCAAATCCATTGGCCGTCAATACATCATAAGCCTGTTTATTGGCGGTATAAGATGCCTGCCATTTTGCCTGATCGTCGGATGGATTAAACTGAGGACTTGCCGCATACAACAGGACTCGTCCCTTCAACGCAGCCGCAGTCCCTTTCGTAATCCGCCCCCAATCACTGGAAGCAGCCCAACGGCCTGGTACCGATGCAATCGTTGAATCAAGATCACTGACAATCTGGGCAAAACATTCGGCGGTCGTATTTCGTGGCAGAAAGTCAAGTTGTTTGGCTTCGACACCAACAGCTGCCAGGGGCGACAAAACCAGCGGTACCCCTCCGTATAAACGTACCAGATCGAAATACCGCCAGGCCCGGAAAAACTGCGCCTGAGCCCGAAGTTTGTTCTTGGTAAACTGAGGTAAGGTTCCAGCGTTTACATCGCTCAAAAACGTGTTGATGACCCGAATCTTGCCATAGTTGTTGGTTGCATCGAGTTTAGTACCGAAATCACCAATTTCATTGATCAGCAAGGAGCCCTGTAACAACTTACTATCGGCATACGACTCATCCGACAGGCCGCTTAAACCCGTTGGTTCCGGTCCTAACGAGCCAATGGGAACTGGCAGGTTCTGATCGTAAATGTAATCGAGGTTCATCTGGGTCAGCGTCGAATCTTTAAAGATCAGCGCCCCGCTGGTTGAACTCAGATCGGTTTTATCGAGCACCTCCATGCAGCCCGTCAGGGCAAGCGATGAGCAGAAGGCGACAAGGAATTTATAGGAGAGTTTCATAGTATCTGAGGGAATTTTACAAACCAAGGTTTAAGCCCAGCGAGAATGAACGAAGTACAGGATAGGTGTTGTAATTACCCGAATAGGATTTGTAATCGTACGGATTGTACAGGTTCAGGGGGTTGGTGGCAACCAGATAAACGCGTACCGTACTTAACCCTGCTTTCCCTGCCAAACGAGCGGGCAATCCGTAGGAAATATTGAGGTTACGAACCGATGCCTGTGTCGCGCTTCTATACCAGAATTCGGAATCAACGGTGTAGGTATCTTTGTAATAAGGACTTGGGTAAGCAGCATTCGGGTTTTCGGGCGTCCAGTGATCCGACCAGAATACAGGCCGGTTTGCTGTGGGGGTGGCCTGTGAACGAGCATCCCCTTCCACCAGCGCCTGCCCGCCGAACGCACCACCAATCACAGCGGCAACTGAGAAACTTCGGTAAGACGCACTGAAATTGAACCCAAATCCGAAGTGATTGCTGGCCTTTTTGTTCAGATAATCCAGATCGTCGGTCGTAATTTTCCCATCAGGAGCGGTATATTGTCCCGATGCATCTTTAGGTCCTCTTACATCCTGGTAAAACAGCATACCTGGTTTTGGGGCAGCCCCAAAGAGCGTATAGCCGGGATTTTTCTCCAGATAAGTATCTACATCCTGCTGCGTTCTGAACATACCCAGATAATGGTAACCCAGTACGCCAACGTCCGTTGATCGCCCGGTTGGGTCTAAATAGGTTCCAAGAACACCCTTGTTCACGTCCACCAGAATTTGTTTGTTATCGCTCCAGCTCAGGAACGTGTTAACTTTATAGGACCAGTCGCTACCAATTTTATCGTTCCATCCGAGGGAGATCTCTGTTCCAAATCCATCTACACTGGCAAAGTTTTCCGAAGGCAGCGTAGCACCAACCAGCAGCGGAACGGACGATGTCAGGGACGTCAGCATGTTGTACCGATGATCGTAGAACGCATCCATCGTGAACGACAGTCGGCTTTTCAGGAATTGCGCATCCAGCCCGATGTTGTACTTCGTGTTGTTGTCCCAGCGAGCCTGACGGTTAGCCATGGCATTGTTAGGTGATACGATCAATGGACGGTCTGAGTTACCACCGAACACCGCTCCTTTACCCGTCTGGATCGAATAGCTGGTCAGCCAGTTATAGGGTTTGGTAGCATCTCCTCCCATAAAGCCCAGCGAACCGCGCAGTTTCAGGTAGTCAATTCCGCGAACATTGTTTTTAAAGAATGGCTCCTCAGAAATCACCCAACCCGCCGAGAACGAGGGGAACAGACCCCAGCGATATTCAGGAGCGAAGTTGGTAGAGGCATCGTAGCGTATCGCACTCTCGAACAGATACTTACCCGCATAATTGTAATTGATACGACCTGCGTAAGACAGAAAACCCGTTTCCGACTCGGTCTCAGATGTGGTCTGGGTGCCAATGGCGTAGCGCATATTATCCAGGCCACCAATAATTACCCCTTCGGCCATGGCTGCTACGTTGTCGGTATGCGTTTCGGCCTGCTCGAAGAAGGCGATGGCTGAAATCTGGTGTTTCCCGAACTGACGATCATAATTCAGGTAGCCGTTAAACTGGTACGTATCAATGTAACCTGGATTGATCCTGACCCGATCCCCATTGTTCAGGGACGTTGTTTTGATCACATCGCCACCGTAAATATGCTTATGGTCGCCCAGCATCGAGAAGCTGTACACGTTGTATTTCGTACCGTACTGTTTCCCAAAGCTATTATCGAAGGTGCGGCTGTACAGGACTCTGGCTTTCAGCCCTTTGATACCCGGAATGGTGTACTCCACATTGGCCGTTACGTTCAGGCCCGTTGTTTTGGTCTGGGTGTAGTTATTGGAATTCTGAACCTCGAAAAAGTTAAAGGCATCAATTGTATTCGTGTTGCTGGAATTCGAGAGCAGAACCGGCAGCCCGTTCACGTAAGGCGGATTGAACTGAGAGGTGTAGAGCAGACTTTTCATGTCGTTCTCTGCGTTTTCGCCCCCTTGCTTCAGGTAGTACATGCGTTTGTTGCCAATGTAGCTGCTCAAGGACAAAGCGGCTTTTAGTCCCCGGGTCACCTGCATATCGGCACTGGCGCGGAATGTCCACTTCCCAGTATTGATGTTATCGAAGTTGGCATTCTGAGCATTGTACGAAGCCCCCGCGAAATACGTAGCCTTATCGTTACCACCACTCACATTCAGGGCATGCCGTTGAACGGTTGACGGCTGCCAGGCCTGACGTAGCCAGTTGGTGTTATGATCGTTAAAATAAGCCAGCTCATCGGGGGTGTAAATGAGCGGGTCAGTTGGCAGTTTACCAGCCGCATAGTTCATGTCGTTCAGGTACGTAGCCTGTTGAACACCGTTCATCATGGTCGGCAGCGTAGCATCGGAAACACCCGTCGAGCCGCTGTAGCTGAATTTAGGCGCACCCGCTTTCCCACGTTTTGTTTGCACCACCACTACGCCCTGATTAGAGCGAGCCCCATAAATGGCAGCGGCAGCATCTTTCAAAACCGAAATAGCGTCTACTTCCGATACGTCGAGCGCGTTGAAATCGTCGGCTGACCGAACCACGTTGTCAATAACATACAACGGTTGCAGGGTTCCGCCATCTTTCGATAAAATGATCGGATTACGAATGGTAATGGTTGCATTTTCGCCAGGTCGGCTGGTACCTCCCGAAACACCGACACCAGGCAATTGACCCGCCAACACCGCTGACAGGTTATTAACGGGCAGGTCCTGAACGGCTTTCATATCAACCGTGGCGACAGCGCCGGTCAGGCTTGCTTTTTTCTGGGTACCGTAGCCAACGACGACCACTTCGCCCAGGGCAGCGGCATCCTCTTCCAGTTGAACGGTGAGGGCAGTTCGTCCACCAACCGGAACTTCCTGCGTTTTAAACCCGATGTAGCTGAAGATCAAGGTCTCACCTCCGGTTGGCAAATTAAGCCGAAACATTCCTTTTATGTCCGTAACCGTTCCGGTTTTCGTTCCTTTTAATAAGACGTTTACCCCTGGTAGCGGCTCGCCTTTGGCATCCTTAACCGTGCCGGTAATATTTTCCAGCGGGGCTTTCCGGGCAGAAGCCGTTCCAGAAAAAGGAGTTCCCTTCTCTGCGTAACAGACCTCCTCCGTAACCCCGCCCAGGAGAAGCGCGCAGACCAGCTTTATAGCACTGGTGAGCAGTTTTTGTGTTCGTAAAGGCGATACCATGCGTGTGTGATTAAGGATGCGTTGTTTTAAAATGATGTTTATTGCTGGTAGGATTCTGTGGGTTCTTCTTGTGATGTCAGATGAAAGTATCCGACACCACGAATGCTTCATTCCTTTGATTTTCCGGCTTCTTTCTCCCGGGCAATCCGTTCTTCCCATTCTTTGCTCGCCTTTTTCATGTCGATTCCGGCAGCCGACAGGTAGTTATTGATCCGTCCTTTATACTTGCCAAATTGGGCATGTTTTTTCTCCGATGTGCCTTCGTCCATGGCCCGCTCACGCGCTTCTGTCAGATAGGCGAGAATCTGTGCTTTTTGGGTGTCCGTTAAATCCGGCAACATAGCCTGATACCCTTTGTATGTAATGGGCAATACCCCGTACGTCATCCCATCTTTTACCATGTCTACTTGCTGAGCCGTTAAATCATGGGAAAGCACCGCCAGATACTCACGATGTAAAGCCGTCAGTTTGTTGTTGACACCTGCTTCAATAGCTTCTTTCCGGGTTTGTTCCGTGATACCTGCCAGGGCTTCTTTCCGGCTTTCATGGATGGTATTCAGGCTTCGATACTGTTGTGCAATTTCTGTTTTTACACGCTCGGCAACTTGCGGATCTGTAAGGCCAAGGGTATCTACAATCCTGGCCGCGCGCTCGTTGATCACTCGTGTATAAGCCGCTTCTTTACTTTCTATTGTCTGATCTTGCCCTAATGCAGTAAGCGCAACTAGCAGGGTCAGGAGACTGCTTACTAAGAGATTTTTTAGCCTATAGATCATCTCTGAAATTGATTAAAAACGTTCATTTCTACGGTAAGTGGGCAGGTTTTGGCGTAACGTTCAGGGTAGGCAAAAACCGTCATTAAGTGGGCATTAAAAGCAGACAAAAGCAGGAATAAACAATACTTTTCTATAACATGATACAAAAATATAGTACATTTTAGGGCAATAACTGCATTTTTTTGTCAATTTATTATAGGAAATTATCATAGAATAAATATGACTTATCTACGATATTTCGTTTAGGTTTGTAGTGTGATTACCTGAGCACATTTCTGGCTCTAACCGGAGAAGATATACTTGACCTGCAGCAGACAATTAGTCAGTAGGCTAGCTACCAGTCATGCTTATATAGTACAAGACCTTCGGCGTACCTGCTGACTCTATTGGATACATTTGCCAATTGCCATGAAACCACTATTTCGAAAAGTAACTGCCAATCTGGAGAGTTCATATACGGTTCGACACAACGTCTTACCTCATTTTAAGAACATCTGGCATTACCATCCTGAACTTGAGTTGCACTATATTCTCAAAGGTGAAGGGGTTCGGTTTATTGGGGATAAGATCAGTAATTTCTCGCCCGGCGAAATCGTGTTGGTCGGCGAAAATTTACCGCATACCTGGCGTAGTAATGAGGAATATTTCCACAATGATCCAGACCTCAATATTGAAGTCATAGTTATTCAATTTCTGCCCGACTGTCTGGGTGAGTATCTATTGAAATTGCCCGAAGCTTATTTAATTCCAAAGCTGTATGAACGGGCAAAGAGTGGTATGGTCATAACGGGCCAAACAAACGAGAAACTAGCCGAACTCATGCATCGGGCCGTTGATGCCACAAACCTCGACAAGCTGATTATTCTATTGTCTATACTGAAGATACTCTCCGAAACGAATGAGTACGAGATGATCGTGAATGGGCGGGCGGTATTTTACCAATCCAACGAAACCGATACGCTCCGCCTGAACAACGTGTGCAGTTATACACTGGAGAATTACAAGAAGGATATTACCCTGGAAGAAATATCGGCCATCAGCAATCTGAGCGTTACCTCGTTTTGCCGGTATTTTAAATTAATGACAAATAAGACGTACTACGATTTCCTGATCGAAATCCGTATTAGTCATGCCTGCCGGGCACTCATAGAAGATAAAACACCCACCGAAATTATCTGTTTCGACTGCGGGTTCAATAACGTATCGAACTTTTACCGTCACTTCAAAAAAGTAACAGGCTTAACTCCGCTTGAGTACAAACGGCAATATTTGAAAAAGGGGAAGGTGCTGGCGTAACGATGGCGCAAGGCTCTGGCCTTGTGTCTACTATTCCCCGGCCTCTGGCCGGTATTAACATTTATCACAATCCGGCCAGAGGCCGGGGAATAGTAGACACAAGGCCAGAGCCTTGCGCCATCATCAAACCACACTCAACTCCAGCTCATTCTGCAATTGGGTGTAGTCTTCATATAATCCCTCTACCTGTTTGGCAATGTCTGGCGTAAACGTACCTACACTCCGACGCGTAAAGGTGGTCATGTCGAAGCCGCGTAGCTGTAGGAAGTATTTTGAAACGATGGGATAGACGTTATGCATCACATCCATTTTGTCGATCAGGAACTGCTGTACTTTAGCCACTTCTTCCTGTAAATCGGCGTTGTCGTAATTCCGGCAAAGCCAGACGATCAACTCAGGAAAGTAATTCCCCTGAATACAGGAAAGTCCTGCCGATCCTGCTTTTAGTGACTCAACCGCGTGAGCCATGTAGGCATCATATAAGCCAAATCCTGGGCGGGAAGCCAATCGCAGTTTCTCTTTAATCTGCTGAAGATCAAGGCAGGTATCTTTATGATAAATAACCCGACCTGTATCGACAAATAACTTTAGCTGATCGGGTGAAATCAGACGTTTATAGGGAACAGGGCATTCGTAAAACCCAACCGGAATTGTTTCGGTCTGGTCCAGCAAGTGTAAAACCCGCTCGTTGAAGACCGCATCCGAATCGGCTTCATCGGCCAGCAAGCCCGTAATCAGAATGACGGCCTGGGTACCTGTGTTGTTTACCTTTTTAACAAATTCAGCCTGCTGCTCAATTGGCCCACCAAATGTGCCTGTAGCCACCACGGGAACCGCGCCATTTACCACCTTGATAACGTGCTCGATGATCTGAATCCGCTCCTGTTCGCTCAATTCGAACATTTCGCTCGACAGACAATTGGCAAACATACCCGCGGCACCAGCCTGGAGGTAAAACTCGGTGAGCCGGGTCAGGGCATCAAAATCAATGGCACCCGTTGTGGTAAACGGCGTAAGCATCACCGGAATAAATCCCTTTTCTACTGTTTTCATATTGACTAAGTAATGGGTAATGTAAAATGGACAATGTAAAATGCATAATGACTACTAATCAGATCATTACACATTTTACTTTATCCATTTTACATTACCCATTATCCATTTTACATTATTCATTTACAATTACTTCTTTTCTGACTTGCTCCAACGAGCGGCCTTTCAATTTTGTCAGGATCAATCCCACCAGAAAAATGGTGAGCGTACCGATCACAATAATCATGTTGCTATGCAGCGGATTGCGTAGATAACTGAATTGATCGGGGAGATTACTGGAGAATGTCATCCAGACAATGACCAGCACACCAATGCAGGTGGCGGTTAGCGCTTCATGGCTGTTGGTACGTCGGCTGATCAGGCCAAGCAAAAATAATCCGAGCATACCAGCCGCAAAAATACCGGAGAGTGTCCACCAGGTATCCAGAATACTTTTCACCCCAATCATAGCCAGTCCGGTTCCTAATCCTAATAAACCAACCACTACGGTAGTCAGGTGAAGAAGGCGCAATAACTTTTTGTCCGATATATCGGCGTTGATGTACCGTTTGTAGATGTCTTCCGTAAATACGGTAGCCGATGCATTCATACCCGAACTGATGGTGCTCATAGCTGCCGACAGTATGGCCGAAATGATCAATCCCATCAGCCCTGCCGGTACTTTAGTCACCATAAAATGAGGCATCACTTTATCGCCGTAATCAGCGGGTTGAAGCGTGGCCATGAGTTGGGTCACTTCGGCCGCCGAAGCCGTTGTGGGCAAACGATCCATCGCTACTTTTTGCTTGATGGCTTCAATAAACTCAGGATGGACCTGATAATACGCGAACAGGCAGGAGCCGATCACAAAGAACATGAGTGAAGCAGGAACATAGAGCCAAACGCACAACCAGAGCGATTTCGAGGCCTCTTTGGCCGATGAAGTCGTATGATACCGCTGAATGTAATTCTGGTCCATCCCAAAATTATTTAGGTTGATAAAGAACCCATACAACAGCACCACCCAAAACGACGATTGCGTAAAATCGGGTGCGTAGCTCCCCAGGCTAAACTTATCGTGGCTAACACCAATGTCGACAATTTTAGAAACGCCACCCGGCATCGACTGAACAATCAGGTACAGAATCAGCAGAGCCCCAAAGGTTTTGATAACAGCCTGCACCACTTCGGTCCAGATCACGGCCTCCATCCCACCCATAACGGTATAAATGATGATACAAACACCCATTACGATCATGATCATCTGCATAGAATAACCCGTAAGTGCCTGTAAACTAATGGCTATCCCCAAAAAAATTGACCCCATTCGGGCTAACTGCGTCAGTAAAAAACAAACAACGGCGTAGGTCCTGGCCCAAGGACCAAAGCGGTGTTCGAGGTGGGTATAGGCGGAAATTTCGCCGGTTTGCCGGTAGAAGGGTACAAAAAAACGCGATGCCATATAAGCCGCGAGCGGCATAGACAGGCTAAATACAAAGGAATTCCAGTTGCCGCCAAACGCTTTCCCCGGCACACCCAGAAAGGTGTTGCTGCTCAGGAAGGTAGCATAGATCGACATTCCTAACGCCCAACCCGGAATCTGGCCGGACGCTTTAGTGAACTGGTCGGTATTCTTGTTTTTTCGGGAAAAGTAAACGCCAACCAGCACCATCGCCACGAGGTAAGCAGCAATGACAGCCAGGTCGAATAAGGGTAGGTTTTTCATGTAGCAGGAATAGGGTAAAGGGTCAATCGGGGAAGTTTATAGCCGAGTTGTCAATGGGCCAAGCGTCTTCCCTTTACTTACTTGTTTTCCATCAGAAAAGACTATGAAGCCTTTGCCTTTGCCGTAATGTTTTCCGGTTTTATCGTATAAAATGGTCAGTATCTTTCCATGGTACAGCACATTATCGAGGCAAAACCACTCCCATTTAGTTTCGGGTATTAACGGATGAATTTCCAGTACGTTATCGGCACGCGGCTTCAGGCCTACTAAATCGCTGATGATTAAGTCAGCAAAGCCCGAATGGTTGTAAAATTTACTTCTTGGATTATCTCCCTTCAGCCATTCGCCCGTTTTTTCATCCTGATATTCCCCCAGGTAAATTTTGCCGTTCATACTGTGCGACCGGGCGTATTTCAGCAACTCATCATAAAATACCGACTTCGTCATCTGCCCCTGATTCCTGTAGTTCGTGAGCAGATTCGACAGTCCTTTCAGGGTTTGTGTGGTGGCAAATGGCCAGACGGGACCATCCCATTCACACCCGTGCCCCGACCCATGAGTGCGGAAAAGCGGATGCCGACGTTCGGCGGTGGTAATGCCCCAGGGAGCCTTGAATCCGGTAGTGTCGGTAAGCTGATTCCACTGACGGGCATAGGCTGGCTTATCGTCAGGCAGGTTAAAATACCAGGGAATAAATCCGATGGCTTCGCGGGCATTTGAGAAACCGCCTTTTTCCAGCTTCACTTCAAAAAAGTCGGCGGATTCATCCCATAAGCTATCCAGCGTTAGCTTTTTTAGTTCGGCCGCCTGCTGTTGGTATCGGCGCTGGAGGGTGTCATTTTGGGCAAGTTCGGCCATGGTGGCCAGAGCTTTGGCATTGCCGTACATGTAGCTATTGATGGAAGGACGTCGGTTTTTCTCTTTTCGCGATCCACTGATCGACTCTTCCATGGCGTCTTTCACATCAAATTGCCAAAACAAGCCGCTGGGTAGCTGCTTTTCCTGCTGCCATTTCCGGTAATCAGCATCTAAAGCCGGAAGATTCTTTTGGATAAAGGACTTATCCAGATTGACCAGGTATCGATTATACACCGCATCGTCGACCCAGCTACTGAACCCATGAAACCGCTGCGCTACATGCTTTGGGTCGATGTACAGCCAGAACGAAATATAGTCGTTAATGTACTGCGGATTATGCAGCCATCGGCCTTCGTAAATATGATGTCCCAGGGCACTGCTAATGGCATTGTACTTCCCGGCATGATTTACGTTGGTGATGAACTCGGTGAAGACGTAACCTTCCGGCGTTTCTTTTAAATGCTTCCGAAACGCCCACCAGCGGTAATAGTACACCTCCTGTACTACCGAATCCGGACAATCGAATAGCGGAATATTCTTTGCAAGCCAGTCAAACGACTGGTCATTTGGCACATAGTTTTTTACGGCTTCTTCGTCTATGGAATT
Organism: Spirosoma migulaei; assembly: GCF_054776855.1. Classification (NCBI taxonomy): domain Bacteria; kingdom Pseudomonadati; phylum Bacteroidota; class Cytophagia; order Cytophagales; family Cytophagaceae; genus Spirosoma; species Spirosoma migulaei. The sequence continues at coordinate 92,774 of NZ_BAAHBG010000038.1, read as the reverse complement.
AAAGTACGAAACGTAATTTTTGAGCTTATCAGTTGTCAGTACCTTACCCGACTGCCCGACACAAACCGTCGTTTGTAACAAACAGATAATCAGAAGTATGCCGGATGGTTTCTTTATACCATTCATGATTCATTATCTTTTAGTGAGGCCAGGTTCTAAAATCCGACACCACATGCAGTGCAAAAGGTGGCGTTAACGTCATAAAAAACTACCCCTATTATTTACTAACCAACTCAACTTCTGCTTCATGCAACCCTTCTGCCCTAGCCTTTACAGTTACCTTTCCTGCTTTTTCGGTTGACTGAATAATAGCCAGACACTTTCCGTTGTAGGCTTTTCGGTAGCTAGCTTTAAACGGTTCAAGACTGGCCTGGTAACCATTATCAACACCAGCAATCGTGCCCTCTCCTACTATAGCAAACGTAATTAGATGGTTAGCATCTGGCACGAGATTCCCTTGCTCATCCACTATGTTAACCGTAATGAACGACAGGTCTTTGCCATCGGCTTTGAGTGTATTCCGATCCGCAATCAGTTGGATTTTAGCAGCTTTGCCAGCCGTCGAAATCGTTCGAGTTAATACGGGTTTACCGTCTTTTCGGGAGACGGCTTTCAGGGTACCGGGTTCGTACGGAACGCGCCACATGACATGCAAGTCATCCCCGTTTTTTTTTCGAATACCTAATGAGTTGTCATTGAGAAAAAGCTCGACCTCATCGGCCTGATTATAGTAGGCCCATACATCAACCGTTTTCCCTTTTTGCCAATTCCAGTGCGGGAAAATATGCAGGACCGGCTTGTCTGTCCACTCGGTCTGGTACAGATAATAACTATCTTTAGGGAAACCAGCCAGGTCAAGAATGCCGAAATAGGAACTGCGTGCAGGCCAGGGATAGGGATGCGGCTCACCTAAATAATCGAAGCCAGTCCAGACGAAAAGTCCCGCCATGTGCGGCAGTTTTTTGATGGCTTTCCAGGTTTGTTCATGTGTGGAACCCCAGTAAGCAGCTTCGTTATCATAGGCCGAAGCAGTCCAGTCGGGGTTACCATCTGTGAATTTGGCGGGACCGCCTTTGCCCCACATGCGTATGGAGTCGGAAGGCATATCATAGTGCCCGCGTGTTTGCAGGGACGAACCTGTTTCGGAGGCAAGAACGGCCTGATTCGGGAACGTTTTGGGGAATTCGGCGTAGGCTTCGTGTTTATAATTGAACCCTAAAAGATCTAAGGCACCTGAGCGATAAATAAAGTTTTTATCGGGTATATTCTCCGTCAGCGCCGACGTAACAGGCCGGGTTGTATCCAGTTTTTTAACAATTCCGGCTAGCTCTTTCGTGATCGTAAGCCCTGTTGAATCAAACTGTTCCCGAATTTCGTTACCAATACTCCACATGAAAATAGACGGGTGATTTCGGTCGCGACGGACCATATCTTCGAGGTCGGTCTTATGCCAGGCATCCCAGTTAAGGCCATAATCCTGCTTCGATTTCTTTTTCTTCCACATATCGAAGGCTTCGTCCATAACAATGAAGCCCATCTCGTCGCACAAGTCCAGGAATTCGGGGGCGGGTGGATTATGCGCAGTGCGGATGGCATTGCAGCCCATGGCCTTCAAGAGTTCAAGCTGGCGTTGTATGGCCCGTCGGTTTACGGCAGCACCTAAGGCCCCCAGATCGTGGTGAAGGCAAACGCCCAGAATTTTTGTGGGTTGCCCATTCAATGAAAAACCGGTTGCCGGATCAAATCTGAAGTAACGAATACCCAGGGGTGTTTGGTAGCTATCCACCAGTCTATTTTGCTGATAAACGCGGGTGATAACGGTGTATAAATAGGGCTTGTTGACTGACCAAAGCGTTGGGTTCAGAAGATCAACCTGTTGGGCAACCGTCGTGAGTGTATCAATGAGTTGAACAGACGTTCTCGTTTGCGTAGCTACCTCTTTCCCCGAAGCATCCAGAATAACGCTGGTGATGTTAACTGATTGTGGGGTTCCACCTGAGTGCCGACCACTGGAATGCCGGCCAACCACGTTACGGATGCTAACCTGCAATAAAACCTGCGCTTTTTGGTTTGTGACAGTGGGCGTCGAAACAAACGTACCCCACTGATCTACGGCTATGGTTGAGGTCGTTACCAGTCGCACATTCCGATAAATGCCTGAGCCTGTGTACCAGCGAGAATTGGGTTGCGCTGCGTTATCGACCCGGACAGCCAGAACGTTTTTCTCACTACCGAATTTCAAATACGTACTTAGTTCGTACCGAAACGAGCTGTAGCCATAGGGCCGAATGCCCAGTGAGTGTCCGTTTATCCAGACTTCGCTATTCCGATAAACCCCATCGAATTCAACAAAGACAACCTTGTTTTTTGATGAAACTGGTACAGCAAACGTTTTTCGGTACCAGCCAAATCCAGTGGGAAGGGCACCTTCCTGGGTTGTACTCAGGTGATGTTCGCTGAACTGCCCTTCAATACTCCAGTCGTGTGGTAAGGTTAGAACTCGCCAGTTTGAGTCGTCAAACGCTATGTCTTTCGCCTTAGCATTATCGCCCAGATAAAACTGCCAGCCTTTGTTGAAATCCAGGATAGTCCGTGGCTCGTTTTGGGCAAAAACTGGGTAGGTTAACAGGGTTAATAGTAAATATAGAAGGCTGACGTGATGTTGGTTACTTATAATCGACAGGTGAGGTTTCTTAAAACCTCGTGTCGTCAAAACCTGGTTAAATACCCCTAAATCCCCTGAAGGGGACTTTATCAAAGAGTAAGCACAGTCCCCTTTAGGGGATTTAGGGGTATTTAACCAGGTTATAAGCGATAGGTTTTTAGAAATCTCGCGCGTCAGATGTAAATATCTGGCACCACACTTGTCACGAAAAAGCCCTGCGTTCCTCATGGTTTCTTTGTGGCAGGTGCGGCTACAAAACGCTTCTTACTCTTCCCTAAATCGACCGATGTGGCCACGGCGATACCGCGCTGATCGGCTTTGTTAACTGCGCAATAAAAGTGATATACAACGCCTTTATGCTTCAGAACGAACGATTTATGAGCGTATAAATCGTCATACGATTCTGAGGGCTCAATCAGGTTGGCTCCCGTCCAGTCGGTCCAGTTGACTAAATCTGTTGAAGCAGCAAAGCGGTTAAAGGCCCCTTTCCGATCTTCCCAGAAGGCTCCAAAATAGAACATTACATACAGATCGTCTATTTTCTGAATCACGGCGTCGCCAGTAATACCTGCCGAGTGCATCAAAACGGGCTCTTTCCGGTACCGCTGCCAATGCAGCATATCGTCCGACACGGCCATGCCTATCCGTTCGAACCAGCGCGTTTTATTCACGCCCGTTGTATCGCCGTTGGCGTTGTAATACATCACAAAAGGATGGCCCGTCAGTAGGTTGAGGTCCTGAATGACTGAGCTTTTAAACAGTTTTCGATTTTCCCACCAGCGCACGTCGGCGTCTTTGGCGGTCAGCACGGGCGTTGATGTACGCTTCCATTCGTGCACGGTTGTCGGATCTTTTGCGGTATAGGCAATCCCGATTGACAAATCACCTGCTTCGTACCCTTGGGCTGCTCCACCGATATAGGACATCCAGTAGTTCCCCTTGTACTTGTTCAGGCCGTAGCGCCCACCCCACTCGTAATCCTGTAAGGCATTATAGGCCGCTTTTTGATTCCCATCCCACTGAGTAGTATCCGAGAATGACATGATCCGGCCCATCGTTTTCCAGTTGAGCAGATCGTTACTCGTAGCCAGCCAGGTCTCGTACCCCCTTCCGCCATAAATCAGGTACGTCATGTACCACTTTTTCCCCTTCCGAAAGACCGTTGGGCAGTCCATCTTCAACGAGTTATCGGCGGGTGTCATAATCAACCCATACTTAAAAGGCGTTTTGACTTCCTCATAAATTCGCTGCATCTGTGCATCCGAAACGCGGGATGATTGGGCAAAACCGGATAGTGGTAACAGGCAAACGAGTACAATTCGGGAAAGGTGGCAGGTCATTACGCAGGTCAATTTGGGCAACAGGCGACTAAGAGTACAAATCTATCCAAGATAAAGCCTATGCTTATCTATTATTTTCACTAAAGATTGTATGATGTTAGCGTGGTATCAAACTCCCAATAAGACACAAAATACCCAACAAGGCTATATATCAACTTTCACTGATGTGAAAGGACTAAAGACAAATCCATTTAGGCACTCAAAAGAGGGTTTTAGCATCTGTTTTCAGAAAATCGGGCCAGGGAATGCCGCTATTCCCAACGAGAAGGACCTTGTCTGCTCCAACTTTTCGCTGAAAAACCTCCATACCTTTGGCGCTCTGGGTATGTCCACTTTTCACGTCAAGACCAATCAGTTTCCCTTTGCACTCAATGACAAAATCGACCTCATCATTTCCATCCCGCCAGTAGTAAAGGTTTAGATCACCTAAGCGAGCTTAAACTGGAAGCTTTGGGGAAGATGACGATTCCAGGGATACTTCTTTCGACGTATTTCGCCAACCACTATACAGAAGATTCGTATCCAGTTTAGGCTTGGGGAAAAACAGGCTCGCTACGTAACCAACGCCAATAACGACCAGATGGCTATAGACGCCCAGCATCAGTTTATGATGCGTGAAGTTGTAATCCCCCATGTCCAGCAATAGTTTCTTATTGGCCCCATATCCAATCTGGGTCGAGGTTAGAAAGGCGTAGGCGGTAAACAGAATGCACACGAGAATGGCAATATTGACCCCCTGTCTGTTGGCACGTGCACTGAAAATGCCCAGCAAAAAAATACCGACAATCCCCCCCGAAAAAATGGCGTACAGGGTAAATACAATACCTAAAACGCCCTCATTACCCGCCTGCAAATAGATAGCCCCAATCAGGATAGCGATAAGGCCCGAAATCACAACAATCGCTTTACTCACCGTCAGGTATTCTTTATCCGTACGGGCAGGGCGAGCTTTTTTATAGAAATCTTCCAGACCAACTGCTGCCAGTGAATTTAGGTCGGCACTAAGGCTACAGATAGCCGCCGAAATCATAGCTGCCAGAATAAATCCCACTACGCCCGTCGGGAATTTCGTCATGATGAAATACGGAAAAACGGCATCGGGCCGCATCCCCTGGGGCAAGGGCTGTTGCTTGTAATAGACGTATAGGGCGGTGCCGATAAACATAAACAGCGCCCAAACGGGCACCGTTAGTGAGATACCCAAAATAGAGGCTTTGATGGCTGCTTTGTCGGTTTTAGCGGTCAGGTAACGCTGGACAACCGTTTGGTCGGTGCCGTATTTTTGAATGGCATAGAACATGCCGTTGATGACCATTACAACGAAAGTAAGCTTTGTAAAATCGAGGTCGTAGGGGCCAAAACCCGTCCGCCCATTCGCCGAGGCAATGGTAATAACTTCCGAAAATCCACCCCGAACGGAGTAAAGAATAACCACTACACAGAGAATACCACTGGCAAACAGCATAAATCCCTGAAAAACATCCAGCCAGATAACCGCTTCAATCCCACCCAGTAAATTCACCGCAATGATGATGAGACCGACCAGAACAATGATATAAAACGTATCGCCACCTGTCATGTTGGTGAGCGCCACCGACAGTAGAAAAAAGACCGTACCCATGGAGGAAAACTGCCGGAGAACGAATGCCGTAGAACTGTAATAGCGGGCAAATGAACCAAAGCGTTTTTCGAAATATTCGTAGGTACTCAGCCCGATCACTTTGCGGTAAAGAGGCACGATAAACCAGATGGTTCCGAGCAACACGATAGGGACCATTAGCCCCTGTACCAGTAAGATCCAGTTCGACGAATAGCCTTCGCTTGGGTAGCCCAGAAACGTAACGCTACTAATCAGCGTAGCCAGCAAAGACATACCAATTGCCCAGGCGGGTACTCGCCCCCTGGCCGCGAAATACGTTTCCGTTGTCCGTTGGTTTTTGGCGTACCGTAACCCAAAGTACAAATTGATAATCAGCACCAGGCCGATGATCAGGTAGTCGAGGATGCTCAAGGTTGGGATTGACATTATATTGCCATTAAGTAGTCATTTTATTGTCATTGGTAGTCATTTCATTGGCATTGATTGTCATTGGTGGTAGCAACTATCAATGACCACTAATGACAGTCAATGACTACCTAATGACCACAATGCCGGTGGCCATTGATAGCTTCCCGGTTTTACAGTAATATATAATTCTTCTGGGCGGCATCCCGCTGGGCGGTACTCCGCTGTTTTAATAGCTCTGGTTCGAACGACTCCAGTGGCCAGTTCCTGAACAGGCTCAAGCCGCGTGATACCGATTTCCCGAAGGACAGACGCAGCCGTTGAGCCTCCTTCAATGATCAGTTCGTGAACTGTAACCTGATTCAACACCTCCTTCACTACCATTGCCATTACGGTTCGCAAGTGAAGTGCCATACCCGTTTTACCCTCCGTGGAATCAGGATCAATAGCGAGGATCACCTGCTTTTTTCGTTGCAAATAACCTGCAATTTCGGTTGCCCAATTGGCAAGTGCAACAGACATTAAACCACCCACATTCGTTAGCTGGCTCGGCATATAACTCACGGCATGTCCAGCTTCTTTCGCACTTTTCACTAACTCAACCCGATCGCCAAAACTGCTTCCGCAGACGTAAAGGCGGCATTCATTCAGGCTAACTAGCTCATCAATAGGTTTTTTTGGCAATTGTAGTGAATCCAGAATCGCGGCAAAGAACCCTGACCCGCCAATCGGTAAAGTCTGTTTATCAAGGTGATTTACCCAGTTGTGCAAATCAGCCTGTTTTTCAGCTTCACCAATGATAATCCCCTCATTTGGCAATATAGACAGAGCCGCCAGTACCTGTAAACCAGTAGCCCCACTAAACCGTTTTTGTATAGCTGACTCCGTTATTGGAAACTCTGGGTCTTCGGCAAAATGAGTTGTATGAATTCGTTCGCCATGAATGTAGTAATGCCCGTCAACAAGAGTTCTGCCCAGTGCCGGATTTGCCGGAACGATCAGGGCTTTTGTCAAACCAAGAACCACCAATTGCGCGTGTACTTCCGCAATAATATGCCCACGTAGCACCGAATCGACCTTTTTGTAAATCAGGTCCGGCTGCATGGCACCTAAAGCCTCACTAACGTCGGTCATTTCCTGTACAGCTTCTGATTCAGAAACTGACCGGGCATCGGTAGCAATAACGATTAATTCGGCACGTGACTGCGAATTGACAGACATCGCAAGTTCAACGGTAAGTCCGTAGGTTAGGCCAATGCCCGCTAATTCGGCCGCTCCTGTTAAATCGTCTGCAATGACAGCTATCATAGGTTAATGAGCGAAAGAGTGAATGAGTGAATAACTCGCGTCATCTCGCTCTTTCACTCATTCACTCTTTCGCTCATTACAGAATTTTTCGCCAATCGCACCGCCGATTCAATGGCCAGTACCATTGCATCGGGACTGGCAACGCCCTTTCCAGCAATTTCAAAGGCCGTTCCATGATCGACGGACGTGCGGATAATGGGCAGGCCCATAGTGATATTTACCCCTTTGACACTATCCATCTGCTTTTTATCGGCATTCCATTTGAAACCGGTCAGCTTGAATGGAATATGGCCCTGATCGTGATACATAGCCACTACGCCCCCATAGTAGCCTGTAGCCGCCTTGGAAAACAGCGTATCGGCAGGAACGGGACCTTCCACATCGTAGCCCCGGCGTCTGGCTTCTTCAACGGCGGGTAAGATTTCCTCGTCGTCTTCTGTACCAAACAGGCCCGAATCGCCAGCGTGGGGATTCAGGCCAGCTATTCCAATTTTCAGATTGGTTTCACCCAGCGAAATCAGGCCGTTGTAGAGTAGTTCGGTTACGTCAAGAATCCGATCTTTTTTTACCAGATCGCAGGCTTGCCGAAGCGATACGTGCGTGGATACGTGAATCACTTTCATCTGATCCTCCACCAGAAGCATGCCGTATTTCTTTGTATTCGTATACTGCGCATAAATTTCGGTATGCCCCGCAAAATGGTGGCCCGCTTCATTAATAGATTTTTTGTTGATCGGCCCTGTAACGGTTGCATCCACCTCATCGGCCAGAGCCAGATCAATAACGGTTTTCACCGACGCAAAAGCAGCTTCTCCGGCCATTGCCGATATTTCGCCGAATTGCAGCGTAGCCAGGTCAACGTTGGCCAGATCGTACACGTCAATCGTACCCAACTGGAAGTTCGCATCCTGAACCGCTTTGATCGGGTGAATGACTGCGCGCAGACCCAATCGGGTTGCAATGTTCTGAAATACACCGGCATCGCCAACTAATAACGGATTGCAAATCTCGTAAATAGTTGGATTCAACAGTGCCTTAACGGCTATTTCGGGGCCAATACTCGCGGGATCACCCATGGTGATTCCTACGATTGGTTTGTGTTCAGTGTTCATATTGTTACGCGGACAGTCTGCTTTACTAACTCAAAGCTGTATTTCTTCTTTTTCCACCAACTCAGCCAGGGCAATTTTCAAGTCGGTTTCTTCTCTGGTCGATAGTGCCTGCAGAGGTGGCATCATGGTCGTTCCGCAGAGGTTGTATTCCTGCATCAGCACTTTAAGCGCCCAGAGGGACTCGCCCAACGTACGACCGGCCTGATACAGATGCCCAAAGACATCCGATTGACTTTGATAACCGTAGGCTTTGTCTTCATCACCTTCCTGAACCGCTTTCAGCATGTCGCGGTAAATAGCTGGCAGCAGATTCCCGGTACTCGGTACCAGCCCATCGCTACCCCGCAACAACGCATCGGCCGAGCGGGCTGCCCACCCCATAAAATGGCTGAAATCAGGTCGGTTGGCCCACAGGGCAAGGGCTTCGTGCAATCGTTCGGTGCTGCGCTCCGAGTCTTTAATTCCCACAATGTTAGGGTGAAAGCTCAACTCATCGACAATCGGCAACGGAATCGACATTCGGGTGGTGGCGAAAATGTTGTAGATAATCAGCGGGCCATTCAGTTGATCGGCCAACTGCTCGAAATACTGCTTCATCTGGCTCTCCGACAGTGCATAGTACGAGGGAAGCGTTGCCGCTACGGCATCGACACCTACATCAAAGCAGTAATTGGCAAACTCAACCGACTCTTCCAGGCAGTTCGACGAAATCCCGGCGTATAATATTGTATCTGCCGATTTTAATCGGACGGCTTCCAGCACATATGCCTTTTTCAATGAAGTGGGCAAGGAAGACGATTCGCCCGTTGTTCCCAGTACAAAGGGCATAGCGTTACTGGCCTGTAAATTGGCAATCATCTTCTCGACAGCCGCTCTATCTAATTGATACCCTTCGGTGAGGGGTGTAACCAGCGGAACCACAACACCCTGGTATTTCTTTTTCATACTCATAGCTAATAAGCGGCTGTATAAATAGCGATAGCATCTTCGCGGGTTATTTCCCGCGGGTTATTTTTCAATAAACGGGTTATTTTCAGGGCATCATCAGCCATCTGAGGAATCACATCTTCGGGAATATTCACGTCTCGTAAACGGGCTGGAATACCACATTCCCGAATCAGGTATTTTAGTTTTCGGACACCCTTTGCCGCCGTTTCGGCATCATCCTTACCTCGTTCACAACCGAGTGCAATGGCTACCTGCGCATACCGACTAACAGCTTCGGGGATGTTAAACTCCATGACATACGGTAGCAGTAACGCATTAGACAGTCCATGCGCCAGATGAAACAGGCTACCCAACGGATACGAAAGTGCGTGTACGCCAGCCGTATTCACTGGACCCAGGCAAAAACCGCCCAGCAAACTCCCCATCGCAACGTGCGTTCGAGCTTCTTCGTTGGTACCATCCTGAACAGCCTGAACAATGTTGGCAGCAATGAGTCGCATACCCTCAACCGCATACATGTCGATGAAGGGTTGCGCAAATTTGTTGGTGTAGGCTTCCAGACAGTGCGTCAGCGCATCAATCCCGGTAGCTGCCGTAATCGCTGCCGGTACACTGATGGTCAGCAACGGGTCGACATACACGATGTCGGGCACCAAAAATGGACTGATAATACCTTTCTTCTGATGATCAGCCCCATCCACCAAGATGGCGTTTGGCGATACCTCGCTGCCGGTTCCAGATGTGGCTGGTACACAGATTAGTTTTCTGCGTCGGCCGGTTAGATTGCCAATGCCGAGCATGTCGCTCAGGGTTTGGTCATTTTCCAGTTGAGCGGCCACTAATTTGGCGATATCCAGTACGCTTCCTCCACCAATACCCAGCACCACATCGGGATTGAAGGGCGAAACGGTTTGCATCAGCTTGTCAAAATCCGCAAACGAGGGTTCCTGGACAATACTAGTGTCAACCTGAACGGCTATGCTGTTCGATTCCAGCGTATCCAGCAGGCTTTTAAGCTGTTCCAAAAGAGGGCTTATCGTTACGATCAGCACCTTTTGTGGGGCTATCTGTATGATTTCATTGGCCAAATTTCCAAGGGAGCCTTTGCCAAAAACCAGTTTGCCGGGAAAGTGTATTGTCAATTCCTGTGTCATTGTTTTCCGGGTTTTTGTCATTCCGACCTTAGAAGGAATCTCAAGTCTCTATTTATTAAGCTTGAGATTCCTTCTAAGGTCGGAATGACAAAAAATCAATCCTTCGTAATTTCCTTTGCAACAGGTGCCGAATAACCAGCCAATGCAGGCCATACCCCATTTTCAATTGGCTTTAATTTCAATTTTTGGGGATCAATAACCGCGTGCCTAATCTTCTGCCGACGCCAGGTATAGATCACATGTATCAGTCCATCACTCGTTTGAATCACCGATGGATACGAGTACTGACTGATGGGTGAATCTTCCAGAATCATGGCTGCCGACCAGTTTCTGCCGTCTGTTGAAACGGCTAAATTCAGGGGTGTCCGTGGTCCTTTAGCCAAGTCACCCGGTGGCAGTACATGGTTGTATACCAGTACCTGCCGACCGTCTTTCAGCGTTACCGCATCGGTTCCAGAGTTGTTATTGGGTAAGGTCGTTTTGGTCAATGGCGACCAGGTTTCCCCATTATCCGTTGACCAAGACTCCTCAATGGCGCGGTCTCTGCTGCGGGCCAGAATCTGGAGTTTACCATTTCCATACGTCAGCACACTGGGTTGAATGGCATTCAGCGTTCGGCCATCATTGATAGGGCCGATTTTACGCCATGTTTTCCCAAAGTCGGGTGTTAGTTCAAAATGCAGTTTCCAGCCATCTCCTTCAGTACTGGAGGGGCAAATTAGATTGCCATTCGACAGCAATACTGGCTTGTTTTTTACCGGACCAATATAACCTTCGGGTAATGCCTTCGCGGCCGACCAGCTACGCCCGCCATCCGGCGATGTTTTCAACCAGCCTTTCCACTTAGACGGGCTGGGGCCAATCTTGTAGAACAGCATCAGATCCCCTTTTGGAATCTGATACAGAACCGGGTTCCAGCAGGCGTACCGAAGGGTATCGTTGATGATCCCATTCGCCACATTCTGTGGAGCCAGCCACTTCCCATTCTCCTGCCGACTCACCCAAATACAGACATCCGGATTCCGTTCCTTCGTGCCCCCAAACCAGGCCGATACCAGGCCTTTCGGTGTTTCTGCAATGGTGGCTGCGTGGCTTTCGGGAAAGGGCGGATTCTCAACCACAAATTCATCCACTACCAACCCAGATTGCCATTTAGCCAATTGGGCATAGGTCGTGTTGATTAGGGTCAGGCTTGCGAAAAGGGTTATGTATAAAAGCTTTATCATCGTTGGGTTAGTCGTTTCTTTTTGAATCCTACTTGCTTCGTTTTCGCTTGACTTTGCCAAGCGAAAACGGCATGATCAATTTGTTGCCTGCTTCTTATCAGCTGCTTTTTTGGCTTTGATGGCTGCGGTGTAGGCATTGTACATTTCCCGCCAGTTTCGGCCGTTGGCATTCAGATACTGCTCCGATTTGGTTTTGTAGATCTCAAAAATGACCGAGATCTCTTTCATGCTTTTGTAGTCGATGGCCTGTTCACGAGCCTGTTCCAGAAAACCCAGAATGGTTTCTTCCTCCTGAGCAGTTAGGTTCGGTACAATGGCTTTATAACCCGCCATCGTGAATGCCACTTTCCCAATTGTGTATTTGTCAAGCACGGCATCGACCTGTTTCTTATCGAGGTCTTTCTGTAGCCCAGTCATCAGATCCTGGTGAACGGTTTTAGGAATGGCCGAATCAGCAATAACTTGCCGATCAAGGTCAGACAATGGTTTCCCCGTTACAGGGTTTATGCCCGCCGGAACCGTACTGGCTGGATGCTCATTGTGCCAATCACGGGTAGTTTTCAGATGGGTAGCCACAACGTCGGTCAGGCGTTTTTCTTTGGCAGGATCGTTCAGATTCAGTGATGCAATCCAGTCCGCTGCTTTCTTTTCCAGCTCGGCATCAGATTTGGCTTTTCCGTCAACTTCGGTGGTCTGTTTAGCAGGCTGTTCCTGACAGAAAGCAGGAGATGCAAACAGGACAGCGGCCACAACTATACAGCGGTTAATGGTCTTTTTCATAGCGATTTTGAGGTTGAATTTCGTATGGCAGAGCTGCCAAACGGCGTTGATTCGCCAGCTTTGCCAGTTTCGGCGAGTTGCTTTTTTAATGGGTTATCCGTCCGGAAGGGCCGGGCAGGCAAGCCTTCCTGATTGACCAGATTCGGTTGGGCCGCTTCTTCCCAGGCAAAACGAACCGCCACCGGACGTTGTACACCAGGCGCTGATACGAGTATGTGTTTTCCATCAATGCGGGCCTGGGCCGGTACAAAAACCCCATCGGCACCGGCAATTGTAAAGTCGGTGAGTGGTTGCCCATCTTTGCTGACTAAACCCGTTCCGATTTGTGAGAAGTGCAATTCAATGGCCCGCCCTCTGACCTTCATTTTTTCGTAAACCGGCCCTTCAGAAACAACTGGTTTTTCATAATCAGCGGCCAAGGCGAGTAGTGCCAGCCGACGGCCAATTTCCCATTTGAACGGCGGGTGAATGTCAGACAAGTCGTCGGCCAGATCAGTCGTTGTAATCATGCCCGTTCGGGGGAGGCTCAAAACGGCCTCCTGAGCTTCCCGAAATGCAGGCAGTGTTTCTTTCGTCAGCGCAACTTTCCCTTTCGATTCTGAATACCGGAACGGCGCTAGCTGAGTGTAATAAACCGACAGTTTCGGGTCATTCCAGGCGCTTCGCCAGCTTGTAATGAGCGTTTTGAGTTTGTGCGAATACGTTATCGTTTCGTTCAAAAAACAGTTCGATTCACCCTGATACCACAGAAAGCCTTTCAGCGCAAACGGTGCCAGTGGTCGAATCATGGGTTCATAGAATTTTCCCGGCTCACCATCAACTTTTTGATTACTATAATACGCATCCTCCCGAAAAGCTGCTTCCGAAATCCAGGGTTCAATCCGACTCCCTGGTATGGCCGATGAGATGACACCGATCGGTACATTCAAGCTTTTGTAGAGTTCTTTCGCGAAAAAATAAGCTGGAGCCGAAAATGAGCGCAAGGCCGAATCCTGCGCCACGTTCCATCCCCGATGCAACGAATCCGGCTTACTCAATTCCTTTCGGTTGACCAAAAAGATACGTATCTGCGGATTGTTGGCGTAGTCCAATTCATCGACCGGACTATGATCATTAATGAATTGAGTGGCCAGCGACCGCTTCACTTTGCTATTCTTCCGCATCGTGTATTCCATATTCGACTGGCCTGAACACAACCAGACTTCGCCCACCAGAATGTTTTGCAGTCGAATAGTATTGGTGCCCGAAATAACCAGTTCCAAGGGGATTGCTGAGGCTTTGAGCGGCTTTAGAGTTACACTCCACTTGCCTTTTCCATCCGTGTATGTCGTCTGATTTTGTCCAGCAAACTGAACGCTCACTGTTTCCCCTACCGACGCTTTACCCCAGATAACCACTGGTTTACCCTGTTGCAGCACCATGTTATGCCCTAAAATTCGGGGCAACACAATCTCTGCTTTCAATTGGAGTGAAAGCAGAAGTAAGGTGATAGCGAACAGGTTATGCTTATTCATTAACTGTTATAGTTTCGCTTTAAACTACCCCCAATCCCCTAAAGGGGGCTCTCTCCAAAGTCAATCAAAGCCCCCTTTAGAGGGTTGAGCGTAGTTTAAAAATTACTCCACTCGACTTGGTACGCTACTCGTTTTAAATGACTTGATCACAAAAACGGCTTCATCATCCTGCTCGCCCGGTTTTGGCAAATCGTAGCTCTGATCCGTAGGGGTATCGGCATCGGGAAAGCGACGGACGCTTCCCGTGCGGAAAACCACCCGACGGAACGATGCCACAGGCGCAAAAAAGAGTCGATTACCTTTGGATTGTCCGTTCACATAAGTAACGAACATTCGCTTGTCGCGGTCCAGCTCAATCCGAATGTCGTATTGTTTACCAGCCTCGTATTTCTGGATGCCCGAATCCCGGTAACCCACTTTGGCTTTCAGCAGACTGTCGGCATCGAACAACAGTCGAACAGCCGGGCTGCCCTTTGCATCCTGAAATTCAATTTGCAAAACGCCCTTATTGGCCTGCTGCGGTACGATTGAGAACTCGACGGTTAGCTTCTTCGAATCGGGAATTACCCGCTCTGCTTTGGCAAAATCGAATTTGTCTTTGTCGCGGAGCACCAATGCTTTGGCACCGGAAATCGTTTCTAGTTGAGCCGTAGCCTGAATTGGACTGTAGATATTCCAGTAGTTTAGTTCTTCACCTGCCGGGAGTTGGGCAAATACCTCGTTCGGATGTGTTTTCACCTCGTCGGTTATTGGAACCGGAATACTAGCTACCCAAATGTCTTCCTTGTTCACGCTGTAGGTGACCCACAGGTTGCCATCGGGTGGTGTACCGTTACCCTCTTCAATACCCCGGACGTATTGCGGTCCATAAGATTTGTAGGCACCCCCGTAGCGCATGGAGGTGATTTCCCCATTAACCAGTAATAGATTAGTGTAATTGAGTCCGTCTTTGCCGGTTGAAACAGCTAGCGGCCAGCGAAACTCGGAGGGATTATACACCGTAGCGTATTGCCCATCCGAGGTTTTTTGCCCCCAGATTTTAGCATTGCTATTAACAAAACCCGGTGCCCGAAGCGGATTGTACAACCAGGTTTTCCCCTCGTCTTTACTGATCGTAGTAAGGGCATGTTTCCACAAACCGACCACTCGGTTATCGGGAAGATGGTAATAGGTGAATGCTTTCACATCCTTTTTGAGTGAAATTAGCGGGTCGTTCCGGTCCGCTTCTTCCACCCATTGCTGCATCATGAGCGGATTGGCCAGCAATTCATCGCAAGCCTCTACGAAGCCTTTATCTTTCGAACTGGTGTAGAAGGGGTACGTCGACTTCGATCTATCCCAAGTTGCGTTATTCCGGATAAAGTAAATCGGCCCATGCTTGCCATCTGGATAGATTTCGCGCACCACGCGCCCAATGCCGTTCCCATCGTTTGGGTCGTCTTTGGGGCCCATCACGATGCCGTAAAAAGCCAGTGTCAGGAGCCGCTTGTTCTTTGCCACGAAAAAGCCCATTCGCTGGTGCATAACCGCGTACAGGTCCTTCGCCACTTCCGGCCTACCTACTTTCTTCCAGCCATCAGGAATTTTGTAGGGGGGGAAAATGATGGTTGGCTTGGACCAGGTGTAACCATCTTTCGAAGTTGCCAGCAAGGTTTGGCCGGGTGGCACATGTTCGCCAACGGGATTACTCAGGTATTGCAGGTAGAACGTATTATTCCAGTACGCCAGCATGGGCGCGTGGTTGTACGTCCAGCTAGAGCCGCCCGCCAGTTCGGGATGCTCGCGGTTTGCCCGAACGACCTGGATGTTATGCACACCCACCGCCAGACTTAACTGTCCGTGATGATAATCGACATTGGAGAGTGTCTGGCCGCTATAACGGACGGTATCCTGCGCGTAGGTTTGGGTGAAGCAGTTGAAGAGTAGTAGTATGAAAACCCCTAAATCCCCTAAAGGGGACTTTGTCCACATGCGAGCTAAGTCCCCTTTAGGGGATTTAGGGGTAAAGCCACTAGTGAGAAATTGCTTTATGTCCACGCTCATAATCCTTTATTCTTTTTCACCCAGATCACCTCCGTACTTTCTGGCTGCTTGTCGAGGCTAACTACGTTTCCTCCTTTCACCACCTCGTTCGATTTTGTAATCTGCCCCGTTTTCGGGTTTACGTAACTAACCGAATAAGAACCCGTTACTTTGCTTAAATCAAGTTGAACGGGTGCCGTTGACTCGCTGTAAATAATATAGCCTGTCTTTTCATCGCCCATTGCCCATTGACGGGTAGGTTTCTGAGGCAAATCCAGCGGTTGCATCTGGCCAGCATCGGCCAAAAATTGAGGGTCTCTAACCGCTGGAATACTGGGCATTGATCCACCCGCCATCAGCACTGCCCAACCCATTGAGTCGAAACTGTCGGCGGCATAGAGTACGGCTTTATCTGGATACTTTTGGCGGTATTCGCTCACTGCCCGATAGACCTGCTCAAACGATGTCTTCTTAGGGGCAACCAGCCGGGCATGTTGGCGGGGAGCCAGATTTTGTCCACCAGCAGGCGCATAGGCCGAACCATTAGCCTGATAATGCCAGAACCGAATGTCGATCAGATTAATAACCGAAGCCCGTTTGGCATCGGCCAGAATCGCATCCTGAACATCTTTGGTCGTACTTAAGCCAATAAGCACCTTTTTGCCGGTTTCCTTTTCCCACTCGCTTATGGTGTCAATCCAGAACTGGACAAAATGCAAGGGCCCGGTAAACTCCGCGCCAATGAGTTGAATGACGCCCGTGTTAGTTGTGAAATTCGTTAGGCACTTGCGGATGTAGGCCCGATGCAAGGCCCGTCGGATCGGGTGCGACACATCGTAAAACTGCTCCGCCATGAAAATCCGTTTATCACCAGCGTAGGATACGGGTTCAGGAAAGCCTGTATTGTTGATGTTGTTGACAGGACGCCAGGGAAAATCGGCATAGTGGGCACCCGCTTCGATGATATTGTGCTGGAAATAATTCTCGTGAATGAGGGTCAATCCTTTCTGGTCGGCTAGGTCAGCAAACTGCTTTAGCCGATTCCAGTACCAGTTGTTGTATTTTGTCAGATCGTATTTGCTCAGGCCGTCCCAGGCTGTTTCTTTGCCGCTTCGGGCAAACGGAAGCTCATAAAAGGGTGGCCATACCTCGCCATCCATCCTACGAATCCGTTCATGGTCATCCCGCCGACGCTCGTACCAGAGTCCGTAGTTATGGTCAATGGCCTGTATATTCCTGACGGTCAACGAATCGGTTAGTTCGTCCAGATTATCGGTCAGCCCTTGCCCCGTCATGCCCGGCACAAAACGGGTGATGTGCGGCTTGACATTGTTCAACCCATAGGGCCGGGCGCTGCCGTTCCACCAGGGCACTTCCTGGCGACGACCGCTCACAAGCGTACTACCCCGAACCAGCTTTCCGTGCTGAATCTGCATCGGCGCAGATTTTGGTAGGGTTAGTTCTTTCGGCAAGCCAATTGTCTCAATCGACTTTGCCGTTGTGGTTGTTGGAATGGCTTGACGTGATGAAGCCGCCGTGATAAAATCGTATAATGTTGGCGCTGGATGAACGGATTCCCTGGTTAAGGCTGCGGCTACCTCAACTTTCGGGCTACTTGACGCTTCGGATTCAACGGGTAATAGAATGGTTCTACCTGTGATGTTGTCACCTAATCGGTCCTTTAGTTGGGCGTAATACAAGCTTCGGGGCTGAATATGCTCGTTGGACATATCCCAATACCCATCCCCGGCAAACTGTGCCCAGGTACCAAACGCCCAGTTTTGTGCGGTTGGTGGCTGATAATTTTCAACACGGGCAGCGGTACATTGCCAGAAAACACTGTTGGCAGCGCTCCAGCCAGCCCCTTGCCCATCCTGGCCGAGATTGGTAAAACGTAACGCATTCCCGTCAATATTGACGATATCAAACAATATGCCCGACGCCCAGCTATCAATGGCACCACTAAAGCTAAAGGGTAGATGCGATTCGCACTGCACAAAGGCATTCGGACCGGCACTGCAATAGCCAACGGCAAAATCATGGTAGCCAAATTCAGCATACAATCGTTGACAAAGCACCTGCTGCCCCCGAACCAGGAACGTAGTACGGCGCTCCCCACCAATTTCGGAGATCGGCTCCATTGATTGGCAATCCTCAATTGTAACACGTTTTGCCGTTTCCTGGACATTTACCGCCGAACCCGCAAAATGGGTAAAAACCACTTGTCGCACCCAGGCATCCTGAACGTTTTCGAGGACAATGGCCATCCAGCGATGATCTTCATCTTTCGGATTGGCTTTATCGTACGACGATTCCAGTTTCAGATTTTCAACCCCAGATTGAGCAATTCGCCCAGACCAGGTATACTTAGCAATGGTGCCCCCGCCGTAAATAGAATCCAGAGCGGTTGTCAACGGGGCATCCAGCGTGAGTTCGGTGCCGTTCACGGCTGTAACCTGCCGATCCCACATAATGTCGCGTTGGCCCGGTTTCCAACCCAGCGACGAGACACCTCCACCAAACTGGTCGGTTCCTAGTTTCTGAATCCATTCTCTGGTCGACGGCCTGCGTATCTGAACAAAATCACCAGCTTTTAAGTCTGTTGATTTCGCCACATGAATCTTCAGAGCATTGACAGGTATGTACCCATCGGCAATCGAACTACCAGAAGCCAGATGTCGGTCGTTTTTCCCAGAGATTGTAATCAGATTGTCGCGACTAAAACCCGTTCCGAGAAGGGTTGTTGCCTGTATTCCACTGCCCCGTAGTACAACGCCCGAAGCGTCTAGTTTCAAACTTCCCGCTACTTCATACACGCCCTTTTCGAGCAGAACGGCTCCCCGAAACCCATCATTATTGATCGGCAACGAGGCCACATAGTCAATGGCCGCCTGAATTCGACGGGTAGCATCCCCCTTCCGAGCGGGTACAACAATCTTGATGGCCACGTTCGGAATGGCTTGTTCGCCCGCTTTATAGCCGCAATATGAAAAATCAGGAATACGGTTACCCAACTCGTCTGGCGTATAGATTAAATGCCCCTCCTGACCAAGCGCTACGGGTTGCTTTTTAACCGGCTTATTCCCCTGCGCGCATACCGCACCAATACGTCCAATGGCGATCAGCAGACAGAGCAGGAGAATAAACCGGTTGGGTTTGAGCATGGTTTCAGGCAGAATTTTTGACTACTACGTTCTCGGTCTTACCTGTTGAACGGGAACAACACTGTTCAGGTACTCCTCAATATTGGTATACCCATCCTTATTTTTATCCTGACTGGCATCCGAGGCATCCTTGGGATTGAGGCCATTTTTCGCTTCCCAGGCGTCCGGCATACCATCTTTATCGGAATCAACGTAAGGGGTGCCTTTGTAGTCAGGATAACCACCAACCTGGCTAGGATCGGTAATGATGCCATTTTTATACGAATCAATGGGTAGCCGACGATGCTTAAACTGGGTTTCAGGTAATTTAACACCTTCTTTGTAAGCAATCTTCCCGGTACGTACCTGCTCTACGACGCGTGCATCGACAGGATCACGTTTAGGCAAGGTAGCGCCTGCGTTGGCCAATACATAGTCATACGCCTGTTGCGCCGACAGTATAGTGAGTTTAGGCATTGGAAGCGGCTCTTTCCATTTAATGCTGGCCGTATATTGACCCGCATTGGGCATCTCTTCCACCTGAACACCCCCATCCCAGTTATCTTTCGTCACCTTGTCATGTCCTTCCACAATGTTGCCATTGACGTAAGCACGCCCATACTCCCGATGATCCAATTTACTACGTCCCGATTCAGGTTTTAGAATCCGGTAGCCAATTGGTGAATCTTTTGGCGTTTGAGGACCCGGCTTATAATAGTTATTGATGATGTTGTACATCGCGGTGTAGTCGCCACCATCCGTTGACCGATGCACCCAGTTGAAGATTACGTTGTTCGTGAAGTTGAAGATTCCATTCCAGCCGATTGATGGGTTCCGGCCCGCGTTATCGGCCCAGAGGTTGCGCATGAACGTACAATTTTCGCCCCCTAGTGTGCTACCAAAGGCGTGATTCCAGGTATCCAGGGCTTCAGAGAAAATCGAATTCTGAATCGTGATGTTGACCGTTGGGAGCTTCTCTTCCAGCGGTTTGCCCGTGCTGTCGTTATACATATGGCGGTACATCGACATATTTTCGTCCAGCCCCCAGCTTGCCGACACGTGGTCGATCATAATATTACCAATCGGGTTACCCCCAATGGAATCGTCGCGACGGCCTACGTTGGTTTCGCCCCGACGGAAACGCATATAACGGATAATCACATCGTGCGTATTGATCCAGACCGATTCACCCGCTACACAAACACCATCGCCCGGTGCTGTCTGACCGGCAATCGTAATATAAGGCGCTCGGATAATCAAGGGCGTTTTCAGGCGAATAATCCCGGCAACATTAAAAACAATGGTACGGGCTCCTCCCTGCTCACAAGCATCACGCAAGGTGCCGGGCCCGCGATCGTCCAGACTGGTTACAACAATCACCTTACCACCCCGACCACCAAATGTATAGGCACCGCCCCCCTCAGCACCGGGGAAAGCCGGGATATGAGCTTGTGGCAGATCAACGGGGCGAGCAGCCCAGGGTACATAGGGTTTGCCTTCCTGTGCTTCTTTTTTAATGATTGGCAAGGCTTTTAACCATGCAATGTCCGACTGTCGTCGGGATTCGTTCAGTAGGTCATCACTTTCCTTCTGTACATCCGCCGGAATGGTCGGGTACTGGGCAAAAACAGTCTGCTGACCTAGTACTAGGGCCGCAAAAAGTAAAATGGAACTACTAAGTTTTTTCATTGGACAGGGTTTCTGTTGAGTGAATGCTGTATCGACTCATTTAAGGCAGTTTGATCTTCCGCTGGCAGCTTCTGCTCAGATCGTATATTAACATCAAAATAAGGCTAAAAAATAGGGCAATATCTATATCATTTTTTCGGCAATGTATAGGATATTATCATCGGCTATTAAAACAAGTGCCCACAGTTGGAAAAGGACATAGAATTGACTGCTCAACGACTTAAACGAAGCCACTTATCAAAAATCAGTAACCACAAACAGGAGAATAGTGAGTCAACTACTCTGTGTTCTCTGTGCCTCTGTGGTTAATAACGTAAGATTCATGATTGCCAGTTGGGGTAAAATAGGAGCTTCATGGCCTTATTGGAGTTTATAGGGCCATTATCTCCCTTATCTAAATTGGTTCACCGTATGAAACTCCTTATCATTACCTTATCTGGACTGTTTTTTTTAACTAGTATGATGCATAAATCTGATACCGACGAATCAGCCACTGAGCCCAAAGCAGGTATTGAAAAAACACACTATGGAACATTCCCCGATGGCCGCGTAGCCGATCTGTTTACGCTTCGGAATGCCAAAGGGATGGTCGTAAAAATCACGAACTACGGTGGCTATATCGTTTCCTTTACGGCTCCAGACAAGGCTGGTAAACAGGAAGATATAGTCCTGAACGTGCCTACCTTCGACGATTATGTAAAAGGAACACCCAGTTTAGGCCCCATTATCGGGCGTTTTGGCAACCGGATTGCCAACGGAAAATTCACGATCGATGGGAAAGAATACACGCTGGCGCAGAATAATAATGGTAACCACATTCACGGCGGCCCAATAGGTTTCGACAAGCAACTATGGACAGCCACGCCCAAAGACGGTAACGAACCGGCAGTCGTGTTAACGTATTTATCGAAAGATGGTGACCAGGGCTTTCCCGGCAATTTAACCGTAGAGGTAACCTACACACTTCAAAAAGATAACGCGCTTCGCATCGACTACAAAGCAACCACCGATAAGCCGACCATAATCAACCTGACCAATCATACTTATTTCAATTTGAGTGGGATGAAGCAGGACGTCATGAACCATGTTTTGATGGTAAATGCCAATAAGTACCTGGCAACCGATCCCAAACAGATTCCAACCGGCGAACTAGTCTCCGTTGCTGGCACTCCATTCGATTTTACGAAACCAACGGCCATCGGTACCCACATTAACGACACTACCGATACGCAAATTCGGTATGGCAAAGGCTACGACCACTGTTGGGTATTTACCAATCCGGCGAAGACACTGAAATTAGGCGCTACAGTGTATGAACCGACCACTGGCCGTTTTATGGAAATGTACACGACCGAACCAGCTGTACAGGTTTACACGGCCAATAACCTGAATGGCAAGCTGATGAATAAGGATGGCGTGGCGCTGAGTAAGCGTTTCGGCGTTTGCCTGGAAACCCAGCACTTCCCGGATTCGCCGAACCACCCGGATTTTCCGACTACCGTACTACGCCCCAATGAGACGTATAAAAGCACAACGGTGTATAAGCTTTCAGTGAAGTAAATAGAACGCTGATTCGTATGATTGTTAAGATTTACGCGGATAAAATCTCCCATAAATCCGCGTAAATCTTAACAATCATAAAAATCAGCGTCCTATTGTTCACAAATTCCGAATGTATTTCTGTCCGCCCAGGTAGCGCATTTGCCGGGCAATTTGAGTGGTTCGTCGCTGGATGTAATTCGATGGGTTTTTAATTGAAAACTGGCGTGGGTTTGGGAGTACTGCCGCTATCCGTGCAGCCTCATTCCGTGAGAGGGAAGCCGCCGAATGCCCATAATAGCGCTGTGCAGCCGCTTCGACCCCAAAGGTCATTGGGCCGGTTTCAGCAACGTTCAGGTATACTTCCAGGATGCGCTTTTTGCCCCAGATCAACTCAATCAGCATGGTGAAGTAGACCTCCAACCCCTTACGGACGTAACTGTGTCCACTCCAGAGAAAGACGTTTTTAGCTACCTGCTGCGAAATAGTGCTGGCCCCCCGTGATCGTTTACCAATCTGATTTTCTTTGATGGCATCCTGAATTTCGTCGAAATCAAACCCCCAGTGCGTTGGAAATGCCTGATCTTCTGAAGCTACAACAGCAAGGGCTGCTTCTTTGCTGATGTTATCGTAAGAGCGCCATTTTTTGTATACGTGACCGCTCTCCTCCGTCCCGATGGTATCGACCCATCGCGAGACTACTAAAGGCGTTACTAAAACGGGAACATATTTCAGCGCGATTACATACACGAGAGAACCAAAAAATAGCCAGAGGAAAGCTTTCACACAAAAGCCATAAACGCTTTCCAGCAAAGGTTGCTCACGCATAAACCGCCGAACTTTTTGAAAGCGCGACGGCTCTGGTCGGCTGGAAGTACGGCCTCCAACCTTAGATTCCCGCTGGGTAAACGCCTGTGGTGCTTTTGGGCGTGGTTGCTGAGGGGGACTCGTACGAAATGTGTTGACTGGGCGCTGCGGATTCATAGGTGTAGGAGCATTCCGCGAAAATAATAGTAAGGTCGATGTAAACCCGCTTTTTAGCTAAAATCCCCGAAAAAAGCGGGGCCCTACGGTACAACACGCTCGTTTCCTACTCCACAAATAAGGTTGCAGCGACACGATCGGCAAACAGCTTACCTGCATTGGTCAAACGCAGACGGTCGCCTTCGCGGATGAGCCAGCCCGATGCGTACATCGCTGCGAGGTCTGAGGCCTGCTGGTTCTCAAAATCAGTTCTCAGCAACCCGTTCAGTTCGGTCAGTGAGCATCCCCACTGTGTCCGTAACCCCGTCAGCAAATAGTCGTTTACCTGGTCAGCAATCGTCAATTCCTCTACTTCAGCGGGTAGTTTCCCCTGCCGAATATCTGCGATATAACGTACATTATTGGCAATATTGTATTGCCGCGAATGACCATTATACGAGTGGGCACTTGGGCCAATCCCGAGGTAGGGTTTTCGTTGCCAGTACGCGGTGTTATGACGGGCGTATTGAACTGTTTGATCCTGTCCGCTTCGGGCAAAATTCGAGATTTCGTAATGGGCATAGCCCGCTTGTGTTAACGCCTGCGTTAGCTCCTCAAACTGCTCGGCGGCTATCGCTTCATCGGCGGGCGGTAGCTTTCCTTTCTGCTGCCACCGGCCAAAAGCGGTGTCGGGTTCAATGGTCAGTGCGTAAGCGGAGAGGTGCGGTACGTCCAGCGCACGGATTTTCTGCAAATCGAGTTGCCAGCGAGATTGGTCACGGTTGGGGATCCCGTAAATCAGATCGACGCTCAAATTCTCAAAACCTGCCTCCCGTGCCAACCTGACACAGTTTTCGGCTTCGGTTGCCGTGTGCGCCCGGTTCATCCAGTGGAGCGTCGCTTCATCGAAAGTTTGGATTCCGATACTCAGGCGGTTCACGTACTGGCGCAGCATCCGCAATTTCTCGGCACTCAGATCATCCGGATTGGCTTCGAGGGTAATTTCAGCCGAAGGAGATACCGTAAAATAGGTATGAATGATCTCAAAAATCTGCGCTAACTCAGCCTCGGTTAACAGGGAGGGTGTCCCCCCACCGAAGTAAATAGTTTCGAGAACAGGGGTCGGCAGATACGACTGCTGCATCCGTATTTCGGTACAGAGCGCATCCACCAAAGCCGATTTCTGCCCCATGCTCGTACTAAAATGGAAGTCGCAGTAATGGCAGGCCTGCTTGCAGAATGGTATATGTATATAAAGGTGCATTTGCCCTATTGACAACAAAGTGGGGAGATAGGTTTAATGGGGAGAAGAAAAGGGAGGAAAGGGAGGAAGGAGGAGAGGGAAAAAGTAAGTGTTTCGGAAACGCGTCTATCACCTATTCCCTTTCGTCCCTCTCCTCCTTCCTCCCTTTCCTCCCTCTATAACTTTTTCTCCAGAACAATCATGAGTCCATACGTACCCTGCACAGTACCAATAATATCGAAACCAAAGCGGAGGTTGAGGATCAGCATGGAACGCCACTGGTTGTAGGTCTGTGTTCGAATAGTATGATACTTATTCTGACGACACCAGTCATGCTGTTGGCGCATCAGTTCGGATGCGATGCCCTGCCCTCTGTAGTCTGGATGAACGCCACCCAGCCAACTGTAAAAATGACCTGGCTTTCGTTCATAGCCAAGTTTACAGCCCACAACGTGTTCGTTTTCAACAGCCAGTACCAGTTGTAACCCCGTACGCTCTTGTTGATAGGTAAGATCGGCAAGTAAGGCAGCGCGGGATTGATTGCCGAATAGCATGACCAGTTGATCAATTAGAGCAGTAAGTTTAGGTTCGGGGGGCAATCCGTCAATCATTTCATAGCGAACATCCATGCAGTAAAAATACAGGGAAAACCACTATTTTGCAGTTCAACCTTCCTATAGCATGGACCTCCCTGAACCATTTTTACCAGAAACACCACCCACTGAGACAGCAAATGAGCCCCATCAACTTAGCGATCTCACCAGTCAAAGCTGGAATCTGGAGTTGCTTATTTCGGGCGCAGCCTTATTTGCAACGCTGAGTCTGCCCGATTTCCTGGATAGTCTGCTCGCCTATTATCGCTATAACCTCATGACGGATACAGATTTTATTCATGAAGCCTTACCAACGCAGACGATGGCATTAATAAAGGGGGGATCTTACTTTTTATTTGGTGCATTTCTGGCCCATTTTATCATGCGGGCCTTTTGGGCCGGACTCGTAGGCCTGCTGGCGGTTTATCCAGATGGTATACGCTACGATCAGATCTATAACCTAAGTCAGTACGCCCGGAAACGGTTTGCCCAGGAGATGGGCTCACTACAGGATTATATCATTCGACTAGATCGTCGGTGCAATATAATTTTCGCCCTGGCATTTAGCCTGGTTCTGTTCTTGCTGGTCATAGCTACTTCTTATATTCTATTTATTCTTCTGGAAACTATTCTACAGGTTCTCCTGCCTCCCTCCCTGTATAACACGGTCCGAGAACTGGTGGCCTGGATTTTGGGTATTGTACTCACTGGAATTAGCCTTACAGCTACCATATTGAATTTGCCCAAGTTTCGTGATAACCCAAGGTTTGCGCCAATAACGTTCCAGTATACAAAGGCATTTTCATTGAAGCCCATCCAGTATATTGCCTACACATTCTTTAGTCAAATTCCGAAACAGGTAATAAAACGGCGATTGATTGGGATTTTAACGATCTTTTTTCTTGCTGAATTTTCATTTATGGTAATAGATCTGGTGCAAGGCCTGGGGGCATCTGATGTACTGGACAGCCGCTCCTTTATGATCCTGCGTGCACCCACTAAAACCGCAAATGCCAATTCATTCGACAATTTACGTAATCCCGGCGAATTGGTGGATAAAGCGAGTATTCAGGCCGATGTAATCCGGGAACCCTATCTGCGGCTGTTTGTGAGCTATCCAAAATTATTGGATGCAGAATTAAGCAAGCGATTTCAGGAGCCCAACTGGCCAGTGAGTCTTTCCCGACAAGAACGACGCGAAAAACGGGCCAGTTGGTACCTGAGCGTATTTGAAACGTATTTCGGGGTATACCTGAATGACTCACTCTACAAAGCGCCGGGCTTTCTGTTTACCCAACACGTTGATACCGGCCAGCGCGGGCTGACAACCGTGCTAATAACGGCAAATCTTAAAACAGGCCGAAATATGCTTAAGCTAACCGTTCCCGATTCAACCAATAAGCCAACGCCTTACTGCCAGATACCCTTCTGGTATGTTCCCGAAAATTAATCGATCAATCAGGGCATTTCTTGCAGCGTTTACCCTTCTTATATTTTTTGCAGCACTTCTTCAACACACACTCATTGCTCAAAAACGGACTAGATTGATGAAGTGGTCTACTGTCATTAGTTGACACAAAGCCGTCTGAAACGAGAAAATCAGAATTCATTGATACCTGTTGTTTTGTATAACAAAGGTAGCTTGTTTAGATTAATTACAAATTATTGAATCAACTAATTCTCATCTATAAATTCAAAGTCTTTTCCTTAAAACCATTCTGTAATAGTTCCCGTGGCATCAGATGCTTACATCTGATGCCACGGCAGGCAGCTATTTCTGTCAAGTTAAAGTCTCACCTCCCCAATTAAATACAGTTGTACCTGGCCCGAAATATCAACGCGGGGCGGATTGGTGCCGTCGTCGTTGAGCTTGCAGCGAAGGTAGCCACCCCGTTTAGAAAGTTGCCGGGCAGTTAATTCCGTTTTGCCCAGTTTCTCAGCCCAGTAGGGAATGAGCGTTGTATGAGCCGACCCCGTAACCGGATCTTCATCAATGCCTGTTTGTGGCCCAAAAAATCGGGACACAAAGTCAACCGACTCCTGGTCCCCTGTATTATTACCCGGTGCGGTAACGATAATACCCCGTGCCGGTACAGTGCTCATTTCCCGGAAATCTGGATCTAAGGCTTCAATCTGCGCCTGCGTTTCATACACGAGCATGAAATCTGTTTTTCCTTTATAAATAGCCAGGGGTTTTTCGCCCACACTAGCCACTAAAGCAGGAGGTTGCAAATTGGATTTGTGTACTGTGTCGGCGGGAAAATCGAGGGTCAACCAACCGTTTTCGCCCCGGCAAACTTTTAATAAACCACTGCGTGAATTAAAAAAAATCTCGTCGTTAGGAATAGCCGTCTCTTCACCCTCCGGCTTATTTTCCAGATAAAACACCACATGACCAGTAGCTAAGGTCGCATGGCCACATAAGTCAACTTCAATAGTTGGCGTAAACCAGCGAATGTGATAGGTAGCATCTCCCTCGGTTTTTACATAGAAAGCTGTTTCAGCCAGGTTATTTTCTGAGGCTATCAGCTGCATCTGTTCGTCCGGTAGCCATTCTGTTAGGGGAACAACAGCAGCTGGATTTCCGGCAAACAATCGATCGGTAAACGCATCGAGTTGATAAATACGCATGAGAGTTAAGGGTGTGCCAAGGCACTGTTAGGAAGTTAGGACTCGTATTCTGTTGCTTGTAATGTATCAATCAGGGCCGCTGAGAATTCGGAAAGAGAAGGCAGGATGCAATCGGCAATCGAAAATTTAGGATCGTTGTACTCAAAAGCGCCAGGTACAGCCACCGTTCGCATACCGGCGTCATAGGCAGATCGGAGCCCGCTACCTGAATCCTCAAATGCCAGACAATTAGCAGGCAGTACGCCTAGTTTACGAGCCGTACCCAGGTACACATCCGGGGCTGGTTTATTCCGGGCTTCCAGCGTTGCCGAATGCCAGAGTGTCAGCGACTTGCGGATACCGAGCCGATCAATAACGACCTCAATTAAGCTCATGGGCGAAGCGGAGGCAATGGCCGTTGGGATACCCCGATCACCAAAAAAGGCAATAGCCTCCAGCGCGCCCGGCATTGGTTCGGCCAAATGGGCAATTCGCTCGTGAACCCCGTGCGTAATAGCATCGGCAAGTTCCTGGACAGTACGACCCGGCGACTCCGGATCGATCCAGGGAGCGCGCGCGAACCAATAACGAACTACATCCAGAATTGGCATTCCGGTGGTTTGCTTACATTCATCATCGGTCAGAAATAGGCCAACCGTTGCAAATACCTCCCGCTCCATAGCCCGCCAATGGGGTTCTGAGTCCACAAGGAGGCCATCCATATCAAATATTGCTGCGTGTATCAAGTTTGTATTCAATTGGTTTTTGAATTCCCGACTCAACGGGCATGCTCAGTCGGTTTCACGGTGGGCACGTCATTGACTTCAAGGGTGTCATCGTCGACAACAGTTGTATCGACGGTAGCTGTGGCTGTTTTCGTTTTATTAGCGTCTCCGCATGAGGAAAGTGAAACCAGAAAAATCAGTAAGCAAGCACCTGCGAGATAC
The DNA here is from genome assembly GCF_054776855.1 of Spirosoma migulaei. Lineage (NCBI taxonomy): Bacteria > Pseudomonadati > Bacteroidota > Cytophagia > Cytophagales > Cytophagaceae > Spirosoma > Spirosoma migulaei. The sequence goes on along the minus strand of NZ_BAAHBG010000038.1, from coordinate 63,973 downwards.
CTGAAGCGTACAGTAGTATCACTCATTTCTGTATGGTTCAATGTCATACACTGGCTTGGCGGAAAGGTTTCACGTCAATAGTATTCCATACGCCCTGCACAATATACGGGTCGTTTTTGAGATACTCATTTAATTGATCTTCGGTTTCCATCGTCAACAGGAGCATCGAGCCAATCATCTTCCCATCCGGATCAAGCAAGGCTCCTCCCAGCACAAACTGGCCTTTGGCTTTTAACTCACTTACATAGGCAAAGTGCGCAGGCCGGGCAGCCATGCGTCGGGCAAGAGCATCAGAGTCGGTATGGTCGTATGCATGGATGATATACTGCATGAATCTAATTCGAGATTTTAGTTAACAAGATACCTATTTCATTTTTTAGCTAATACTTAGGCTACTGGATTTTGCAAAAAAAAAGCGACTGTTAGTGAATAGAAAGTTCTAGCTCCTTCAAGTAACAATATAGCTTCTGCTTCACCCAGCTCTGCTTCCATATCGTAATCAGCAGACTGACGAGCTTCAAAATTTCTCTCCATAATCTTGCCCGCTTCCCGTGTAAATCGGCCGGTTTTTATAAACAGTTCGTGAAATTTAACCCGTGCACCTTCATGCTTTTTTGTTGTTACCCCTTCTGTTAGCAATAAGGCACACGCGCAGTAAAAAACAGCATAATACGATCTGTTAGCCAATGCAAGTACTCTTCCGTCCTGATGCAGAAAGCTAGCATCATCCAACGCATCGGCAGCATGCTCTAAAAACCGGTTGATTTGCTCCTTCATAGTAGCAGTCCTTCTCGTCGGGCATTTTGATAAACTGGACCAAATGATTGTTGATAGCGTTGAGCCGATGTTGGTAAAACAGAAACAGCTTTGCCATAGCGAAGGATAAAATCCATTGTAAACTCGCTTAATCGAAATAACTCAGCATACGTATTAACCTTCTCATCATTTAGCACGATCATAAGATCAATGTCAGAGTCTTCATTGTAATCACCCCGCGCGTAGGAACCGAAGAGTACCACATTGCGTAAACGATCCCCATACAGACTATGCAGCGTCTCTTTAAACTCCCGAATAATGGGCTCTATTTCCGGATTGATGGGCGTTTTCACGCCGAAAAGTAAGCGTTTCGGCCTTTTCTTCCTAATTTAAGGCTTTTCCTGTATACAACCACTTCTTCCTCTATGAACTACATTTCCTGCTGGCCGCTGGCTTTGCTTGCCACCTCGGCGTTTGCCCAGCCTGCTCCGAAACCCACTGGCACAACTGCTCGGCCCCAACTCACCGTCGAAACTATTATGCAGGACCAAAAAGTATGGGTCGGCACATCGCCATCTAACCCATTTTGGTCCGACGATTCTCAAACCCTTTATTTTAGCTGGAACCCCGAAAAAGCAAAAGGGGATTCACTCTATAAAGTAAGCTTTTCGGTACCGGCAAAAGGAAAAGTAGCGATCCCTTCGAAGCCGGTAAAAGTAACACCCGGAGAGCGTCGGGCACTGCCCACGGCACCCGTTGCAGCCTACAACAAAACGTATACCAAACGGCTTTTTGATCGGCAGGGTGACTTATTCCTGATTGATGTAAAATCCGGTAAAATCCGACAACTCACGAATACGGTGGAGGTGGAGGCCGACCCTGTTTTTTCGGGCGATGAACAACAGGTTGTATTCCGGCGAAGTGGCGCTGGGGCTAATCTATTCAGTATTGATCTTCAATCGGGCGAACTTACCCAACTGACCGACTTTCGGGCGGGTGCCAAGAAACCTGATCCGAAGCTGAGTGACGAAGAAAAATTTCTGAAGCAGGATCAGTTACGCTTGTCCATAATCCTGAAAGAACGGAAGGATAAGAAGGATGAAGGCGAGCGCATTAGCAAAGCCGATCGACCTAAACGCCCAAAGGAGATTTATCTTGATGACAAGCAACTGCTCAATCCGCAAGTCAGCCCCGATGGCCGCTTTATCACCTATCGGCTGAGTAAAAGTGCGCCCAATTCCAAAACTACGCAGGTACCAAATTATGTGACGGAGTCGGGTTATACCGAAGAGATTGCGGCTCGTACCAAAGTTGGCGCACCGGCAGCTGCACAGGAGTTTTTTGTGTACGATACCGTTAAAGACACCGTCCGGGCTGTGAGTACCAAAAGTATTCCGGGCATTTCTGATCAACCGGCCTATCTAAAATCGGTGGCCAGTGCAAAGCCGGATACATCAAAAAAAACGCGTCCGGTTGTTATCAATGGTCCCATCTGGTCTGACGATGGTAAGTTGTGCGTTGTTGTGGTGCGATCACTCGACAATAAGGATCGCTGGATTATGCGCTTTGAGCCTGAAACCCTGAAGCTTTCCTCCCTCGATCGGCAACACGATGATGCCTGGGTTGGCGGACCCGGCATTAACTGGCAGGGTATGGGTACAGCCTCGGGCAATATGAATTTTCTGGCCGATAATCAGACACTCTGGTTTCAGTCGGAAGCCGATGGCTACTCGCACATCTATACCGTTAATGTACTGACTGGCGAAAAGAAACAACTGACTTCGGGGAAATTTGAGGTACAACAGGTGCAACTGTCAAGAGATAAAACCCATTTTTTCATTCAAACGAATGAAGTCCATCCTGGCGAGCAGCATTTTTACCGGATGGCCGTTACAGGTGGAGAACGCGTTCGCCTGACGAATATGACCGGTGCTAACGATGTGACCCTCGCGCCCAACGAAACGCGAATGGCCATTCGTTACTCGTCCAGCAATCAGCCGTGGGAACTGTATGTGGCAGACATTAACCAACCATTCTTAGTTGCCAGCAAGAAGTCTTCTCCTCAGTCTGTATCCTCACAGACCGCCAGCCTGACCCCACTTAAACTCACCGATTCTCAAACCGAAAACTTCAGGAGTTACCCCTGGCGAGAGCCCACGATGGTCACGATTCCGGCCCGCGACGGTCAACTAATTTATGCCCGCCTGTACAAACCAGAACGACCTTCGGGTAAATCCGTCGTGTTTGTACATGGTGCGGGCTATTTGCAGAATGCTCACAAATGGTGGAGTTCATATACCCGTGAGTACATGTTCAATAACCTGTTGGTCGATAAAGGGTATACTGTACTTGACATCGACTACCGCGCCAGTGCAGGGTATGGTCGAGATTGGCGTACGGGGATCTATCGCTACATGGGCGGCAAGGATTTAGAGGATCATGTGGATGCAGCTAAGTGGCTTGTGCAAACCCAGGGTGTCGATGAAAAACGGATTGGTATTTACGGTGGCTCTTACGGCGGATTCATTACGTTGATGGCATTATTCACCACGCCTGATGTCTTCAAAGCCGGCGCTGCCCTTCGCCCCGTTACTGACTGGGCTGCCTACAACCACCCCTACACGGCCAACATTCTGAACGAACCTCAACTGGACTCATTATCTTACCGTCGTTCATCGCCGATCTACTTTGCGGAAGGGTTAAAGAATTATCTGCTCATCTGCCACGGTATGGTCGATGTAAACGTTCATTTCCAGGACACCGTCCGGTTGATTCAACGCCTTATCGAACTTAAGAAAGACAATTGGGAGCTTGCCGCCTATCCAATGGAAGATCACGGTTTTGTGGAACCATCCAGTTGGACGGATGAATACAAGCGAATCTTGAAACTGTTTGAGGAACGGTTGTAAGATGTAAGATGTGTAATGTAAGATGTATTGCTGTTGCGCCAGCCACATCTTATATTACACATCTTACATCCCTCATTCCACTGCCACCCGCAACACGGACTGGCGCGATTCGGCGGTTAATTTTAGCAGGTAGGTTCCTGTTGAAATGCCTTCTATTGGCCATTCTGCCTGTTTTTTACCGATGAATGCGGGTAGTTGATAGGTTCTTACGACTCGACCCGATGCATCCAGTAAGTAAAGCTGCACAGCAGACCGTTCGGGTTGTTCGATCTCCACCCGTAATCGGTCTACGATCGGGTTCGGTACAACCCGCGCCGACAATAATGCAATAGGTTCGGAAAGAGCGGTGAGGATAAAATTTATCGCGTCCGACGGAGGAGACGGACATCCATTTACGGTTACTACCGCATAATATTGGCCGCTGGCAAAAGGGACTAATGTAGCCCCCGTTGCATTCGGAACCGCCGTTGCAGAACTGGTACCTGTGCTAACATACCATTGAACTCCGGTCGTTTGATTAACCGTTAAAGTGCTATTGGCAACCTGACTAACAGTTGGTTTGGGTGGCGTAGGATTGGTAGCAGTCAGCGATACAAACACGGTAGATGTAGTGCACCGATTGCTATCCCGAACACTCACAGTGTAAGTACCTTCACTAAGAGCAGACTGGGAAGCGACAAAGGGTTTAAGCGTATCCTTGCGTTCAGTTTGCCAGAAATAGGTGAATGGTTTGGCCCCGCCAGCTACCTGAACTGTTGCCTGACCATCCTTGCCACCTGCGCAGGAAACATTTTTGATGGTACCAACGGATAGTGTAAGCGCATTCTTATCCGTCACGATAGCTACAGTAGAGTCAGCACATCCCCCATCATCCAGTACACGCAGGCGATATGTATTGGGGGTTAATTTGGTAATCTGATTCGTTGTCTGGGCCGCTTGCCCGATAACCTGGAATTGCAGCCCTGTGCCTGTACCACCTGTAGTTGTCAAACTGACTGCTCCTGTCGGGCATGAACAGCAGGTAGCCGGAATAGCTGTTGCCTGGGCTTTTAATGGATCAACTTTCCCGATTGTTACAGAAGCAAGGCTTGTGCACCCGTTGGCATCCATTCCGATCACAGTATAATTACCAACACCTAGTCCACTAAGTAGGCTGCTGCTTTGGGGTGTTGCCCCAGCCGTAATCTGATAGGTTACAGCTCCCGTACCACCCGTAGGGGTCATGATGATAGCTCCACTGGTCGGACTAAGGCAACCAACGGGCTTTGAGGTTGCCGTTAGCGTAAGAGCAGCCGGTTGCCCAACCGTTGTGGTTTGTTTACCTGTACAGCCTAGCCCATCCTTCACTGTAATCTCGTAGGTGTTGGCAGCCAGGCCAGTAAACTGAGCTCCTGTCTGAAATGGCCCAGTCCCAAGTTGGTATTGATAAGTCCCCGTTCCACCCGTAGCGCTAACCGATACGCTTCCATCTGACGTACCGACGCACCGAGTTGGAACAGGCGTTAATTTAATGGCAAAGGGAGCTGGTTGCCCAATATTTACCGATTGAAAAACGACACAATTATTTTTGTCTGACACCATGACAGTGTACGTGGTGTTGGCAACCAGATTAATAAATGTACCGCTGGTCTGAGGGCTTGCCAGATTAAGGATTGAGTAACGAAAATCACCTACACCACCTATAGCCGAAGCAATCAACGCACCATCGCCCCCTCCAACACATTTGGTACCAATAACCGTTGTACTAACTATGATCTCCGGCGGCTGTTTTAGCTCGACATTCGTTTGAACAGTACACCCTTTTGTATCTTTTACAGTCATTAAATAAGTCCCCGCCTTCAGATTGCCAAAAACATTAAGCGCTTTAAATGGCTCATTCCCAATCTGGTACTGCAATGCCCCCACCCCTCCAGTGCTATTCATGTATATTACGCCATCGTTTCCAGCATTACATAACGGAGATTGCGTGTCGGGGGTGACTAAGATAGGGCTATAAACCTGAACCGTAGCCGCGGCAGTTGTTGTCGTTATGGTTGTAACGATACCTGTAGAGCTGGTAGCGGTTGAACTGGTAGTCGTGGAGCTGGTAGCCGTGGAACTGACAGCAGAAGTACTGGTTACTTCGCAGATTGCGGTGTAAGTTGTGGTTTGTTTTGGTGTAACGGCAATTACATTTCCCGTCTGCGTTGTAGACCACCGAAGAGCCCCTGTAGTTGGGCAACCAGAAGCGGTAAGCGTTACACTTGTTCCTGAACAAACAGTTGCAGTAGTGGCTGCCGAACTCACCGTTAGCGTTAGATCGGCAGGTGCAGCAAGAGTACCAGGATCAGCAGCCCAGGTGGTCACTAGAAAACCCATCAACCCGACTAACGTAAAGCCAAGCTTCTTACCAGTATTTACTAAAAACCAGTACTGAAAATGTAAATAATTGTTCATACTTAGGTGGTCATAGCTAACAAACAAAGATAGTCTGATCAAGTACGAAACCTAAGCCGCTAGCCAAGTATTATAGCTTGGCAGCACACAATTTATCGTGTGGAACGTTAAATAGAAGTAGCGGGCTGAACGGGTTATTTAGCAACAAATAAGTCCAATTAAGCGGGCGGGCGTATTAGTAGAAAAGGCCCCAATCGTCCGGAGCATCGTTATCTTTATCAAAGCCATTAACCCATTCAACAAACAGTAGTCGAAATTGCTCGATCTCCTCACGAAGTACGTTCAAATAGGCCGTAGCGGCTAGCTTCTCCGCTTTACAATACGAGGTTTGAGCCAGCAGTTCACGGGCGTGCATTTTTATAATCACGGCATTTTCCATCCGCAGGGTATATAAATCTCCCCCTTCTGCCCCAACAATCTTGGGAGCTAACATCATGGCATTCGCCAGCATCTGCTCATGCATCATGAGCACATCTTCTTCCTTATTGATGGTTTCGACAATAGCCTGTGTCAGCTCCATCAATTCATTCGCTTTCCGCAGGATGGGCAAATTTTTGATGCGTCGATTTTCTGCCTCCATTTCGGCACGGGCTTCTTCGGGGTCATAGTCCTCGTCAAAGCCATCCCAATCCAGAAAGCTATCGTCGTCGTCTTCGTCGTCAAAGTTCATCGCAAAACGGGCAGAGGGAATGATCACCTTCTGCATGCCAAAGTAACACAAACCTTTCCCAAAAACAAACCTTTCGTACCCAAAAAGCCATTCATGGTATCCAAAATAGTTCTACGATTTCAAACGCCGGACTCAACCTGTTCAATGGGGTTTGCTAACGAAGTCGGCAGTAGGGATTCACCTTCATCAAACCTCCACTAACAGCAATAACTAGGAACGATCCAGCTAAAATTAAACGACCATACGATCACGCAATACGTACAGTTGAGGCCATTATCTTACAAAAAACAAGTACAGCCACACAGCATTTTTAGAGAAAAGAGTCTGGCAAAACGAACAAAAACGGGGGTAACCTGTATATTTGTCTGGTTTAGTACCCAGAGTAGATACTCCCGGAGTGGATACTCCCAGAGTGGACACTTCGGATTTCCCACTGTATCGAATGACATATTGTTTAGGCGTTAAAGTTGCATCGGGCCTGGTTGCCATCGCCGACAGACGGTTGACTTCCGGCTCAGAAGTATCGTCGAATCGGAAAATTTCGGTTCATGAAGTCGAGAATCACTCGCTGTTTATCATGACCTCGGGCCTTCGCTCAGTTCGCGATAAAGCCATCACGTATTTCAGTGAAGTGCTTACCGAACAGGATCGATCCTTTAATAAGCTCTACAAAGCGGTCAACGCGTTTGGGGAACAGGTAAAACGGGTCGCTCAGGAAGATAAGTCGTCGATCATTGCCAATGGGTTAAATTTTAACCTGAATGCCATTGTTGGCGGTCAGTTAGAAGACGATGACGAACATAAGTTATACATGCTCTACCCGGAGGGCAATTGGGTTGAAGTAGATCAGGGATCTCCGTTCAAAATCATCGGCAACTCTGGCTACGGGAAGCCGCTGTTATTCAGAAACTTATCGTACGAATCCAGCTTACAGGATGCGCTCAAAATTGGCTTCCTTGCCTTTGATGCTACGCGCGTCAGTGCCAACGATGTCGATTATCCGTTAGATGTGGTCATCTACCCGAAAAACAGTTTTCACATGACCGAATATCGTCTTGAAAAAGAAGATATGGATGAAGTATCGCACCAGTGGAGTGCTCTATTGAGCAACTCCGTCCGAAAACTACCCTCCTACTGGATGGACCCTATTTTCGAGAAAGTCCGTTCGGCTAAGTAATTAGTGGAATAGGTGAAGTAGATGAAATGAGTGGCCTAACCCCTGCACCTACTTCACCTATTCCACTTACCTCACTTTACCTACTACCATGCATCTCCATGTTCGGCACGCATCTGAATACACGTACGATCTGCCGGTGGCACTAGGGCCGCAAACGCTCTACCTTTACCCGCGAATGTATCCCTATCAGCGGCTGCTGGCCTACGATTTGGTGATCGATCCAACACCAGCTCGGATTGTACGGAATATTGATGTGGAAGGTAATGTACAACAGCTGGTTTACTTTAGCCATCCTACGTCGTATCTGAAGGTGCAGGTAGAAATGGAGCTGGCTTCGGATGAGTTTAACTCCTTTGATTTCGTTCTATTTCCCTTCGAAACCCAGCAGGTTCCTTTCCGGTATCCGAAAGCGGTAGAAGAATTGCTCTACCCCTATTTAGAGCGGGTGGGAATTTCAGAACGTGTTGAACGATGGGCACGCCAGTTAGCCACAGAAGCCGGTTGGCAAACTACAGCCTTTCTGATGGCCTTAAACCAAACGATTCGAAAATTTACCTACGAAATCCGTGAGCATGGCGCACCGTTCCCACCTGAACAAACGTTAACGTTACAAAAGGGATCCTGTCGGGACTATACAACTCTGTTTATGGCAGCCTGCCGGAGTTTAGGCATTGCTGCCCGTTTTGTAAGTGGTTATTTATTTGGTAATCCACAACAGGAACATCAATTGCATGCCTGGGCTGAAGTGTATTTACCCGGAGCAGGTTGGCGAGGTTTTGACCCGACAGAAGGATCAGTTGTCGTGAACCGGCATATTTTTTTGACCTCAACGGCTAAGCCAGAGTTGGCTGCACCTATCAGCGGTACGTTTACGGGTCAGGCTAATTCCAGCTTACGCTCAGAATTAGTGTTTGTGTGAACTAAGTGAATAAGTAAGTAATTGCCGTACGTGTATGGCTGACGTACCGGCTACGTATCGACTTACTCTAACTTACCCACTTACTGATTATATTTACAGCTTTAACCAAAAACATTATCCAACCCATCAAGTGGCATTAATTAAGTCTATTTCCGGGATTCGAGGAACGATTGGGGGGCGCAGCGGAGACGGGCTGACGCCTTTAGATGTAGTCAAGTTTACCGCTGCCTTTGGGCAATGGCTTCGAAAACGCAGCCCAGAACGACAAACGGTTGTCATTGGACGCGACGGACGCCTGTCAGGCGAAATGGTATCCAAACTAGTAGCCGCAACTTTACAGGGCCTTGGTTTAACCGTGGTTGATCTGGGCTTGTCGACCACACCAACCGTTGAACTGGCAGTACCGGGAGAAGGAGCCGCAGGGGGAATTATCCTGACCGCCAGTCATAACCCAATTCAATGGAATGCCCTCAAACTACTCAATGAAACGGGCGAGTTTATTTCAGCACAGGACGGAGCCGATGTACTGGCGATTGCCGAAGACGAATCGTTCGACTTTGCCGAAGTACGCAAATTAGGTCAGTACCGCACTGATTCAACCTGGTTACAGAAACATATCGACCTGATTCTGGCCTTGCCTTTGGTGGATCGGGAAGCCATTGCCGGACGAAATTTCCGGCTTGTTGTCGATGCGGTTAACTCAACCGGTGGTATAGCCGTACCTATGTTGCTTGAAGCCCTTGGTGTAGAACGCATTACGAAACTTCATTGCGAGCCAACCGGTAATTTTGCGCACAACCCCGAGCCGCTACCCGAAAACCTCCGTGACATTATTAAAGAGATGAACAAAGGCAACGCCGATCTTGGTATTGTCGTAGATCCGGATGTAGATCGGCTGGCACTGATCTGTGAAGATGGGTCTCCTTTCGGGGAAGAATATACGCTGGTAGCCGTGGCCGATTACGTTCTGAAAAATAACCCTGCCGGAAGCGCCAAAACGAATAATACGGTATCGAACATGTCGAGTACGGTTGCCTTACGGGATGTGACCCAGAAATATGGTGGTCAGCATTCCGCATCTGCCGTGGGCGAAGTTCATGTGGTTGAGATGATGAAAGCCAAAGATGCTGTTATTGGTGGCGAAGGCAACGGGGGTATTATTTATCCAGAACTGCACTACGGCCGCGATGCATTGGTTGGTATTGCCTTATTTCTGACGCATCTGGCTAAGTCGGGCAAGTCGGCCTCTATGCTGCGTCGGACCTACCCCAACTATTATATTTCGAAAAATAAGATCGAACTCACAGCGAATATCAATGTCGATGCGGTGCTGGATCGGATACAGGCCAAATACGCCCGTAATCCAATCAATACCATTGATGGAGTAAAAATCGAGTTCGACAAAGAGTGGGTACACTTACGGAAGTCAAATACGGAGCCAATTATCCGGATCTATTCGGAATCGGATACGCTGGCAACAGCCGATTACCTAGCCGGAAAAATCATCGACGATATTCGTGAAGTGATTGCCGAGAACCGATAAACGTTCTTATAGCTATAATCTCCTAATCAAGCCACTACTGATGTAGTGGCTTTTTTGTTAAACTACGCCCACCCACAGCCCCTAATTTGTAGAATAATATCCTCAGAAATTACTGATCGACTTATTTGATTAGCATTTAAATTACCAACAAATTACTGATAATCAGCATCATGATTAATTTTCTTACGATATGGCATGTTTTTTAAGCTAGTATTGGCAATCCCAGAACGAATTCAAAACAGACACGATCATGAGCTTTTTAAGAGGAGTACTAGCAGGTTTGGCCATTGGTTATTTAACAGCACCCCGTAGTGGTAAAGATACCCGTGATAAATTGACAAAGGGTGCCAATGATTTACAGAATCAGTGGGAAGAGGGCGTTAACCAGGTAAAATCGCAGATTGACCGGCTAACTGGAAAGGCTGAAGACAAGGCTGATCAATATGCTGGAAAAGCTGAGCAGATATTCGATAAATATAAGAATGACACGCAGGCTGCTGTTAGCGAGAAACAGGATCGCGCGAAAACCGCGTATAACAGTACCGTTAATAATGCAGCAGATGCGGCCAAGTCTGGCATCAACCATGCCGAAGACGCACTGAAGCTGAACTAAGCACGGATCAGTAAGCGGGGACGTACAGAAATTCCATTTCTATTCGCCCATTAATTGTGTGAGTCAGGCTTCTGGCAGGGTTTTATACGCCATATCTCTAAGATATGGCGTATAAAACCCCTGCCAGAAGCCTGACTCTTTTTATTGTATATACCGTTCCCTCAATGAGTTAGCTTTCCTATTAATTATTAATATACATTTCTTGCGATTATTCATCCTACCCATTTCAATTATGAACCTACACGTACCCACCTCCAGGCCAATAGGCCACCCTCGCCCATGGGCAACTCTATTTTTGGTAATTATTACGTACGCATTGGCTGGCTGCATTACAACCCGTGTGGCAACCGAACCAGATTGTGACACCCCTGAAGGGGTAACATATTCCCAGAAAACGGTAACGGCTTACTTCTGGGGATTCAAACAGCCAACCGATCTCAAGCCCCCCTGCGATCCACGCTTTAATCACCTGAATGGGGTTACGGTAAAATCCACATTCGCACATTATTTGCTGTCGACCGTTACCCTCGGTATCGTTAATAAACAGCAGGTGCGGTGGTGTTGTGCTCCATACGTACCCCGACGTGACTCACTCTGACCATCTTCCCACCTAAACACAAATTCCCATGAATCTGCCTAATGGACTAGAGCTTTTAGCAGTCAATGAACTGACGAACAAGCATCAAAACTTTACCCAGCCGCTAACGCCTAATGCGTCGTTCAAGCTGAGGATTCCAACCGTACCCGCCGATTTGCGGGGGGCCTATCGCCAGACTACAGCTAATTTTCAGTGGTTAATCCGTCATGCGATCGACAATGGGCAACGCATGCGGGCTATTGGAAAAAACTGGTCGTTCGCAAAAGTAGGGGTTACAAACGGCGGTATGGTTGATGCCAATGCACTGACAACAACATTCGGGCTTCGTGCAGCCTCTGTCGATCCTGCTTATCTAGCCAGTGGAAAATCGGCCAGTAATCTGTTTTTTACAGAATGCGGCCTAACAATCCATATTATTGAGCAGATGCTCGAAGAAAGTAAGAAATCTGTACGAGCCTCTGGGGCCAGTAATGGGCAAACCATTGCCGGAGCCGTTTCTACCGGTACGCATGGGGCTGCCTTTACCTTTGGAGCCGTGCAGGATACCGTTGTTGGCATTCACCTGATCTGCGGGCCTGATCGACATGTCTGGCTTGAACGAGCGTCTAATCCAATCACTAAATCTAATTTTACCGATAACCTGGGTATTTCGGAAGTTATACGCAACGATGACCTGTTCAATGCTACGCTGGTTAGTTTTGGGTCGTTCGGATTTATTCACGGCCTGCTTCTGGAAGTTGAGAATCTATTCTGGCTGAAATCCTACAGCGTCGATACAACTCCGTATAACGACGCGCTGAAAAAAGCCATGACCGATTGCGATTTCTCGGGGATTGCCAATCAGTTTACGCCCCCACTGCCAGCCAGCTCCTCAACCGCCGAGCCCTACCATTTCCAACTAATGGTTAATCCACATCAGATTGACTTAACTGGCGCGGATACGACTAAGGGAGCATTTGTCAGGATACTTGTCAAACACACGACTAAACCAGACCAGGCAGTAGCCCCTCCACCTAAACCTGAGTTTATTTACGGAGACGATACACTAGGCCTGATGCAAACTGTATTAGATGCCCTTCGACCAAGTGTGTTGGTACCCTTCCTGGTCAATAAACTTTATCCGGCAGCTAAAGAACAAACCAATGGCTGGGTAGGTACGATGATGGAGTTTTTCGCACCAACGGATATTCGGGGCAAGGCTTCCAGTGCGGCTATTGGCATGGATTCCAGAGATAGCCCACGGGTTCTCGAAAAAATAATCGAACTAAACGCCCAGTCAGCCTTTCCGGGAGTTTTAGGGCTTCGATGGGTAAAAAAGACGTCGGCAATTTTAGGGTTTACGCGCTTTCCAATAACCTGTGTGCTGGAGCTTGATGGGATTGACTCCGCATTGACAAATCAGTTTCTGGAGCGTGTCTGGAACGCGCTGGATGTAGCCGGCATTCCGTACACCATGCACTGGGGTAAAGTCAACTTTGGCCTGAACCCCAGCCGTCTCCGGCAAATGTACTCCGACGCAGCTGTTGACACCTGGCTCAAGGCTCGTCATCAACTTTTAGATGCACAGACGCGTGCTGTTTTTACAAATGAATTCATGGAAAAATGCGGGCTGGATAAGGAGGTAATTCTGGAGAGTCCGATTGTGTAGATAGGGTTTTAACACAGAGATCACGGAGTAAAAAAAGAGACACACAGAGAAAAATATAGCTCCGTGTGTCTCTTTTCTTGCTCCGTGATCTCTGTGTTAAAACCTTAAAGCGCCTACTTAATGGCAATAGGCACTTCAACGTTCTCCCATTTCAAGACAACAGCCTTGCCGGTTACATCATAGACAAGCTTCTCATTCATCGAAGACGATTTAGACGGCTTTGCAGAGACGGTCAGTACATCGTTCGCTGGGTCGCGATTGGCTTCTCCCCCCCGCTTGATACCCCACTGACCGGTTTGTGAATTAAAGATGAATTTCCACTCCTTCTGATCAGGGATGGCAAATAGGCTATACTTTCCGGCAGGTAATGCTTTGCCTTCTACTTTAATTTCTTTATCAGTCTCAAAAATGGTCGCTTCATTAGCGCCCGCCCGCCATACTTTTCCATAGGGGGCCAGCGTACCACTTGGGTCCCAAACCTGCCGCCCTTTTACCGATGGGCTACTGTAATTAATGGTAATCGTTGCCCCATTGATTTTCCCGCTGGCCATAGCTGGCGGGCTAGGTCGGCTTGCTTTGTCACCCTGTGCCATGCTCATCATCGTCATGAATACACCGGCCAGTGTCAGCGCAACGGTCCGGTTCAGTTGTGTAGTTTTCATAGTAATCAAAAAAAGTTAGGCATTAGTGGCTAAAAATAGACATTTGATTTTAAAACCTTGACTATCATTTGAGTTTATTTACTCAGTGTTCTTCACCTGTTCAGGAACGTATAAAAACAAAACGCCCGGCACAGAAATCAGCACCGGGCATTTTGTAAAAATCGTACCGCACCAGCGGCCCGAATCGTAATTCGAAAACCAACAATCTGTTTACTCCCACTCAATCGTAGCGGGTGGTTTCGAGGAGATGTCATACACAACCCGGTTAACCCCTTTCACCCGGTTAATAATCTCGTTAGAAACATCGGCCAGGAACTCATAGGGCAAATGCGCCCAGTCGGCAGTCATACCATCCACACTTGTTACGGCACGGAGAGCCACTACCCGCTCATAAGTACGTTCATCGCCCATGACACCAACCGACTGAACGGGCAACAACATAGCGCCCGCCTGCCAGACTTTATCGTATAAGCCTTCGCGTTTCAGACCGTCAATAAACAAGGCGTCGACTTGTTGCAGAATATCTACTTTCTCGGGAGTGATATCGCCCAGAATCCGAATCGCCAGCCCTGGTCCGGGGAACGGATGGCGCCCCAGGATAGCCTCGGGCAAGCCTAAACTCCGACCGACTAACCGGACTTCGTCTTTGAACAGTGTATTTAGTGGCTCCACGATTTTCAGCTTCATGAAATCGGGCAGGCCACCTACGTTATGGTGCGACTTGATAGTGGCCGAAGGGCCTTTTACCGACACCGACTCGATAACGTCGGGGTAGATAGTTCCCTGTCCGAGCCACGATACGCCTTCAATCAAGTGCGCTTCATGATCAAACACATCGATGAAGGTTTTACCGATGGCTTTCCGCTTAGCTTCAGGATCGGTCAGGCCAGCGAGTGCGGTATAGAATTGTTCCTTGGCATCAACGCCTTTCACATTCAGTCCCAGCGTTTTGTAAGACTCCAGTACGCCCGAAAACTCATCTTTCCGAAGAACACCGTTATCCACAAAAATGCAGTACAGGTTTTTGCCAATAGCGTGGTGAATGAGTACAGCCGCTACCGATGAATCGACACCGCCCGATAACCCAAGTACCACTTTATCGTTGCCAATTTTCTGCTTTAGCTGTGCCACAGTCGTTTCCACGAACGACTCGGCGGTCCAGTCTTGGGCACAGCCGCAAATATCAACAACGAAATTATGGAGCACGGTTTTCCCTTGTAGCGAGTGCGTTACTTCGGGGTGAAACTGTATCCCGTACGTTTGCTCCCCTTCAACCTGAAAAGCAGCTACCCGAACGGTATCCGTCGAGGCAATAATCCTGAAATTCTCGGGAACGCTCGTAATGGTATCGGCATGCGACATCCAGACTTGCGAATGCTGATCGATATCTTTCAAGAGCGGATTTTCGCTGTTAACGGTGCCCAGTTTAGCCCGGCCGTATTCGCGTATGGACGATGCTTTCACTTCGCCCCCGCTGGTATATGCCAGCAGTTGCGCCCCGTAGCACACGCCCAGAATAGGTAGTTTATGCCGAAAAGCAGCCAAATGCACATCAGGAGCATCCGCATCACGAACGGACGATGGGCTACCCGAAAGAATGATGCCTTTTATATCGGGCGTAATTGTAGGGAGGTGATTATACGGATGGATTTCGCAATAAACGTTTAGTTCGCGTACCCGGCGGGCTATGAGTTGGGTATACTGCGAACCGAAATCCAGAATCAGAATTTGTTCGGTGGCCATGTATAGGTCTCTAAAATGCAAAGTTAGGGCATTTTTCGATACGCAAAAGCTGCAACGCAGAGATAGACGGAGAAGTAGCCTGTTAGTTTTATGGAAAAGTTAAGAACAGGCACTAGCAGATAGTACAGGTAATCGTATATTTTCAGGTGGTATAAACCTGGTTATTTGTGCGAAAAGCTAGACAAAACGAGTATCAGCGGGTATTGTAAAGATGCCTTTATTCGCTAAATCTAGCAACAGAACATGTCAATAAAGTTAAAATAAATAACAGTAAAATCCAAATAAATACAGAAAGTACGACAAAACTTTCGTATATTTAGGTGTAAGCAGCAATTTAAAATGACAGACCGTACGCTAAAAATAACATTCGGACTTATATCCCTCTTACTTTTGGCGACTTTGGTTTATAAGTTGACAGCAATTCCAGGTGGAATGATTTTACCAGGTTGGTTTTTAGGAGCAATGCTTTTAGTCGGAGTTATTATTGTTGGTTTGGTATTGACAGGACTTCTAAAGCTCTTATTAAAAAAAACATCGTTTCTTACTTTATTTTTCATTGTGACGACAGCAGCTTTTTTATTTCTACATTATTATTTTTATTCACCAAAGTTGACAATAACTGTTCCCAATGGCTATTGCGGACAAATTAGCTTAGTGAAATCAAATGCAAGCAATAATGTTTTGACAGTTGACAGCAATGGAATCGGTTATCTTACAAAATGGACGTTTGACAAATTATACTTAAAGCCCACCGTCATTCAGCAAGACGGAAAAAATATCGACAAAAATCTTGTAGGTTTTAATCCTTCATCTTTTTTTGGAATAGGAAAATCTTGCTGCATAGACGGACAGGAACTTGAAAGTTTAAGTTTTGAAATAGTGCCAGATAGTGTAATCGGACAAAAACAATATTATTCCAAAAGTTTGCTCAATTTGGTTGACAAAAAATTAGTAGCATTATCAAAAAAAGGCAAATACACAACAGAGGACACAGTAACGGTTGACATAAATAAAGTAAAATAAACTGCTGCTTACATTGGTATTTGCAAAAGCTGGGCAGACGGAAGCTGTGTTTCAACTTTTTGTTTTTCAATCTGGCTTCATATCGGGCAGACGAATAACTATTTAGCTATTTTCAAATCATCAACTTTTAATTATAAATTTAGCTTCAGGTTGCCGGGCTGACGGAAGTCTATTCCCCAGCCTTCGCAAATACCTAGACGTTATATGCAAGCTTAATACCGACACGACAATGATAAGAAAACAAAGATATATCCTTAGCTCAACACACTTGGACAGTCAAGGATTTATGATGTTGAAAAGTGCCCTTGACAGTATGTTGCCTCAACTAAATGGAAAGAGAAAGCCTCGTTTAGGTTTAGATCATATAAGGACATTTCCACCTTTTGGTGCAATCTCAAATGGAGAAGTTTTTCAAGGAGACGATAAACAATATTATCTGTCTGCTGAAATGATGTATTTTGACAAACAAGAATTTATTACACTTGACGATGGAACTTGGTTAGTGAAAGAGTATTTTAGTGAAGGTGAATACCCATTTATTGAATGTGAAGAAAGCGAAATAGAAAAACTATCTATTGCGACAGACCCAGCCAATTTTGAGAAACTTAATGAACATAAAGAAATTTATAAATTAGTAAAACAAGAAAGTGATTTAGAATTTGACACGTCTGAATTTGGACGAAAGTCTGAATTGCCAGACCCGGAAACAGTTATCACAATAACTACAATCCTTGCTACGACTCTTGGAATAATCAAATCAAAGGTTACAGAAAAATTAGGTGATGCAATTGGAGAAGACTTGGCTAAATTCTATAAACTAATATCTAAACTTGCAGTGGAAACAATAAAGAAAGCCAAGCCATCAAACCGACCAAAGAATTTTGTAATTTCTTATCCCAACACCGAATGTAATATTGAATTAGTTATAACTACTCATAAAGCAGACAAAGTTCTAAATTCATTGACGACTGAAAAACTCAAAACAGTAGCCGATAAAGTAGAACAGTTAAAAAACTTTGACGCTGAAAAAATTCAATTTACATTTAATGACAACGACATTTGGGAGTTTAATTATTTACTTACAAAGACTGGTGCTGTTATTGGGACAACAAAATCATTTAACAAGAGGAATGAACTTTATAATAAAATTTTAGAAAAACAGAACAATGAAGAAAAAGGCAGCAGCTAACATCGGTTTGGCAATATGGCAACTGACGGAATTCTAATGAATATTTGTGCAAGGTTCAACAGCAGTAATTCTATTGAACTTTTTTGCTAAAAATCCGCCACATCGCCAAGTCGAGAACCGTACTGCGATATTATTACGACAGGCAACCATAACCAAGACAATAGCGAATGTACGACCTTGACTACCTGACCAATCAACTAAATCTTTTGATTGGTTTTCTTGACGTTTCAGATGAACACGTTTACCAACAAATAAAGCATCATGACCGTTTCAATATGGGAATGACGATCGAACAGCTTTACGAAAACAATTTTGATAATTACAAAAATCACATAACAACATCAGCACTTCTTTTAGGCTTCGCCCACTTTGAAGATTTCTTAACTAAATGTATTGTAAAACTATTGGTTACAAACCCAGACAAGAACGATTTTAAAGTAACGTTCAAAACAATAAAAGAAAAAGGTGACAATTTGATTTTATCACTTGCCGAGGAGCAATCAAGACGCTTAACATTTGCGGAAAAGATTAAATTTATTGAAAAGAACCTTCAAGGAATTTCGGGACAATTATTAACTGATATAAAGTTTGTTAATGACATTCGGAACTGTTTAATGCATCATAATGGCTTAGCAGACAAAAGACTTATTCCCAAATATCAAGACGGCCAGAAAATTATTCTTAATTCGGGTGAAGTAAACGGATATGGACTACAAGCAAGACAATTAGCAAGAGAGATTTGGAGCAGAATATAATATCGCACAACATTGCATTGGCATTACAGGGGCTGACGAACATAGGCTGAACATTTGCATTTCTATTTATCTTTAGTACAAGAATTGGTCTGACGAGCCTTGATTGCCCTTACAATGCCAAGGCTTTAACGTTGTATACCATTTTAAACCAGCAATCTAAAGACTAAGAATTGGCTAAAACATTCAAATCAATCTATTTTTTGAGCTAAGAGCTAGAGAATAAAATAGCTTCATTTGTTGAACTCCAAAAAAAGTATCGAAAAGGCAGTTAGTTAATTTAATTAGACCCTATGAATACATAAAGCACCACAGTAAAAAAAGGCTTAGCTGAAATAGAAAAATCAAGATCAATTGCGGGGATTGTTGGGCCAACATTATTGGTTATGGTCTTGTCGGAGTTGAAACTGTGGAACCCAACTCTTTACGATACACAAATTGTTCCGCTAGTTTATCTTTCAGGGGTGCTGCTTTTCATAGCAGGAGTGGCCATTGTTCGTAGTCATAATAGTTGGGTGTTAGGGTGGCAAATGAGCCTAACGATTATTGGCTGGTTAGCTATAGCTCTTGGCCTTGTACGAATGTTTTTCCCTCAACAGTATAGGGCACAGTTCAAAAATGATAACTCTGCGCTTTTCGTAGAACTAGTCCTAATTCTTACCGGAATTGTATTGACCTACAAGGCCTATTTCCCAGCAAAAAAATAGGCTCTGAAAAGGAAACTCCAGTTGCAATCAGTACAACACAGTATTGAACGCACTAAAAGAAAACTACGGATATAGCAGATACTTCTTTCGCATGAGTTTATACGCATCCAGCGCGGGTTGCCAGCTTTGCCGAATCTTGGTCTCCGAAACACCCGCCAGTAATTGAAGCCGCAGTTGATCGGTACCCGCCAGCCGGTCGATGCCGTTGTTAGCCAGGAAAAACTTGCTCTTATCGGAAGCCCGATTGAAGAAATCAAAGAAGTAATCCAGCATTAACCCCTGTTTCTGGATAGGTGCTGCTGTCAGATCCAGGCCATAACAAAGCTGCCCTTCCAGGGGAGGATTCACGGCACCGGGTTTATCGACGGGCGTAAATGTATAAGGCCCGTACTTTGTATACGGCGAGCCAATGACCTGAAACTGTTTGTCGGTACCACGGCCAACACTCACGACGGTTCCTTCAAAGAAACAAAGGGATGGGTATAACAAAATGGCCTGCTGATTCGGTAAGTTGGGCGACGGTGGTATCGGCAAGGTATAGGGTGTTTGGTGTGTATAATTCTTGAGCGGCACCACCGTTAACGGGCAGGTTTTCGACCCAGCCAGCCACTTTTCGCCGTTAATCATCCGGGCTAATTCGCCAATGGTTAGTCCATAGACAACCGGAATTGGGTTCAGGCCTACAAACGATTTAAACTTTGTCTCCAGAACCGGACCATCCACGTAATGGCCGTTGGGGTTCGGTCGGTCGAGTACAATCATGGGTTTATTGGCTTCAGCACAGGCTTCCATCACATACTGCATGGTGCTGGTATAGGTATAGAATCGGGCACCCACATCCTGAATATCAAACACGATTACATCCAGGGAGTCCATCTGTTTCGGACTTGGTTTGTAGTCTTTGCCGTACAGCGACGTGATCATAATGCCAGTGCGCGGGTCTCGTACACTGCTGATTTTTTCGCCATCAGTCGCCTGCCCCCGGAATCCATGTTCAGGAGCAAAAATGGTTTTGATGGTAATGCCCCGTGTGAGCAAGCTGTCGACCAGATGGGAGCGCCCCACCCGCGATGTATGATTGACGACCATGCCAACCCGTTTTCCCTGTAGGGCGGGCAGATAAAGATTCATCTGGTCGGCACCCGTCTGTATAGGCTGGCTAAAGGCATTAGGTAGCAGACTGTAGATTGAAATCAGTACAATGACAAGGACCTGTTTGAGATGGTTCATAGTTGATACGTGAAGGTTCACTCGGATTTCTGAGAAATTGGTAGTCGAATCAGGAACGTTGCACCTTCGCCAGCTGTGTTTTCAAGGATAAATTCTCCCCCGTGCCCTTTCGTAATACTATCATAGCTGAGCGAAAGCCCAAGACCCGTGCCCTGCCCGGTTGGTTTGGTGGTAAAAAACGGCTGAAAAACCTTTCGTTGAATCGATTCAGGAATACCCATTCCGTTATCACTCACCCGTATTTCTACAAACTTCCCCATAGTTCGTGTGCTGACTGTAACAGTAGGCTGATACGACTCCCCCAGTTCTCTGCTCCTGCTCTCCCGTTCATTAACCGCATAGAATGCATTATTGAACAGATTGAGCAGCACCCGACCAATATCCTGCGCTACCAGGGTTACTTTAGTAACGGTCGGATCGAACTGGGTAATCAGGTGAGCATTGAAATTTTTATCCTTTGCTCGTACTCCATGATACGATAATCGAAGGTACTCGTCGGCCAATGCGTTCAGATCAGTAGGTTCTCGTTGGCCGGTGCTCACTCGGCTATGATCCAGCATAGACCGAACAATGGAGGATGCCCGGCCGCCGTGGTGGCTGATTTTTTGCAGATTTTGCTCCAGGTCATCTAATAGTTCAGCTTCCAGTTCCGCATCCCGACTGGCCTGCGCTCGCTCCTGCTTTAGCTCCTGAACCAATTCTCCGGACACATCGGCAAAGTTATTCACGAAGTTAAGCGGGTTTTGAATTTCATGAGCAATACCAGCCGTCAATTCGCCCAAGCTGGCCATTTTCTCGCGCTGAATAAGCTGTTGCTGTGTTTCCCGAAGTTCGGTTAATGACTGAGTTAGTTCGGCGGTTCGCTCGGTTACCTGCCGCTCAAGAGTTTGGTTCTGCTGGGTCAGGATGCTTTCTTTTTCCTGAGAAAGTTGAGCGACTTCCGTTAATCGATCTTCCAGATTACGATTCGTCTGTGCATACTCGCGGGCCAGAATAACCGCAAAACTGATGGGCAAGGTTAGAAAGAACAGTAAATTTGTTACTGCACCAACATATACACTGTAAGCAGGATACTGAGTTGCAACCAGCCAGCCAACCAATCCACCTACGATCAAGATAAACATCAACACCAGGATGCTGGTCAGCATAAAACGGGCGTTGAGCCGTTTAGAGCGTATAGCAGCAATACTGATCCGAATACCATCGGCAAACAGGGCTACAATTGAACTGACGGAGATAATATTAATGCCTACGGATACTGTAAATACAGACCCGATTCGTGAAATGAGCAATAGGGCGACCACAATTCCAAAAAACCACGAAACAGGCTGGCCCAGATAAACATAATACGTAACCAGCAACAATATCATAAATAGAGCAATCGATAGGCCCTGGCTCAAAAACATCCATTCGAGAACCGAAGCATTCGTCATTAGGCCCAACAATTCAATCACTATGATACAACCACCGCCTAATAGCATTGTGAGCCCAAAAAACAGATTTATCCATTGCCGTCGGTACCTGTAGTACATAAAATGGATTATCCCAAGCATGAAAAAGATACCAATAATCAGGTAGTTACCAAGTGTTTGCAGGTAAATACGGCTGATTGTCAGGGAGGCTAGTTTATCAGCCGGAAAAAGCATGGCCCCGAAGACTGACCGGTTGAAATACATGAACTTAGGCATATACCAGGGCGGACGATGCTGTGACAGTCGAACAGCCAGCACATGACGACCTGCTGATCGTACAGGCAGCATAAAGGCATCCCGGGATGTTGGACTGTAGGCTTCCTGATCCCGAAAATTTGATCCAACCTTACCCAGACGCTGAAACAGCACGCCATCTACATACAGCTCCGTGGCTCCTATCTGATTGATTACAAGTGCCAATGGAGTTTGAGCCACTGTGGAGTCCAGAGTAAACGTCAGCCGTAGCCAGCCTTGTGGCTTTTTTTGTACATCAGCTAAGCGCTGTATGCTGCGTGCTGGCCGGATGGTATCCCACCGGCTGTCGTCAAAAGTAGGACTCGCCCAGGCCGGATTATCGCCAGAATGCCAGCGCCAATCCGAGTAAAGCGTCAATCCATCATGTGGCAGGCTATCTATTCGCCTAACCGATTGGGCGTAAACCGAGAGGTTAGTTAATAGCCCTAACCCCAATATCAAATAAATAAGGGATAATTTGAACCAACAAACCGATAAACCCCCTCGTTGTGTAAGCGATACAGCCATCATTGACAAATTGCGTTCTGTAAAACTCTTACTTTTACAAACCAGAACAAAACTGGTTTACGGTTTTCAGTTTATGGTTTTCGGTGGCTGACCCGAAAGCTTCCCATACGCCAGCCCGCTGGAAACTATAAACTGAAAACAGAATACTATAAACCAATACTTATTTTGAACGTCCCTGTTTTTCTGGCCCGCAAGGTCCGCCACGCCCCCGAGGGCAGCTTTTCTGCCACTGTTACCCGAATTGGCATTGCCAGTATCGCTCTCGGCTTAGCCATTCTGATCGTAGCCTTTGCGGTGCTGTTTGGATTCAAAGACACGATTCAGCAGAAGATATTTCTGTTTGGGGCGCATTTGCAGGTGAGCAAGTTCACAAACAACGTGTCGTACGAAGAACCTGCCCTTTCCCTTCGTACGAATCTATACCGCGACAGTACCCAGCTTCCGGGTATCCGGCATATTCAGGCAATTGCCCTAAAAGCTGGTATTCTGAAAACCAGCGATGAGTTAACCGGCGTTGTGTTAAAAGGAGTAGGCAAAGATTATGACTGGAGTATGTTTCAGGGCTCGCTGGTGGCGGGTAAGGTGCCTGTTGTAGGAGCCGATACGGGATTTGGGTCAACCCAACTATTGCTAAGTCAGTACATGGCCAACCAGTTACAGGTCAAAGTAGGTCAAAGTGTGCCGCTGTACTTTCTGGGCAATCCGCCCAGGGCGCGTAAAATGACGGTGGTAGGCATCTATGAAACAGGACTGGAAGAAGTGGACAAAACCATTGCGCTGGGCGACATTCGGCTTATTCAACGACTCAACCATTGGGGACCCGATTCTGTAGGGAGCTACGAAATTTTCATTAAGGATTTTGCCAGGTTAGAGCCTACCGCCCGCAGTCTTACGAATGTGCTGGATCCCGATATGCGGCTCACCCGCGTAACTGATCAATATCGCCCATTATTCGACTGGATGCTACTTCTCGACCGTAACATGGTCATCCTGTTAAGTCTGATTGCGTTCGTTGCGTCCTTCAATATGGTATCGGTACTACTGGTGCTGATGATGGAACGAACACCCATGATCGGCCTATTGAAAGCCCTTGGTGGACCCAATGCCCTCATTCGGCGTATGTTTGTATTCGTTGGATTCGATATGGTGATTTGGGGACTGGTAATCGGCAATGCAATAGGGCTTGGCATTTGTTTCATTCAGGACAAGTTCAAACTGATTCCCCTCGATCCCAAAAACTACTTCATGAACTACGTTCCCATCGTCTGGGACTGGCCAACCATTCTGGCCCTGAACGGGGCTACTGTTTTACTGATCGCCCTCGTCTTGTGGATTCCAACGATTATTATTAATCGAATTCAACCCGTGAAGGCGCTGGCGTTTAAGAAGTAGCTGGTATCAATGATATCTGAACCTACTTGTGATAGGCAAATTTCAAAATAGATCCCTTCTTTCCGGCACCCTCGCTGGCAATAAACAAATCACCATTGGGGGCGAAACAAATACCCTCAGGCTGGCGAAATAGTTTAGGATCGAGAGATTCGGAATAGATGATTTTTGCCCTGCGGCTGGTGATCAGCAGACGTTTGCCAGCCGAGGTTAGTATGTACCACTCACCAGTTATTGGGTGAACGGCAATACCCGAAGGCTTGTAGGTTTTGGGGTCGATGCCAGCGGCTTTGAGTTGCTCATCATTCAGACTCATGTCTTTGAAAACGGCCCTGTTCAGCAAGTCGAACGAGTACACCGCTTTGTCACTCGATCTTTCGCCGTTTTTGACTGCAATCAAGAGTCGTTTGGTTTTGGGGTCGTAGCCAAGCCCTTCCACTTCCGTATTTTTAGGCAGGTCGGTTTTGGTTCGGCCAATTTTTGTCGATTCGGGCGCGAAGCGGAATAGATTCCCATTGCTTTCCAGCACATACACTTCATCATTGACGTATTCGATCCCCTCAAAATCACCGTAGCCGCCAAAGCCAAAGTCCTTCGTTACTTTACCTTTCTTTGTATCAAAAACATGCACAACGGCCTCCTCGTCCTGAACGCAAAGCAGTTTGTCTCCTTTGTAGTATGTTAACCCCGATATTTCGGTCAGTTCTTTAGGCAGGGTATAGGTTTCGGCAGCTTTACTTAACTGATAAGGCAGTTTAAACGGAGCTTCGAGCGTTCCGGCTTCGGGTTTCTCATTCTGTTTCGACGATGGCCCACAGCCTGCAAGAGTGAGCATAACGCCCAGAAAAAAACGATTCATAAAACGAAGGGGATTTCCCCTAAAAGTAGACGTTGGTGTCGGTTTATCGTGCAAACCCGACGATATTTCTTAGTTTACTATCTCTAAAATCAGTGGGACATTAATAGGGATTAGTGATTGAATGACCAGTTTTATTGTCCCTTCGTTGACTTTTTGATGTGTTCTTTTAATTTTTCGACCATATTGCAATACGAACGAATTCGACTACCAACGATCAATAATTTTTACCAATAATGCCCAATTTATCCTTTGCAAAACGAGTTCCGGGGCTTCTGTATGGCATTGTGGTCGGTCTGCTGCTGGGCGCGGCAGGTTTTGCGGGCACACTCGACAGCACTAACTTTCAATCGTATTACTTACTTGCCCAATTACTGGCACTGGGTATCGGCATACTCCATCTTTGGCTCAGCCCGCGCTTTGTTCCCGCCCTGTTCGCTTCGTTCGGCTGGGGGTTCCTGGGTACGCTCTTTGTGCTCCTGCTAGGCATTGTATTTACCCTGATTATTTACCAGCAAACAGGCTATTTAGCCGACCGTTGGCCTTTTGTAACCAGCCTGATACCGTTCCTAATTCCCTTTTTAGTGGTGCAGGCTTACCGCTACTATCGTGAAATACCACCCGCCAATTACCGGAAATGGTACTACCCCATCAATGGCGACATGCCCGATGTTGATCTGCTGGATTTATCAAAGATTTTAGTGATTCAGTTCGAGTTCCTGAAGACGCCGAATGACCCGAATTTTACAAATTTTAAGGCGAAAGCGCCCGTTGCCATGAACCTGGGGGATCTGTTTCTGGTGTTTATCAATGACTACAACGAACGCACACCAGCCAGCCCAATTCACTACGCCGACCCATCCGGCCGCCCCTTCGGCTGGGTATTCACCAAAAAATCGGCCTGGTGGCAGCGCCCCGTTTATCTGGACCCAGCACTCGATTTCAATCAAAACAGTTTAGCCGACAACGCTACCATTGTTGCCATGCGGGCGGAGTAAAGCCAATAGTAAATCCGCACAATAACAGGGAGATGATCGCTATTTTGAATTGATCAGATCAAATCCGCAAAGATGTATTGCTCATCATACGGCACCTCAAATTTCCTCAAAAAGTTGAGATACTCTTCCCGAAACGTCTGTTTTCGGTGGTGTTTAGCCTGATTTTGGATATACCTGTACACATTGTCAATATGTGAGCGGCTGTAGGAAAATACCCCATAGCCTCCCTGCCATTCAAAGCGCGAAGGCGTCAAATCGGTTTCATTTATCCACTTTGACGATTTGGCTTTGACAGCCTTCATCAACTCCGAAATGGATACAGTTGGCTTCAGGCCGATAAAGCAATGAACATGGTCAGCAACGCCATTAACGATAATCGATTGGCAGCCGGTTTCATTGATTAAATTACCAATCACGGCAAAGAGGTCGTTCTGCCAGGCAGTATCAATAATGACCGCCCGGTACTTGACTGCAAAAACAGACTGAATATAAACTTGATGATAGGTATTTGCCATAATTTGTATCGGTCATCCCTTGTTTGGTTAGGCTATCGGTTATGTCCCACTACTGACGTAGTGGGTTACAATATCGATCATCCCTACGGGATTTTCAAATTCCACTAATCCCGTAGGGATGGCCGATACTGTAACCCATCACTTCAGTGGTGGTATGACCGATGCTGCTATGGCAAACCTTAGTTCAACATAATCACGCCCCCTTTCACTTCCACCATGGCATCACCTTTGAGCGAGGTTTGTGCGCCCTGGAGCGAGAGTTGACCGTTCGCTTTGACTTCGGCGGTAGCGTCGGCTTCGGCTTTGATTTGGGCACCTTTAAGTTCGACGCTGGCTGTTCCTTCGATTTTTACGCCGTTAGTGGCTTTTAGCTCAATGTTATTTTGAGCTTCGAGTTTGATATCATTCGTAGCGTTCACCTCAATATCTTTCCCCGAAATTTTAATATCACCCTGAGTTTCAATGGTAATCTGGCCATTGTCGGCGAAGGATAACAGAACACGTGTATCGGATTTATTGACGTTGGTCAGTTCTATTTTTTGCTCGCCGTCTTTATCGTATAGGCTAATCTTGTTGCCACCTCTGGTCTGTATAGCCTTCTGAACATTATCGCGCTGGGTATAATCGACACTGTTATTTTTCGGGTATAGGCTGGTCATGATGAAGGGGTATTCGGCCAGGTTTGACTCATAACCGATCATGACCTGTGCATCCACTTCAGGAATAAACAGCATGCCCTCACCATCGCCCGTGTAGGGATGCCCCACCCGTAGCCAGTCGGATTCCTTATCGTTGCCAGGCCACATAAATTCAACTTTCACACGGCCTAGCTTTTCTGGGTCTTCATTATCAACAACTCGGGCCAGTTCAGGTTTGCCAGTAGGTAGTTTAAATGATGGGTTGGGTGGCGGGTAAGTCACCGAATCAGGCACGGCCCGGAACGTATTGGAGTAATTTCCACTGCTATCCAGCGAATGGGATACGTGGGTAACCCGGTAACTTCCGAAGTTTTCTTCTGACGTACCCCGTTCGGTAATGCGAGAGCCTTTTACGGAGATGACCGTCCCAACCGACACATCCGGATTTTCACCAAATCCCTGAAAATCAACGAGACGACTGGCTTCCATTGCCTTTTGTGTCTTGGCAATTTCATCCAGTTCGCTCTGGCCATACACGAGCTTGGGTAAGGGCAATTGTGACTCCTGGCTGAACATTTTCTCCGATTCATCCAGCGTAAAATCGCCCCACTGGCCCAGCCCACTCACCTGCTGGTTGTCCGAGTGGCTTTCATAGGTCTCATCGGCCATGTAATCGTAGCGACTATAGAGAAATTTGGCAGGCATAACCCGAAGGCTCATGGCAAAAGTTTGCATGCCATCTACTTTAAAGTCAACCTTATGGTCATCGGGTTTGCCGAATACCAGTTGCTGACCATCGTAGAAACACCATTCGCCATATTCGGCAGCCAGCCGCGCCAGAAACTCGAAGTTCGTCTCGTCGTATTGGACTACGTATTTTAAGGATTCAGACGACTTGGCATCAACTGACCGCTTGAGTAAGTTATTGGGATAGGGATTTAGTACCTGATTGACTATATCACCCAAACTATATTGCAGAAACGTTCGGCGTAGTTTACTGTCTTCCAGCAGGATAGTAAGTCCATACCCTTTGAGCAGGAACACATTCGACATGTCGCTGGTATTTTTCAGCGCCAGCTCAGTTACAATGCCTTTAAACTTAAAGTCAAAGGAGCCTTCTTCGAGTAGTGGATCAAACGAGAACTGAATGGTTTTGCCAACAACGTTTCGGTGTGACTCATGAAAAAACAATTCATTGGCGTCTTCCAGATCTTCAAATGGCACCGACAGTTCAAACGTATGGTGGCCGAATAAGTCCTGCTCGATAGACAAGCCTGAAACATTTTTCAGTTCTTTGCCTCCTTCAAGCTCTACGTGTGTTACGACCTGCTTGGCCATTGATTAAGTATTTTGATGGTCAATACCATCGAGTTTGATCTTCGGAGCTGAAAGCCTTAACAAAATACAGTTGCTGGTACGCGTGCGTTCGGCAAATCGTACCAACGCTCTCCGATTGATTATTGCTCGCTTATCATTCTCATTCTCCGTCGTTACATCTAATTTAAAGTAATCCTCCATAGCGGCTAAAACACTATCGGTACTGATATCGTGGGACGACATAAATTCAAAGTACTGCGTAGCGTAGGCTTCCTGAAATTCCAGCTTTTGCAAAGATGATTTCTGATCAATCCGATCAAAGACAATCTCACCGTCTTTTTTAACAGTCGGTCCCGTAACCCAGTCGCCTAGCAAGTCATCATCCGTACCGTCTAGAATCAAAATAATAGTGCCCCCCCGCACACCAGAGGTGGCCTTACCCCGCTTATAATTTTGCACCATCAGGTGCGTACATTGCAACACATTGAATTTTTTACCATCAACGGTTAAGGTAGCCTGAAATGACATCTGGTCCAGGGGTTAAAATAGGGCTTAAACATGTAGCGTAGCTTTATTTATCGTGACCTCCCCGCCTGTGATATTAATGATGGTGTTGAGGTAGTCAACGTCAGCAAAAAACTCATCAAAGTAATTGACACAGATGGCTTTTTTAAATTCGATTTCTTTAAATGTACCCGGGTCATCAATACTGTTTAGAATCACCTTGCCATCTTTTTGCATATTCGGATCAATCATCCAGCTTTTAATCGTGCTGTCGTCCATAGCATCTAAACTGACTACCAGGCTCCAATCGGGTCTGGATGCAGGTATACCCCGCTTATCCTCATCACGGGTTATCTGTAGCATCATCCAATGGATAGTAAAGGCGGTGCCATCCACATTCAGGGTTCCTTCAAAAGTCATGATTTGAATAAGAGTAATCGTGAAATCATATTTTTACGACAGAGCAGATGGCCCGGTTGGACCATCTGCCCAGGTGTTACCCGAGCCATTTGTTATCATGCTCAACATCACGTATTCTAAGTTTCTCGCTGGACATTGTCACAAATAGGCAGTAAGGGGTACCCGTACGCTTCTGGAAATCCCTAAGCATATTTCGCTGACTGTTAAAATAGGTCACATCAGGGTCTTTCGCATCGTTTAATACGTTCATTGCCTGTTCAAATGTGGTACTGCTTACGTCTTCTATCGATCCAATCTGATTAAATGTATTTCCCAGCGGGTCTTCGGCATGGAAACTTTCCAGAACAGAGGTGACGAACCCTTTCTCGAATGCATATTCAATAAACTTAGCATCCTGATCCGACTGATACGTAGTTATTTTACCACTTTCCATCCGGGTATTGTCGGCCAGCCACTCAAAGAAGAAGTCACTTTCTGCCGTGAGAACCATATAAAAATCGCCTA
Source organism: Spirosoma migulaei (assembly GCF_054776855.1). Lineage (NCBI taxonomy): Bacteria > Pseudomonadati > Bacteroidota > Cytophagia > Cytophagales > Cytophagaceae > Spirosoma > Spirosoma migulaei. The sequence goes on along the minus strand of NZ_BAAHBG010000038.1, from coordinate 34,023 downwards.
GATAAACACCTGATGCCGGCTTTCCCTGAGCGTTGTATTTCTGCTTGAGGCTTAACGAAAATTCGAGTACGGTAAATTCTTCACCGGAAACGTTTAAGGTGGCTTTGTTTGCCATAGCTAGAAGTTTTTTATTAAGCGTCGTATTTTAGAGATGCATTCCCATTGGTAATCTCATCGCCTACAATGAGTAAGGTAGTCGACATAAACCCGGCATCGGAAATAAATTTTTCCGTCATCGAATAACACATAGCTTGCTTCAGTGTCCACGTTTTCAGAACACTATCGTCATCAGCATTATAGTAGGTAATCTTGGCTTCCTTGTGCCCGTTTTTATCGATCATCCAACCGGTTATGGTGCTATCCTCAGTAACATCTATGACTGCAACCACTATCCAGGCACTTTTTGAAGAAGGGCGCCCCCTTGCGTCCCGCTTTCTATTACTATAAAAATGTAATCGGTTCAAAGGGTGCGTTACCCCCTCAACTTCGAGTTCTGCTTTAAATGAAGGCATATGTATAACGTTTAGAGATAGTAAAATCTGAGCTAGTGACTACCAGCAATCTATTCCTGGTCGTAGTCCGCTTTCCACTCAGCCGAATCGGGATCGTCACCTTTCTGCCCGTCGAGCTTAAGCAGGAACGTTTTGGCCGGGAAATACGGCACCATGTGGATGTCGAGCAGAATACGGTCTTTCTGTTTAGGGTCGCGCTCAAACCGTAGCAACTTGAACTTCTCGATGAGCTTACCAGGCCCCGTTACACTATCCAGAAACTTAATGATCTGTTTCTGGATGTCCATACGCGTATTGGTATTGAAATTTTCGAATGCCCGACGGTTCAGGAAATCAATCAGCACCTTGGTGATATAGTCGAAAACGCGCACGACGGAATAGGTCTGTAAACCAACATTGTCGCCGTTGAAGAGCGTTTTGGCCGAAAAGGGCATCACCTTACCATACTCATTCACCATAGGGATCAGGCCCATTTTCTCCAGCGCCGAGATTTCGCTTTTTTTCAGCGGAAATCGCACGCCATCAGCTTCGTTCAACGCCCCGTGCTTTCGCCCAGCCGACACCTGCGACATAACCGTGGCATAGAGCTTTCCGGCTAAGGCACCTGCTCCGGGTACGTAGAGATCTTCTTCCTCGCCAACATCCTGATGTTTCCCCCGTCCGGCAAGCCAGTTACAGGTCATCATTACGTTAGAGAGGTAGGCATCTCCGCCCGTCAGATCGGCCGATTCAAAAAGATCGATAACATCATCGGGCGCATCCAGATGTTGAAAGTCGGTTACCAGCATAACCTTGTTCTTATGCGCAATCTGCGCCCACTTATCCACGACTTTTTTCGAGCCCAGATAGCCGGGCAATACCAGCAGGGAGTAGCTGTCGCGTAAATCAAGCCGGTCAAACGTCCGGGCAAATTCTTCAGCCACTGCATCAATAAAGGTTGTATTGTCGAGGTCGGTGAGTTGCTCCGGCTCGGCATTCATGATGTTGACGTTTTTGGCTTTATCCTGATCGGTATTGGCGTAAAAACTCGCCACCGATCGATAGGACTGCTCCAGACCACGGTTGGCCTCAAACGCCCGACGCAGATTTTCATTCAACAGCGTCTGAGCCGCTTCAGCTTTACTCTGTGCCGTTTCGGCCAGTTCGGCCACGGTATCGGCGCTACTTAATAGATCAAGCATCAGATGCAGTCGCTTGGCCAAATCGGCACGCTCCTGCTTCTTGGCCTCTTCAGTCAGAAAGATTTTTTTGCGGGCTTTTTTCTCAGGGTTCAAATTCTGTACGCCATCCAGAGTAGTTTCCAGAATGGAAAAGCCTCCGTATTTAGCTAGTTTGGTACAGCTCTCATCGAGTGACAGGGTCGATACTGCTGTCTTTTCGCCTAGTTTTACTGGTTTATCCTGTGCTTCCATGTAGTTTTTTAGGGTTTCAGGTTCAAAGTTTGACGTTCGAAGTTGGTTGACGCACGATGATACTCGTAGCAGCTAACTTCAAACTGCGAACGACAAACGTCAAACTAATTATTGGGCTTCTTCCAGTTCACGAATCATGGCCTGAATGGCCGCCATATAGGCCGCTTTGCCATCGGGATTTTCGAGCATTGCTTTCAGGATTTTGTTCGACTTGAGTTGGCGGACGTATTTCTGAAAATCCTCAAACGTCATGTTCAGTTGTTGTAAATATTCACTCTGGGCAATGATCCCTTTCTTGCCAAAATCAGCCAGTGAGTTAAATCGCAGGGTTTCGCTAATGGTGCTGCCTTCTTCGGTATCAAATTCAACTTCCTGTTCCGGCTTGAAATGGGCGAATACCTCACCTACTGTTTTTAGACCTTCTACCACTTCCGGACGGAACGAGGGGTCGGCAGTCAGTTTCTCAATCAAGAGGGTTTTGTTCTGGGGAATGTCAACGATACTCTCGCTAACGTTGAGCTTGCGCTCCTGTCCACCAATTCCGTAGTCAAACATAGTTTACGCAGTTAGGTAAAAAATTAGAAATCAATTCATCCACCAATCATAACCGTTGGGCAGCCAGCCACTATACTGCCGCCATGCGCAGTCATATCGCCCATTCGGGCGGCTGGTTTGCCGCCAATGAGAACTGTAGCCGAGCCTTTTACAATTACATCGGGTGGACCTACGCAGGTACACATATCGCCCATAACTGCGGCCGGTTGGCCACCGATGAGCACTGTTGGCATACCCGGCCCCATGATTGGCCCACCTACGTGTGGAATAGGAACTACGGCGGGTGTTTGCATAGGACAAACATGCATGTCCATTAAGCGAGCGGCTGGTTGTGGCATAGTCTGTTAGTTGTCAAGTGTTGTTAAAAGTTGTTAGCCTAGTCAGCGTAAGAGCTTCAACTAGCCTGATAATACCGGATTCATTTCTGGCACTTGTGATAAGGGTGTTTCCTCATGCGTTATGGCCCATTGTAAGTCGTCTCCCTGAAGCCCGACCTGAATGGCCGATCCTTTGGTTACCTCGCCCGCAATGATCATCCTCGAAATAGGTCGCCGAAGCTGGTTTCGAATGACACCCTTTAGTTGCCGGGCACCGTACTGAGGAGTGAAGCCCGACAAGGCCAGGTGCCTACGAGCTTCAGTCGTCAAGTCGAGCGTAATTCCCTGCTTGGTGAGCTGATCAGTCAGTCCACGCAGATGCAGACTGAAAATCCGAATCGCATTCTCTTCGGAGATTGGTGCAAAGGGTACAATCTCGGTCAGGCGGGCCAGAAACTCGGGCCGAAAATTCCGACTCATCGACTCCATTAATTCGTTGGTCGTCGGAATCTGCCCCTCACCGAAACGCTGGATAACTAACTGACTACCGATGTTTGATGTAAACAGAACAACAGCGTCGGAGAAGTCGCCTTCTTTTCCAAGACGGTCGTGTAAGCGGCCCTCATCAAGAATTTGGAGGAAGATATCGAATACCGATGGATGCGCCTTTTCGATCTCATCGAACAGCACCACCGAGTACGGTTTTTCCCGGATTTTATTCACCAGCAAACCACCTTCTTCGTAGCCAACATAGCCCGGAGGAGCACCATAAAGCAGAGCCGCCGAATGCTCTTCCTTGAACTCCGACATATCGAACCGAATCAGAAACGACTCGTCGTTGAACAGGAAATCGGCCAGCGACTTTGCCAGTTCGGTTTTTCCGGTGCCGGTTGGCCCCAGTAGGAAGAACGAACCAATGGGCTGACCCGCTTTCGTCAGCCCAGAGCGAGCTTCCAGAATGGCATCGGCTACAGCTTTTACGGCATGATCCTGACCAATCACCCGCTTTTTCAGTACCTCATCCATCGCCAGCAGTTTATCACGCTCCTGGCTCTGGATTTTGCCAAGCGGAATACCCGTTTTGTGAGAAATCACAGCCGCCACGTCGTGTCGATCGACACTCGTTTTGGCCGTAGCCATCATCTCCGTCAGGCGACCCAGAGTTTGTCGGATATGGTCGGATAAGGTTGAAGCCGTTTCAAACGGATCAGTTACAGCTTCCTCATCGGTTGCGGCATCCGCTGTCAGATTCGCCAGTAAGATCGGGCTGATTTTATTTTCCAGTTCCTGATGCAGATAGCGTAGGTCGCGCAGGGAATCTGTCCCTTCACTATTGACGATCAAGGCATCGAGCTGTTCCGTCAGTTGAGCCACTTCGGCAGGTGTTCGTTCGCTGATCATCCGTACTGCCGAGAGCGTACGGTCGAGCAGGTCAACGGCGGCATCGGGCAACCGCCGATTGCGGCTATATCGCTTGGCCAGGGTTACCGCTTCAGCCACGGCATCGGTGCCTACACTGAGCTGGTGGTGTTTTTCGTAGAAAGGCACCAATCGTTGAATCATCCGAATGGCGGTCTCCACGTTCGGTTCCTCCACACGCAGTACATCAAAGCGACGACTGAAAGCCTCATCCGTTTCAATGTATTTTCGGTATTCATCGAGGGTTGTGGCACCAATAACCGTCAGATTTCCCTTGGCTAGTTCGGGTTTGAGGAGGTTAGCCACGCCCGTTCCCAGCGGCCCCCGGCTATCCAGCAGTTGGTGAATTTCATCGATAAAGAGAATGATCTTCGTATCCTGTTTCAGTTCTTTCAGGATGCTTTTCAGCCGGTCCTCTACCTCCCCTTTGTAGGAAGCTCCTGCTACCAGCGCACCCAGATCAAGTTCGAGCAACCGGGCATTTTGCAGGTGATTGGGTACTTGTCCTGCCACTATATTTAAGGCAAAACCATCGGCAAGAGCTGTTTTGCCAACCCCAGGTTCGCCTACCAGAATAACGTTGGGTTTTGTTCGCCGACCTAAGGTTTCCGTCATCATACGTACTTCCCGGTCACGGCCAATAATTGGATCTAACCGGCCTTCGGCAGCCATGGCTGTTTTATCCACGCAATAGCGAAGGAGCGCTTGCCCCGGTGTTGCCGATGCTGATGAACTGGATTTCTGTTGACCAGTCTCTTTACTATCGGACGCTACGGCAGTTTGTACATCGGCATCCGCCAAAGCCGCCTGCATCAGTTCGGCCTGTGTGATGGGCAAGCTGCGTAGCTGCTCAGCCGTAAACGCTACACCGGGTTTCAACAGAGCAGCCAGCACACAAACGGGATCTGTCTGCGCTTTACCCAATTGCATGGCTACCAGATCGGCCAGTTCCATAGCGGTTTTCACCTGCTCATCGCCCGGTGGATTAGGGGATAATCGGCTCGATTTCGGACTGGCCTCCAGCCTTACCTCCGCCCACTCGCGTAGGTAAGGCACATCCTGCCCAATAACCGCCAGCCACGAAGCCATTCCGACCTCATTATGCAACAGACCCATGAGCAAATGCGCCGGAGCGAATAGTTCGTTCTGGTACTCTTTTGAGAGGGCCTGGGCAATCTGTATGGCCCGTTTTACGCTTTCCGTGTACGCCATCAGAATAAGGGATTTAGTGCTTTGTCATTGATGGTTATTCGGTTGTCATTGATTGTCATTAATAGTTATTCGGTAGTCAATTTTGGGTTGCATTGATTTTTACAAGGAATGACAACCAATGGCCATTAATGACAATCAATGACACTATTTTAGTCAGAGCCTAACCGGCGCAGTTTATCATTGATTGCCGTAATACGTTGCTTGGCGTCGGGACGGGTATTTTTCTCGAGTGTTTCCATCGCAAACTCATAAAGCGGTCGTCGCCAGAGGGGTGGACGGTTGGTGGCATCAGCTTTTTTCTCGCAACGGTCTACAATGTCCATTTCAACATCTGCCCGGGAAACACCAGCCGATACCGGAGCGGGTGCCGGAATCGTAGCCCCAGCTGCTTTTAGTTGCGCCGTCAGTTCATTAATCCGATTTTGGGCGGCTACCATTTTACCCGTGCATTCCTGAAACTGTGCCAGGTAGTTGGGCCCTCCTCCACCCGACGGAGCAGGCGCAGCTGCGGCTGGTGCGGCTGTTTTAGCTGCCAGAATTTTCAGCATTTCATTTTCCTGGCGAGCCTGGGTGAGCGCTGCCGTTAGTTTATCGACCTGGCTTGCGTCGATGCCCTTTTTCTCGAGCAGGTCGCGCAGATAGGTGATGCTATTACGATAGGTCAATACGGCATCGTATGCGCCAATGATGCCATATGACAGTTGTTTGTTAAGAGGCTGCAATTGTGCCGTGTCGGCTTTAAGCCCATTCACTTGCTGCTGAAGACCACTTTCCAGACCTGAGAGCTGGTTTTTTATGCTTCCCTTTTCTATATCCGTTGCTTTCAGGTAAGCCTGATCGGTGGTTTGAATGGTTTTAAGATCCGCGCTTACCCCATCCATCCGTTTCATCAGCTTTTGGGTTTGTTCGGTCAGGGTTTCGTTAAGCCGGGCATTTTCCTGCTTTAATACGTAGTTTGGTGCGCTGAACAGCAGGTAGACTGCCAACAAAGGCACACTCAGCGAAAGACAATAAACGCCCAAAAATCGACTGAAAGCCTGCTGCCGTTCGGGTTTGTTAAGCGGTTCCATAGGTTAGTGGAGGAGATTAGTAAGTATCGATCAATGCTACCTTATTTTCCGACAGGTACGGACGACCTCTTAGTAAGCGGTGCCTAACTCTTATTCAATGGCCCTATCCTAGTGGACTCCAGCGCGAACGGGGTTTTTCGGGCGGGGTTTCCTTTACCTCATGCTCGATGATAAATACGTTTTGCCCCTTGCGCTTGCCAATGAAATCCAACTGAGCCAGTTTGTAAAAAACGTTCGTTAGTGTACGGTAAAATGTGTCTACTGCCGTGAGCAAGGTTGTTAATTCGGTATGCTCATAGGGCAGTTGAAGGGTGGCATTTAGTTGTGCTTCCAGCGCCCCCGGTGTCAGATCGGCCCACTCACTGATGTAGCTAATGAACTCTTCCCGTTCACGGCCGCTCAGCATGGTCATGACCACTCGTACCGCCTGAATGGGTCGCAGTAAGGTTTCGGCCATTTGAACCGGCGGCTCATAGGGAATAATCCAGCTATAGCGGGTACTGATGTCGCCCAGAATGAAGGCTACCCGTTCGGCCATTAGTAAGGTGCTGGTTTGTAGTGCATTTTTGGTATCCCGCTCCTTGGTACGCTGCAAAATTTTATAGGCATTGGTTTCCAGCGATTCAAGGTGTTTCCCAAACTGCTGATGCCATTGTTGAAGTCGGGGCAGGCTATACACCGATGTGCAGGCAGGTAGGTAATCGATATCCTGCTGCACTTCGCCATTGCCGTACCGAACCCGCCCAACAATCAGTTGGTAGTTGAGTTCGTCAGGACGTACCTGCGTCGATGGTACCACATCCAGCCGATAATCAGGTCGGGTGTGGGGATGACGTGGGGGCGTTTCCGTCAGAATAGGTTCGCCGGTTGGGATGCGATTGAACGGATTGACCGTCAGAACCACGTCGAAGGTTTGTGGTTTTCCCGTTTGCAGGCCGTATGTTTCAGCCAACGATGCAAAGGAGGTTGTACAGGTGAGTGAATCGGCGGGGCTATAGTAATCAATGCGGCCACCGTGTGGGCTTATAGCCCGACAACTCCGCAATTGCACCCGAATCTGCTGGTTAAAATCGCACTGAATCTGCATATCAAGCGCATTCTCGGCAGGCAGGATTCCATATCTAAATCGGGATAAACCCAGGGCGTTGCTGTCGCGCAACTGGTCATGCATAAAATTTTCCCATTCGGTAAAATGCCGACGGGCGATCTTCATGCCATCGACCCAGTTGACAGGTGGGTAAGTAAGTTCAGGTACAGTCATACTAGAGAGGGTTTATTGAATGAATAATGTTTCATACTGAAGCTATTCATTCTTTATTATTCATTCTACATTATTCATTATTCATTCTATACATACGTTGTAAAATCCAATCGACCAATCGACTCATCGCTGGCAAATAAAAACGAATCCTTTAGTTGCGATGTATCCAGTTCAATGCGCCAGTCAGTATCTAACGGCACAAGATAACCTGCCAGCCACTCAAGTAGCCGTCGACCATTCTGACCAGGCAAGTAACTGGTCACCTGGTCAGAATGGTCGATGTGTATCGTTATGCGTACTATAGGTTCTTCGCTATGTAGCCAGCCATTAAACACCGAATCGGTACCCAGCTCCCACTGACCCAATGCTGGTGTATCGGTCTGTAAAAAAACCATACCTGGCGAATCGACCTGCAGGCTTACCCGCTCCTCGACTAGTTGCTCGAAACAAGCCTTCATGGCGATCAGGTCTCCTGCCAGTTGGGATACTATGGGCAATAGGTACAGCAGCCGTTTTGTCTGGGTGGGTGTCAGGAAATCAGGTAAATTCCAGAACCAACCCAGCGGGTTATCGGTCAAAGACGCATCAGCATCGGATAAGAACGCTTGCTGTCCCTGCTCTATCCGAACACGTTGCCGAAAAAACTCCTGTTCGATGGGTAGAAAAAACCGCCGGGCCGCCTGCTCACGCTGACGCTGTATGGCCATTTCGCGCAGTACGCTTTCTTTCGTCGATGATGCGTCGTTTGCTGTTGGTTGATGAAAAACTCCCTCCGGCAACAGGTCATAAAGACCAGTCCGGTTCAGGTCAATCTGTAACCACCGTTTCGACTGATGCTGGGCTTCAATCCACTCAGTCCGGCTAATGTCTCGACCAAATGCCCGGTTAAAGGCACCAACCGGATTAATGATCACGTCGTCGAGCGAAACACCGTCGTCGAGCATCTCTGCCAATACAACCTCTGCCCGCAGGTCAACCGGCAGGTGATTCAGACGTTCGGCGTAGTCGGCTGAGGGCTCCATGTTATGGCTTATTTTTATGGGTTACTGTTTTTGTAAGGTATCCAATTACCACCTGATACGGTAAGGCCGAAACCGATTGTGACTCCAGTCTATTCTGTATTAGTTTAACCTGCTGTTCCCAGTCTGCTGGTGAGTACGTACTTCTTGCCGACGGTTCCAGACTCACTTTGATACACCGCTGAAACCCGTTTGTGGGCTGTGGGTCTATCCGAAAAGCCCGCTCCACCCGAACCGACTGAAGGTGATGCCCTAGCTCGGCCTGACACACAACCCGTACATCCTCCAGCGTAACAATACGATTCCGGGTCAACAGGGCCCGTTTGTACTGCGTAATTTTTTCAGACTCCTTTAGCCGTTCGCGCCCACCAATGGTAGTTGTCATAAGAAAACCGGACTCCTTACGAATCGAACTATCCGCATAAGGACTTAGTCGGCTCCCAACCGGCACCCTATTAGCCGCTTCCCCATCGCACGTCCAGTACTCAATAAATACGGTATCACCGGGCTGTTTCGGTTTGATAATCAGGTAAGGGATGGAATCTCGTTTACGCGTTTTCTGATCTACTTTTGCTTCCAGTCGGGCCAGTGCCTGATTTAATTCCCGAATGACCGATGTTAGAAAATCTTCTCCCAGGGCGGCAAAGGAGGCACTTTCATCCCGCAATAAATCCTGCAAATTGGTCAGCGACTGGCGGGCATCCCGGTCGTCAAATCGGCTGACTCCATACTGCACAGTATAAGTATCAGCCGCTAAGTCCGACAGGTTTCCGAGTGGAATGGATGTTAACTGGCGATTCTGATTGGTGCGGACGTCCCGCATCGCCAAAAAGCATCGGTCAGTTTCCAGCGGAATGATATTGAGATTTTGCTGAAGCCGATAGGTAATCCGGTGAAGCCGTCGATTAACGACCGGAAAACAGTTCAGCCCTACAATCATTCCAGCCAGGGCCTGCACACTTACTGTATGGGGCAATCGTAGCTCGATCCACCAAAGCGGCTCACGAAGAGCCCGTAACTCCCGTTCAGGAAACCATTGCCCGATTGGTGTCGGATACGCCTGCTGTTGCATACCAGCTGATTTAAATGCAGGAGCCGTTTCAACTGTTACAAAATGACGCTCAAATGTCGATACTGCCTGTTTCTCAACCTTGAACATGCTATTGAACTCATTTTCAAAAAGAAAATCCGACGTTTTTGGCACCGTTCGGCTGGAAAATCCTTCACGGACCCGAAGTTCCTGACCGGACAACCACCACGAACCACCTCTAAGGGCAGGCTGATACGTAACCCGATCCGTTTCCGACGCCCAATCAATAAAGAACGATACCCCTTCCAGCGAGGTGATTCCCTCGGCCAGCTCTAGTCCCAGCCAAAGGGATTGGTACGGCAAAATTGCGGGTGCGCCCTGGCGTTGAGCGACGGGGGTTTTCTGCGTAGGTTCGTCTACCCGGTATACTGTTTCGGTGGTAGCCACGTATCGGATAGCCCCATCGACAATTGGATAGGCTTCGACAGGAGAGAAAAAAGCTTCCAGCGCATTGGTTGAATCCGTGCGCGATACTCCTGCCCGTTTGAAACATAATTGCGTTGTTGTTGCTACAGTGGCCCTGGGTTCAACCGATCGAACCTGCGCGATACCAAAGGCCGGCCTGGCTACATCTGGCTCCGGGTGGAGAAGCTGCGCCAGACGGTCCAGCAGCCGGGTTTGGGTATTGCCAATGGCCACCGATACCCGCTCAAACTCAACCGAACAGGCCTCGATCAACAGCGCCACCAACGGGTCGAAACTATCCAGGTCGGTTTCTGCGTAGCCCCACAATTCAGCCGCCCGGCGTAGCATCCTGGCCTTCACGCGCTCACGGGCAAAGCCTTCAGAAACAAGATCCGTCATATGGGTTTGAGGTTTACAGTTTTTGGTTTACGGTGGGCTGACCCATTCGTGAACCAAAAACTATACTTATTATTCAGTAGAAAGTGGAGCCAGAAACAAGCTACGTTGAAACGAAAACTGTTCATTTGTACGTACCAACAATCCGTCGATCCAGACACTAAGTCGCCGTTTTACCCGTCGGTTGGTTCGATCGAGTTGAATTTCCTGATCCGTCAGATCAACACGCACCCGCACTTGCGTAAGTCGTTTTTCATGCTCAAGCACGGAGGCCTCTATCGACTGGCGTATATCTTCCTTCCATCGGCTGTTCGACAGATTGGAGAAATCTTCATCCCACAAACTACAGCCAAACGATTCATCGAACCTCGATTCGTTAAAGTGCGAGGTCAGCATCAGGTAGAGATTTTGGGCAATGGATTGTGGTAATGAGCACGTTGGGTGCGGCTTGTGCGCGACTATTTCATCCAGGCGCAGCGGCAAAGCGTAATAGGGCTGTGGCATACCATACTTCGTTAAAACCGGAATAATAAGCCCACCCCTACCCCCACACTGTTCATAGCAACATTGTAAATAGCTGACTGATAGGGGGAATTATTTGTGTAGTCGCCTTCACTCTTATACTGGGTAACGGTAGTCGTTGTGGTCACTTTCCCGCTACTGGTACTAACGTTCGTATTTGTTACCTCTTTCGGCTGGAACGATTGGTTATAGGCAACTACCTCCGCAAACCCACGCAGGCTTTGACTTAGGCGGAACTGAATGCCTAAAGCAGCCTGATAGCCAATGGACAGCGAGTTTTTGGTAAAATCACTGGTGTATACATTAGCAGTGCTTACGCCCACATTAGGCTTGTTCAGGCTAGTCTGCACCGTTTTATAATCAAGCACGATACCACCAACAATGCCCAGCCTATTGTAGATATAATACGAGGGCCGTGATAAGGCTTTGAAGGTAATATTGGGCGTTATCGATAGTACTCTGAACGTTGTTGTGGTTGTGCTCGTGTATAGATAATTGCTTCCCTGGTAGATATTATCGGTAGTAAGCGTAGGCCCAAACAGCATATCGGCATCTATGCCAATGTTTATAAAATCGCTGACGATTGTGCCAATACCGATGCCTGCCCGAGGACCCGCCCCTAATCCTTTAGCGCTCGTTTTAAACGAGGTAACGGCCCCCGTCGAACTTGATGAGGTACTGGAATTCACTTGCGACCCTGGCGTCAGTAATCCATAAAATCCATAAATCTTTATGTAGAATGGTGATTCAACAGCGGCTTTCGTTCTGAGAGGAGCTTTCTTAGTCGCCCCTGGCTCAGTTGACGTAGTGATGGTATTTAAAGCAATTGCGGGCTGTGCTTGTGCAGTTGTAATACTCGCGGCCAGCAGAAAAAATAGAGTTAGGTAGCGATGAGTAGTCATTTGATTTATTAGTTATCGAGGATATAACAACATACAAGTAACGGCACCGGCAACCCGACAACTATCAGTTGCTTGAGTTCCGTAAACGACAAAGTAAAACGTTAAACAAACGGCGTCATAGCGTATAACTACGCTACTCAACGGGCATAAATCCGGGTTTTCACCACAGGCTTATGTTTAAACGGAGATAAGTTCGGCAGGTGGGCTTCCCGTTAACTAAATCAGGCGGGATCAGCATCAAATAAAAAGACAAATTACTGATTTACAAGAGCAAAGGGACGCTTTTAACCGTATGTATCTCGTCCTCGTAAGACGCATATACATCTAATTTTACTTTCAAACTATAAACTGTAAACAAGCATGATTTTCGTAGGTCTTTGCAACCGTTTACATACTGGCTCGTCAATTGACTTTCTTATTCAATTAACTTTAGCTAATCGGTACTCTTACATTGGCTCTTATCCATGCTTAAACAATTTTTTACGTCTATTGGCCGTATTTATAATTTCCTGCTATCACTGATTGTCGCCGGTATTTTGGGTGTTGTCACCTGGTTTTGCTGGGGACTTTATCAGGATTCGCGACTCCAAAGTCAATTTGTGAGAGAAGGTAAATTAATTTCCGTAACGGTTGATGAGGCTAATCAGAAGCAACGTTCCTGGCGAGATATACTAAGCAACTCCACCTACCTTACGTTTTCCTATCAGGGTAAAACCTATACCACCCGATTTGTTATGGATGGCAAGTTTGTGGGGTCCGGCGATCGGGTTCAATTACTCTATCATCCCGGCTATGACAGGTTTCGCCAACCGGATAGTGAAGTTAAGTTTGATCAATCGAAACGAAAATCACGGTTGATTGACTGGACTAGTGTTCGTGATTTCAGCAACGAAAACAAGCTGTTACTCCTGTGCATCGTGCTCACAACCGCGGCCTTTTTTATGATCACGGGCGTTATTGTCACGCTTATTCCGGTGACCTTTCTACAGAATATAGCCCGGTTCATTCTCGTAACGGAGTTATTCGTTGCCTCCGTTTTCTTTACCTACGATACCTGGAGGTATTATCAATATTATCAGCACATCAAAACAAGCGGGCAAGAGATTACGGTTAAGGTGCTGGAAACAGATCGGCGCGCAAAGTACCGAAATTCAAAATCTAGCAGCTGGCGTGAGTATGTCTATCAAGCAACCATCCGGCACCAGCAACAGGAGCGGGTAATTCCAATTAGTGAAGATGATTATGACCACCTTAAGCCTAATGACTCCTTAAAAGCGTATTACGATGAATCAGTCAATGACTTTATGTCGGTCAATTATTCACTGGACTACGAGCAGGTTTTGGTGCCTTTATTTTTCTGGCTCATCTCATTTATACTGATACGCCCCTTCTTCGTGCGCAAGAAGTAGGGGTTTAAACACAGAGCCACAGAGAGCACAGAGTAAAAGATTATTGCTCTGTGTTCTCTGTGGCTCTGTGTTTAAACCCCTTTGTTATGATACTAGTTTTCCTTCGTTAATATCGGCCTGAATTGGGGACTCGATTCGCTCAATTTTACCGACAAGGAAAATATACGAGCAGGCACCAATAAATTCGATTGTACCAATGAAGACCAGAGCAGGCTTAAAACTCCCGCCCTGTATCAGATAACCAATCCCAATTGGCACAACAATAGATGCCAGGTTGCCCATAAAATTGAATACACCACTCGTTAAGCCAATCAGATGTTTAGGAGAGAGAGTCGATACAAATATCCAGGAAATGAGGGCCATGCCGATCCCGAAAAAGGCGAATGACAGGAAAAAGATGACCAAAGTATTATTGTCCGTGTAATTAGCGCCAACAATACTTAACGATAAAATAAACCCAATAATAATGGGTGCTTTTCGGGCCAGGCTTACCGATTTCCCCTGACTGATTAGCCAATCGGATAGGAAGCCGGATAGTAATAAACCTGCACAGGCCGCCAGAAATGGTATTGACCCCAGATAGCCCGATTTGATAAAGCTTAAATGTCGATATTCCACCAAATAGGTTGGAAACCAGGTCAGAAAAAACCAGAGCGTAGCGTTGACACAAAACTGCCCGATATAAACACCCCATAGTGTCCGGCTCGAAAAAATCAGTTTTATATTGGACCATTGCCAGATAGTGGCCTGGCCCTTGGTTTGATCTTTAGCTCTGAACAAACCTCCTCCCTCTTCAATATAATCCAGTTCAGCTTTATTTACATTCGTGCTATCGAGCGGGTCCCGATAGAACAGGTACCAGATAATTCCCCAAACCAGCCCAAGCAGACCTGTACCGATAAACAATCCTCTCCAGCCTGCATACACCTGAACCATAGCCAAAATTGGACTCAGAAAAGCCAGGCCAATAAACTGCCCGGACACATACATGGCAATGGCCGACGCTCGCTCATTATTGGGGAACCATTGAGTGACTACCCGGTTATTGATGGGATACGAAGGCGCTTCCAGCGTGCCGGTGGCCAGCCGAAGAAAGAACAGACTGGCAATGCCTCGAACAAGTACATGGGCTAGTGTTACAATCGACCAGGTAATCAAACAGAACGCATACAAAATACGAGGCCCAAACCGATCGGCAATTAATCCGCCGGGAATCTGCAAAGCCGCATACGCCCAGCCAAAAGCGGATAGAATATAGCCCATCTCTATTTTTGACAGGTTCAGATCCTTACCCAGGGCCGACGCAGCAACCCCAATATTGGTGCGGTCCAGATAACTAATCGCTACGTTAACGAATACGAGTGCCAGCATTCCGTATCGTACCCGGGTTGCTTTAGCTTTGCCGCTTAACTGTTCCATTTTTTTGGTTTAGGGGGTTTAGGTATTCGGTTTACGGTGGGCTGGCGCGTCAGCCTTTTATTGCGCCAGCCCACCGTAAACCGAATACCGTAAATCGTAAATTATCTGGCTGTCCAGCCGCCATCAACGGTTAGCATCGAACCAACCATATAGCTTCCGGCATCACTGGCCAGGAATATGGCGGCTCCCTGAATTTCGCGCAAATGACCCCAGCGGCCTAAAGCCGTTGCGCCCACCACAAACTTTTTACCTTCTTCGGTGTCGGCAATGGGCAGGTTCATCTCGGTCAGGAACGGACCTGGGCAAATGGCATTGACGTTGATATTAAACGGAGCCAGTTCCAGCGCCAGGGCACGCGTCATCTGAACAACAGCCCCTTTGCTGGATGTGTACGGCGTTCGATTAGACAAACCAACCAGGCCGAGCGTACTGGCCAGGTTGATAATACTACCTCGTCCGGCTTTTTTCATAAATGGCGTTACAGCCCTGCAACACAGCCAGGTACCCGTTACGTTCACCTCCATCACCTTAGTAAAATCGTCTGGTGTTAGCTCATCAATGGGCCCTCGAATGTTGATTCCGGCACTGTTGATGAGAATATCGATCTGGCCAAACGTATCCATTGCCTGTTGAGCCATTGCTTCCGTTTGCTCCTGATTGGCAATGTCGGCACTAAAGGAAATGGCTGTAATACCAAAATCCTCGCTTAGTTCCTGCGCGGCTTTTGCCCCTTCCTCCGCATTACGGTTAACCAGCATCACATTGGCACCTGCCGAAGCCAGCCCGGCGGCCATCGCTAAACCTAACCCTTTTGAGCCACCGGTAATGATGGCCGATTTTCCACTCAGATTGAATTGACTAATTCCTGGAAGTATTTCTTTACTCATGTTTTGGATTGGTGTTTCCCGCAGAAATAAACTGTGCTTTAGCTATCACTGCGCGAACCTATTTAGTTGAGTCCTAATGTATCCTTACTGTATTTGATGCAGGCAATTATATTGTCGTTTTCCAGCGCCAATTTACCATCTGGGCTTAGCTGATTAACTCTGGGTAGTCCGCCGGGATATTTATGTTCCCGCACCATCCGTAGCATTCGGGCAAGATCGGAGCCGGGTACGGAGCCCATCGTTTCCCAATAGGCATTGGTCAAACAGGGTATTTCCAGTGGGTCGCGCGTGATCATTTCCAGGCTGAACGTACCAGATGGATTGCTCTTCTGGCAGATTTCAACCATCTTTTTCAGGTCCAGAATACCCTTTCCCATAGGCACTTCTGATAGCAGAAATCCATTGGGGTATTCCTCCAACGCCATGTCTTTAACATGCGTACTGAACACGTAAGGAGCTAACGTCTGCACAACCTCCATAGGATCTTCCAGTAGCGCCATGCTATTGCCAAAATCGAGAGTTACGCCAATCCATTCGCTATTGACCTGTTTCAGGAGATTTACCAGGTCAGGTGCGCGCCAGTCTTTATGGTTTTCGACGCCCAATTTGACTTTGTACTTGCGCAGAACGGGCTCGGCCAATTGCAACGAAGCCAGAGCGTTTTTTTTCAACTCGTCGAAGGCCGCGGGAGAATGGTAGGTTTCATACCGTCGGCCACTCGAACAAACGGTTCGTAGCACATGCGCTCCAGCTTCTCGTGCATTGATCACGTCCTGCTCAAATTTTGGAACGTCCTCGGTTTTTTTGGGTAAACCAATCGACCCTTCCAGATAGAGGCCTAACTTCTCACGCTTCTCGCGTACCTTTTTGGCGAAATCGGCTGACCAGCCATTGACAATCACCTGAACACCACCTGCTCCGAGCTGACTGCAATGATCTAACAGTTCAAGGGCGTTGGTGAAAGCCGGATACTTCTGGCTTTCCACTTTTGAGTTCCACCGCATCCAGTAGGAGTGTACCACAATGCCCATCCGCTTATCGGCAAAGAATTCCGGGACTGTAGGAAAGGATAACGCCATGGCCCCAACGGAGGCTTTCTGCATAAAATCTCGTCTATCCATTTTGGTAAAGGTCAAGTATTGTCATTGATGGTCAGGCGTGGTCATTGGTTGTCAAGAATTGTCATTCGTCGTCAGCCATTGTCGTGCGTTTTTCGATAAACTAACCTGCCACGCTCAGCAATACATGACTACGAATGACAATTCTTGACAATCAATGACTTTTTTATTTCGCACTGGCGGCTTGTGTCTCCAGAATATATTTATTCAACTCTTTAGCCGTCCAGGGCACTACACGTCCCTGGGCTAAAACGCGGGTCATACCCACCGTCCGTTTGCCAATCGGGCCCGCGTTGTTTCCCCATTCGTTTCGGATATACATCAGGATAGACGTGATCGACGCGTCGTCCATGGTGGAGTGAGAGGGCATAACCGGGAGTATTTCGGGGGCATCGTAGACTCGCTTGTTTATTTCGACAGGCCCTTCCATCCCGTGAAGCAGGACTAATGCCAGTCTTTTTTCGTCGCCCAACACCCAGTCTGATCCAATTAAAGGCGGGCCAAATCGAGAGAGTCCAGCTCCATCCGTACCATGACAACCCGAACAGGTATTCAGGTAAAGCTGTCTGCCAGAGGCAAATAGTTTTTGCTCCTCGTCATTTAGCAGACTCTTTTTCACTGAGCTGCTTTTTGCCGCTACGTGCCCTGGCCATTCAAACATCGTTTCCAGGGATGCCAGTCGGGATGGATCAATTTTGGCACTGGATTTGGCTAACAAGTTGGGAGCAGCAGCAAGTTTTATCGGCTTCATTTTGCTGCTCCCCGCAATAGACATGCTGGTCAGTATGGCTTTCTCCTGCCAGCCAAACGATTCTTTATGACTGTCTAAAAGCGTTAATAATGCCGTCAACTCGGCAGGGTTTCGCTTTCGAACAATGGAGGTCGTCAGCATCTCCAGAAAAATTTCTTTCGCAGGTTCATGCGTCTGCCATTGTGGGGATTTAACCAGACGCTGTAATAAGGCAAACTCCTGATCCTGAAGGCTACTCATGGCTGCATCCCGAATCAGAGCCGATTCGCCATATCGCCCGACAATGTTCGCCAGGAGTTGCTGGGCAATGGGTTGGTCGAGCACACCAGCCGTAAAGGTCATCTGTAAGATAAGCTCAATGGGCGCGTTTTCCCATCTGCTTAGTAGTTGCTCGCCCAATTTAGCCCGAACGGTTTTATCTGTTTTCGCGAACGGCTCGAGTAGCCGAAGTGCCGTTGAACTAACAAGCGCGTTCTGATCCGCAACCAAGCCAGCCAGTACATCGGGTTTACTGAGTTTTAGTCCATCCAGCGTCCATAAAGCATGGAAACGTCCCTGGGGCTGATCACCTTTCAACGCCAGATTTGTTAAAGCCGGGCCAACTTTCTTATCATTCTTATCAATTAATAAATGCTGGGCCATATCCCGATGCCAACCGTCGGGGTTCGACAATTCAGCGATAAGTTCATCCGGTGATTCATCCGACAGTTTCTTCGTCTTTTGGGCTTTCCAGTTTTGCGGAACAATGCGCCAGATACGTCCCCGATTGACTGGTTTATCTAGTTCACGGGCAAGTGTCTGCTCCTTCAGGTAGGGTGTTACATACGCCTTATGCTGGATAAGTCCACGATACATATCAGCGATATAAAGGGCTCCATCCGGCCCAGAAGCCATATGAACGGGTCGAAACCGCTCATCCGTCGACGCCAGGAATTCGGTGCCAGGGTGCGGGTCATGCGCTGTAATCAGCAGCCCTTTTTCTTCCACCACATTGCGTTTAATGAGATTACCGGCGGGTTCGCAGACGAACGCATTGCCATAATAGGCCGCAGGCAGGGCTGTTCCCCGGTAGGCAAGTGGCGAGCAAGCGGCCGTAAATTCCAGCAAGTGCCCTTCTTTATCCAGCGTTCCAGGTATATACCCCCGGTTCACCGCCGGATTAGGTCGGATCGGGTACACCCGACGGTCAATGGTCAGTCCGTAGTCGATACCAGTCGTTGGTTTGTGGTTTTTGTTTCGGGACAGGTAATTGGGTGCCACCAGATCGGCATGAAGCTGGGACCAGTTATAGTTATAAAACAACCGGCCTTTGTCATCATAGCTGATTCCCCATTGTCCACGAAATTCGGTACTGTCCTTTTGCCACTGGGTCGCGCCAGGCTTTCCGTCCATCAGCTTATACCGAAGACGTGATTTCGCGCTGTAGTACCAGTTATCCAACCCACGCCAGAGACCATTGGGTGCATGTTCGGGTAGCCCACTAGCCGCATAGGTTGGATCAACAACGGTTTTTGTATCCGCTTTCAGATCACCATTCAGGTCTTTCGTAAGCCATAAGGCCCCGTTTTCAGCAATCAGTACTCCTCCTGGCACAAAGGCCATAGCTCGGGGCATAACCAGACTATCGAGGTAAATCTTGCTGACATCCATCTGGCCATCGCCATTCGTATCTTCGAGCACCGAAACGCGCCCAACGGGTTTGTCTTCACCGTCGCCGTTGATATCGGCCATGAAACCACGCATTTCAACCACCCAGAGTCGGCCATGTTCATCGAAGGTGATGGCAACCGGGTCCTGAACCATTGGCTCAGACGCAACAAGTTGAATAGAAAGGCCCGGTTCAAGCTGAAACGTGGCCTGTTCTTGGGCTGGCGTTTTTACTGGCGAGGGGCCCTCTTTCAGCCTAGTTCGTACGTTCGTTTTAAAGCTGAGCAGACACAACAGGCCAGCACTAATCAAGCTAATGTAATAAGCGGGCTTAACCATGAGGCAGAAATTGGCATTATAGGATGATAAAGCATTATTAAGAAGATACTACTTACATTCCATATCGATATTGGACGCTTTTGCAAAACTTAATTGGTCTCTGAGACGGGTTGTTGAATGGCGTTGTTTATACGTGTTTCGGGAAACTTTACCTTCATTCAAAAGCCAGCGAAAACTATATGTGTATTTTGACCGTAGTTTTACTGATTTACTTGTTCTAAGATTCTGGTAGATTCTATTTTGAAAGAGTATTCCTATGAAATCCGGCATGCGCCTATGAGTCAACGCACTACTGTTATCCCTATTTTTCTGTTTGCGCTCCTGCAGGTGGTGACGATCAGCGTGGCTAGTGCATCAGAAACACTTTATTATATTGTCAGGAAAGCGGATTGGCTTGCCCAGTCGACAAAGAGTAGTTACCACCCTGCGATCTTTTCCAGCGACGGCTTTATTCCTCTTTTAACACCCGAACAGGTGATTCCGACAGCTCGTGCTCTTTATAAGGCTCAGAACGATTTGCTTCTAGTGAAACTCGCGGTGTCGGCTGCTGACCCTCGCTTGAAATGGGATCGTGTTCCCGGCATCAACGTCTCACTCCCGCACTACTATGGCGATCTTTCGCGAACATTGGTGAAGAAGGTATATCCCTTTCTACCCAATAAGGATGGGAACTTCAACTTGCCCAGAGAGCCTTTCCTCAAACGACTCAGCGCTAAGTTAATCCCTAACAGCCTTGTCAATAAATTTCTCAGTTACCAGGAATGGCAGAACCCTGAGCGGTTTCATAAACTTCAGATCCGGAATTTCCAGCGGCCTAAAGTCCAGCTTCAGTGGTGGTATTTCGATTTTTTTCTCCAGGATGGTAGCTCTGTCGTGATGGCGTTCATTCCGCAACACTGGTGGGAAGAAAGTAGCCCCGACAAGGCGAAAAATTCAGTGTTTACGATCTCACTTAAAACAAAAGAAGGCGTTGTAAAACGATTTACAACCACGGTTCCTCAGTCGAAACTGAAAACCTCAGCCAACCACCTGGAAATTCCATCCCATTTAGTGATTCGGGCAATTGGCGACTCTGATAATAACCAGTTCTTGATTCAGGTAAATTTCCCGGAAGTAACCGGTACGTTTACAATTACACCCACGCAACCTCCATTTGCCGCTTTCCCAACGGGTGTAATGCCTGGATTCCTGCACACTGTACTAACCGGAGCACCTGTAAATTCACCAGGCTTCAGCTATGTTTCCCAGATTCCTAACAGTACCGTTTCTGGATCACTTTCTTGGGGCGACTTTCAATCCCAACTTTCAGGGCAGGCATATCATGAACAAGGCAGGCTGGACGATACGCCTGCACGTCAGGGAGGAAGCTGGACCTGGTATCACTTTGCGGGCGATGGCTGGAATATTTTCGGGACCCCAGGTAGCTATATATACCTTCAGCAGGGCGATCAGATTATACGATCCGGCTTCCACCTGATTAGCAAGGAATACACCCTGACAAACAGAACCTATGCCAGCCCCGATCATACCAAACTGCTAACGGGTGGAGAGATTTCCTTTCATCATGACAACCTCACATTTCGGCTGATAATGAGCCCTGCTGAGGCCGAAACCCTGGTTTGCTTTCCCTCCCCTAACCCGAGCCAGGTTTGGGGAACGGTTGGGGGGACAGCCACGCTTTCGATTTCGGATGGGGCAGCAACGAACGTAATTGAAGGCCACATGTTTCTGGAGAGTTGCTCGTGGGAAACCTATACGGAAACCCTAAAGAAGTGAAATCTCTTTTTTAGAGCCCCGACGAAGTAAACAAAAGAGCAAAAATCATCTATTTTGTTTGCTTGGTCTGATTCAGTAAATTTGTCAATAGCCGTAAACGCTTACTTCGATGCAATTGCCCCTACACATACCCCAAATCGATCACTTCACCGATGAGGAATTAGTCCGGTTCTGCCTGGCCAATCCTGAACTGAACATTGAGCGTGATGAGAACGGGATTTTGTACATTAACATGTCTCCAACCCACCTTCTGACGAGTTCTAACAACAGTGAACTAAATACCGAATTCGGTATCTGGAACCGTAAAACCAAAGCTGGCAAAGTAATTGATTCAAGCGGTGGTTTCTTCCTAAAAGATAAGTCGATGAAAGCCCCTGACGTAGCCTGGATTCGGCGGGAACGATGGGATGCGTTAAGTAAAAAAGAGAAACACTCATTTCCATACCTGGCTCCTGACTTTGTCCTGGAACTAGCCAGTGACTCTGACAATCTGCACGCTGTTAAAGCAAAAATGGAAAAATGGATTTTGAATGGAGTCCGATTGGCATGGCTTGTTTCTCCCGATGAAAAACTAACCTACATCTACCGTCCGAACCAATCTACAGAAACAAAACTCTTCACCGAAAAACTTTCCGGTGAAGAGGTACTGGTAGGTTTTGAAACGGTGCTGGCGGAGATTTTAGAAGAGTAATTTATACCTGCACAAGCTGAATATTATTTCCGCAGGTATCATCAAATACAGCCAGAGTTACCGGGCCCATCGTTGTCGGCTTCATACTGAATACCACGCCAAGTTTTATTAACCGTTCATAGTCAAGCTGGACATCGTCTACATTGAACGCAGTCAATGGAATTCCGGCGTCGAACAAGGCTTTTTGGTAGACTCTGGCGGGCTCGAAAGCCATAGGTTCAAGGAGTAACTCGACACCGTCTCTCTCCTCGCCTGATACAACGGTCAGCCATTTATGTTCACCCAGTGGAACCTCTGTTTTTTTCACAAAACCCAGTACCTCCGTATAAAACGCAAGGGCCTTTTCTTGATCATCCACCAATAGGCTCGTTACTTTAATCTTCATCCTTTTTCAATTTTTCTTGTGCGAAATCATTGCTGGCTGGCACTCATGTAGCCTTACCAACCGAGACCGCAAAGATCAGAACGAAATTAAATAGACACTTCTCGAAAATTGCTATTTCGCTCTATCAATACGATTACGATTGGATACAGCCTTCTCGATAAATGCAGTAGGCGTTGAACCCGTCATCTTTTTAAAAAGCCCTGTAAATGAACTTGTGCTCTCAAAGCCAACCGCAAAACAGACGTCCTGAACGGGTTTGTCGATCCGTAAAAGCTGTTTCGCTTTGTCAATCCGGACGGTTGTCAGGTATTGATATGGGGTTTGACCGTACATGTTTTTAAAGAGTCGGATGAAATGGAATTTTGAGAACGACGCTTCCTGAGCAATAGCATCAAGATTTAAACTACGTTCCAATTGGCTGTCCATAAACAGCTTTGCCCGAATTATCTGGTTGCACAAATCCTCGTTTGCGTAGAGTTCATCTCTCATTTTCAGGACCTGCTGATGGTAGAAAGTCATGTTTGATAAACGCGGTTATTAGCTGATTTCTTTGTCTACACTACCAATTACACAAAACCCGCCAGACCTCATGCCCAGCGGGTTTGTGTAGTTTGACAAACAAGTTTATTGCGCCACTGGCATCAACCGGAACATACAGATGACCATCGGGATTTAACTTGACGTTGCGAAGGCGATCAATGTTCTTAAACAGCCACCAGATCTTTACGCTCTCCAATTTGTTGCCGCCACATGGCATAATAAAGGCCTTTTTGTGCTAATAACTCGCTATGACGCCCCTGCTCAACCACATGGCCCTGTTCCAGTACAAAAATCCGGTCGGCGTGTAGAATGGTGCTCAGCCGGTGCGCGATCAGGATCGTGATGTGTCGGCGCGAACCCGATAAGTCGCGAACGGTTCGACCAATTTCTTCTTCGGTCAGTGAGTCAAGTGCCGATGTGGCTTCGTCGAACACCAGTAAAGCAGGTTTCCGGAGTAGCGCACGGGCAATGCTCAACCGTTGTTTTTCGCCCCCGGACACTTTTACCCCGCCTTCGCCAATAACCGTATCGAGCCCTAGCGGAGCTCGGGAAAGCAGCGAGTCGGCAGCTGCCTGATGTAAAGCTGTCAGGCATTCTTCATCGGTGGCATTTGGAGCTACGAAGCGAAGGTTTTCGCGGATGGTTCCGGCAAAAAGCTGCGTATCCTGCGTCACAAAGCCGATTTGCTCGCGTAACTCATCCAGGTTTACCTCAGAGCCGGGAATACCATTGTACAAAATCTGGCCACTCAGCGGTTTGTACAAACCAACCAGTAGCTTCACAAGTGTCGTTTTCCCTGAACCACTGGGGCCCACAAAGGCTACGGTCTCTCCAACCTCCGCGTCGAAGGAAATACCATCCAGAGCGGGTTTATCAGCAGTGAGGTGCTTAAAATGAACGTCCTCAAAGGCAAGTGTTTTGAGGGTCTTAACGGGTTGAGGATGGACGGGTTGCACATCCCGGGGCGTATCCAGGATTTGCTGGAAATTAGCCAGCGAGGCTTCCGTTTCGCGGTAAACATTGATGATGTTGCCCAGTTCCTGCAAGGGACCGAAAATGGCGAACGAATAGATGAACAGGGAGAAAAACTCACCCACGGTAATCTTACCCTGCACCACCAGAAATAGCATAAGCAGCATGATGGCATTGCGGAGCAAGTTCACAAACGTTCCCTGAATGAAGGACAGCGACCGGATGTAGCGTACTTTTTTGAGTTCCAGCTTCAGGATTTTTCCGGTCGTGGCATTGAGCCGTTCGGTTTCCTGTTGGGCCAAACCAAGGCTTTTTACTAACTCAATATTGCGCAGACTCTCGGTCGTTGAACCCGCCAGCGCAGTAGTTTCGGCTACAATCGTTTTCTGAACGGTCTTGATTTTTTTGCTTAGCAGCGAACTCACAAAACCCAGCAGCGGGATAGTCAGAAAATAAGCGGGTGCAATAGGCCAGTACACTGTGGCAGCATACCACATCACGAAAACAATGCCCACAACCGATGTAAATAGTACATTCACAAACGATTGAATTAACTTTTCAACATCAGTTCGAACTTTCTGTAACTTCCCTAGTGTCTCGCCCGATCGCTGATCTTCAAATACCTGGTAGGGGAGGTCGAGTGAGTGACGAAGGCCATCGGTATAGAGTTGTGCACCCAGCCGCTGGGTAATTACGTTTACATAATAATCCTGGAAGTTTTTGGCGATGCGACTCACCATTGCCACGCCCAGTGCCTGCAAAATCAGGAGCCCAGCCCCGTTTTTCAGGAATCCCCAGAACCCTAACGGCCGGAGTGTGCCGCCCGGTTTAACGACGTACTGATCAATGATTTTGCGGAAGATATACGGATCGAGCAGCGAGAAAATCTGATTGATTGCTGCTAATAAGAGCGCAAGAGCCAAGAGGCCCCAATAACGCCGTAAATAACTGTAAAGTAGTTGCATAAATGAGTTGGTGGTAGAGCAAGACGTTGATGAACCGGGCGTACATACTACCGGACTGCCTTCATGAATGAAACACAAAAAGGAGCATTTTAGGTCATCTAAATGGTGGTTTAACCGCAAAGAGCGCAAAGATTTCGCAAAGGACGCGAAGCAATATTTCTTTGCAATCTTTGCGATACCTTTGCGCTCTTTGCGGTTAAGCCACCCCTTTATTTCATGAAAAACACCTTTCTACTCCTTTTTGCTCTCGGTCTATTAACGGCTTGTGGTGGAAACTCTGAAAAGAAACAGGACGCCACTGTCCAATCTACCACCACCACTACAGATTCCACGGCGGCACCAGCCCCCAAACCCAAGAACTGCCAATCGGTTGTTGACGCGGATAAATTAGGCAAAGCGGATGTGTATCAGGAGTCGGGTAAATCGCTAAAAGTCACGTTGACACTCGATCAGGACACCAGTTCCATACAGGCGTCCACTGGATGCTATTTCGACAATGCTATTACGGTGCTGGCCACAAAAAAATCAGGAAGTCAACAATTTAAGCGGACGTTACTCAAAGACGATCTACTCTACTTTACCAAAAGCGACGACGCCATCAAGCAGTCCATCCTGCAAAAAGTCATCTACAAACCCACCTTCAACGGCCAGCGTTACATCACGCTGACTATGCATCTACTGAACCCAGACAGCAAAAAGACGATGGATTTTACGCTGTTCATGAACTACTTCGGGGAGATTGTGAAGGTGAAGTGAGGAGGGATTGTACAAGCTTCAGCAAACGGTTTAGGAGGTAAACGCTTATTATCTCAGCACCTATTTATTCGATCAACGTCGAAACAATTCTGTCACAGTCATCTGCAACTCAGGCAAAGCAGGGGCTGCGCTTAACACATCGTTGTCGGTACAAATGGTAACCGTTTTGGGTGAGGTATAAACGTATACTGTATAATCATCCGGGAAAACAAGCCAGACATTCTGTACACCCGCTTGAAAATACTCATGTAGTTTTTTTATGTACTTCCGGGCATCGTCATTTTCTGAAACAATTTCAGCTACAAAGCTGGGCATTATAGGATCGCGTTTTTTTGATGCGGCAATTTGTTCACTTGTGTAGAAAGAGAGATCAGGTCGGCGCATTTGTTTTTCTGAAACCCAAACCTCAATTTCCGGCATCAGTTCTGCATCATTCTGATAAGCCATCGTTTGGGCAAAACGTCGTGTTATACGCTGAATTATTGCCATTTCCTCTTGTCTCATGCCAGTGGTGGGCTCAAGTACGCCGTTGCTGAATTCATAGACGTAATTATCGTCAGACTCCCAGCCTAGAAAATCCGCCTTCGTCATGATATTACCGGCGTACTTTGGAATCCCATAGCGCTCATTGCGTACTTCGACTATAGTTGCCATGTTTATGCGTCTTTCGACCAAAGATAAACAAAAAAACACCGGACGTCTCCGCCCGGCGTAACCGAAAAGTGTAAACCGAAAACCGTATACCTTAAATCGCTCCCGCTTTAATTTCATCCACCACCGCAGGATCAAGTAGCGTCGAGGTATCGCCTAAATTACCCGTGTCCCCCTCCGCAATTTTACGCAGAATTCGGCGCATGATTTTGCCGGAGCGCGTTTTGGGTAAGCCCGTTACGAACTGGATTTTGTCGGGCTTGGCGATAGGCCCAATGACACGGGTTACGGTCGCCAGAATGTCGCGCTTGGTTAGTTCGGCATCATGACCATCGGGTTGCTGATCCGTAATTACGTATGCATAAATGCCCTGGCCTTTGATGTCGTGCGGGTAACCGACTACGGCGCTCTCCACCACGCCTGTGTGCATATTAATGGCGTTTTCGACTTCGGCTGTGCCAATGCGGTGGCCCGAAACATTCAACACATCGTCGACTCGACCCGTGATGCGGTAATACCCATCTTCATCTCGCAGGCAACCATCACCGGTAAAGTATAAGCCCGGATAAGTCGCGAAGTAGGTTTGGCGGCAGCGTTCGTGGTCACCGTAGGTGGTACGCAGAATGCCTGGCCAGGGGAACTTCATGCAGAGATTACCACTCACACCATTCCCTTCAATTTCCTTCCCGTTTTCATCCACCAGAATTGGCTGAACGCCCGGTAGTGGAAGTGTAGCAAAGGTTGGTTTAGTTTTGGTAATGCCTGCCAGGGGCGAAATCAGGATGCCACCGGTTTCAGTTTGCCACCAGGTATCGACAATCGGGCAGCGATTTTTGCCGATGTGATCATCATACCAATGCCAGGCTTCTTCATTGATCGGTTCACCGACCGAGCCCAATACCTGCAAACTACTCAGGTCATGATTCTCCACTTTGTCCAGGCCAAAACCCATCAACGACCGAATGGCCGTTGGTGCCGTGTAGAGAATATTGACGTTATGTTTGTCCGTGATGTCCCAGAATCGACCACAATCAGGATAGGTGGGTACCCCTTCAAAAATCACCGAAGTCGCGCCAGATGCCAGCGGGCCGTATACAATATAACTGTGTCCGGTAATCCAGCCAATGTCGGCGGTGCAGAAAAACACCTGGCCGGGTTCATATTGAAATACATTCTGGAAGGTATAAGTAGCATAAACCATGTAACCTCCGCAGGTATGCACAACGCCTTTTGGCTTGCCCGTTGAGCCGGATGTGTACAGAATGAACAGCATATCTTCGGCGTCCATTTCTTCGGCAGGGCAATCGGCAGTCACCTGCTTCAGTTCCTGCTCCCACCAGATGTCGCGACCTTTCAGCATCGATACGGGTGTGCGGGTGCGCGTCATAACGATCACTTTCTGAACGCTTGGGCAACCAATCAGGGCATCGTCTACGGTACTTTTGAGCGGTATTTCTTTATTTCCCCGGTAAGAACCATCAGCCGTAACGACCACTTTACATTGTGCATCATTGATCCGGTCTGCAATGCTTTGCGCCGAAAAACCACCAAATACCACCGAGTGGACAGCCCCTATACGAGCGCAGGCCAGCACCGCAATAGCCAGTTCGGGCACCATCGGCATGTAAATACACACTCGGTCACCCTTCACAACGCCATTGCGTTTCAGCACATTGGCAAAGCGGCACACCTGATCGTGCAACATCCGATAGGTAAGTGTAACGCCCGCTTCATTCGGATCGTTGGGTTCCCAGATAATAGCTGGCTGATCACCTCGCTCAGCCAGGTGTCGGTCGAGGCAGTTTTCAGTAATATTAAGTTTGCCGCCAATGAACCACTTGATATTGGGTTCGTTGAAGTTCCATTGCAGGGTTTTGGTCCAGGGTTTACGCCACTGAAAATTCTGGGCAATTTCGGCCCAGAACTCCTCGGGATCATCAACACTTTTCTGATAAGCAGTTTGGTACTCGTCAAAGGTTCGGATACGCATAATGATTAATGAGCGAAAGAGTGAATGAGCGAATGAATAAAATCGCACACGCAAAAAGGTGGCGCAAATCTATTCACTCTTTCATTCTTTCCCTCTTTCACTCTCTAGATTTATATTCTCCATCCAGCGCATATTTCCCAAACAGGATCAATCCGCCCACAACAATAGGTACGAGCACGCAGAGGATTACCCAGCCGAATACACGGTCTTCGAGTTTGTCGCTGCCAATTTTGGTCAGACTATCGGTAATGCGATCATAGCCGACATAAATACCGAGAAGTATCCAGATAATGCCGAAGTATTTTTTGAGTGAATCCATATGTTTTATGTTTATGGTTTTCAGTATTTGGTTTATGGTGGCTGACGCATCTGTAGTCTCGTGCGTCGGCCACCGTAAACCAAATACTAAAAACCGTTAATCCTCTGCCGTCGTATAACTCTTGTTGTTCAAATACACCAGTCCAATCACAAAACAAACACCGGCTACCAGAATCGGGTACCAGAGTCCTTCCAGATAAGGTTTCGCCACAGAACCTGGTACCGTTTCATTGGCTTTGGTAGCCGTCGCAACCAGGGCTGTTGCAATGAATGGGGTTAGTCCCCCAAAAATACCGTTGCCAATATGGTACGGTAAGGACATGGAGGTGTAGCGAATCCGGGTTGGAAACAACTCGACCAGAAACGCAGCCACAGGGCCATATACCATCGTGACATACACGACCTGCACAAATATCAGGAGTACCATCAGCCAGAAACTAGCTCGGGGTAATGTGACAGATTTTGTCAGTTCTGGCTTGCCCGGTTGACCTTTGGGTGTTGCCGTAACGGTTTTTTCGATGTCTTTCGCAATTAACCCATCTTCATAAAAATGAGTTGTCGTCATAGTCACCAATGTGCCTCCATTGTCCAGCTTTGCCAGCTTTCGGTCAATCGTTTGGGCATCAACGAACTCCTGTCTCTGGGTTAAGTCGGCCAGACTGTATAGCTTATCATAAATTGGCCGGTACGTCAGGATACCCAGTGCCATACCGGCCAGCATAATCGGCTTACGGCCAATTCGATCCGACCATCCACCAAAAACAATAAAAAAGGGCGTTGCGGCCAGTAACGCAATCGCGACGATCATATTCGACTGCACAAACTCAATGTTGCAGGCTTTCTGGATAAACGACAGCGCATAAAACTGACCGGTATACCAGATAACCCCCTGACCCGCCGTGGCTCCAAACAAGGCTAGCAACACCATTTTCAGGTTTTGTTTCTTGCCAAAACTCTCGGCCAGCGGATTTTTTGAGAGCGTACCTTCCGTTTTTAGTTTGGAAAACAAAGGCGATTCGGCCATACGTAGTCGAATGACAATGGATACGCCCACCAACACAATCGACAATAGAAACGGCACCCGCCAGCCCCAGTCCGAAAATTTATCGACGCCCAATGATTCCCGCGTGAGCATAATCACGCCCAGCGATACAAATAAGCCTAATGTCGCAGTTGTCTGGATAAAACTTGTGTAATAACCTCGTCGGCCTGCGGGTGCGTACTCTGCCACATAGGTAGCCGCTCCGCCATATTCGCCCCCAAGTGCTAATCCCTGGATTAATCGAAGCAACAGAACCAGTAAGGGCGCCCAGTAACCGATGGTCGCATAACCCGGTATCAGCCCAATGGCAAACGTTGAGCCCCCCATCAGAACCAGCGTTACTAAAAAGGTGTATTTCCGGCCAACCAGATCGCCCAATCGCCCGAATACCAGAGCACCAAATGGGCGTACAACGAAGCCAGCGGCAAAGGTTGCCAGAGTAGAAAGTAAGGCCGCCGTGGGGTTATCTTTTGGAAAAAACTGCGATGATAGAATAGCCGCCAGGCTACCGAAGATATAGAAATCGTACCATTCGATGAGTGTGCCAACGGACGAGGCCGAGATGACACTAAACAGGGTTCGACTATCAACAAGTGGTTTCGCTTTGGCTCGATGTTTAGCCATACATTAAGAGTAGAAGGAAGACGTATAGGCTGGTAAAGCGGTTCGTGAAGAGTTTTTACCGTAAAATTTAAACACGGAGAAAACAGAGATCACTGAGTTTTAAAAAACTTTGTGTTCTTCGTGTATCCTCTGTTTTCTCCGTGTTTAGAAAAATTAAGGGGCCAGCCGTTCAATCTGCCAGTTTCCATCTACGATTTTATAGCGAATCCGATCATGCAGTCGGCTGGGGCGACCTTGCCAGAATTCGATGGCATCGGGTAGAACCCGAAAACCACCCCAATAAGGCGGTCGGGGAACGGGTTTATGGGCAAACTGGGCTTCCAATTCACGCTGGCGATCTTCCAATACATCACGGCTGTCGATCACATTACTCTGGTGCGATACCCATGCTCCAATCTGACTCCCACGCGGGCGGCTGCTAAAGTAAGCGTCTGATTCTTCGGGCCTTACTTTCTCTACTACACCTTCAATACGAATCTGACGTTCAAGTTCGGGATAAAAAAAAGTGAGTGTTGCGAACGGATGTTGCGTAAGTTCACGACCTTTTCTGCTTTCATAATTTGTATAGAAAGCAAACCCTTCATTCGACACATCTTTCAACAGAACGATTCGTCCATCCGGACGACCCTCTGCCGTCACGGTGCTGAGATGCATGGCATTGGGCTCCGGAACCCCAGCTTGTAACGCAGCATCGAACCATTGCCGGAACTGAGTAATCGGATCTGGGGCAACGTCGGCAGTGTCTAAACCGCTTAATGTGTATTCATTACGTAAGTCACTGATAGCTGATGACATTCTGTGGGCTTGTTTAAAGGCTGTACTAGAAGAAAATTCGCATTTTATCGTACTTTTGCAAAAGTAATCGGTACGTTCCCAACATGGCAAACCAAGAACAGGAAATTAACCAGCAGCCAGAAACCACCAAAGAGGCTAATGGATCGCTGGCAGTGCATATTCCCGAAGATACCACAACACCCGCTGTGGTCACCCCTGATGCATCCATCGAGGGTAGTGAGGCTACGCCAGAATTGGCCGAAGCCGAACCAGCATTGACTGCCGAAACGCAGCCTGATGCAGTGGGTGATCCTACTATAACAACGCCCTCAACGGATACGCCTGTCGACAGTAGTGAATCTATCGTTTCTTCGGACAACAGTACCGAGGCAGCTGAGGTTGCCCCGACTGATACGGCTGTGCCCGTAGCTGAAACCCCAGAAGTTGAAGCTAGTGCTGAGCCATCTCCTGAAACACCCAGCGAGCCAACGGCAGTCAGTGCGCCTGTACAGGAGCCGGTTGCCGAAACTGATGATACCTCTGTTACTGAGGAAGCGACTGTTGAGGCCCCTGCTGTAGAAGCGACTGCGCCCGAATCCCCGGTTTCACCAGAAATCAGTGAGGAAATTTCAGCACAGTATGCCGACGTGTCAGATGTTGACGATGACGCGTCGAGTCACTCTGCCGTTGATTATAGCCAGTTTACTAAGTCGGATTTTGTTAATCTGCTCGAGACACAAATGGCGGCCATTAGTACGGCCTCTGTTACCCCCGGCGATTTTAAGAAAGCGGATCTGGTGTTGAAGGAGGTTAAGCCGTTGTTCGATCAGATGAAGCGGGCGGAGCGGGAAGCAGCCCTACAGGCTTATGTGGCTGAAACAGGTGCTGAAGAAGGTTTTGAGTACAAATATGATGATGCTGTTTCCCGGTTCGATGAGCTGTATAAGCTGATCAAGAGCCAGAAAAATACATACTTCCAGAATTTAGATAAGGCTAAGGAAACCAACTTCGCATCGAAAACGGAGTTGCTGACCCGCCTGCGTGAACTGGTTGAAACCGATGAAAACAACGCCGGTGATCCTAAAGTAAGCTGGAACGAGTTCAAGAAAATTCAGGACGATTGGAAATCGGCCGGAAACATGAACTCGCCCCACAACGCTACCCTTTGGGCAACTTACCATGCGTTGGTTGATCGGTATTACAGCAATCGTAATATCTACTTTGAATTAAAAGAGCTTGACCGCAAACGCAATACCAGCCTGAAAACGGAGGTTATTGAAAAGGTCGAAGCCATGGCGAAATCATCGGAGGAAACGCCCGTAACCCGGCAAACCATCGATGAGGCCAATGCGTTATTTGAAGAATATAAGCACATTGGTCCTGCTCCAAAAGCAGAACAGGAAGTGCTTTGGGGTCGGATGAAAGCCGCTCTGGATGTCCTGTACGATAAACGTCGTGGACAGACAAACGAGCAACGGAAAGAGTCGGCCCAATTGTATGAAGAGAAATCAGCGATCTATGAAGAACTAGTACCCATTACCTCGTTTGCGTCGAACAGTATTAATGACTGGAACGACAAAACCAAGGCGGTGATGGCCCTTCAGGATCGTTGGAATGCCATTAAAGGCCCGATGCCCCGCGAGGAAGGCAAGGAACTCAGCAAAAAATTCTGGGCTGCGTTAAAGACATTCTTCCATAATAAAGGCGAATTTTTCCGCCAGCTGGAAAGCAAGCGGGAAGAAAATCTGCGGGCTAAAGTTCAACTCTGCGAGCAGGTTGAAGGAATTCTGGCTGCTGGCGAAGAGTCGCCCGAGATTACGCAGACCGTCATTGAGCTACAGCGTCAATGGAAGAATATCGGTCAGGTTCCTGAGAAGCAGAAGAATACTATTTTCGACCGGTTCAAAGCCGCCTGTGATGCGTTCTTCAATAAAAAGCGCTCGAAAAATCAGGAAACCGAACGCGAGTTTGAAGGCAACCTTACACAAAAAATTGCCCTCATCGAACGGATCGAAGCCGCGGCCAACGCCAACGCCGACTTGTCTCAGTTGAATGAGTTCAAGAAGGAATGGAACGCCATTGGCTTTGTCCCGAAAAAGGACATGCAGTCGACGCAGAAGCGTTATATCAACGCAGTAAATGCACTGGTTGGCGCAACAGGCAAGATTCCGGCCAAAGATAAGGAACGGATTATGCTTCAGAGTGAAGCCGAAGCAACCCGTCCTGGTGGTTCCCGGAACAGCGGTGGTGGCGGTGGACGCGATCGCGATCGGGATTTCAATCGGGGTGGTGGCGACGCTGGCAACAAACGCGAGAGCGATATCCGTCGGCGCATTACGGCCATCGAAAACGACATTGCGACCTATCGGAATAATATTGAGTTCTTCGCCCGGTCGAAGAATGCCGATAAACTTCGTGCGGATATCGATAAGAAAATTGCTGAAGCTGAAAAGCAATTAGACGACCTTCGGCATCAGTTGCGCGTAGCTCAGGCATAAGGTAGAGATCGTTTGACAACTAAAAAGAGTGGTCTGGTTATAAATCTGGCCACTCTTTTTAGTTTTTTTCTAGAACTAGTTTGCACAAAAGTCTCTAATTCCTTACTTTTGCATCACGATTCGGAAACGAGTCGATTGATTGTTGCCAGTGTCGGATAGCGGTCGATTCCGCCTGATTTGTAATCAGGATGCGCAAGCGCGTCGGGGGTTCGAATCCCTCCACTGGCTCACTGATAATCAGCCACTTAACAAAAATGTTAAGTGGCTTTTTTATGTACTTGCAATATGCTTCCGCCGAGTCGCTCAATGCGAAAATAATGGATCAGTTCCAAAAGTTGTGGAGGGCATTGTATTTTTTTAGGTTTGTGAATTAATCAAA